>NZ_PQSR01000148.1 GCF_002920635.1 Streptomyces sp. Ru72 | reverse complement strand
CGGCGCCGCCCGCCGGTGCCCGGACCCCGGCCGCGAGGGCCGCGATGCCGAGGAAGCCGAAGAGGGCGAGCAGCCCCGTCCAGGCGGGCAGCGCCACCGCGGTCTTGCGCAGGGTGCTCGGGCCGTCGGCGGCGAAACCGGCGGTGAGCACGTGCGGGTACATCAGCAGGGCCAGCGCGGAGCCCAGGGCGAGGGTGGCGTAGGCGGGCTGCTGGGCGGGGGTCAGCAGCAGCGCGGAGTGTGCCGCGTCCGTGCCGCCGAGGCGCCGGGCCGCGCCGTCGAAGACCGGGCCGGGGCCGCCGAGCCGGACGAGGACGAGCCAGGTGACGGCGGTGAGCGAGACGAACACGGCCACCGCCTTCAGTGCGGCGATCACGGTGGGCGCCCGCAGTCCGTGCCGGTAGGTCGCCACGGCCAGCCCCGCGAAGAGCGCCACCATCACCAGGTCGCCCGCGGCGCCCCGCGGATACACGCCCCCGGCCGTCAGCACGGCCCGTATGCCGAGCAGTTGCAGCGCGAGGTACGGCATCGTCGCCAGGATCCCGGTCAACGCCACCACCAGGGCCAGCGGCGGCGATCCGTACCGGCCGCGCACGAAGTCGGCGGCGGTGACGTAGCCGTGCCGGCGGGCCACGGTCCACAGGCGGCTCAGCAGGACGAAAGCGAGCGGAGAGACGATCACCGTGTACGGCACCGCGAAGAAGGCGGGCGCGCCGTTGCCGTACGCCAGTCCGGGCACGGCCGTGAAGGTGTAGGCGGTGAAGATCGTGCCGCCGAGCAGCATCCAGGTCCATACGGGGCCGAGGCTCCTATCGGCCAGGGCCCAGCCCTCCAGGGAGGGCAGCCGGTCGTTCGGCCGCAGACGGCGCGCGGTGACGGCGAGCAGGGACGCTCCGCCGATCACGGCGAGGAACGTCGCGGTCATGGCGCCGTCGGCCATGGGTCACCGTCCTTGGTGTGCCTGTGCCCTCGCAGGAGAGTTGCGCGGGCGGCCGGTTCGGAGGACAGGGAACCGAGAGGAAATCTTCCGGACATTCGCTGTCAACCGTTTCCGGCGAGTGGGCAACTCTTGCACGAACCGACAGCGAGCGGGAGAGCCGCACGCACCGCGCACGTCCTGTCACGAGTTTCACGTGTTCTCACACCACCCTTGAGGTGAGGAGCCGCCATGCCCACATCACCCCTGGCCGAATCCGGACTCCAGGCGCCCGAAAAATCACGTATCTCCCCCAGATCGGTTCTCCTCTGGACCGCCGTCTCGTTGCTCGGCGCCGTCGCCTGGGGCGTCCTCGCGCTGGCCCGCGGGGAGAAGATCTCGGCGGTCTGGCTGGTGGTGGCCGCGCTCGGCTCGTACGCCATCGCCTACCGCTTCTACTCCCGCTTCATCGCCCGCCGCGTGCTGCGGCCGGACGACAGCCGGGCCACCCCCGCGGAACGGCTGGAGGACGGCGTCGACTTCCACCCGACCGACCGCCGGGTGCTGCTCGGCCACCACTTCGCCGCGATCGCCGGCGCCGGGCCGCTGGTGGGCCCGGTGCTCGCGGCACAGATGGGATACCTGCCCGGCACCCTGTGGATCGTGGCCGGGGTGATCTTCGCCGGGGCGGTGCAGGACATGGTCGTGCTGTTCCTGTCGATGCGGCGGGACGGAAAGTCACTCGGGCAGATGGCCCGCGACGAGATCGGCCGGGCGGGCGGCGCGGCAGCACTGATCGCGGTCTTCGCCATCATGATCATCCTGTTGGGTGTGCTGGCCCTGGTCGTGGTCAACGCCCTCGCCCACTCCCCGTGGGGCACCTTCTCCGTCGCCATGACCGTGCCCATCGCCCTGTTCATGGGCTTCTGGCTGCACCGCATCCGCCCCGGCCGGGTCGTGGAGACCAGCCTCATCGGCGTCGCGCTGCTGCTCCTCGCCATCGCCGGCGGCAGCTGGGTCCAGAACTCCTCACTAGCCGGCGCCTTCACCCTGAGCCCGACGACCCTGGTCTTCTGCCTGATCGGCTACGGTTTCGTCGCCTCGGTCCTGCCGGTGTGGATGCTGCTGGCGCCGCGCGACTACCTGTCCACCTTCATGAAGATCGGCACCATCGGGCTGCTCGCGGTCGGCGTCGTGGTGGCCGCGCCGGTGCTGCACGCGGACGCGGTGAGCAAGTTCGCGAGCTCGGGCGCGGGCCCCGTCTTCGCCGGCTCCCTGTTCCCGTTCCTGTTCATCACCATCGCCTGCGGCGCGCTGTCCGGTTTCCACGCGCTGGTGTCCTCCGGGACCACCCCCAAGCTGATCCAGAAGGAGTCCCAGGTCCGCATGATCGGCTACGGCGCCATGCTGATGGAGTCGTTCGTCGCGATCATGGCCCTGATCGCCGCCGCGACGCTGGAGCCGGGCCTGTACTACGCGATGAACGCGCCCGCCGGCCTCCTCGGCGCGACCGCCGAGTCGGCCTCCCACGCCGTGGCGGGACTCGGCTTCACCATCAGTCCCGACCAGCTGACCCAGGCCGCCAAGGCCGTGGAGGAGCAGACGCTGATCGCCCGCTCGGGCGGGGCGCCGACCCTGGCCGTCGGCATGTCGGAGATCTTCTCCGGAGTCCTCGGCGGCACCGCGATGAAGGCCTTCTGGTACCACTTCGCGATCATGTTCGAGGCGTTGTTCATCCTGACGACGGTCGACGCCGGTACCCGCGTGGGGCGCTTCATGCTCCAGGACATGCTCGGCAACGTGTTCAAGCCCGTCGGCCGGGTCACCTGGAAGCCGGGCATCTGGCTGTGCAGCGGTCTCGTCGTGGCCGCCTGGGGCTACTTCCTCTACACCGGCGCCACCGACCCGCTCGGCGGGATCAACCAGCTCTTCCCGCTCTTCGGCATCGCCAACCAGCTGCTCGCCGCCATCGCCCTCGCCGTCTGCACCACGGTTCTGATCAAGTCCGGGCGGCTGCGCTGGGCCTGGGTCACCGGGCTCCCGCTGGCCTGGGTCGTCGCCGTGACCTTCACCGCGAGCTGGCAGAAGATCTTCTCCGGCGACCCGCGCGTCGGCTTCTTCGCCCAGCGGACGAAGTACGCCGACGCCCTCGACGCCGGGCACGTGCTGCCGCCCGCCAAGAACGCCCACGACATGCATGCCGTGGTCACGAACTCCACGGTCGACGGAGTGCTCATCGCATTCTTCCTGCTGCTGGTCGCGGTCGTGATCGTCAACGCGGCCGTGGTGTGCGTACGCGCCGTCCGCTCTCCGGGGGCACAGCCGACCACCGAGGCGCCGTACGTGGAATCCCGCCTCGACGTGCCCGAGCAGGCCGACGACGCACTGGTGGGAGCCCGGTCATGAACGCCCGGCAGTGGGCGGGAGCCGTGCGCTGGTACCTGCGCGAGCTGACCGGAGAGGCGGAGTACGACCGCTACTGCGAACGGCACCGCCGCCACCACCCCCTCGCTCCGGTGCCCACCCGCCGGGAGTACGAGGTACTGCGCACACTGCACCGGGAGACCCACCCGCAGGGCCGCTGCTGCTGACACCGGCGGCACGGACCGCGGGGCGGGCGCGCCGTCCCGCCCTGACGCCCGCGCGCCCGCCCCGCACACCCCTTCCGCCGCCGAACACCTGTGACCGGGACCCTGATGCTCAGACGCCGCAACGCCCTGTTGATCCGCCCCGAACTCGACGACCACGCGCTCCACGCGACCCTGACCGACCTACGCCCCGCCGGGCAGCTCCACGGTCTGGGCGCGGACCGTACCCGACCCCTGTGGGAGCCGGTCGCCGAACTGCTGCGCACCACGGGCCGGAACTGGGACCGCCGGGTGCACCGGGTCTTCGTCCTGGCACGCAACCTGCCCGCCTCGGTCTGCGAACGGTGGTCCGCCGACCGGCCCGACGACGGGGACGCCCTGGTCCTGGGGGCCTGCGTCCGGTCGGTCCGGGCCGCGGCCGAGGGGCGGGCCGCCGCTCCCAGGGCCGAGCAGATGTGCCTGCGCGCCGCTGCGGCCTGCCCCGAGGACCCGACTCCCTGGCTGGCACTGCTGCAGCTGATGCACGACTTCGCCGTTCCCGCCCGCGACGCCGTGCCGGTGTGGACGGAGGCCGTCACCCGTGCGCCCTGGCACCGCACCGCCTACCACCTGCTGCTGCGGTACCTGTCCCCACGCGGCCACGGCACGGTCGCCGACATGCTGGACTTCGCCGGGCAGGCCGCCGCCCGGGCGCCGTACGGATCACCTCTCGCCCTGCTCCCGGTGGCGGCCCGCGTCGAACTGATCGCTCACCGCGGGGCACAGGCACCGTCGGCCGCCCTGGGAGCCGACCGGCACTGGAACGAGCCCCGGGCGGCCGAGGAGGTGGAGTGGGCGCTGACCCGCTGGTTCCGCACCGCCGCGCCCCCGCACGCCGAGGCCGTCGCCGACCTCAACGTCCTCGCCTTCGCCCTGGTCCGCACCCACCGCACGGCCGAGGCCGCCGAGGTCTTCCGGCGCCTCGGCCGTCATATGACGCGCCACCCCTGGGAGCTGCTGCCCGAGCCGGAGCGCACCTTCCTCTACTGGCGGGACCGTCTGGCCGACCGCTACCGGACGTGACGTCTCCGGCCGCGGTAAACACCGGATGCGGCCGGGATCACACCGTGGCCGGTGCCGGCTCCTCGCTCGTCTCCTGCGCCGCCTTCGCCCGCTCCCGGGCCTCGCGGCGGACCAGGATGACCCAGCCGAGGGGGACGCCCGCCGCGAACAGCCACCACTGGACCGCGTACGGCAGGTTGATGTCGCCGAGGCCGATCCAGCTGCTGTCCTCCTTGGGCGACGGGATCAGCTCGGGGCTTCCGCCCTTCGGGGCGGGGGAGACCAGTTCCACGTAGCCGCCGAGCATCTCCTTGGCGGACGTGTCGCCCGCGTCGCGCAGCAGAGCGCCGACCTGCTTGCTGTTGATCAGCATGATCTGGCGGTCGGGCAACCCCTTGAGGTTCTTGATGCCGCTCGCGGCCGTCGTCTCGTCCTGCATCAGCCGACCGGTGACCGTGATCTCGCCCTGGGCGGGTGCCGGGATGTTCGGGAAGGCGGTCTGCGAGGCGGGGGAGTCGATCCAGCCCCGGTTGACGAGGAGCGTCCTGCCGTCGTTCAGCACGAAGGGCGTCAGGACGTGGTAGCCCACTTCGTTGTCCGAGTTCGTACGACGGCGCACCACCAGTTCGTGCGCCGTGTC
The DNA here is from genome assembly GCF_002920635.1 of Streptomyces sp. Ru72. Taxonomy (GTDB): domain Bacteria; phylum Actinomycetota; class Actinomycetes; order Streptomycetales; family Streptomycetaceae; genus Streptomyces. The sequence goes on along the minus strand of NZ_PQSR01000148.1, from coordinate 9,347 downwards.
GAAGTGGCCCTTCGCGGTCACCCGGCGGTACAGGTCCTCGTGCCGGACGGTCCCGCCCACGGAGGTGAGCGACTCGGCGGGCACCGGTGGCGCCGCCAGCGATGCGTTGATCAGCTTGTTCAGCGCCTGCCTGTGGTCGTGACGGTGCAGCTGCCAGAAACCCAGCCTGATCATCGTCGGGATGAGCAGGAGAGCCACGAGGGTGAGGATCACCCACTGCCGGGACAACAGGAAGCGGTACACCCCACGACGGTACATCTCGGACCGGGCCGCGCCCGCACGGGGGTGCCTCAGACCCGGTCGACGATCCCCACCTGCCCCTCCGCGCGGGCGCAGTGCGCGCCGCAGTACCAGTGGCCGTCGACGTCGACGCCCTGGCCGATGATCTGGACGCGACAGTGTTCGCAGATGGGCGCCATACGGTGGATGGCGCAGGCGAAACAGTCGAAGACGTGCACCGCGCCCTGCGCGTGCACCTCGAACGTCATGCCGTAGTCGTTTCCGCAGACCTCGCAACGTGCCATGCGCCACAGCGTGAGCCGTCGCCGCGGCGCGGGCGAGCGGGCGCCGGGCGAGTCGCGCGGCAATCACCCGTCCGTACGGGTCATTGCGCCGACGGCAGGGGTCACTCCGGCGACGCGGGCTCCACGTCCCGCAGCAGTTGCCCGAACGCGGCCTCGTCGATCACCGGTGTCCCGTACTGCCGCGCCTTCACCGTCTTGGACGTGCCCGAGTCCGGGTCATTGGTGACGAGCAGGCTGGTGAGCCGGGACAGGCTCGTCGCCACGTGCAGCCCCGCCTCGACGGCACGGTCCTCCAGCAGCTCCCGGTCGACCGAGGTGTCCCCGGAGAACGCCACCCGCATGCCCTGCTTGAGCCGCTTGCCCTCCTCGTACCGCCCCGGGTTGGGGTAGGGGCACACGGGGCGCCTGCGGGAGGGGCGCCAACTGCTCGGGCGGTAGCCCCCGGAGGACTGGCGGGGCACCGCGGGGGTGACGGACCACTCCGTCAGCGGGCGGCACTCCAGCAGCGGCAGGCGTACGCCGTCCCGGGCGGCGGCGTGCAGACTCGGCCGGAACGCCTCGGCCAGCACCCGCGCGTCGTCCAGCGCGTGGTGCGCCCGCTGCTGGACCACCCCGAAGTGCGCGGCGAGCGTCTCCAGTTTGTGGTTGGCCAGCGGCAGGCGCAGCTCCTTCGACAGCGCGATGGTGCACAGCCGCTGACGGACCGGTGCCTCGCGCTCCGCGCGCGCGTACTCCCGGGCGATCATCTGCCAGTCGAAGACAGCGTTGTGCGCGACCAGCACGCGGCCGTCGAGCCGCGCCGCGAACTCCTCGGCGATGTCCTGGAACAGGGGCGCACCTTCGAGGGCCTCGCTCGTCAGACCGTGGATCCACACCGGGCCCGGGTCGCGCTCCGGGTTGACCAGCGTGTACCAGTGGTCCTCGACCTCACCGCGCGCGTCCAGCCGGTAGACGGCGGCCGAGATGATCCGGTCGTCCCGGGCCAGCCCGGTGGTCTCCACGTCGACGACCGCGTACCCCTCCGGATACGAGGCCGGCCAGGCGGTCGGGGACGCTGCGGTCGTACGGTCTTCGAGCATGGTCACTGAGGATACGGGCCACGACCGACAGCCCCACGCCCCCACCCGGGACCCGCGGTCCTCCTGCGCCGGGCGCACAACCCCGAAGTCACCCCGTGCCAGTTGACGACACCGTAGCTGAGACGTCGTCAGGCGGGCTGGTGACGAGCGCGCCCCGGGGTGCCGTCCGCCTCAGGAGGTGCCATCCTCCCCGTGTGAGGGAACCCACGCACGACGAGGCACACGGCGGCGCCCTCGGCGCGCGGCTGAACTGGCTGCGGGCGGCGGTGCTCGGCGCCAACGACGGCATCGTGTCCACCGCGGGCCTGGTGGTCGGCGTCGCCGGGGCGACGACGGACCGCGGCACGCTGCTGACGGCCGGCCTCGCCGGGCTGCTGGCCGGCTCCATGTCGATGGCGGCGGGCGAGTACGTGTCCGTGTCGACCCAACGGGACTCGGAGCAGGCGGCGCTGGCCCTGGAGAGGCGGGAACTGAGGGAGCAACCGGAGGCCGAGCTCGAGGAACTGGCCGAGATGCTGGAGCAGCGCGGCCTGTCGCCGGTCGTGGCCCGCGAGGCCGCGGTGCAGTTGACGGCACGCGACGCCCTGCGCGCCCACGCGCGCGTGGAACTCGGCATCGACCCCGACGAGCTGACGAACCCCTGGCACGCGGCCTGGGCGAGCTTCCTGGCGTTCACGGTGGGGGCGCTGCTCCCGCTGCTGGCGATCGTGCTGCCACCGGCCGGGGTGCGCCTGCCCGTGACGGTCGCGTCCGTCCTGGCCGCGCTCGTCATCACCGGCTGGACGAGCGCCCGCCTGGGCGCGGCGAAGCAGGGACGGGCCGTGGCCCGCAACGTACTGGGCGGTGCGTTGGCGATGGGCATCACCTACGCCGCAGGGACGTTGCTGGGGGCGGCGGGTGTGTGAACCGGCCATCGGCCACCGTGCCGTCCGGTGCTCCTGCTGCTGACTTTGGAAGAGGCTCGCGCGCAGCCGGTCCGGTCATGACCAGCGGATCGGCAGCGGCAGCGCCGTCAACAGGCCCGAGACCGCGACCACCAGGGTCAGCACCACCACCTCCGCCCGCGCGGGCACACAGGCGCCGAGCGGGTCGGCGGCGCGCCGCAGCCGCAGCCGGGCGACCAGGGCGAGCACGGCGACGACGGCCACCAGCAGCAGCTTCGCGAGAAGCGTGCGGCCGTACGCCGTGGTCGTCAACTGGTCGAGGACGGTGTCCGGCGGCATGCGGCGCAGCGAACTCCACACTCCCGTCGCGGTGATCGCGGCGAGCAGAACGGCCGCCACGCGCGCGTAGCCGCCCAGCAGGACGGCGCCCGCTCCGGGAGCCGTGCGGCAGTGCGCCATCAGCCGCAGGACGTGCAGCAGACCGCCCGACCACAGTGCGGCACAGCCGAGGTGCACAAGCGTCAGGCCGGACCCGACCAGCGGGGAGTGCTCGGTGGCGGGGTGGGCGCGCAGCGCCTCGGCCACGACCACCGCGCTCAGCGGCCACACCTGGAGCACCGGCCGGCGCGACAGCGCGCACAGCCCGGCCACGAGGAACGCGTCGACCTCCAGAAGGGCCAGCGAGCCGTCCCGGGTCCGGTACAGCCCGCCGACGTCGATCTGCGCGAGCCGCCTCGGGATCAGGTTGCCGGTGGCCACCACCGAGGCGAGCCCCAGCGCCGCGACGAAACCCGCACCGGCCGCCCAGGGTGCCCAGCTGCGAGGCCCCTGCGCCACGGGCGCGCCCGGCGTCCGACGCGCCAGGTGGGCGACCAGCAGTTCGCCCACGGGAACGCACAGCGCCGCGAACAGCACCGCACGCAGCAGGCCGATGCCACCGGCCCCCGGCGCGGCCGCCTCACCCGTGCCGTGCAGCGCGGCCGAGGCGCCGAGCAGCGGCATCAGGGCGGCGGCCGTCACGAGGACGAGCGCGGCGACGGCCCGGCGGGCCGAGGGGCGCGGGATGGACACGGCGACCGCGGCGGGCACGGGCGCCGGGTCGGGGCCGGAGTCCGAGCCGTCGGGCTGGGCAGCGGGACGTGTCGAGCTCACGTCAGGATCTTCGCCAGTCGCCACAGAACCGGGCAACCGAAGTCAATCAACTGAGAGAACGCATTCCGGACACAGATGCGATGTTCGCGACCGGTGACTCAGCTCCCGCGCCGGCCCGGCTGCCACCGCGCCGGGTCCTGCCCCCACCGCCCCGCCGGACGCGCCCAGTCGACCGGCCCGCCCGCGAAGCGGACCGGCGACAGGGCGTACCGCAGCCGGCCCAGCGGGCTGTCGGCCTCGGCGAGCCAGGGCTCGGGGCCGTCGTACACCTGCCCGGCGCCCCCGGCGTTCCGGACGGTCCCGTCCGTCAGCCAGGCCGCCGTCCGCGCCAGCGCCAGCCGTACGACCCGCGTACCGCCCTGCTCGGTCTGCTCGGTGAGGGACCTCAGCACCGCGCCGGCCAGCAGGTACCCCGTGCCGTGGTCGAGGGCCTGCGCGGGCAGCGCGCCCGGCCGCTCGCCCGAGCCCTCGGTCACCGCGATGCCCGTGCCGACCTGCACCAGGCTGTCGAAGCCCCGCCGTCCGCCCCACGGCCCGTACGCGCCCCACGCCGACAACTGCGCCACGACCAGGCCGGGCCGTCGCTCGGCCAGTTGCTCGGCGGAGAGCCCGAACCGATCGAGCGCGCCGGGGCGGTAACCCGTGACGACCACGTCCGCCCCCGCCAGCAGATCCTCGAAGGCCCGCCGGTCCACGGACGCCGTCAGGTCCAGGGTGGCGGACCGCTTCCCGATGTCCATGTCGGCGTGCTGGTCGGGGAGTTCGGGCAGGTGCGGGCTGTCGATGCGCAGCACGTCCGCGCCGAGCAGCGCGAGCGTGCGGGTGGCGACGGGGCCCGAGATGACCCGGGTGAGGTCCAGGACGCGGACGCCCGCCAGGGGCAGCAGCGGGTCACCGTCGAGCCGCACGAGGGGGCGTACGGGCGCCTTGTCCAGCAGCTCACGGCCCACCAGCGGATGCGCGGCGACGGCGCGACCCTGTTCGTGCGCCGCCCACTCCCCGGGCGTGCGCAGCGCGATCGCGAGCCCCCCAGCCGCGTACACACTCTCCTCCACCTCTACGGCCGGCCGCTCGGCGAGTGCGGCGGCCACGGTCTCCACGGACGCGTCCGCCGACAGGCCCAGAGCGGAGAGCAGGCGCCGCCGGTGGTGCGGGTAGTTCGCGTGCGTGCGCACCCAGCCGTCCGCTGTGCGCCAGAACCGGGACAGCGGCGCGAAGTTGACCGGTTCCCGGCCGTCGACCAGCAGGTGCCGCTCGCTGTGGAAGGCGGTCGCCACGGCTCCGTCGTCGATCCGCACCCATGGCACCTGCGGCAGCCCGGCCCGCCGGGCCGCCCACTCGGCGGCGGCCAGCGCGCACGCGCCCACACAGGCCCGCGCCACCTCCCGTACGGGCAGACGCGAGGGCAGGATCCCCTCCCGTACGACCGTCGTGATCCTCTGCAGCAGTGCGGGGTCGCCGCCCAGTGCCCCCCACGCCACTTCTGTGTCCGTCATGGCGGGAACTATGCCCTGTGGACAGGATCAGCACGGCGAAGGGGCCGTGCGCAGGCCCGGCCCTCTTGTGACGGCGACCGGTACGTGGCCCCTCCGGTCGGTGGTCGGCCCCGAGACGGTGTGTGATCGCGATCTTCTGCTCGTCCGAGGAGATCGCCGTGTGTCGCAGGCTCGAGACCGGGCCGATCACGGACTATCCGGCAGAAGCCGCTGTCCCTGCCGACTGGTGGGTGCTACCCCGCCGTGTGGCTGGAGCTGCCGCTCGCCGGGCCGCCGGCGATCCGCGTGGCTTTAGGGTCACATCGGCATGGGCCGCACGGGATGCGGCACGGGTCCGGCTGCTCACCGCCCGCGAGCGTGACGTCCTCGTCCTGGTGGCGGAGGGGCTGTCGAACGCCGACATCGGGGCGCGCATCCACCTGGGTGCCGGCACGGTCAAGGACCACGTCAGCGCGATCCTCACGAAGCTTCGTGTGACGTCGGAGTCGCGATGCTCTGATCGTGGGCGCAACGGCGGCGATGGACCGCCTGCCGCGACTGCGTCGCCTGGCGAAGCCGGTCATCGCCGTGGGCACCACGTTCCTGACCGCCTACGTCGGCCACTTCGTGGCACAGTCCGTGCTGTCCGTGGCCGCCGGGACCGGCACCCAGCAGTCCTGGGTGCCCCTGCTCATGTTCGTCCTCGGGGCGATCGTGTTCGCCGCGATCTGGTCCCGCTTCTTCCGCCGCGGCCCCCTGGAGTACCTGCTCAACGCCGCCACCAGGCCCGCGAAGTCCATCCGATGAGACCCGGCCGGGGTGGGACGCCTCCACGCTCCACCCCGGCCTGGACCGCTCATGGATCCGGCAAGCGCATAGTCCTCGCAGGTTTCCACCCGTAAGCCCGGCTCGTCGCCGGGCTTCGCCCGTCCTCGGGAACTCGCAGGTGACCACCCCGCTCACGCATCGGCTCGATCCCCAGTCGGCGACGCCCGAGGCCGCGGGGCACCTGCCGATCGAAGGCACACCCTTCCGCGTGGCTTCGCAGCGGTCCGACTGCGCGACTACTTCACGGCGCGCAGGGCGTTGACGATGCCGAAGCCGTAGAACCCGTTCACGCGCTTGCCGCCCACGCAGGTCGCGTCCACGACCCCGTCGCCGTCGCCGTCGTAGGGGGCGGTCGGGCAGCCCGGGTTGTCCGCCTGCGCCTTGAGGAGCGCCTGGAGCTGGGCCGGGGTCGCCCACGGGTGCGCGGACTTCAGCAGCGCGGCCACGCCCGCGACGTGCGGCGACGCCATCGACGTGCCCTGCAGGAAGCCGTACTGGCCGTTCGGCATCGTGGAGAGGATGCGCCCGTTCTTCGAGGGCGTGTCCGGGATCTGGTACTTGTCCCCGCCCGGGCCGGCGACGTCGATCACGCCGTCTCCGTAGCTGGAGTAGTAGGACTTGGCTTCGGTGACACCCGTCGCGCTCACCGTGACGACGCCCGGCAGCTGGGTCGGCACGTCGAAGCACTCGTGCGGGTCGACCGTGCGGGTCACCGCGGTCGAGTCGTCGGGGCTGGAGTCGTCGACCAGGGCGTGGGAGTCCAGGTCGTCGTTGGAATTGCCCGCCGACGCGACGTTGAGGGTGCCCTTGCGCTGGGCGTACAGCTGGGCCCGGTCGACCGCGTCCACGATGGCCCGCTGGTCCGGGTCGTCCATGCAGTTGTACAGCCACGGGTCCACGTAGTAGCTGTTGTTCGTGACCTCGACGCCGTGGTCGGCGGCGAACACGAACGCGCAGACGACGCTCTCGGGGTAGAAGAGCTCGTTGACCGGGTCGGCCACCTTGATGGCGGAGACCTTGACGTTCGGGGCGACACCGGCGACGCCGATGCCGTTGCGGGCCGCCGCGATCTCGCCGGCGACATGGGTGCCGTGGTAGTGCTCGGGCTTCGCCGGCCGCCAGGCGCCGTACGTGGTGTCCGCCTTGCCGCCTACGCAGTTCGCGGACTGCGACGCGGAGAAGTTCGGTGCGAGGTCCGGGTGCGTGTCGTCGACACCGGTGTCGATGACGGCGACCGTGACGTTGCGGCTGCCCGGGTTGATCTTCGCGGCCTTGTCGGCGCCTATCGCGCGCAGGTCCCACTGGTCGGCCTCGAGGGGCTCGCTGCCGTCCGTGGTCGCCGAGGACTTCGTTGTCCTCGCCGCCTCCGCCTTCGTCAGGTACTGCGCGGCGCCCTCGTCCGTCGTGCCGGCGGCCGTCAGCGGGGCGGTCCGGGTCGCGCCCGCGGACTGCACTCCGCGGACGGCGCGGAGAGTGCGGGCGAAGTCCGGGTTGGCGGAGTGCGCGACGATCACGCCGATCCTGTCGTACGTCGCCACGATGCTGCCGCCCGCCGCGGCTATCGCCTGCCGCACCGTCGACAGCGTGTGACGGTCCGTCCGGGTGTTGACGACGTAGGCGAGTTCCTGCCCCTCGGCGGTCCGGGCGGTGGTGGCGGTGCGCGGGGCGGCCGACGCGGCACCCGGCAGGAAGCCCAGCGAGGCGGTGAGCGACAGCACGACGGGTACGGCCAGGGCGAGGCGGCGTCTGGAACGGCGATGAGCCATGGGGTCTCCACATCATCCGGGAAACGTGAACGTGCCGGACACGGGTGACGTGACCGGCAGGTACATGACGAGTGGTGCAGGGTGAAGCTATCCGCCGCCCCGGCCGGCCAGCAACAAGTTCAAGCGAAAGAAAAAAAGCGAGTTGAACCGGCCCCCGCGCGGCGCCGTGAGCCAGGACAAGGAGCCCGCACACGGCCGAGGGCCCCTGTCGGATCACCTACCGGAGCGCTACGGTCGCAACCGGTTACGTGATTGCCGTCACCCCAACAGCAACGCGAGGAGACACCGTGGCCACCGACGCACCTCCCCCCTCCAGGACCGAACACGTCCTGCCGTCCGCCGAGGAGTTCGGCGCGGTGCAGCGGAGCGCCGAGTTCGCCGAACTGCGCCGCTCCCACCGCTCGTTCGCCTTCCCGCTGACCGTGGCGTTCATCGCCTGGTACCTGGCCTACGTCCTGCTGTCGAACTACGCCGGCGATTTCATGGGCACCAAGCTCTTCGGCAACGTCAACGTCGCCCTGGTGCTCGGCCTCGCCCAGTTCCTCACCACGTTCCTGATCGCCTGGTGGTACGCGCGGCACGCCGCCGCCAAGCTCGACCCCAAGGCCGAGGCCATCAAGTCCCGGATGGAGGGCCGCGCATGAGCCCCGCACTCGTCCTGGCCGCCGGTGAGGCGAGCAAGCACCGGCCGCTGATCATCACCCTCTTCGCGGTGTTCGTCGCCGCCACCCTCGTCATCACCGTCTGGGCGGGCCGTCAGACCAAGGACGCCGCCGACTTCTACGCGGGCGGACGGCAGTTCACCGCCTTCCAGAACGGCCTCGCCGTGTCCGGCGACTACATGTCCGCGGCGTCCTTCCTCGGTATCGCGGGCGCCATCGCCCTCTTCGGCTACGACGGCTTCCTGTACTCCATCGGGTTCCTGGTCGCCTGGCTCGTCGCCCTGCTCCTGGTCGCCGAGCCGCTGCGCAACTCCGGCCGCTACACCATGGGCGACGTGCTGGCCTACCGCATGCGACAGCGCCCGGTGCGCACCGCCGCCGGCACCTCCACGATCGTCGTGTCGATCTTCTACCTGCTGGCACAGATGGCGGGCGCGGGCGTCCTCGTCTCACTGCTGCTCGGCATCACCAGCGACGGCGGCAAGATCGGCATCGTCGCCCTGGTCGGCGTGCTGATGATCGTGTACGTCACGATCGGCGGCATGAAGGGCACCACCTGGGTGCAGATGGTCAAGGCCGTGCTGCTGATCGCGGGTGCCCTCCTGCTGACCTTCCTGGTGCTGCTGAAGTTCCACTTCAACATCTCCGACCTGCTCGGCAAGGCCGCCGACAACAGCGGCAAGGGCTCGGCCTTCCTGGAACCCGGCCTGAAGTACGGCGCCACCGGCACCACCAAGCTGGACTTCATCTCCCTCGGCATCGCCCTGGTCCTCGGCACCGCCGGCCTGCCGCACATCCTGATCCGCTTCTACACCGTGCCCACCGCCAAGGCCGCCCGGAAGTCCGTGAACTGGGCGATCGGCCTCATCGGCGCCTTCTACCTGATGACGCTCGCCCTCGGCTTCGGCGCCGCGGCGCTCATCAAACCGGAGGAGATCATCGCCTCCAACAAGGCGGGCAACACCGCCGCCCCCCTG
>NZ_PQSR01000147.1 GCF_002920635.1 Streptomyces sp. Ru72 | reverse complement strand
TCCACCAGGTGCTCCAGATACCGCCTGGCCGTGATCCGCGAGATCCCCACGGCTTCGGCGACCCCCGCCGCCGTGAGCCCCTCCTCCGCGTCCCGCAGCGCCCCCGTCACCCGCTCCAGTGTCGGCGCGCTGAGCCCCTTGGGCAGCGCCGCCGGGCCCGGCGCCCGCAGGGTGGCCAGGGCGCGGTCCACCTCGTCCTGGCCGCTCGCCTCGCCCACCGCCTCCCGGAACTCCGCATACCGCACCAGCCGGTCCCGCAGTGTCGCGAAGGTGAAGGGCTTCAGTACGTACTGCACGACCCCCAGGGAGACGCCCTCCCGCACCACCGCGAGATCCCGCGCCGAGGTCACCGCGATCACGTCCGCGTGGTACCCGGCCGCCCGCAGGGAGCGCGCCAGCTGCAGGCCGTGCACGTCGGGCAGGTGCAGGTCCAGCAGGAGGAGGTCCACCTGCGTGCGCTCCAGGGCGCGGCGCGCCTCGGCGCCCGTGGCCGCCTTGCCGACCGCCGTGAAGCCCGGCACCCGGCCCACGTACATCACGTGTGCATCGGCGGCGACCGGGTCGTCCTCCACGACCAGGACGCGGATGGGCTCGGTCATGCGTCACCTCCGGACGCGGGCGCGGTGCGGGTGCGTCTCATGCGTCACCTCCGGACGCGGGCGCGGTGCGGGTGCGTCTCATGCGTCTCCTCCGGGGAGGGCGGCCTCGGCGCCCGGTGACGTCCGCTGAGCCGCGATGGCCGCCCCCACGGTAGGCAACGGCACCCGGGCTTCGAACTCCGCCCCGCCTCCGGGCGCCTCCGACACCGTGAGGGTGCCGTCGTGGCGGCGTACCGTCTGGCGGACCAGGGCGAGGCCCAGGCCGCGGCCGCCCGGGGCGGTGGCGGGCTTCGTCGACCAACCGCGTTCGAACACCGCCTCCGCGTGCGCGGGGTCCACGCCGTCCCCGGTGTCCGACACCCTCAGGACCAGGTCCGGGCCGTCCGTGTACGCGGTCACCGTCACCCGGGCGCCCACCGAGCCCTGGGCCGCGTCCACCGCGTTGTCGATCAGGTTGCCGAGGATGGTCACCAGGTCCCGGGCAGGCAGGGAGGGCGGCAGCAGACCGTCGTCGATGCTGCTGTCGTCGGACACCACCAGCTCCACGCCCCGCTCGTTCGCCTGTGCCGCCTTGCCCAGCAGCAGTGCCGCCAGCACGGGCTCGTTGACCGCGGCGACCACCTGGTCGGTGAGGGCCTGCGCCAGTTCCAGCTCGGCCGTGGCGAAGTCGGCCGCCTCCTCCGCGCGGCCCAGCTCGATCAGCGACACCACCGTGTGCAGCCGGTTCGCCGCCTCGTGCGCCTGCGAGCGCAGCGCCTGGGTGAAGCCGCGCTCCGAGTTCAGCTCGCCCGTCAGCGCCTGCAGCTCGGTCACGTCGCGCAGGGTGACGACGGTGCCCCGGCGTTCGCCGCCGGAGACCGGGGAGGTGTTCACCACCAGGACCCGGGCCGCCGTCAGGTGCACCTCGTCGACCCGGGGCTCGGAGGACAGCAGCGCGCCCGTCAACGGCGCCGGCAGTCCGAGGTCCGCCACCGAGCGGCCCACCACCTCGCCGCTCACCCCGAGCAGCTCCCGGCCGCCGTCGTTGATCAGCGCCACCCGGAACTGGCCGTCCAGCATGAGCAGGCCCTCGCGCACGGCGTGCAGGACGGCCTGGTGGTAGTCGTGCATACGGCTCAGCTCGGTGGCGTTCATGCCGTGGGTGGAGCGGCGCAGCCGGGCGTTGATCACGTAGGTGCCGATGCCGCCCAGGAGCAGCGCGCCGACAGCGACGCCGGCCATGGCGGTGACCTGGTCCTGGACCCGGGCCGTGACCGTCTCGATCTTGATGCCCGCGCTCACCAGGCCGACGATGCGGCCGCCGTCCCAGATGGGGGTGACCGCGCGCTCGGACGGGCCGAGGGTGCCGGTGTACCTCTCGGTGAAGGTCTCGCCCTTCAGCGCGCGCTCGATGTGGCCGCGGAAGTGTTCGCCGATGCGCTGGGGGTTGGGGTGGGTCCAGCGGATGCCCTGGGGATTCATGATCGTGACGAAGTCCACGCCCGTGTGCCGCTGCACCTGGAGCGCGTAGGGCTGGAGCGACTTCGTCGGGTCGGCGGTGCGGATCGCCGCCCGGACCGACGGGGAGTCCGCGACCGAGCGGGCCACCGCCGTCGCCTGCCGGTCGGCCGCCTGGCGGGCCTGGCTGTGGTCGCTGACGTAGGTGAACAGCGCGTACCCGGCCACGAGCACCGCGATCAGCACGGCCTGCATGGCGAACAGCTGACCTGCGAGGCTGCGGGGTCTCGGTATGGGGGGTACGCGCATGGGTTCAGTCTGCCTCGCCGTTCCCGCTCTCCGTATAAGCGAGAACTAAATGAACGGAAGGGTGACCGCCCTCACAGGGGCGGGAGATAGTCACGGCATCCCCCCGGGAGCGTGCGCCGCCTCCCGGACCCCGGGAGTACACGCCCAGGATCACGGGAGTACACCTCCCGGAATCCTGGGAGTACGCCTCCCGGAATCCCGGGAGTACGCCTCCCGGACCCCGGGAGTACGCCTCCCGCCATCCCCCGGACGTGAGCCGCACGCCGGATCAACCGACGACGTCGTCGAGGAGGGCAGCCGTGGCCAGCACAGCCCCAACGGCACCTGCCGCGCCCGCAGCCAAGCGGGACCGCACCCACTACCTGTACATCGCCGTGATCGTCGCGGTGGCGCTCGGCATCGCCGTGGGCCTGGCCGCCCCCGATGCCGCCGTCCAGCTCAAGCCCCTCGGCACGGGCTTCGTGAACCTGATCAAGATGATGATCTCGCCGATCATCTTCTGCACGATCGTGCTGGGCATCGGTTCGGTACGCAAGGCCGCCAAGGTCGGTGCCGTCGGCGGCATAGCCCTCGGCTACTTCCTGGTGATGTCCCTGGTGGCACTCACCATCGGCCTGGTGGTGGGGAACGTCCTGCACCCGGGTGAGGGCCTGCACCTGACGAACGCGATCAAGCAGGCGGGCCACGCGCAGGTGTCGTCCGACGCGCTGCCGCCGGTCGACTTCGCGCTCTCGATCATCCCGACGACGTTCGTCTCCGCCTTCACCGAGGGCCAGGTCCTGCAGACCCTGCTCGTGGCGCTCCTCGCCGGGTTCGCGCTGCAGGCGATGGGCCCGGTCGGCACGCCGGTGCTGCGCGGCATCGAGCACGTCCAGCGGCTCGTCTTCCGCATCCTCGCCATGGTGATGTGGGCCGCGCCGATCGGCGCCTTCGGTGCCATCGCCGCCGTCGTGGGCTCGTCCGGCCTGGCCGCGCTCAAGAGCCTCGCCGTTCTGATGCTCGGCTTCTACGTCACCTGCGTCCTGTTCGTCTTCGTCGTGCTCGGAGCGGTGCTGCGCATCGTCTCGGGCCTGAACATCTTCTCGCTGCTGAAGTACCTGGCCCGTGAGTTCCTGCTGATCCTGTCCACGTCCTCCTCCGAGTCCGCCCTTCCGCGCCTCATCGCGAAGATGGAGCACCTCGGCGTCAGCAAGCCCGTGGTCGGCATCACCGTCCCGACCGGCTACTCCTTCAACCTCGACGGCACCATGATCTACATGACCATGGCGTCGCTCTACATCGCCGACGCGCTGGGCACGCCGATGTCCGTCGGCGAGCAGATCCCGCTGCTGCTCTTCCTGCTCGTCGCCTCCAAGGGCGCGGCGGGTGTCAGCGGCGCCGGCCTCGCCACGCTGGCCGGCGGCCTGCAGTCGCACAAGCCCGCGCTGGTCGACGGCGTCGGCCTGATCGTCGGCATCGACCGCTTCATGAGCGAGGCCCGCGCCCTGACGAACTTCGCGGGCAACGCCGTGGCCACCGTCCTGATCGGCACCTGGACGAAGGAGATCGACAAGGAGCGGGTCCGCCAGGTGCTCGCCGGACAGCTGCCCTTCGACGAGACCACGCTGCTGGACGAGGGCCGCTCGGCGGTCCCGGCCGAGGAGGCCGACGACGCCGAGGTGGCAGGTCAGGGCGGCGACAAGGAGCTGGCCAAGGCCTGAGCGCCCCGCTGGTGGAGCGGCCCGGCACCTGCGGGCCGCCCCTGGCTGGTCGCCCCCTCGCCGTGGAGCGGCGTGATGTCGCGTCCCGCGCCCCTTACCTGGCGCCACTCACCCCGAGCGGTCGAGCCTCCCCCCGTGGGCTCGGCCGCTCGGCCTTTTTCTGTTCCCGGGGCGGTCTTCAGCCGCTCAGCTTCGCCACCAGCTCGCCGGCCCGCGCGGCGGGCACCCCCGCCGCGGCCAGTAGTGTGACCGCGGCCGAGCGGCCCGCTTCCCGCGCTGCCAGCAGGCCGTCGTTCACCGCCTCCATCAGTGCGATCAGCATCTGCTCGTGCACATACGCCAGCGCCTGCGGCGGCAGCGGCGATGCGAAAACGCCCTGCTCAAGACCGCGTGCCAGGATCTCCGTACAGGCCTCGCGGACCGGTGCCAGCCGGTCGCGGATGCCCTGCACGGTGACGCTGCGCTGGGCCAGCGCGACCAGGATCCGGTAGCGGTCGGCGACCTCCCAGACGGCCAGCGTCGAGCGGGCCACCGCCTCCGCCGGGTCCGTGACGCCCTCGCGGCCCGCCGCGTGCGCCGCCGCCACCGCCTCCACCGCGCCGTCGACGAGGGTGCCGATCAGCGCCTCACGGCTCGGGAAGTGCCCGTACACCGTGCGCCGTACGACCCCCGCGGCCCGGGCGATCTGGTCCATGGACGCATCCGGGTCGCGCAGCAACTCGGCCAGTGCGACATCCAGGATGCGGCGGCGGTTTACATCGGCCCGGCTGGCGTTACCCGTGGTCATGGCTGCCATTGTGCACGGCCCCGCGGGGCGACCGTACGGCTCCACAGGGCCTCCACCTCCTCCATTTGCACATCGTTGTGCAATACCGTACCTTGCACAGTGTTGTGCAGTTGCACGGTGATGTGCAAGTCGCTCTGCGCGTCATGGGCAATGGAGGAGAGGAAGGCCCGCACTCATGCGTCTCGTCATGAACGAACCGGTCGAGAGGACGGACCGGCCCTACCGCCGGCGGTGGTGGGCGCTGCTCGTGCTCTGCCTGAGCCTGCTGATCATCGTGATGGCGAACACCGCCCTCACCGTCGCCGCCCCCGACATGACCCGCGACCTCGGTCTGTCCAGCGCCGACCTGCAGTGGGTCATCGACGGCTACACCGTCCCCTACGCGGCGCTGATGCTGCTGCTCGGCGCGATCGGAGACAAGTACAGCCGACGCGGGGCACTGGCCCTCGGGCTCGTCGTCTTCGGCGGCGGCGCCGTCTTCGGCTACCTCGCCGACAGTGCCGCCACCGTGATCGCGGCGCGCGCCGTGATGGGCGTCGGTGCCGCGCTGATCATGCCCGCCACGCTCTCCCTGCTCGCCGCCACCTTCCCGCGCGCCGAACGCGCCAAGGCGATCACCCTGTGGACCGCCACCGCGGGGCTCGCCATCGCGGCCGGACCGGTCGTCGCCGGAGCGCTGCTCAAGGACCACGGCTGGTCCTCGACCTTCCTGATCAACGTGCCGATCGCCGCCGTCGCGCTGGTCGCGGCCTTCGTCCTGGTCCCGCCGTCCAAGGCCGCCCACCACGACCGGATCGACGTCGTGGGCGGACTGCTGTCGGTGGTCTGGATCGGCTCGCTCGTCTACATGATCATCCAGGGACCGCACTTCGGCTGGGGCGCCAAGGCCGTCACGGCCGCCGTGGTCGCGGGCGTCGGACTCGTGCTCTTCGTCGCCTGGGAGCTGCGCCACCCGCGCCCGGTCCTGGACGTGCGCCGCTTCGCCCATCGCCGCTTCGCCGGCTCCAACCTCGCCGTCGCGCTGTTCTTCCTGGCGGTCTTCGGCGCCTTCTACTACCTCACCCAGCACCTGCAGTTCGTCCTCGGCTACGACGCCCTGCAGACCGGCGTACGCATGCTGCCGCTCGCCGGTGCCGTGTTCGTGGGCTCGGCGCTGACCGGGTTCCTCACCCCGCGCGTCGGCATGAGGATCACCGTCACCGCGGGCATGGTCGGCGGCACGGCGGCGCTCGCGCTGCTCACCCGCGTCGACGCCGGATCCGCCTACGGCGACTTCGTGCTGCCCCTGGTGATCCTGGGCCTCGCGATCGGCCTCGCGCTCTCCCCCTGCACCGACGCGATCATGGGGGCGTTCCCGGAGTCCGAGCTGGGCGTCGGCGGCGCCGTCAACGACACGTCCCTCGAACTCGGCGGCTCGCTCGGCATCGCCCTCCTCGGTTCGGTGCTCGCCAACTCCTACTCCTCGCACCTGGCCGACGCCACCGCGGGCAGCCGGCTCCCGGCGAGCACGCTGGACACCGCGCAGGACTCCGTCGGCGCCGGATACGCG
Organism: Streptomyces sp. Ru72; assembly: GCF_002920635.1. Lineage (GTDB taxonomy): Bacteria > Actinomycetota > Actinomycetes > Streptomycetales > Streptomycetaceae > Streptomyces. Next base: position 8,259 of record NZ_PQSR01000147.1, on the reverse strand, counting down.
GTCGCGCAGGGCATCGGCGACAGGGCCCGGCAGCTCGCCGAGCAGGCCGCCCACGCGGGCAGCGCCCAGCAGGCCGCACAGCTCAAGACACAGGCCGGCCAGCTCGCGGACGGCGCCCGGCAGATGGCCGACGCGGTCGGCTCGTCCTTCGCGGACGCCGTCGCCCACACCAGCCTGGTCGGCGCCGTGGTCCTCGGGGTCGGCACCGTCCTGGTCGCCGCGCTGCTGCCGCGCAAGGACCGCCCCGCGCAGCCCGCCGAGACGCAGGCCGAGGAGCGGGAACCCGTCGCCGCCGGACGCCGCTGACCTCGGCGGGAACCCCGCGCCCTGCCCCCACGTCTCGTAGGACATGCACTACCGTGCCGTGCCGGAACGACCGGCACGGCACCTTCATGCGGGAGGCACGGGGGCAATGAAGATCGACTGGGACCGGCGCACCTGTGCGCGCCGCGGGCATGTGACCTACGCGCCGGACGACCCCCGGCTGCGGATCCGGCTGCACGCCCAGACCGCGCTCGGGGACGTATGGCGCTGTCTGCGTTGCGGCGACTTCGTGCTCGGCGAGCCGCACGGCTCGGGACCGGCCGGCGACGCCCCGCTCGTGCCGCGCGGCAAGGTGCTGCGCGACCTGTTCATCCTGCGCTTCCTGGCGATCGAGCGGGCCGTACGCGGGGTGTTCATCGTGCTGGTCGCGGTGGCGGTGTGGAGGTTCAGCAACAGCCAGGACGCGGTGCGACGGCTGTTCAACGAGTACCTGGAGGTCTTCCGGCCGGTCTTCCGGCACTTCCACTACGACCTCGACCACTCGCCCGTGGTCGACACCATCCAGAAGTCCTTCGGCTACCGGCACTCCACGCTGATCCTGGTGGCCGGGCTGCTGCTGGCGTACGCGCTGATCGAGCTGGTCGAGGCGGTCGGACTCTGGTACGCCAAGCGCTGGGCGGAGTACCTGACGGTCGTCGCCACCGCGGCCTTCCTGCCGCTGGAGGTGTACGAGCTCACCGAGCACATCAGCGGCCTGAAGATCGCGACACTGGTCCTCAACATCCTCGCGGTCCTCTACATCGCGTTCGCCAAGCGCCTGTTCGGGCTGCGCGGCGGCCGCAAGGCGTTCGAGGAGGAGCGGCGGAGTGCCTCCCTGCTGGAGGTGGAGGAGTCGGCGGGGGTCCTGCTCACCCCCTGAACCGTCGCGGTGCCGGCGTCCCGACCGCCACCGGCCCGCCCGGGTCCGTCACGACGTCCCGGCCGCGTACCGCCAGAAGTCGCGCATCAGGGCGGGCGGGGTCGGCCCCTCCATCGCGCGCTGGGTGAGCAGGATCGCGACCGTCCCGGTGGCCGGGACGACGTGGGCGCTGGTGCCGGTGCCGCCGACCCAGCCGTAGCGGCCGGGGACGGTCCATGGATCGGAGGCGGCGATGTCCACCGAGCCGCCGTAGCCCCAGCCCTGTCCCTCGAGGAACAGGGCGGCCCTCGCGCGCTGCGCCGCGGTGAGATGGTCGGTGGTCATCCGGCGCACCGACTCCGTGGTCAGGACACGGCGGCCGTCGGGCGTGGTCCCGCCGGCGAGCAGCATGCGGGCGAAGGCCAGCCAGTCGGCGGCCGTACCGGCGAGGCCGCCCCCGCCGGACGGGAACGCGGGCAGACTGCTCCAGCCGCCGTCCGGGGTGTCGATGGCCTCGAGGCCGCCCGTGCCGTCGGGGCGGTAGGCGGTGGTGAGGCGGTGGCGCTCGGTGGCCGGCACCTCGAAGGCGGTGTCGCTCATCCCCAGCGGCTGAAGGATCCGCTCGGCCAGCACCTCGGGCAGCGGACGGCCGGTCGCCCGGGCGATCAGCACGCCCTGGAGGTCGGAACAGGTGTGGTAGAGCCAGGCCTCGCCCGGCTGGTAGAGCAACGGTAGGCGGGCCAGTTCGGCGACCCAGGCGTCGGGGTCGGGGAGAGCGCGCGGATCCGCTCCGGGCCTCTGCACCTCGAACAGGGCCTTGACCTGGGGCAGGGAGAAGTCCGACGGGAAGCCGTACCCCGCGCGGAAGGTCAGCAGGTCCTGCACGGTGATCTGCCGGGAGGCGGGCACCACGTCGTCGATCGGTCCGGCGGGGGTGCGCACCACGGTGGGGTGCGCCAGTTCCGGGATCCACACGGCGACCGGGGCGTCGAGGGCGAGGGTGCCGTCCTCCACGAGGGTCATCACGGCGGCGGCCACGAGGGGCTTGGTGATCGAGGCCAGGCGGAAGATCGCGTCGGGTGGCATCGGCTGCGCGCCGGTGGCGTCGAGGGAGCCGACCGCCGCGCTCTCCGTACGGCCGTGCCGCTCCACCAGGGCCACGGCGCCCGGCGCCCAGCCCTTGTCGATGTACGTCTTCAGGAGGTGGTGCAGGGTGGTCATGGGTCCGTCCGTCCGCCGTCGCCGGGTCCTGTCACAGATGAGACCGCCGGAGGGGGCCGGAGTCATCGGTGCGCGCCGGGGGATTGGCGGGATTTTTCCCGCGGGCCCGCGCGACCGTCTGCGGCGTTGCGCCGCCTGCGGCCTTGCCCTGACGTCGGCGTCAAGGATTACCGTCGCGGACATGCGAATCGGCGAGCTGGCGGCGCGGGCCGGGACCACCACGCGGACCCTGCGGTACTACGAGTCGCGGGGGCTCCTGCCCGCGCGGCGCAGCGGCAACGGATACCGCACCTACGACGAGCGCGATCTGCGGCTGCTCCAGCAGATCCGCACCCTGCAGGACTTCGGGTTCGACCTGGAGGAGACACGGCCCTTCGTGGAGTGTCTGCGGGCCGGGCATCCGGAGGGCGACTCCTGCCCGGCGTCGCTCGCGGTCTACCGGCGCAAGCTGGACGAACTGGACACGCTGATCGGGGAGTTGCGGTCGGTGCGGGAAAAGGTCGCCGGACAGTTGGCGCGCGCCGAGCGGGCCCGTGACGGGCTGGCCGCCGAGGCGCTGGTTCCGGGGGGTCCGGAACCGCTGTGCGAGCTGGGAGGGCAGGAGCGGTGATCAAGGCGGATGGTGTGGCCGAGGTGACGGACGCGGACTTCGGGGCGGAGGTGCTCGGATCTGATCTGCCGGTGCTGGTGGAGTTCACCGCGGACTGGTGTCCGCCGTGCCGGCAGATGGGGCCGGTGCTCAGCTCCCTGGCCGTCGAGGAGGGGGACCGGCTCAAGGTGGTCCAACTGGACGTGGACACCAATCCGGAGACGACGAACGCCTACAAGGTGCTGTCGATGCCGACCTTCATGGTCTTCCGGAACGGTGAGCCCGTGAAGGCGATGGTGGGGGCGCGGCCCAAGCGGCGGCTGCTGGAGGAGCTGTCCGACGTGCTGTGACGTCACGTCCGCATAGCAGAAATCCCCCGAGCAATTGCGCTCGGGGGATTTCTGTGCGTATATTCAATGATTCGCGACTTAATGTGGACAGAGTCGCGGAGAAGTTCAGTGAACACAGTATATCCGGGCGGGAGCTGAATTGTCAAACACCGAATTTCCGGACGATGAATTGCGGCACGAGCAGGAATTCATCGACGGGCTGTACGCGCGCGTGGACGCGCTGCGCGGCGACACCGAGGTCTCCGTCGCGGACGCTCTCTCCCAGGGGGACAAGCCCATGCAGGCCCGCCTGGAACGGGACATCCTCGTCGCCGAACGCTCGGGCCTGCTGGCCGCCCTGAACGCCGTGGACGGCTCGCTGTGCTTCGGACGTATCGACCTCACCTCCGGGGCGAGCCACCACATCGGCCGTATCGGGCTGCGCGCCGACGACGCCGAGCGCACGCCGATCCTGATCGACTGGCGGGCCGAGGTCGCCCGCCCCTTCTACCTGGCCACCGGGCACACCCCGATGGGCCTGCGCCGACGCCGGCACATCTCCACCGAGGGCCGCCGGGTGACGGCCCTGCACGACGAGCACCTCGACGTCGCCGACCGCGAGCGCACCGGACACGAGGACCCCGCCGGGGACGACGTGCTGCTCGCCGCGCTCAATGCGGCCCGCACCGGCCGGATGAGCGACATCGTCCGGACCATCCAGGCCGACCAGGACCGCATCATCCGCGCACCCCACCGGGGCGTGCTGGTGGTGGAGGGCGGCCCGGGCACCGGCAAGACGGCCGTCGCGCTGCACCGCGCGGCCTACCTCCTCTACGAGCACCGGGAGCTGCTCGCCCGCCGCGCCGTCCTCATCGTCGGCCCGAACCCGGCGTTCCTCGGCTACATCGGCGAGGTGCTGCCCTCCCTCGGCGAGACCGGCGTGCTGCTCGCCACGGTCGGCGAGCTGTTCCCCGGCGTGAAGGCCACCACCGCCGACACACCCCAGGCCGCCGCCGTGAAGGGCCGCGCCGACATGGCCGACGTGCTCGCGCGGGTCGTCGCCGACCGGCAGGCGCTGCCCGACCCGGTCATCGCCATCGAGCACGACCGGGACGTCCTGCTGCTCGACGACGGACTCGTGAACGTGGCCCGCGAACGCACCCGCGCCGCGAAGCTGCCGCACAACGTGGCGCGCGAGCACTTCGAGGGCCACATCCTCAACACGCTGACGGACATGGTCGCCGAACGGATCGGCACCGACCCTTACGACGGCTCGAACCTCCTCGACGCGAGCGACATCACCCAGATCCGCGACGAACTCGCCGAGAACCCGGAAGTCTGGTCCGCGATCGACCAGTTGTGGCCGCGTCTGACCCCGCAGCGGCTGGTCGCCGACTTCCTCGCCGACCCGGAGGGCTATGTGTCCGACGAGGACGCGGCCGCCATCCGCCGTCCGGTCACCCGTGCCTGGACGACGGCCGACATCCCGCTGCTCGACGAGGCGGCCGAACTCCTCGGTGAGGACGACCGGTCGGCCCGCGCCCGCGCCGAACGCGAGCGCGAGGCCCAGGTGTCGTACGCGCAGGGCGTGCTGGACGTGTCGTACGCCTCCCGGACCTACGAGTTCGAGGACAAGGAGGACAGTGACCCGGAGGCGTCGGAAGTCCTGTCGGCGCACGACATCATCGACGCCGAACGGTTCGCCGAGCGGCAGGAGGAGGCCGACCACCGCAGCGCCGCCGAGCGCGCCGCGGCCGACCGCACCTGGGCGTTCGGGCACATCATCGTCGACGAGGCGCAGGAGCTGTCGCCGATGGCCTGGCGGCTGCTGATGCGGCGCTGCCCGACCCGCTCGATGACCCTGGTCGGGGACCCGGCGCAGACGTCCGAGGCCGGCGGGGTCGGCTCCTGGTCGAAGATCCTCGCGCCCTACGTCGAGGACCGCTGGGAGCACACCCGGCTCGGCGTCAACTACCGCACGCCTGCCGAGATCATGGAGGTCGCGGCGGCCGTGGTCCGGGCCGAGCACCCCGGCTTCGAACCGCCGAGCTCGGTCCGTTCCACGGGCGTACGGCCGTGGGCGCGCCGCGCGGAGGACGACCTGCCCGGCACGGTGGCGAAGGCGGTCGCCGAACTCACCCCCGCCGAGGGCCGGCTGGCGGTGATCGCCCCGCGCGAGCTGCACCGGGCGCTGGCCGCCCGGTTCGACGGGGTGACCGCGGGGGGCGAACCGGACCTGACCCGGACCGTGGTCCTGCTCGACCCGCGCCAGGCCAAGGGCCTGGAGTTCGACTCCGTCCTGGTGGTCGAGCCGGGGCGTTACGGCACGAGCGACCTCTATGTCGCGCTGACGCGGGCGACGCAGCGGCTGGGCGTGGTGTACGGCGGGGAACTGCCGAAGCCACTGGCGGCGGCACTGCGGGACTCGGACGTCGAGCGGGCGAACGCAACGGAAACGGAGATCACCGGGGCGTAACAGTTCACGCTGTGATCACCGGCTGTGCACGTCCGGTGCGGTATGCGTGTCGGTATGGACGCCCAACCGTACGCGACCGCGCCGGCCGACAGCCCGTCGCTCGCCTCGCTGCCGGTACCGCCGTTGCTCACCTCGGAGTTCGACGCCGATCCCGGAGCCGTGTACGAGCGGCTGCGGCGCACCTACGGCCAGGTCGCGCCGGTCGGGCTGACGGGGGTGCCCGTGTGGCTGGTGCTCGGCTACCGCGAGGTCCTTCAGGTGCTGCGCGACGAGAGCGTGTGGCGGCGGGACGTACGGTACTGGCGGGCCCGGGCCCAGGGGTGGCTCCCGGCCGACTGGCCGCTGCTCGCGGGCTACGAGGTGCGGCAGACGATGTTCATGGACGACGACGAGCACCGGGCGGCCCGCCGCACCCACCATTCGGCGCTGCGCCCCTTCCAGGACGGGCACACGCCGCAGGGCTGGGAGCTGCGGGCCGCCGTCGCCCGCTACACGGACGAACTGATCGGCCTGCTGGCCGCCGAGTCCGGGCGGACGGGGTTCGCGGACCTCGGGGCGCAGTACACACGGCCGTTGCTGCTGATGGTGACGACGCGGCTGTTCGGCTGCCCGGTGGAGCTCGGCGACGAGCTGGTCATGGACCTGTGGCGGATGCTGGACGGCGGGTCGGACGCGGGGGCGGCGACGGGCAGGGCGCTCGCGGCCATGACCCGGCTGGCGGCGCAGCGCCGGGGGCAGCCCGGCGACGACCTGACCTCGTACATGCTGCTGGCCGATCCCGACCTGTCGGACGAACAGCTGGGCCGGGAGCTGTTCATGAACGCGGTCTACCTCAACGACGTCACCGGGAACATGGTGCTGAACACGCTCCTGGAGGTGCTGCGGGGCAACGCCACGGTGCGGCGCGGTCTGTCGGCCGGGCAGCTGGGGGAGACGGTGAACCGGGCGGCGCTGGTCAATCCGCCGGTGGCCAACATGTGCTTCCGCTTCGCGGCGCGGGACGTGCGGCTGGGCAACTTCTGGATCCGCGCGGGCGACGCGGTGTCGCCGTCGGCGGCGGCCGCGCACCGGGACCTGCTGGCGCTCGACTCGTCCTCGTCGGTAGACCCGGCGAGCAGTACGCGGGCGCATCTGGGGTGGGGGGCGGGGCAGCACCAGTGCCCGAGCGCGGCGCGGGAGCTGGCCGGGATGATCGTGGCGACGGCGGTGGGGCGGGTCTTCGAGCACTTCGCCCAGGCGGAACTGACGTTGCCGCCAGATCAGTTGCCGTGGCGGTCGGGGCCGGTGGTGCGGGGGCTGCGACTGCTGCCGGTCCGCTACGAGCTGCACGGGGACGTGCCGCTGCGGGGTGCGCGTGGCTCCTCGGGGGGCGCGCCGGAGCCCCCGGAGAAGCCGCGCACTGTGGAACGGGAGGCGAGGGGGTTGCTGGCGGGGCTGCGGAGGCTGATGTTCGGCAGCCGCTGAGCCGACGGTGGGGTGTCTCGCCCCCGCCGCCCCTACCCGTCCCACCCCAGGGGCTCCGCCCCTGGACCCCGCTCCTCAAACGCAGGAGGGGCTGGATTTCAGCCCGTCCGGCGTTTGAGGACGCGGCCGTTCAGGCCGAAGCGGGGGTCTGGGGGCGGCAGCCCCCCGGGACGGGACGGGCAGGGGCGGCGGGGGCGAATAACCTAGGCCGGGCGGAGCCAGAGCGTTGCCAGCGGCGGCAGCGTCAGGCGCAGGCTGGCCGCGCGGCCGTGCCACGGCGTGGGTTCCGGCTTCACGGGGCCCGGGTTGCGCACGTCGCCGCCGCCGTACGCCGCCGCGTCCGTGTTCAGCACCTCGTGCCAGGCCGGGACGTCGTCGGGCACACCCAGGCGGTAGTCGTGGCGGACGACAGGGGAGAAGTTGGAAACCGCCAGCAGCGGGCTCCCCTCCGCGTCGTGGCGCAGGAAGGCCAATACGTTGTCGTCCGCCGCATCGCCCACGACCCAGCTGAAACCGGACGGTTCGGTGTCCCGCTCCCACAGCGCCGGCGTGCCGCGGTAGACCGTGTTGAGGTCGCGGACCAGGTCCCGCACCCCCCGGTGGTCCGACTCCGCCCCGTACTCGGCATCCAGCAGCCACCAGTCCGGACCGTGCTCCTCCGACCACTCCGCACCCTGCGCGAACTCCTGCCCCATGAAGAGGAGTTGCTTGCCCGGGTGCGCCCACATGAAGCCCAGGTACGCACGGAGGTTCGCCCGCTGCTGCCACCAGTCGCCCGGCATCTTCGACACCAGCGACCGCTTCCCGTGCACCACCTCGTCGTGCGAGATCGGCAGGACGTAGTTCTCGCTGTAGGCGTACACCATCGAGAACGTCATCTCATTGTGGTGGTACCTGCGGTGGATCGGGTCGTGGGCCATGTACTCCAGCGAGTCGTGCATCCAGCCCATGTTCCACTTCAGCCCGAAGCCGAGGCCCCCGAAGCCGCTCGGCCCCCGGTGGTGCGTCGCCCGGGTCA
>NZ_PQSR01000146.1 GCF_002920635.1 Streptomyces sp. Ru72 | reverse complement strand
AACTGCCCGCCGTCGACATCGTCGCGAACGACGACGAGCACGGCGCCCGCCTCGCCACCGAGCACCTCATCGGTCTCGGCCACCGTCGCATCGCCCACATCGCCGGGCAGGGAGTGGTCGGCGCACTGCGCCGGCGCAGTTTCGAGACCGTGATGCGGGAGCACGGCCTCGAGGACTCGGCCGTCGTGGAACAGGGCGACCTCACCGAGGAGGGCGGCTACCGGGCCGCGGTCCGCCTGCTCAGCGCCGGCCAACGGCCCACGGCCCTCTTCGCCTTCAACGACATCGCCTGTGTCGGGGCCCTCTCGGCGGCGGAGGAGCTGGGGCTGCGGGTGCCACGCGACCTGTCCCTCGTCGGCTACGACAACACCTACCTCTCACGGCTGCGGCACCTGTGGCTCACCACGGTGGACAACGGCAGCCACGATGTGGGGCGCCGCGCCGCCGGGCGCCTCCTGGACCGCATCGCCGACCCGGGCCGCCCTGCGGAACTGGTCCTGACGACACCGGCGCTGGAGGTGAGGGGGACGACGAGCGGACCATCGGCCTGACACGTGGCTTCCGGCACCGCCGCGGCCGGTCAGCGTCGCGCGGCGCGCGGCAGCGTCAGTTCGAACCACACCGTCTTTCCGGCGCTCGTCCGGCTGGTCCCCCACTCGCGGGCCAGCGTGCTCACCACGCGCAGGCCGCGACCGGACTCGTCACCGGGTCCGGCGCTCAGCAAGGTGGGCAGGGTGTGGTCGTCGTCGTCCACCTCGCACAGCAGGGTGTCGCCGCGTACGAGCCGCAGTTCGACCGGGCGGCCGTGGGAGTGCCGTACGGCGTTGGTGACCAGTTCGCTGACCATCAACTCGGCGTTGTGCGCGAGCGTGTCGAGCCCCCACTCGTGGAGCTGTTCGCCGACGACCGCGCGAGCCCGGCCCACCTCGACGGGATCCAGGTTGAACCGCCACACGGCGACGTCCTCGGGTTCGATGCCGGCCAGCCTGGCCATGAGCAGCGCCACGTCGTCCTTGCGGCCGCCGCAGGTGTTGAGGGCGCGGATGATCGTGTCGCAGGCGTCGTCCATGGAGGCCGCCGGGTGCGCGGCGGACTCGCACAGCGTGGCGAGCCCGACACCGATGTCCTCACCGCGCACCTCGACCAGTCCGTCGGTGCACATCACCAGCCGGTCGCCGGGCGACACCGGCACCCGTACCGACTCGAACGGGACCCCGCCGACGCCGATCGGCGCGCCTGTGGGCAGGTCGAGCAGTTCACTGCGCCCGTCCGCCGCGCGGACGATCACCGGCGGGATGTGGCCGGCGTTGGCGAGGTGCAGTTCGCTCGCGATCGGGTCGTAGACGGCGTACAGGCAGGTCGCGAGGTAGGTGTCGCCGAGCCGCTGGGCGAGGTCGTCGAGGTTGCGCAGCAGCTGGGCGGGCGGCAGGTCGAGCGCGGCCATGGTCTGCACGGCCGTACGCAACTGGCCCATCATGGCCGCCGAGTTGAGCCCGTGCCCCATGACGTCGCCGACCACGAGGGCGGTACGGGCGCCGGGCAGTTTCACGGAGTCGAACCAGTCGCCGCCGACCCGTCCGAGCAGGGTGCCCGGGAGGTAGCGGGTGGCGATGTCGCAGCCGGTCATGCGCGGTGCGATGTGCGGCAGCATGCTGTCCTGGAGGGTCTCCGCGACGTTCTCCTGGTACGTGTACATGCGCGCGTTGTCCAGCACGAGGCCCGCGCGGGCGGCGAGTTCCGCACCCGTGACACGGTCCATGTCGTTGAACTCGGGACGCTCCGGATGACGCATCAGCGCCATGAAGCCGAGAACCACCTGACGCGCCTTCAGCGGCACGATCAGCATGGAACGGTGGGTGATGAGGGGCCGGATGTCACGCTTGTCGAACTGGGAGGCGATGGCGTGTCCCATCTCCTCGCTGATGCGCGGGATGACGACCGGCTCCCCGGTGGTCATGCACTGGAAGAAAGGCGTCTCCGCCGGGAACGGCATGGCCTCGCCGACGGGCACGACGTCTTCCCAGCGTCCCGGCTCGTCGGTGTGCTCCAGGGCGACCCGGTGCCACATGGTGGTGGTGTCGGGCACGCCGTCGGGGAACCCCTCGCCGGCGACGACCTGTTCACGAAGATACGTGCAGGCCACGTCCGTGAAGCGGGGCACCACGGCCTTGCTGACCTCGATGATGGTCTGCGCCAGGTCGAGGGACGTGCCGATCCTGCCGCTGACCTCGTTGAGGAACTCCAGTCGCTCACGCACCGCGGCGTACTCGAGGTCCTCGCCCTCGTCCTGAACGTCCTGCGGCACCGGGTGCCCTGCCGCCACGGCGCGCGCCGCCCGCTCCCGGCGCGCTCTGCGCTCCGCGCGCCGGGGCACGCCCCAGTCCGGGGTGACCGGCACCCGGTCGTTCTGGCTGAACTCCAGGATCGGATAGCCCAGTTCGAGGACCTGCGAGACGATGCGGGCGCTGTCGCCCACACTCATGCTGGGCAGGATCTCCGGCAGCCTGCGGGCGAGCTCCTCAGCGCCGGGGAAGTCGGTGTGCAGGGCGAAGCCGGGCGCGATGCGCGGGGCGGCCATGCCGTCCTCCTGCTGTTGCAGGGCGCCCGCGTCCGCGGCCAGCACCAGCAGCCGTTCCGGGCCCGGACCCACCAGGGGGTACGCCCACCACAGCACGTCCACGCGCTCGGTGTCGGGCACGGAGAGCCGGGCGCGCCCGGCGGCCGGGTACGACAGCCGCCCGTCGAGCGAGGACTCCAGGCCGGGGCCGAGTCCGTCGTACGCCACGTACGGCCCGTAGGGTCCGGTGTCCTCACCTTCGGGCAGGGCGCCGGAGACGGGCAGCAGATCGACGGCGGGCCGGCCGAGCGCGTCCTCCCTGAGGATGCCGAACAACCTGCGCGCACCCCGGCTCCAGTGCGAGACCAGCCCCTCGCGGTCCACCACGACCACGGCCAGCGGGATACGGCCGGCCGCGGTGTACTCCGCCGCGCCGTGCCCGGCCGAGGCGCCCGTCTCGGTGCCATGGTCCATGGCCCAGGCCCTTTCTCCCCGCTTGCAAGATCTGTGCCGCCACCAACACGGTAGGGCCCCGACTGGTTGGGATGTGCAGCATTACGCGAATTGGTCCCATGGGGGCGCACAGGTGCGCCCGAGGGCGCGCGGGGCGGTGGCATTCTGCGGCTCCGCCGCGTGGGCGCGGCCGGCCGCGAACAATCCGCAGCCGAGAGACCCGCGAGCCCCCACCTCCTCAGTCCTCGTGCCCCAACTGCAGATCACGCTCGGTACGACCGCCCCCGGCGACCTGCAGCACCGTGGCCACCGGCGGGTACCCGGCCGCGATCACCGTGTACTCCCCCGACGACAGATCGACGAATCGATAGGTCCCGTCCGCCCCGGTGGTCAGCGTGTCGACGACGTTGCCCGCGGCGTCCAGCAGTGTCACCCGCGCGTCCTCGACCGGCCGGCCGTCCCCCGCGCGGACGGTGCCCCGCAGCACCGCGCCGCCCGCGAGTTCGACGTCCTGCCGGGTCTCGCGCGAGGCCTGCACGGTGACGGGGAGCGCGGCCGGGCGGAATGCGGGGGCGCTGGCGGCGAGGGTGTACTCACCGGCCACCAGCTCGGTGATGACGTAGCTTCCCTCGCGCCCGCTACGGGTGGTCGCGACCACCTCTCCGTGCACGTTGGTGAGCGTGACGGCGGCGTCGCGCACCGGGGTGCCGTCGGCCGTGACCACGCTGCCCGCCAGCCGGCCCGCGCCGCCGAGCACGACGTCCAGTTCGACCGGCCGCTCCCCGACCGTCACCGAGACGGCCTGCGGCTGGTGGCCGCCGGCCGCGGCGATGAGGACGTAGGACCCGGAGCCGGGCGTGGACAGCGCGTACCGCCCGTCCTCGCCGCTCGCGCCCCGCCCGATCTGCACGCCCCCGACGTCGATGAGGGTGAGGGCCGCGCGGGGGACGACGGTGCCGTCGGGGTGCTGGACCGTGCCGCAGACGGGCACGCTGGCGGCGTACGGCGCGCGCGCCTGCGGGACCTGGGCGGAGGGCGGGCAGTCGGCTGGGGCGTTGTGGGACACCAGTGGTTTCTCCTTGAGGAAGAAGGCGATGAGCAGGCCGAGGACGATGACCGGGACGAGGTAGAGGAAGATCCGCGGCATGGCCTCGGCGTACGCCTCGATGTACGCGTTCCGCAGCGTCGGCGGCAGAGCGTGGACGAGTTGCGGCGTGATGGACTCGGGGTCGGGCAGACGGGCGCCCGCGCTCGCCGGCAGGCGTTCGCGCAGGGCGTCCGAGAGCCGGTGGGCGAACAGGGTCCCGAAGACTGCGGCGCCGACGCTGCCGCCGATCTGCCGGAAGTAGTTGTTGGCGCTGGTCGCGGTGCCGAGGTCGGCCGGGCGGACGGAGTTCTGCACGGCGAGGATCAGCACCGGCATCACCAGGCCGATACCCGCGCCGAGGACGGCCATCCAGACGCTGTACTCCAGCCGGGGCGTGTCCACGTCGAGCCGGGACAGCAGCCACATGCCGATCGCGGCGAGGACGCTGCCGAGGAGCGGGAAGGCCTTGTAGCGGCCGGTGCGGCTGATGAGCTGTCCGCTGACGATCGAGGCGCCGACGATTCCGGCCATCATCGGCAGCATCAGCAGTCCGGACTCGGTGGCGCTCGCCCCGTCGACCATCTGCAGGAAGGTGGGCAGGTAGCTGGCGGCGCCGAAGAGGGCGACGCCGATGACCAGACCCACCAGTGCGGTGACGTTGAAGACGGGGTCCCTCAGCAGCCGCAGCGGGATGAGGGGTTCGACGGCGAACCGCTCGACGACCAGGAAGAGGACACATCCGAGGGCCGCGCCCGCGCCGAGCCCCCAGATGACCCTCGAGTCCCAGGCGTACTCGGTGCCGCCCCAACTGGTCAGCAGCACCAGACAGGTCGACGTCGCGGCCAGCAGCAGGGTGCCGAGGACGTCGAGGCGGGCCCTGACGGCGGGCTTGGGCAGTTTCAGCACGGCCGTGACGACGGCGAAGGTGACCAGGCCGAAGGGCACGTTGACGTAGAAGCACCAGCGCCACGAGAGGTGGTCCGTGAAGTAGCCGCCCAGCAGGGGCCCGGCGACGGAGGCGAGACCGAATGCGGCGCCGATGAGGCCCATGTAGCGGCCGCGTTCGCGGGGCGGGACGATGTCCGCGATGATCGCCTGCACGCCGATCATGAGGCCGCCGGCGCCGACACCCTGGATCGCGCGGAAGGCGATCAGCTGGTCCATGGTCGAGGCCCGGCCGGCGAGCGCGGAGCCGACCACGAAGACCCCGATCGCGAACTGGAAGACGCCCTTGCGGCCGAAGAGGTCACCGCACTTGCCGTAGACCGGAAGGCCGACGGTGGAGGTCAGCAGGTAGGCGGTGATCGCCCAGGACATCCGGTCCAGGCCGTGCAGCTCGCCGACGACCTTGGGGAGCGCGGTGGCCACGATCATCTGGTCGAGGGCGGCCAGCAGCAGCGCGAGCATGAGCCCGGCGAACACCAGCCGGATCCGGCGGGGGCCGAGCGCCACGGGCGGTTCGGACGGCTCGACGCCGGCCGGCTCCCGGTGCGCGTCCGGGACCACGGACAGCACGGCCCGCTCGTCGTCCACGTCCACCGCAGTCGTCCCGCCCACGTACCGCTCCCCTCGTCGCGTCTGCGCCGCACATTTCTCGCATTGCGCGACAACAGGGATCAAGCGCGACGAGTCGCCCGTGAGACGGGCCGCGGAAGGTATGCGCCGGTCGGAGCGCTACGGCGCACCACCGCGCCCCGCGGAAAACCACTCGAAACGGTGAGCGCGAGAATCAGCCCGTCGACTGACGGCGCGCGCTCCGGGGAGCGGGACACCGGTCCCGAGCCCCCGGAGCGCACGAGGGGTCATGACGGCGCGTACGGACTCCCGCCGCTCGCGCCCGACGCCGTACGCCCCGTCACTTCTCCACGTCTGCGGCGAGCTTCGCGAGGATCGCGTCGTAGATCCGGGCGAGACCCTTGGGTGCGAAGGTCCTCTCGAAGAAGCCGCCGATGCCGCCGGCGCCCTTCCAGGTCGTGGTCACGACGACCCGGGACCTGCCCTCGCCGGCCGGGGTGACCCGCCAGGTGGTGACCATGGAGGAGTTGCGGTCCTTCTCGACGAGTTCCCCGTCGGTCGGCTCGCTGACCTCCAGCAGGCAGTCACGGACGCGCTTGCTGGTGGCCTGGAGCTTCCAGTGCACGAGGGTGCCCTCGCCGTCGCCGCCCTCGCGCACCTCGTACTCGCTGAACTGCTCGGGCAGCAGCCGCCCACGGGTGCCGCTGTAGTCGGCGAGCGCGTCGAACACCGCCTCCGCGTCCGCCGCGATGGTGCGCTCCGTGGTGGCCTCGACCTGCGCCATGACCTTCCTCTTCCTGTACGTGTGATGGGGTGTGCGCCATCCCATCACACCCGGGGTGCGGCTCCGGACCGCACCCGTGCCGTCAACTGCCGCTCATCCTCCGCGGACACCGAAAGGCGCTCCTCGAAGAACGCGAGCGCGCGCAGGTGGTACGCGCGCGCCGCCCAGCCGAGGCTGATGTTGTGGCCCGCCGCAGGCTGGCGTTCGACGCGGACCACCGGTGCCGCGGCGAGGCGCGCGGTGAGGTCGGCGAGGTCCCGCTCCCCGTGCAGCCACCACGCCTCGTGCTCGGCGAAGGTCAGCCTCACGGGGATCCGCACGCGCGGCGCCAGGTCCTCGAACAGCGCGGGCCAGTGGGTGACTTCGGCGGTCTCGCGAACCGGCATGGGAGCGATGAGGGAGCCGATCGAACGGAAGGTCCCCGGCGGATACAGCCACAGCGGACCCCAGTTGCGCCCCCGGTGTGCGCCGCGCCCGATCTCGAGCAGCTCGGCTGGCTCGACCCCGTATCGGTGCCCGCAGCCGGAGACGTCCAGTGCGAGCAGCCCGTCGGCGCGCGCGGCCGTCACGAGGGCGAGTTTGCCGCCGTAGGAGTGCGCCAGCAGGAAGAAGCCCGCTCCGGTGGCATACCGCGCGGCGAACTCCTCCAGGGCGGCCTGGAGCACTTCGGCCTGCTCGGCGAGGGTCTGCCCGTCGGGCAGCCGGCCGGCCGACAGCCCGTAGCCGGGCCGGTCCACCGCGAGCACCGTGAAGCCGAGGCGCGCGCCGAGGGTGAGGAGGGACAGGTCGGGGTGGGCCTGCCCGTCGAAGTAGCCCGCCGTCATTCCGCCGCCGTGCAGGGCGACCACGGTGGCGCGCGGCTCGCCGTCCGGCGCCTCGGCGAGCAGGCAGGACAGGGTGAGCCCCGCGGCTTCCAGGGTGAGGTGACGTACGCCCGTGGAGAGGCTCGCCGGCAATCTCGACTGCTGCATCTCTCTGTTATGGCGCAGACAGGGACACGGAGGTGAGGGGCGCGCCGACGGCCCGCGCACCGGCCCGCGACAGCCTGCCCGCAACTCCGCAGGTCGGTGGTCGACCTCCCCGCAATTCGAACCTGCGACCGAATCCACATCGCGATCAAGGGAACGTGTGTTCTATTCTGTGGCGCAGTGCTATCGAGGAGGCGCCCATGCGCTGGGATCATCTGGCCGAGAGCCCCGCCGCGGCCCGGGGCGCCGCGCTGTTCGACGCGGACGCGGTGACCACCCGTACCTTCGACACCCCCGAGTTCCGCGGCATCACCTTCCATGAGGTGCGGGCGCGTTCGATCGTGAACCGGGTGCCGGGCGCCTCACGCATGCCGTTCGAGTGGACGGTCAACCCCTACCGGGGCTGCACGCACGCGTGCGTGTACTGCTTCGCCCGCAAGACGCACGGCTACCTCGACCTCGACACGGGGCTCGGCTTCGACACCCAGATCGTGGTGAAGGTCAACGCCCCCGAACTGCTGCGCGCCCACCTCGCCTCCCCCCGCTGGCACGGCGAGCACATCGCGATGGGCACCAACGTCGACTGCTACCAGCGGGCCGAGGGCCGCTACCGGCTGATGCCGGGCATCATCGCGGCGCTGCGCGACCGCGCGAACCCCTTCTCGATCCTCACCAAGGGCACCCTGATCCTGCGCGACCTCGACCTGCTGAAGCAGGCCGCCGAGGTCACCGACGTCGGCATCTCCGTCTCCGTCGGCTTCACCGACCAGGAGCTGTGGCGCACCGTCGAACCGGGCACCCCCGCCCCGGAGCGCCGGCTGGACGTCGTGCGCACACTGGGCGAGCACGGCATCGGCTGCGGAGTCCTGATGGCCCCCGTGATCCCCTTCCTGAGCGATCACCCGGCCCAACTCCGCGCCACCGTACGGGCGATCGCCGCCGCCGGGGCGACCTCGGTGACCCCGCTGGTGCTGCATCTGCGCCCGGGCGCGCGCGAATGGTTCATGGCCTGGCTCGAGCGCCGGCATCCGTACCTCGTGCGCCGTTACGAGCGGCTGTACGCGGAGGGCGCCTACGCCCCGAAGTGGTACCAGCGCCGGATCACCGGCCAGGTGCACGAACTGGCCCAGGAGTACGGCGTCGGCCCGACGCGCCCCGGGATGCCGCGCAGGATCCGCCCGCCCGAGCCCGAACCCGTCGCGGCGGAGCCCACTGTGACCGGGCCGACGCAGCTCTCGCTCCTGTGACCGACGCACGGACGAGCGTCCGTTGGAGCCATGCCGGTCCTGGAAGCACCTCGGGGCCCGTTCCCGGCGCCCTGCGGCGCCGGGAACGGGCCCCGTCCGACGTGCGTCAGGTCAGTGCAGGCCCTGGACCGCCGGGTCGGTGAAGCCGACGGCGAAGACCGAGCGCAGGGACGAGGTCGTCGAGCCGTTGTAGCCGTAGCAGGCGTCCAGCGTGCTCGTCGGCGTGTGCTCGCCGTACCTCGGATCGCTCGGGCTGTAGCAGATGCCCTCGGTCAGCCCCCACAGCTCGTCGACCTGGGTCGCGTCGAGCTTCGGCCAGTAGCTCAGGGCCTGCGGCGGCCCAGCCGCCCAGTTGCCGCCGGCCGCACAGGTCGTTCCGGCCCGGGTGTCGCCGATCCACGTGTGGGAGTACACGCCGGGCTGGGTGCCGCAGCCCTTGTGGAAGGCGAAGTTCAGCACGCCCTGGTCGTCGGTCCAGGTCATGCCGCCCTGCAGCCCCCGGTAGCGGGAGGCGGCGTAGGCGTCCTGGATGACGGTCTTGCCGCCGGACATGTTGAGGAGCCCGGGGTAGGACGCGGAGCTCGTCGGGTTGAGCTGGTAGCGCACCACGCGGCCGCCGTCGACTCCGCCGTACCACTCACCGGTGACCAGCTTGTACGGGCTGCCGCCGGTCTTGTCGAGGGAGAGCCAGGAGTAGCAGAGGTGGTCGGGGTCGAGGCTGCCGGCGTTCGCGTCCGAGTCGCACGCGGTCGGTGTGCCCGACTGCTGGTAGTAGTGCACCTCGGGCAGCACGTACGGGTAGCCGCACGCACTGGAGCGGCCGCCGCTGATGCCGTAGGTGCTGACGCCGGAGCCGTAGTCGTCGACCTTGGCGAGCTTGTTGATGTCGAACACCCGGATGCCGTGCGCGGTGTCCGTGACGTAGATGTAGTTGGCGTACCAGACGATGCCGCCGCCGTGGCCCGTGACGAACTTGAAGTTCGACGCGCTCGAGGAGGTGCTGGTCGGCTCGGCGAGCAGGACGTGGCGGTACTTGCCGGTGTCGCGGTCGATGAAGGTGAGCTTCAGCAGGTTGTCCGTCTTGCAGCCGCTGGAGGTCTCGCCGGACAGCGTCTCGTAGTGCCAGGAGACCGCGGCGACGTGGTCGCCCTGGATCGCGCCGTCGCTGCCGTCGGCCGTACCGGTGGTGCTCAGACCCTGCGGGTACCAGTGCTGGGTGGTGTCGTCGCCGTGCGCCGACGACCAGCACCAGGCGACCTTGGTGGTCACCGGCGGCAGCGCCTTGGTCTCGTTGCCCGAGCAGGCCCGCATCGAACGCAGGTTCAGCCAGGAGTCGGTGGCACCCGAGGAGTTGGTGGTGTAGTTCGTGGTGACGACGTCCGTCAGGCTGGCATGGCTCGTCAGGTAGTTGTTGTAGAGGTTGTTCGTCGCTGCGACGTAACTGGTGTCCGTCATCTTGAACTGGTCGCCGCTGAGCGTCAGCGGCGTCACCGTGGGCGTGTCCGCCGCCGTCGCCGGCTGTCCCGTCAGCCCGGCGAACAGGGCGGCCGCAGCCGCGAGCACGGCCAGCTGTCTGAATCTGCGTATGGGCGCCACGCGCACCTTCCATGAAGCGAACCGAGGCATGCTCGTCTGGAGCATGCCAAACATGCGAAGCGCATAGAGCATAGGCGAGGCGTGCTGAACGGCACGGCGCTCATGGCGCATTGGGCCCGGAACGGGTGTGGACACCGGAGCCCGCGGCATGGCCTGTTGGGCACTCGTCGCGCTCACAGCGCTTCCCTGTACCTCGTCTGACCACGACCAGAAGGGGAGTCGACGTCTCCGGCGGACAGCCCGGCGCCGTGCGTATTTCCAGCGCGACGGCCTGCCGACCGGACCTGGGGCCCAGGGCAGTGAGCCGTCCGCCCTGGGCCCTTGGCGGCCGGGCGAGCCGCCGGCCGGCCCGAGCCCGTGGCGGCCGGCCCCGTGGTGACCGGTCCGCCACAGCCGTCGCTCCTGTGATCGACGCGCATACGAGCGGCTTGCACGGCCCAATCGGGTCAACCGCAACCTGAACAGCGCTCTTCCGGACGGCCTTTCCGGAACGATGCGGCAAGGACCCGGCACTCGCGGTCCGAACCCCTCCGTCCTGGGAGGTCCGACATGACACACCGCGCAGCCGTGCTGTGCGGCGCCGCCCTGGTGGTGGCCGGGATGCTCACCACGGTCCCGGCCGACGCGAGCACACCGCGCACCACGGACACCGCACCGGCGGCGCACCTCACCTGGAAGCAGTGCGGCACCACCAAGTATCCGACGCTCCAGTGCGCGACCGTCACGGTGCCGCTGGACCACGCCGACCCGCGCGGACGGCAGATCACGCTGGCCCTGTCCCGCGTTCCGCACACCGCGAAGACGTATCAGGGACCGCTGCTGGTCAACCCCGGCGGGCCGGGAGGCAGCGGTCTGGCCCTCGCCGGATACGTCGCCTCCTCGCTGCCCAAGGCGGTGGCGGCGCAGTACGACGTCATCGGCTTCGACCCGCGGGGCGTGGGGAAGAGCAAGCCGGCCTTGAACTGCACGCCCGGCCACTTCGCCCCGGTCCGCCCGGACACGGTTCCCCTCACCCCTTCCCGGGAGAAGGCGAACCTGGCCCGCGTCGCCTCCTTCGCCCGGGCGTGCGCCACCAAGTACGCGGACGTGCTGCCGTACATCGACACGGTCAGCACCGCGCGCGACCTGGACGCGATCCGGCAGGCGCTGGGGGCCGAGAAGGTCAGCTACTTCGGCTACTCGTACGGGACCTACCTGGGCGCGGTCTACGCGAAGCTCTTCCCCCAGCGGGTGCGCCGTCTGGTCCTCGACTCCATCGTCAACCCCGAGGGGGTGTGGTACGAGAACAACATCCGGCAGGACTACGCCTTCAACGACCGTCACCGGGCGTTCCTGGCCTGGGTGGCGCGGCATGACGCGGCGTACGGGCTCGGCACCGATCCGGCCGTCGTCGAGGCCAAGTGGAAGGCGATGCGGGCGGCGCTGGCCATGAATCCGGCCGAGAAGAAGGTGGGTGCCTCGGAGTTGGAGGACACCTTCATGCCGGGCGGCTACTACAACGGCTACTGGCCGCACCTCGCCGAGGCGTTCGCGGCCTATGTGAACGACAAGGACCCCCGTCCGCTGGTCGAGGCGTACAAGCGCTACGGCGCGGTCGACGCCTCCGGGGACAACAACTACTCCGTCTATGCCGCGGTGCAGTGCCGTGACGCCTCCTGGCCGCGCGACTGGGCGCGGTGGCGTGCGGACACATGGGCGGTGTACGCCAAGGCGCCGTTCATGACCTGGAGCAACGCCTGGTACAACGCGCCGTGCGCGTTCTGGCCGACGCAGTCGCTGCCGCCGGTGGACGTGTCCAACGACGCGCTGCCACCCGCGCTGCTGTTCCAGGCGACCGACGACGCCGCGACGCCGTACCAGGGCGGGCTGACGGCGCATCACCTGCTGCGCGGCTCCAGCCTGGTGGTCGAACAGGGCGGCGGCAACCACGGCGTCACCCTGAGCGGGAACGCCTGCCTGGACGGATACCTGGCGGCTTACCTCACCGACGGTACGGTGCCGCGCGGCGCCGGCGACATCGGCGCGGTGTGCCAGAAGCTCCCCGACCCCGAACCGCTGACCGGCAAGCCCGCGTTCCCGGAGGCGTCCGGCGCGGGCCACGGTTCGGCGCTGCACGGGCTGCTGGGCTTCCACGGCTGAGCGGCCGGGGGACGGCGCCCGTCGGGGCGTGGAAGGTCACTGTCGGACCCGTGGTCCACCATGGGACCCATGAGCGAGCTGACCAGGATTCCCGCCCCCGACGGGGTCGCCCCCGCCGCCCCTTACTCCCACGTCGTCATGGGCACCGGACGCTTCGTCGCGATCTCCGGCCAACTCGCCCTGGACGAGGACGGCAAGCCGGTCGGCGAGGGCGACCCGGCGGCCCAGGCCCGGCAGGTCTTCGAGAACCTGCGCCGCTGTCTGGCGGCCGCCGGAGCCACATTCGACGACGTCGTCAAACTCACCTACTTCGTCACCGACATGGCATACATGCCCGCGATCCGCGAGGCCCGCGCGGCGCACATACCCGACGACCGGCTGCCCGCGTCGTCGGCGGTGCAGGTGGCGGCCCTGGTGCGCCCGGAGTTCCTGATGGAGATCGAGGCGTACGCGATCGTGCCGGGTTGATCCGCGGCCCGGTGATCCCGCGCGGTGGTCACCGCCCGCCGGGAATGCGGGCCAGTGCGCGGACCGCCGCCTGAGCCAGCGCCGGATGGGCGAGGGCCTCGTTCAGGACGGGTCTGGCACGGGGGTCGGCGAGTGCGCCCAGCCCCTCCACGCAGGCGAGCGCCACCTTGCGGTAGGGATCGTGCGGGCGGAGCCGGCGCTGCAACGTGGTGATCAGCGCGGGCACGGCCTCGGGGGCGCGCAGTTCGACGAGCAGGCGTACGGGATGGAGGGCGTAGGCGACGCGGAGCTCGTTGGTGGCGAGGGCGGCCGCCGCGCGGGCGGTGCGCGGGTCGCCGAGCCGGGCCAGGGCGTGGGCGGCCGACGCGCAGCGCTGCGGGTCGCGGTGGTTGAGCAGCAGGACGAGCGTCTCGAAGGACCGCCGGTCGCCCGCGACGCCGAGCCGGAACGCGGCCAGTTCCCGGGCCCACAGCGGCTGCCCCGGCTCGGTCAGCACGGCGGCCAGTTCGTCCAGATCACCGGTGGCCGCCAGCCGCTCGTGGAGCGGGGCCCCGGCGCTCTCGGCCTGTGAACGCTCCGTGAGCGATCGCAACTCTTCGTCCATGCTCCCGAGCCTAGGCGCGTGGCCGGTACGGCGGGACCCAGATCACAAAGCCGAGGGCTGGCGCGCTCGTTACCCACGGGTTAAGCTCAGACGAGCGAGTTACCCACTCGCGAGACTCGCGGCGGCCTGGTGACGCAGCCGTCGTGAGTGCTGGTCGGTTCGGTACATCGTGTACCTCAGTACGACTCGGCTCCGGGACAGGGCCGGTCGGTTTCGCTGTTCCGGACGTGTGCACGTCCGTGACACGGCTCCGGGCGTGTGCGCTCGTCAGCCCGGCAAGCACCCGCACTCTCCGCCCTGTGGTGCGCCCTCGGCGCACCCAGGCGCGCTCCCTCAGTCGTCACCCTCATTTCTGGAGTCCCGCGATGGCCACTCCCTTCTCCGACACCGCCCTGTCCCCGCTCAAGACCGTTGCCGTCGTCGGCCTCGGCACCATGGGCACCGGCATCGCCGAGGTGCTCACCCGGGCCGGCCGCGAGGTCGTCGGCATCGACATCAGCGAGGCAGCCGCCTCGAAGGCCGTCGCCACCCTGGAGACCGCCACCGCCCGCGCCGTCAGCCGTGGCCGCATGACCGAGCGGGATCGCGAGGACGCCCTCGCCCGCTTCCGCACCTTCACCGACCTGCGGGCCGCCGCCGACGCCGACCTGGTGATCGAGGTGGTCCCGGAGTCGTACGAGATCAAGCAGCAGGTCATTCGCGCCCTCGACGACATCGTGCGCCCGGAGACCATCCTCGCCACCGGCACCAACGCCCTCTCGGTGACCCGGCTCGCCGCCGACTCGGCCCACCCCGAGCGCGTCCTCGGGCTGCACTTCTTCAACCCGGCGCCGGCGATGCGGCTGGTGGAGATCGTCTCGTCCGTGCTGACCGCGCCCGCGGTCGTCACCGCGGTCACCGACCTCGCCCTCGACCTGGGCAAGGAGCCCGTCGCGGTGGGCGACCGGCCCGGTTTCGTCGCCGACGGCCTGCTGTTCGGCTACCTGAACCAGGCCGCCGCGATGTACGAGTCCAAGTACGCCTCGCGCGAGGACATCGACGCCGCGATGAAGCTCGGCTGCGGGCTGCCCATGGGACCGCTCGCCCTGCTCGACCTGATCGGCATCGACACCGCGCGCACGGTCCTGGAGGCCATGTACGCCGCCTCCCACGACCGTCTGCACGCTCCCGCGCCGATCCTCAAGCAGCTCAGCGAGGCGGGCCTGACCGGCCGCAAGGCGGGACGCGGCTTCTACACCTACGAGGCGCCGGGCAGCCCGGTCGTCGTCCGCGACGCGCTGACCCCGCTGGAGGGCGACTCCCTCGTCCCCGGTCGCACGGTCCGCTCGGTCGGTGTCGCGGGCTCGGGCACGATGGCGTCCGGGATCGCCGAGGTCTTCGCCAAGGCCGGGTACGAGGTCGTGATCGCGGCCCGCACCGAGGAGAAGGCCCAGGCCGCCAAGGCCCGTATCGGCAAGTCGCTGGCACGCTCGGTCGACAAGGGCCGGATGACCACGGAGGCGGCCGCGCAGACG
>NZ_PQSR01000145.1 GCF_002920635.1 Streptomyces sp. Ru72 | reverse complement strand
CCTGCGCGCCGAGGCCGATCCGCACGGCCCAGGAACCGCACGCCTCGTCGCCGATCTGGAGGCGGACGAGGACTTCCGCCGTCTTTGGGCGCGGCACGACGCGCGCCCCTCGCGCGACGAGCTCAAGCGGTTCGTGCATCCGGTCGTCGGTGAGCTCGCTCTGCGGCGGCAGGCCCTTACGGTCGGCGGTGCCGAGGAGCAAGTGATCATCGCCTACCAGGCGGCACCGGGAAGCCCCTCCGAAGCCGCCCTCGCCCGGCTTTTCTGACGCGCACCAGGCGTTCGGCTTCCACTGTCGCCTTTCTCGTCGCGTCGGCATGGCGGTCTACGCCTGTACGAAGTCCACGGAACCGGCGATCTGCGAACGGCTGCGCCAAGGAGGAACCAGCCGCGCTGTCCGACCAGCTCACAGGCGTCCGTTCGCGGACCGCGTGGACGGTCGTCCGTCCCTTCGCCGGAGGCACCACGGTGCACGGCCGCGAGACGAGCAACCGGTGCGGCCTCAACGCGGGGGCGGGGCCGCCGAAGCCCGCACCGCATCCGGCGAGGTGCGGCATGCGGAACGTCGTCTCAGCGCTGCCGGGCCATGAGATGCGGCGCCGCCCGCACGAGGAGGAGGATCAACAGGGTGGGCAGGAGCAAGACGAGCAGGACCACAGCACCTCTCCGGTTCGGCCGGTTCTTGGCACCTGATCGCGCCGTTCCCAGAATGTCGTCGAGTACAGGGCCTTGCATGTCGACGAGGGCCGTACGTGGGAGCAGCGTCGGCTGATCACCGGACCGCGCGCATCACGGATCCGGGGCCGGCGGACACGGCCCCGCCGCAAAGCCCCAGCTCCTGTGCGCCGACGAGCTCTGCCAAGTCGCGCATCCCGGCCGCCCCCGCGGCGGGTCCTGCAACTGCTGCGTCGATGCCGCTACTGGCGACGGTGCGTGCCACCGAGGTCGCGCACCGATACCGCCGGCCTCGCCTCAACATAGCCGGTCATAAAAAATGCGAAAACGGACACAATCGGGCGACAAACGGTATAAAGTGGGCACTGCGTAGCGAAGGCACGCACCAGCCGACAGCCTCGATGCCAGGAGAAACCGCATGACCCACGGGGCGAACGCCGCTCCCGACCCCAACCCCCGCGCCGACGCCGCTTCCGCCCACGGCTGCGAAGTCTGCAACGGCTGGGGCAGTGTGATCACCCACTGGGGCCGCCACGAACTCTGCTCCACCTGCCAGCCCCACGCCGACCGAGAGGACCACGACACCAGCACCGCATCCCAGGCCACGTGGCAGCGGCGGAACGGGCGATGGTGACCGGCGCACAGCGGTGACGACCGACCCAGGTCGTCCGCTCAGGTCTCCGCGGACGCAGGCGATCCCCGTCCACGGGGTTGAACCGCCCCTCCCCCGGTTCCGGCCCTCCGATCCAGCCGCGCCGGCGGGCAGGGAAGGAAGGAATCGCCATGCAGACCATGCGAATCGCCGTCGCCGGTGCGACCGGGAACATCGGGGCGCTCACCGTGGCCGCCCTGGAACGGGCCGGGCACGACGTCGTGCGCATCAGCCGCTCGCTCGGTGTCGACCTGTCGACCGGCGAGGGCCTTGACGCCGCCCTGGCCGGCGTGGCGGCCCTCATCGACACCACGAGCCACGAGACGGCCGACCGGGACGAGGCGGTGACGTACTTCGGCAGCACCACGCGCAACCTGCTCGCCGCCGAGGAGCGGGCCGCCGTCCGTCACCACGTGCTGCTCTCGATCGTCGGGCTGCATCGCGTGGAAGGCAACGCGCACTACGCCGGCAAGCGGGAACAGGAGCGCGTCGTGGCCGAGGGCCCGGTGCCGTGGACGATCGTCGCGGCCACTCAGTTCCACGACTTCGCCGCGACGCTCACGAACTGGACCGAGCGGGACGGCGTCGCCACCCTCCCGCCGCTGCTCGTCCAGCCGATCGCCCCGGCGGACGTGGGCGACGTCCTTGCCGAGATCGCGACGGGGGCGCCGCAGGGACGTTACCGCGATGTCGCCGGACCGGAGCCGCAGGATCTGGTGGACATGGCCCGGCGAACTCACGACGCGCGCGGCCACGCGGTGAAACTCGTGCCGACGTGGTCGTCGGTGCTCGGCCTCGAGATGGCCGGTAACGTGCTTCTGCCCGGCGAGGGCGCCCGCATCGCACCGACCACCTTCGACGAGTGGCTCGCGCAGCAACGGTGAAGAACGGGGCAGGTCCGCCCCACCGCCGCAGGGGACTTCCGCTCCACCGCCGCGCTCACGCCGACGATGGGAGTTGCGAGCCGCTGGAGGTCGCCGACCTGGCAGGTCGCACCCGACCGGCCCGGCCGTCGGCGACGCTATGCCTCCGTCACGGGTGACAACTAAGTGAGCAAGCGCTTAGATAGCAACGGACGTGTACCGCGCAAAGATGGAGGCTCCGTTGCTGTTCACATCCGTCGACGAGGTCTCCGCGCGCCTCGCCGAGACCGGGTACCTGGCGTCGCCCGCGGTGGCCACGACGGTCTTCCTCGCCGACCGGCTCGGCAAGCCGCTGCTGGTGGAGGGCCCCGCCGGGGTCGGCAAGACGGAACTCGCCAAGGCCGTCGCGGAGGTCGCCGGAGCGCGACTGGTGCGCTTGCAGTGCTACGAAGGCATTGACGAGTCGCGGGCGTTGTACGAGTGGAACCACGCCAAACAGCTGTTGCGCATCAGCGCCGGCCGTGACGAAGCGTGGGACGAGACGCGCACGGACATTTTCAGCGAGGAGTTCCTGCTGGCGCGTCCGCTGCTGACTGCCATCCGCGGGGGCGACCCGAAGGTGCTGCTGATCGACGAGACGGACAAGGCGGACGTCGAGGTGGAGGGCCTGCTCCTGGAGGTGCTCAGCGATTTCCAGGTCACCGTCCCCGAACTGGGCACGATCACCGCCACCAGGCGCCCCTTCGTGGTCCTCACCTCGAACGCGAGCCGCGAGCTGTCGGAGGCGCTGCGCCGCCGCTGCCTCTTCCTGCACATCGGCTTCCCGGACGAGGAGCTGGAGCGTCGCATCGTCCGGCTCAAGGTTCCGGGCGTCGACGAGGCACTCGCCGAGTCCCTGGTGCGGGTGATCAGGGCGCTGCGTGAGATGGACCTGCGCAAGGTCCCCTCGGTCGCCGAGACGATCGACTGGGCGCGCACCCTGCTCGCGCTCGGCGCCGGCGCACTCGGGGAAACCGTCGTGCGCGAGACCCTCGGCGTGGTCCTCAAGCATCAAGAGGACGTCCTCAAAGCGGCGTCGAAGCTCGACCTGGATGCCGTGTGAGCGCCGCCGCACCGGCGGCCGGTGTCGCCGAGCGGCTGACGGGCCTGGTCGGCGCACTGCGTTCGCACGGCGTGGGGATCGGCACGGGCGAGACCCTGGATGCCGCGCGGGCGGTGGAGGTACTCGGCCTGGCGGACCGCGAGTTGCTGCGAGAGGGGCTGGCGGCCACGCTGCTGCACACCGAGGGCCAGCGGCGCCTGTTCGATGCCGTCTTCGACGTGTACTTCCCGGCTCGCGTCGGGGTCCACACCACCGAAGCCCCTGCGGACCGGGAGGGACTGCGGGACCGGCTCGCGGAGGCACTGGCCGACAACGATCGCGGCATGCTGACGCAGTTGGCGGTTGAGGCGGTGGACGGCTTCGGCGGGTACGGATCGTCGCCGGGGTCGGACGGCTGGTCGTCGTACCAGACGCTCGAGCGGCTCCGCCCGCAGACGCTGCTGGCGCGTGTCCGCGACGGCATGCGGGCTCAGGAAGCAGGGGCGGGGTTCACCGACCGGCTGCTCGAGGACGAGATCCGCCGGCGCATCGAGGCTTTCCGTGGACAGGTGGCCGCGGAGGCGCGGCGCCGAGTCGCCGAGCGGCGCGGCCGGGACGAGATCGCGCGTCGGGCCGTGGCCACCACGGCGGACCGGGTCGATTTCCTGTCCGCCGGGCGGGATCGACTCGCCGAGTTGCGCAGGGTCGTTCAGCCGCTCGCACGAAAGCTGGCCACCCGGCTTGCCGCGCGCCGCAGGCGTGCCGCCCGCGGCACCATCGATCTGCGGCGCACCGTGCGCAGGTCGCTGTCGACGGGCGGTGTGCCGATACGGCCCGTGCTACGCCGGCGCCGTCCCGTGCGGCCCGAGCTGGTGCTGCTGTGCGATGTCTCGGGTTCGGTGTCGGGGTTCTCGGACTTCACGATGCTGCTGGTGCAAGCACTGCACGACCAGTTCAGCAAGGTGCGGGTCTTCGCATTCGTCAATCAGATCGACGAGGTGACCGGGCTGCTGGTGCACGGCGCGGCCGATCCCGACGCCCTGGGCGCCCGTATCCGTTCGGAAGCGGCACTGACGGGCTGGCACGGCAGCAGCGACTACGGAGTCGCATTCGGCGAGTTCACCGAGCGGTACGGCGACGCCGTGGGCTCGCGCACCACTGTGTTCATCCTGGGCGACGCCCGTACCAACATGGGTGATCCGAACCTGCCGGCTGCAGGGCACATCGCCGAGCGAGCCCGCCGCGTCTACTGGCTGAACCCCGAGCCGCGCTCCCAGTGGGGCACGGGTGACTCGGCGGCACCCGCCTACGCCGATGTCATCGAGATGTACGAGTGCCGCAACGCCAGGCAGCTCAGCGCGCTCATCGCCCGGCTGCTGCCGGTCTGACCAGACGTCACGCGGTGAGCACCGGGACGATGACCCGGTGCTTGTCCGCCAGCGGGCACTCGCCCCACTCCCTACGGGCCTCAGTGCACGTCCATGTCAATGACCCGGGGCCTGGTTGGCGGCGCGCCGGACAGCCACACGGGCGAAGTCTGCGGCCGACGGGACGGCGGTGAGCGCGGGGACCGGCCGCCGTCCACGGCCTGCACCGCGTGCGCCGCCTGCGGCAGTGGCATGCTGGGGAAGCGGATCATCCGGCGGAGTGGGGAGAGTACGGCGGCGTGAAGACAGCGGGACGGTCGGTCGCGGCACGGCTGCGGGATCGCATCACCGCGTCGGACCCCGGGCTGCTCAGACTCGCCGCCGGGTCGAGGACGGCGGGCGCGATCGCTCTGACCCTGGCCCTGCTCGCCGTGCTGGGCGCTCCCGTGCCGCATCTGGTGGCCGGCGCGATCGCGGCCATGGTGGCCACCTTCGCCATCCGGGAGAAGCAGCGCGGCCGACAGGCGATCACGCTCGCCCTGGGGCTTCCGGTGGCCCTGGTGTCCGTGTCCCTGGGGGCGCTGCTGAATGCGCGCGTCGTGGCCGGGGACGTCTTCTTCGTCCTTCTGATCTTCTGCGCGGTCTACGGCCGCCGGTTCGGCGACCGGGGCACCGCACTGGGGCTGATCGGCTTCCAGGCGTACTTCCTGTCGTTGTTCGTGGGCGCCACACTCTCGACGCTGCCGCGGCTGTACGGCGTCATCACGCTCGCGTTCGCCTGCAGCGCCTTCGTACGGTTCGTGGTCGTGTACGAGACGCCTGCCGGCATCCTGCAGCGACTGCGAGAGGCCTTCCGCGTGCGCCTGGCCCAGCTCGTGTCGGCGCAGCTGGGGCTGTTGGACGCGGATCCCGACGACGTGGACAAGGCTCTGGAGGAGGTTCGAGAGGGCACCGCACGGCTGCACGAGACAGCCATGATGATCCAGGGCCGGCTGGACGACGGGACATCCGACGAAGCCGTGGCGCAGGTGCTGCAGCGCCGGATCGCGGACGCCGAGATCGCCGCCGAGCGGCTCGGGCTGCTGCTCCTGAACGCCCTCAGTGCGGATCGGGCGGACACACTCGCCCTGCACCTGCCCGGCGCGCACCTGCCCTCGGGCGGCCACCTGCCGGTGCGGGACGAGGCGATCGACACGCTCCGCCGTGAACTACAGGCACTCCGCCTGCTCCTGCTGCGGCCCGTCGGGCAGCGCGGCGGGACGGGAGTGGCCCATCTGCGCAACCGGCTGCTCGGCTACCGGGACGAGGAGAACCTGCCGTCGGCGTCGAGGGCCGTGCAGGACGTCTTCCGGGGCATCGGCGAGGCCGCGCGGGCGGTGCTGGGGCTCAGGGTGGCGCTGGAGGAAGCGCAGGACGAGTCCGACGACACGCCCGCGACCACGCGCTCGAGGGAGGAGCTGGAGGCCGAGAACGCCGCCATCGAGGGCGTCCAGGAGAGCGAGCGCGAGACACAGCAGGAACCGAGGGGACTGCGCCGGCCCACCACGCGTGCCGCGGTGCAGGTTTCCGTGGGCTCGGCCCTGGCCATCGTCGGCGGCGAGTTCCTCTCCAGCCATCGCTGGTACTGGGCGGTGCTGACCTGCTGGATCGTCTTCATGAACACCTCGTCGACGGGCGAGGTCCTGGTCAAGGGCTACCGTCGACTGGTGGGCACCGTCCTCGGCGTCGTGGCCGGCATCGTCCTGGCGGGGCTGGTGGGGCACCACACGTGGACGGCGCTGGGGCTGGTGCTGCTGTTCGTCTTCGCGATGTTCTACACGGCTCCGCTGTCCTACACGCTGATGTCGTTCTTCGTGACCGCGGCGCTGGGTCTGCTGTACACGCTGCTGCACACCTACAGCCTGTCGGTTCTGGTGCTGCGTGTGGAGGAGACGGCGCTCGGCGCGGCCTGCGGGATCGTCGCGGCGGCGATGGTGCTTCCGGTGGCCACGGACCGCCGCACGAACGAGCTGCTCGCCACTGTGCTGGAGCGGCTCGCCGACGTCACCGACGCCGCCGTCGACCAGCTCAGCGGCAGTCCCGGGGCAGGTCTGCTCGACAAGGCGCGCGACCTGGACGAGGCACTCGGCGACCTGCGGGCGGCCACGCAGCCGCTGACCCACCCGATCACACCGCTGCGGGCGCGGCGGAACACGGCCCAGTACGTCGTCGCGGTTCTGGAGACATGTGCCTACCATGCGCGTTCCCTGGCCGCGACCGCCGAGCTACTGGCCACACATCCCTCGATCGCGGCAGATCCGCGGCTGCGCCGGGCGTGTGACCGCATCACGGACAACATCGCGGCGATCAGCGCGCACGTGGCGGACCAAAACGCCACCGAGGAGGTCGAGACCGGGCCGAGCATCGCCTCCCTGCTGGAGTCCGACACGGCCGGCACGGCGCGGTACGGACGGATCACCGACCGGGTGCTGCGGCATCTGCAACGCCTGGACGAGGCGGTGGTCGGCCTGGCCCGCCCACTGAGTGTGCCGGTGGCCGCCCGAAAGTGACGCGTGACCGGCGGCGCCCTTCGGGACGGCGCCCCGGTGGTGCGGCGGTTGCCCTCACCGCCGGCCACCGCGACAGGCGTCCGGCCGACGCCCACCCTCTGGCGGCACCTGTCGCCCGCCACCTGTGAGACGACCGGATGGGACTGCCCTGCTGTTCAGGCATTTGGGCACAGCACGAAGTCACGGAAGGCGCGTCGGACGGGACGGTCGCCCATCTCCGTGATCGCCGCGCGGATGTCGTGCAGATGACGAGTGGTCAACTGCAGCGGCGGCTCGTCCGGCTGGTAGGTGGTGCGGATCGGGTAGTCCACGCCCGGCTCCCGGGTCATCTCGATGTGGCAGCCGAGCACGTGGGTGACGGGACGGCGGGCGGAGAAGTCGATCAGGCGGTCGATGGTGCGCGCGAAGGCGGCCCAGTCCTGGATGTAGAGACGGCCGGGGTAGACCGTGTCACCGGTGAGCAGAAACCCGGTCCACCGGTCGTAGAACGTCACCGCCGCTTCATGATGGCCCGGCGTCGCCAGGCACTCCAGCACACGACCGCCCAGGTCGACCTCGGCCACGGCGTCGGGATCCTCGTCGAATCCGAAGTACGCCCAGGCGGAGGCCAGGTCCGCCCCCACCACCGTGGTGGCGGCACGGTCGGAGAACTGGGCGTCGCCCGCGATGTGGTCGCCGTGCGGGTGCGTGTGGAGGACCAGCAGGCGGTACCCGTCCCGCGGGTGTCGCGCGAGCCAGTCCGCGACGAGTTCGTCGACCGTCCGCCGCAGGGGGAAGAACTCAGCGGATGCGGTGGCACCGGTGTCGATCAACACCGCCCGGGCGCGGCCGAAAAGCAGGAAGAGGAACGGCGCTTCATAGTTGATCGCCATGTTCTGCCGAAGAATGAACGTGTGCTCGTCGTACCTGTGGACCTGGATGTCCGGGTCGGTGTTGTGCTTGGCCGACGGCGAGCCGTGGATCCATCGGACGTCGAGTGGACGCGGCCGGGGACCCTCTCCAGCGGATTCGTCCCAGTGCTCGTCCGTCTCCATGAGGACCTCCGTGTGTGGCCCTGGCACCCGAATACGGCGCACATCTCGTTGAGGGGGGCACCTGCGAACTCCGCGTGACGCTACCACGGCAGCCCGGACACGGCCGCTCGGTCGGGTCGTCCGGTACGTACACATGGGGTGCGGCTGCGGGGACGGCCGCGCTGTTCGTCCTCTACCTCGGCGGCGCGGTCGGCACGGTCCTCGGGAGCAGACCGGCCCATCGCTGGGACCGTGTCAGGGTGGTGAGCACGTCCCACCTGACCACGGTGCCCGCAGTCGCCGGTGTCGTGTTCGTCCCGGGCCCGGCCGTCTATCTGGGAGACCCCAGCGGGGACGCCACCCAGCCCAGCCGCGCCGGACCCGGCGGCGTCCTTCGCGGGCGGCCCTGGCGCGCTGCCGGTCAGTCGCCGGCCCCGGACTCGTCGAGTACTTGCCGTGCGGCCTCCAGCGCGGTGGCCCGGTCGTCGGGGACCAGCCCGATGCGGGTGCGACGGTCGAGGAGGTCGGCCGCGTCGATTGCCCCTTCGTGGCGTACGGCCCACACCAGCTCCGCGCGGGTCACCGGGTGCCCGTCCAGGACGGGCCGCGCGAGCCGGGGGTCGGCCGTGGCCAGCGCGTGTACGGCCGGCGCCTCGGTGCCGTAGCGGTGGATCAGGCGTCGCGGCGCGCGGAGGGCGCGGAGGGCGCCGAGCGCCCGGGGCGGTGCGGCACCGACCAGAGGGAGGGCGCTGGTCGGGGAGGCACCGGCGGACAGACCGTGGGTGGCGACAGCGGCGTCGACGGCGTCCTCGGCCATGCGCCGATAGGTGGTCAGTTTGCCGCCCACCACGGTGACCACTCCCTCCGGCGAGGTGAGCACGGCGTGTCTGCGGGAGATGTCGGCGGTGCTCGGCGCCGCGCCCCGGTCCCCGCCCGGGGTGCTGTCCAGCAACGGCCGCAGTCCCGCGAACGCGCCCACCACGTCGCCGCGGTGGACGGGGACGTCCAGCGCGGAGCCGAGGACGTCGAGCAGGAATCCGATGTCGGTCTCCGGCACCTCTGGCACGTCCGGTACGTCGCCTTCCACCGGCTCGTCGGTGAGTCCGACGTAGACCCGGCCGTCGCCCTGCGGCAGGACGAGGACGAAGCGGTTGGTCTCGCCGGGGATCGGGATGTGCAGACCGGCCGGCAGAAAGCCCAGATGGTCCGCGCGCAGGACGAGGTGGGTGCCGCGCGAGGGCCGTATGCGGACCCCGTCCACCAGGGCGCCCGCCCACACGCCGGAGGCGTTGATCACCGCGCGGGCGCGGATCTCGCCTTCCTCGCCGGTGAGTTCGTCGCGTATCCGGGCACCGTACGCGGTCAGTTCCAGCGCCCGCACCCGGGTGAGGATCCGCGCGCCCCGCGCCGCCGCCGTACGCGCGATCGCGGTGACCAGGCGGGCGTCGTCGGTCACCCGGCCGTCCCAGGACAGCAGGCCGCCGCGGAGCCCGGACCCGCGCAGCGCGGGAGCCAGGTGACGGGTTTCCGCAGCCGAGAGTCTGCGCGGTGCAGGCAGCGTGGCCCGCGCCGTGCGTGCCGCCAGACGCAGCTTGTCGCCGGCGCGGAAGCCGGCCCAGGCCAACGCCGCCTGGCCTCGGGAGACCAACGGGGTCAGGGGCAGCACGAACGGCTGGGCCCGTACGAGGTGCGGAGCGGTGCGCTCCATCAGTACGCCGCGTTCGAGGGCGCTCTCGTGTGCGACGTCGAGTTGGCCGGAGGCGAGGTAACGCAGCCCGCCGTGAATGAGTTTGGAGCTCCATCGGGAGGTGCCGAAGGCCAGGTCGTGGGCGTCGACGGCGACGACCGTCAGTCCGCGGGCAGCGGCGTCCAGGGCGGCCCCGGCGCCGGTCGCGCCGAGGCCGACCACCAGGACGTCCACGGGCGCGCCGCCGACGGTCTCGGCCAGTTCGCGCCGGCGGCGGCCCGCCGTCAGGGACGAGCCGGCAAACGCTCGTTGCGAGGAGGCCGGACTGCTGCTGGAGGTCATGGTGTGAGGGTCCTCTCGAGGATGGTCCGCAGTTCTGCGGAGAAGGCCTCCGTGCTCAGCTCGGCGTCGTCCTCCTCGGTCATGGTGCGCAGCGACAGGGTGAAGGACTGGGCGACCAGGAGCAGGGACCTGGCCTGCCGTTCGGGGTGGCCGGGGCGTACCGACCCGTCCGCGTGCCCCTCGCGCAGGGCGTCGGCGAGCAGTTCCAGGAGGGCTTCCTGGCTCGCCCCGCGCCGGTCCAGCACGTAGGGGATGAGCAGTTCGGGATCGACGTCGACGATCTTGCGGAAGAGAGGGTGGCTCCGGAAGGCGTCCACGCCGTTGACCAGGCCGTCCACGATCCGCGTACGCGTGGTCGTCCCCGGCCTCGGGTCCGGCATCGCGCCGGTGGCCGCCTGGATCCACTCCCGGGTCATCAAGTCGCCCACCAACGAGCGCACGTCGGGCCAGCGACGGTACAGCGTCATCCGGGAGACGCCCGCGCGGCGGGCCACGTCGGTCAGCGTGGTGCGCCGCACGCCGACGGCCAGGACGCAGTCGCGGACCGCGTCGAGCACTGGATCGCCGTCCGAGGCGTTGTGACGAATAGGCGTCATGTGTCACAGTGTAACGCCCTCGGCGGTGCGGGTGGGCGGGACTACTCCGCGACCGCACTGCCGCGATCGACGACTGACTCGCGACGACGCCGTCGCGACGACCGGTGAGGACAAGCGCGATGGACATGCTGTGGAGCGGCTGGGGTGACCCGGCCAGGGCGACACCGCTGCCCGATTCGGTGATCGGGCTGCTGCGCGACCTGCTCGGGGTCAAACCGCGCAGCACGGAGCCGATCGCCCTGGAAGAGATCGCCGTACCCGAGCCGCTCCTCGAACCGGCCGCGCGCGAGGCCCTGCTCACCGCCGTCGGTGGTGAAGAGCATCTGCGCACCGACGCCGAGTCCCGTGTCCGGCACACCCGTGGCAAGTCCACACCGGATCTGCTGCGCATCCGGGACGGCGACGTGAGCGACCTCCCGGCGGCCGTGGCCCTCCCGGCGAGCCACGAGGAGGTGCTGGCGGTGCTGGCGGCATGCGCCACGCACGACCTGGCCCTGGTCCCCTTCGGAGGCGGCACCTCCGTCGTCGGCGGACTCGCCCCCGAGCCGCGGCGTCCCTTCGTCGCGCTGGACCTGCGCCGTATGAACGCCCTGCTCGACCTCGACCCGGTCTCCCGCACGGCCACCCTGCAACCCGGCCTGCGGGCACCGCACGCCGAAGCCCTCCTGGCCGATCACGGCTTCACGCTCGGCCACTTCCCGCAGTCCTACGAGTGGGCGACGATCGGCGGATTCGCCGCGGCCCGCTCCAGCGGTCAGGCCTCCGCCGGGTACGGCCGCTTCGACGACATGGTCCTCGGCCTCACCCTCGCCACCCCGTCCGGCACCCTCCAGGCAGGCCGTGCCCCGCGCTCGGCGGCCGGGCCCGACCTGCGTCAGCTCATCCTCGGCTCCGAGGGCGCGTTCGGCGTCATCACCTCGGTGACCGTCCGGGTCCGTCCTGTCCCCCACACCCGCGTCTACGAAGGCTGGCGCTTCGACTCCTTCGAAGCGGGCGCAGCCGCCCTGCGACACCTCGCCCAGGACGGACCGCGACCGACCGTGCTGCGCCTGTCGGACGAGACGGAGTCGCTGATCGGCCTCGCCCAGCCCGACGCCATCGGCAACTCGGGCCTTCCGCAGAACGCCGGATGCCTGGCCATCACCGGATACGAGGGCACCGAGGAGGACACCACGCACCGCCGGGAACGGGCCGCGGCCGTGCTGCGCGACAGCGGCGGCACCTGTCTGGGCCGGGAACCGGGAGAGCGCTGGGCCCACGGTCGCTATTCGACTCCCTACCTGCGGGACGCGCTGCTGGACGCCGGGGCGTTCGCCGAGACGCTGGAGACGGCCGCCTTCTGGTCCCGCCTCCCCGGGCTGTACGCCGCCGTCCGCGAGGCGCTCACCGGCACGCTCACCCGGTCCGGCACGCCACCGCTGGTGATGTGCCACATCTCGCATGTCTACGAGAACGGCGCTTCCCTGTACTTCACCGTGGTCTCCGCCCAGGGCGAGGAGGCCGTGGCGCACTGGGCCGAGGCGAAGCACGCCGCCAACGAGGCGATCCTGACGGCCGGCGGCACCATCAGCCACCACCACGGCGTGGGCACGGACCACCGCGACTGGTACGTCCGAGAGGCCGGTCCGCTCGGCATCGGCGCCCTCCAGGCCGTCAAACGCCGGCTCGACCCGACAGGTCTGCTCAATCCCGGTGTCCTCCTGCCCTCCGACTGACCCCGTTCCAGCCCACCCCGACCCGTCCACAAGCCGTCAGGCGCCTCCGGAGGCTCACCGATGCGACAGTTCACCGCCATCGTCAACCCCACCGCCGGCGGATCCGCCGGGGTCGCGGTGCTGCTCCAGGTGGCCCGGCTGCTGAGGGAGGCCGGGGCCGAGCTGGAGACCGAGTACAGCCGCAGCCTGGCCCACGCCGGTGAACTCGCCCGCCAGGCAGGGCAGCGAGACCGCGTGGTCCTGGCGGTCGGCGGCGACGGCATCGTCGGCGGCATCGGCGGAGCCCTCAGCGGCACCGACACACTCTTCGGTCTGATCCCGACCGGCCGAGGCAATGACTTCGCCCGCGCGCTCGGCCTGCCCACCGACCCGGAGGCACTGGCCCGGGTACTGCTGCACGGCGGGCCCCGGTCGGTGGACACCATCGAAGTGGAGTCCGCCCAGGGCCGCAGTGTCGTCCTCGGCAGTGTGTATGCGGGGGTGGACGCCCTCGCCAACCGTCACGCCAACCGCTCCGCACTCCTGAAGGGTGCCGCCTCCTACTACGCGGGCGGACTGAGGGCCGTCGCCACCTGGCGCCCGGCCGCCTACCGGGTCACCGTCGACGGAGAGCAGATCGCGCACCGCGGCTACACCGTCGTCGCCGCCAACTCGCCCTACTACGGCTCCGGCCGCATCATCGCCCCCGGCGCCCGCATCGACGACGGACTGCTCGAAGTGGTGATGATCCGCGAAGCCCCGCGCCGGCTGTTCTTCACCCTGATGAACGAGCTCAGGTCCGGGGCCCACATCCACCGGCCCGAAGTGCGGATCGCGCAGGGAAGAGAGGTTCGCATCGAGGCCGACCGGGCGGTGCCGTGCGGCGCCGACGGCGAGGTCGACACCGTCCTTCCCGTCACGGCCCGGGTGCTGCCCGGAGCACTCGCCGTGCTCTGCTAGGGATCCCTGCCCGGCTTGTCCGCGGCCCGCTTGCTCACAACTCCGAAACCGCCCGGCCGCCGGATAATGAGGCAAAAGGGGAAACAACACAGTCGTCGGGTGAAGAAGGAAAGGTTGCCGCGCCCCGGCCCGTCACGGTGTGCGGCCGGGCCGGTGTGCGCGTGAGGGGTGGGTGAGCCATGTCCGTCCCTTCCGTACCCGAGCCGGTGGTGTCGATGAGCGGGCTGCTGCCGGCGGTCGCCCGTGCCGCTCAGATCGTGGGGCACGACGACGACGTGCGGGTCCTGCCCGAGGAGGTCACGGCTCTGGGGCGGGTCCCGCAGGCCAGGATGTGGGAGTTCGCCGCCGGCAGGACCTGCGCCCGGCGCGCCATGCGCGCTCTGGGGCTGCCCGCATCGGCGATTCCGGTCGGGGCCCATCGCGAACCGGTGTGGCCGCGGGGAATCGTCGGCAGCATCACGCACTGCCCTGGTTACTGCGCGGCGGCAGTGGCGCTGGAGCAGGACCTGGCGGCGGTGGGCATCGATGGCGAACCTCACGAGGGGCTGCCGGACGGTGTTCTGGAGGCGATCACCGGCCCTGCGGAACGGGCGGCTCTCGGAGATCCGGCTTCGGGGCCCGTCTGCTGGGACCGGGTCCTTTTCAGCGCCAAGGAGAGCATCTACAAGGCATGGTTCTCGCTGACCCGTACATGGCTCGACTTCACCGATGTGTTCGTCACCGTGCACTCTTCGGACAGGAGCTTTCACGGACGCCTGCTCGAGCCCGTGGTCGACGAGAGGGCGCCGGCTGGTTTCGACGGCTGTTTCGTGGTGGGCGCCGGCCTTGTGCTGACGGCCGTCACCGTGGCGCGGGCCGGGCCGCTCCGGTCGGCGGCGTCTCGGGGCCGCGAAGCGTCGGGCTGATCGGCCCCCGATACCGAGAGCTCCGCGTACGGCGCCTACGACCGTTTGCCCGGCGACCGGCCCGACGATGCCGGCCTGGTTTCACGGACATCGGTACGCAGTTGCGCATCACTCGTCAGGACATCGTCGCCCAGAACGGCGTCGCCGTAGAGATCCCGGATCCAGTTGGCCTGGTAGACCGTGTCGAGATAGCGCTCGCCCAGGTCGGGCGCGATGGCCACCGCGGTGAGGGCCGACGTGTCATATCGGCCCAGCCAGTCGATCGCCCCGCTGACCACGGTGCCCGTGGAGCCCCCGAAGAGGAAGCCGTGCCTGGCCAGGCGGTGGCAGGCCCGGATGGTGTCCGCCTCTTCGACTTCTATCGCCTCGTCCACGTACGCCGTGTCCAGCAGCGGCGGTTGCATGCTCATCCCCAGGCCGGGAAGCATCCGGCGTCCAGGCGCTCCGCCGAAGGTCACCGAGCCGACGGTGTCGACGGCGACGATCCGCACGGGGCGGTGCCAGTGCCGGAACCAGCGGGCACAGCCCATGAGCGTTCCGGTCGTGCCCGCTCCGACGAACAGCACGTCAAGG
>NZ_PQSR01000144.1 GCF_002920635.1 Streptomyces sp. Ru72 | reverse complement strand
CGAGGCCCGCGCGACCGTCACCGCCCAGCGCCAGCCCCGGTACCCCAGTTCCTTGCACTCGAAGAAGTGCGTGACAACGCGGTCACCCTCGGAGACCATCCCGGCGTGCTCGCCGACGACGCCGGGCGCGGCGGCCTCCTCGGCGGCGGTGCGGGCGAGGTCGACCGCCTCGGCGCACAGGCGGTCGGGGGTGCGGCTTCGCGTTGTCGCGCTCACAGGTATCGCTTCTCTCCTACGCCGTCTCACGGGTGCGCCCTTTCTCGGCTGGGTGCGGACGGAGCGGACCTGAGGGCCGCGTCGACGTCCGCGCCCGATCGCGCTCGGGCGCACCCACACCATCCATTCTGCGGGATGGATTTCAGGCGCGCGGCCGAGAACAATCGCCACGGCGCGCTACGCACGCTACCCTCTCCGGGCCCTGCGGCCCACACCGAGTCGCCGCCCTTTCCCGGAGCCCGGCCTTCCGCATGCCGTTCCGGACCTGTCCCCGCGGCCCCCTCGGGCGGGCGCGGCACACCCCCGGGACGACACCCGTCGATCCCGTACGCGCGGTAACGGCACTACACCCGCGCTTCACGGGGCACTATGACGGGGTGGCAGCCGCGAGGTCGTCCCAGGGAACCGCCGGGGTCGGTGGGGTCGGGGGGCACAGCCGAGGTGGCGGTTCGGGCCGGTTCGGCGGGTCCGTCCGCGCGGTCGGCCGTGCCGTCCGCCGTCCGCTCACCGGTGTCGCCCGCGGCATCCGGAAGGCCACGCACGCGCACGGCGCGGGCGAGTCCGGCCTCGGCAAGCTGATCGAACTGCACGCCGTGAACGGCGCGGGCGACGTCATGATCACCGTCGCCCTCGCCTCCACCGTCTTCTTCTCCGTGCCGACCGACGAGGCCCGCGGGCGCGTCGCGCTCTACCTCGCCATCACCATGGCGCCGTTCACGGTGCTCGCCCCCGTGATCGGTCCCCTCCTCGACCGTCTCCCGCACGGCCGGCGGGCCGCGATGGCGGGCGCTATGCTCGCCCGCGCCCTGCTCGCGCTGATCATCTCGGGGGCGGTGGCGAGCGGAAGCCTGGAGCTGTACCCGGCGGCGCTCGGCGTCCTCGTCGCGTCGAAGGCGTACGGCGTCGTCCGCAGCGCCGTGGTGCCCCGGCTGCTGCCGCCCCACTTCTCCCTGGTGAAGGCCAACTCCCGGGTCACCCTCGGCGGCCTGCTCGCCACCGGGCTGGCCGCCCCGGTCGGGGCCGCGCTGCACGCCGTCGGTCCCGGCTGGCCGCTGTACGGCGCCTTCGTGCTGTTCGTCGCGGGGACGTTCCTGTCCTTCTCGCTCCCGCCGAAGGTCGACTCGGCGAAGGGGGAGGACCGTGCGCTGCTCGCCTCGGACGAGGAGCATCTGCACGGCCCCGAGCGCAGGGCGGCCTCGCGCCGGCCCGGGCTGCGCACCGTGGGCCCCGCCGTCATCCACGCCCTGGCCGCCAACGCCGCCCTGCGCTGTCTGTCCGGCTTCCTGATCTTCTTCCTCGCCTTCCTGCTGCGCGAGCACCCGCTCACCGGGGAGAGCGCGGCGGTGTCGCTGGGCATCGTGGGCGTCGCGGCGGGCGCGGGCAACGCGCTGGGTACGGCCGTCGGTGCCTGGCTGAGGTCGCGCGCACCGGAAGTGATCATCGTGACGGTGGTGGCGATCGTGCTGGGCGCGGCGATCACCGGGGCCGTGTTCTTCGGAGCGTTCCTGGTCGCGTGCCTGGCGGCGGTCGCCGGGTTCGCGCAGGCGCTCGCCAAGCTGGCACTGGACGCGCTGATCCAGCGGGACGTGCCGGAGCTGGTGCGTACGTCGGCGTTCGCGCGCTCGGAGACCTTGTTGCAGATGGCATGGGTGCTGGGCGGGGCGATCGGGATCGTGCTCCCCCTCAACGGGGTGCTGGGGCTCTCGGTCGGCGCGGCGATCGTCGCGGCGGGCTGGCTGCCGACGGTACGGGCGCTGCTGGCCTCTGCACGGCGCGAGGGCACGGCCCCGGCCCGGGTGCGCGGAGCCTGATCGCGGGAGCGGGCGGCACGTCGTCCACCCCGCGTGGGGGGCGCTCCGGCCGTGCCCGATAGCCTTCGGCCATGACCGCACTGCGTTCCCGTCGCGCCGTAGCCGCCTTCGGCGCCGTTTCCGCCGGACTGCTCCTGCTGTCCGCCTGTGAGAAGCCGTCGCCGCTGGCGACCATCACGGTCGGCACGAACTCGGTGAGCTCCCAGACCGACTGCTACAACGACGGCAAGGAAGTCCCCTCCGCCGACCTGGCGAAGTGCCTGAAGTCGAAGGACATCAAGTCGATCAAGGTCGACCCCGACGAGACGGTCCGCTTCGGCGTCGACCCGGCCATCGCGGACAAGGGCTGGACCATCCTGATGAACGGCCAGCCGCTGACCGAGTCCAGCACCAAGACCTACCGCACGATCCCGGGCAGCGTGTTCTTCAACGCCCAGTACGGGGCGAGCGGCAACTCCACGCTCGTCTCCATCAAGGAGGGCGAGAGCAAGGTGACGGGGCTGTGGTCCTTCAAGCTCGAGAAGGCCTCCTGATCACGTCCTCCCCCGCACGGGTCCTGGTGGCCACCGCTGTTCCCGTGGAACGGGACGCGGTGGCCAGGGCCTTCGCATCCCCGGCCGCCGAGGTACGGCTCCCCGGGGTGACCCTGCACCGCACCGGCGCCTACGACCTGCTCGCCGCCGGGGTGGGCCCCGCCCTCGCCGCCGCCTCCACCGCCGCCGCGCTCACCGCCGCCGCCCTCGGCGGCACCCCCTACGGCCTGGTCGTCTCCGCCGGCATCGCGGGCGGCTTCACGCCCGACGCGCCCGTCGGCTCGCTCGTCGTCGCCGACGACATCGTGGCCGCCGACCTCGGCGCCGAGACCGGGGACGGCTTCCTGCCGGTCACCGAACTCGGCTTCGGGACCGTCAGCCACCGGCCGCCGGAATCACTCGTACGAGAGCTCGTCGCCGCCACCGGGGCGCCGGCCGGGACCGTGCTCACCGTCTCCACCGTGACCGGCAGCGCCGCCCGCGCCGCCGAGCTGCGTGCCCGGCATCCGCGGGCGCTCGCGGAGGCGATGGAGGGGTTCGGGGTCGCGGAGGCGGCCGCCGCGCACGGCACGCCCGTCGTGGAGGTCCGGGCCGTCTCCAACCCGGTCGGCCCGCGCGACCGCGCCGCCTGGCGCATCGGTGACGCGCTCACGGCCCTCGCGGAGGGCTTCGGGAAGCTAGCGCCCGTATTAAAGAGTTGGGAGGCAGCATGACCGCATCCGCCGAGCCCCTGAAGATCGCCTACTCCCCCTGCCCGAACGACACGTTCGTCTTCGACGCCCTCGCCCACGGCCGCGTGCCCGGCGCCCCGGAGCTCGATGTGAGGTTCGCCGACATCGACATCACCAACGGGATGGCCGAGCGCGGGGAGCTCGACGTGCTGAAGGTGTCGTACGCCGTCCTGCCCTACGTCCTGGACGAGTACGCACTGCTGCCCTGCGGGGGCGCGCTGGGGCGGGGCTGCGGGCCGCTGGTGCTCACACGGGAGCCGGACCTCGACCTCACCGGCCGGACGGTCGCGGTGCCGAGCGAGAAGTCGACGGCGTACCTGCTGTTCCGGCTCTGGGCGGCGGACACGGTGCCCGGCGGAGTCGGGGAGATCGTGGTCATGCCCTTCCACGAGATCATGCCGGCCGTGCGGGACGGGAAGGTGGACGCCGGGCTGGTCATCCACGAGGCGCGGTTCACGTACCAGAACTACGCTCTGCACAAGCTCGCGGACATGGGCGAGCACTGGGAGGACACCACCGGCCTGCCGATCCCGCTGGGCGCGATCATCGCCAGGCGGTCGCTGGGCGCGGACGCGCTGAAGCTGCTCGCGGATTCGATCCGCACGTCCGTGCGGGCGGCCTGGGACGACCCCGAGATCTCACGCCCGTACGTCATGGAGCACGCGCAGGAGATGGACCCGGCGGTGGCGGACCAGCACATCGGCCTGTACGTCAACGAGTTCACGGCCGACCTGGGCGAGGACGGCTACGCGGCGGTCCGCGGTCTGCTCACACGCGCGGCGGCCGAGGGGCTGGTACCGCCCCTCGGCCCGAATGCGCTCGCGTTCCCCTGACGGGGCCGGTGCCCTGTGCGCGTGGTCAGACGTCCAACTGGTCGGCGACCGCGCGCAGCAGGCCCGCGATCTTCTTGCCGGAGGCCTTGTCGGGGTAGCGGCCCTTCTCGAGCATCGGGGTGATGTTCTCGAGGAGAGTCGTCAGGTCCTGGACGATGGAGGCCAGTTCGTCCGGCTTCTTGCGCTGGGCGGCGGCGACCGAGGGGGTCGGCTCCAGAAGGGTGACGGACAGCGCCTGGTCGCCGCGCTGGCCGGCGACCACTCCGAACTCCACGCGCTGTCCCGGCTTCAGGGAATCCACTCCGGCGGGGAGAACCGAGGAATGGACGAAGACGTCGCCGCCGTCGTCGCGGGAGAGAAAGCCGAAGCCCTTCTCGCTGTTGAACCACTTGACCTTGCCGGTAGGCACGTCTGTCCTCGTCCTCGTACTCGTCGGAAACTGCGTCTGCAAAGTTTTTCGGAAAACGGCTCTGGAGAGCACTGCAGCGGGCCGCGTGGACCCGCCGGTACCAAGGCTAATGGTCCGGGGGCCGGTGACAAGACGTCGCCGAGTGGTTCCTCGCGGTGGGAACTACCCTGGTCCGGTGCGTGACAAAACCCAAGCGAATTCCGCCGCGGCCGGCGACCGGCTGATCCGTGCCGGTGCCATCGTGTTCTTCCTGGGGGCCGTGTCCACTTTGGTCACCGTGGCCCCGCTGCTGCTGGGGACGAAGCCTTTCCCGACGTACATGTACGGCCTGTGCATGCTCATGGGCGTGGGCTTCCTGATGGCGGGGGCCGGTGTGCTCCAGTCGATCGCTCAGGGGCGCAGGCGGGCGCGCGGAGTGGAGCAGCGGTAGCGGTATCGGGTCGCTACCGAGCCCGGTACGCCGCGAGCCAGGCCGGGAACTCGGTGAGGTCGGCGAGGACCACGTCCGCGCCCGCTGCCCGCAGCTCGTCGGCGTCGCAGGGGCCCGTGGCGACGGCGACGGAGTGCGCCCCCGCCGTACGCGCGCCGCGTACGTCGCCCGTGTGGTCGCCGACGTAGACCGCCGCGCCGTGGTCGAGCAGGGCCTCCGCCTTGCGCTCGGCCCACAGGTCGCCGATGACCGCGTCGGGTTCGATGCCGAGGTGCTCCAGGTGCAGCTTGGCGTTGGGCTCGTACTTGGCGGTGACGACGATCGCGCGCCCGCCGGCCGACCGTACGGCGTCGATCGCCTCCCGGGCGCCGGGCAGGGCGGGCGTCGCCGCGATGGCGATGGCGGGGTACATCTCACGGTAGAGGTCGGCCACGGCGTCGATCTCCTCCGCCGGGAACCAGTTCGCGAGCTCATCCGCGAGCGGCGGCCCGAGCCGGGTGACGGCCAGGTCGGCGTCGATGTACGTGCCGGTCCGGGCGG
Source organism: Streptomyces sp. Ru72 (assembly GCF_002920635.1). Taxonomy (GTDB): domain Bacteria; phylum Actinomycetota; class Actinomycetes; order Streptomycetales; family Streptomycetaceae; genus Streptomyces. The sequence continues at coordinate 9,557 of NZ_PQSR01000144.1, read as the reverse complement.
AGAGTGCCTGGTAACAGGCGTGGATTCCGGGCCGGGAGTCGATCAGCGTCATGTCGAGGTCGAAGCCGACGGTGAGGGCGCGAGAAGTCATATCGGCGATTGTCCCAGGGGAAAACAAGCCCAAAGGGCCCAAATCATCCCATCGGTGACATCATGATTAGTGAATTCCGTATCACGACGGTCGTCCGACGGGACGACCACCCGAGCCTCTTCCTGCTTGTCAGCACGGGAAGGCGGTGAGCACGTGAGCGACACCGAGCAGGAGCCCACTGCCGCCGAAGGGACAGAGGCGGAGACCACCCCCGAGCAGACGCCGGCCACAACCGGGTCCGGCCCTGCCGAAGGTGAAGAGCCGACCGCCGAGGCGGCGGACACCGGGACGGAAGGGCCCGAGGCGACCACGTCGACCGAGGAGACCGGGGAGACCGGGGCTGAGGAACCCGCCGCCCCCGCAGCCGAGGAAAGCGGGACTGATGAGTCCGCAACCACGGCCGGGGAGACCGGGACCGAAGAACCCGCCACCTCCGCGACCGAGGAGACCGGAGCTGAGGAGCCCGCCGCCCCCGCGACCGAGGAGACCACGACCGAAGAACCCGCGACCACCACCGCCGAGGAGACCGGGGCTGAAGCACCCGAAACCGCCACGGCGGAGGGGAGCGGGAGCGAAGACACCACCACGGAGGAGTAGAGAGGCGGAGGAGTAGAGGAGGACGAGTCATCGCGACCGAGCAATCGCACAGCGATGAGTACGCAGCGGCCCCGGCTCCTGGAACCCGAGCGGTGAGCCGGGGCCTTTGTGCTGTCACCGGCGGCGCTGTGAGCGCCAGACCAGGAACAGGGCCGAGGCGACGGCGGCGCCGCGGACCACCCACGGCCAGGTCTGGGCGATCGCGTCGTTCATGTGGCCCTCCGGGACGGGGGTGCCCCAGCGGCCGTCCGTGCGGCCCCACAGCCAGACGATGCCGGCGGCGGCGACCAGGCCGGGCATACCCATGACCGCCCACTTGGACTCGGTGGGGGTCAGCCGACGGGAGGCCCAGGCGATGAGCCAGCCGAGGCCGAGAGCGATCCAGTTGCCGAGCACGGCGCCGGCGACGAGGAGACCGGCCGCGAGGAGCAGCAGCGGATTGTGCCACCCCGTCAGACGCCGCAGACGGCGGTCAGGGGCGGCTTCGGTCCCCTCGGCGGCGGGGACGGCCTCCACGGCCGGTACCGGCTCCGGTTCCTTCGGCCCCGTCTCCGGCTTCGGCTTCGGGTCACGCGGCGGCGGCTTCAGCAGCTCGGGGATCTCCACTCCGCCGACGAACCCGGGGACGCCGTCACCGGCCTCGAACGCACCGCCGGGCCCGCCGTCGACCCGCCACCAGTCGGGCCGGGTGGCGCTGTCGCCGAGCTCGTGGGCACCGGCCAGGTGGGGTGGGGAAGGAGCGTTCCGGGAGGTGTCGGCGGGCGGTGGATCGGCCGGGCGGGGCCGGGGCACGACCCGGCGCAGGCCCCTGGGGCGGTCGTCCGTGCCGTCCGCCTCTCCGTTCACCCGCTGGAGGGGGACGGAGGCGGGACGGCTGTCGGCGGCGCCGGCGGGGGCGTCGGCGGACGCCGCGGCGACGACCTCGTCGGGGGTGCCGAGCCGGGCGAGGATCCGGCGGACGGCCGTGGGGCTGTCGACGGCGGCCTTCGCCCGCCGCTGGTCGATCTCGTTCCGCAACTCGGACACGAGGCGCATGCGCGCGGCCGACGGCAACTGGCGCTGTTGGGCCACGTCTCCGACCCGGCTCAGATAGTCGAAGACGAGCTGATCGCTCTCAATCCCCACGAAGCCCCTCCGGGGTGGCGCCGCATCTTCCCCGTACCGTACCGGGGCGAACCGCGCTCCGGGGGCTCCGCCCCCAGCCCCCGTCGGCCTCCGGCCCGAAGAAGGGGTGGCTCCGGCGAGTGCCCTGCTGCCGGCCGCAATCGGCTGATCGCGCAGTTCCCCGCGCCCCTCCAAGGGGCCCCGCCCGCAACCCCCCAGCGGCTCGAGCGAGTGCCACACTGCGGGCCGCAGGTGGCTGATCGCGCAGTTCCCCGCGCCCCTCCAAGGGACTCCGCCCCCACCCCCCAGCGGCTCGGACGAGTGCCACACGGCCGGCCGCTGGGGCTGATCGCGGGTGGGCGGCGGGGGCGGGGTCCGCTCGGTTGCCTCGCCGGGGCACGCCTCGGCGCCGTCGCACCCGCTACCGTTGACCGGATGACGACCGAGGAGCGCTCACGCAAGGAAGCCACCGGCACCGGTGCGCCCCGTTCGCTTGCCGAATCCCTGCGCGCCCGGGACGACGCCTCCCTGGCCGCCCTCCTCCGCGCGCGTCCGGACCTGATCACCCCGGTCCCCACGGACCTCACCCAGCTCGCCACCCGCGCCGCCACCCGCGCGAGCGTCATCCGCGCGCTGGAGCGCCTCGACCGGTTCGCCCAGCAGACGGCGGAGGCACTCGCCGTGGCCGGGGACCCGGCGTCGTCCGGCGAACTCCTCCAGCTCATGACCGGTGACGGCGGCGCCGAAGCCGATCCCGTGGTCGCCGATGCCGTCCCCCACGCTCTCGCCACCCTGCGCGAGCAGGCCCTCGTGTGGGGCACCGACGACCGGCTCCACCTCGTCCGCACCGCCCGCGAGCTGCTCGCCCCCACCCCGCAGCACCCCTCCCCCACCGGACTCGGCCCCACCGTCGCCGAGGCCACCGCCGGCATGTCCCCGGGACGGATCCAGGAGATCATCACCACCGTCGGGCTACCGACGACGCACGACGCCGTGTCCGCCGTCTCCTCGCTCACCGGCCTCTTCAGCGACCGCGCCCGTATGGCCGCGCTCCTCGCCACGGCCCCCGCCGAGTCCCTCGAGGTGCTCCACCGGCTGGTGTGGGGGCCACCGTACGGGCAGGTCACCCCGGACCCCGCCCCGCGTCTGCGCTGGCTCCTCGACCGCGGTCTGCTGCTGCCCACGGCACCCGGCACCGTGGTACTCCCCCGTGAAGTCGCCCTCCATCTGCGGTCCGGGCGCGCGCATCGCCACCCCGAGCCGCTGCCGCCTGCCGTGGAGCCCGCCGCCACGCACCGTCCACAGGTCGTGGACGCGACCGCGGCCGGTCAGGCGTACACGGCGCTCGCCACCGTCGAGGAGCTGCTGAAGGACTGGGACGAGGGCGGGCCGGCCGTGCTGCGGGCCGGCGGGCTCAGCGTGCGGGATCTGAAGCGGACGGCCGTCGCCCTCGACGTGCCCGAGCCCGTCGCGGCCTTCTGGGTGGAACTCGCCCACGCGGCGGGCCTGCTGGCCTCGGACGGCGAGGCCGACGAGCGGTACGCGGCCACCCCGGCCTACGACGAGTGGCTGGAACGCCCCGCCGCCGAGCGGTGGACCCGGCTCGCCACCGCCTGGCTGGCCGCAACCCGCACCTCCGGTCTGGTCGGCGGACGGGACGCCAAGGACCGCGCCCTGTCCGCGCTCGGCCCCGGTCTCGACCGCTCGTCCGCGCCCGAGGTCCGCCACCGGGTCCTGACTCTGCTCGCCGGATTGCCGGAAGGCGCCTCGGCCACCCCCGAGTCGATCCTGGCCCGGCTGCGCTGGGAGCGGCCCCCGCGCGGCACCCAGCCCGCGGCCGTGCAGTCCGCCGCCACCCAGCCCCCGTCCGACGACCTGCGCACCCGCCTCGCCCAGTGGACCCTGTCCGAAGCGGAACTCCTCGGCGTCACCGGCCGCGGCGCCCTGTCCGCCCACGGCCGCGCCCTGATCGGGGAGCCCTCCGGTCACGCTCCTGCCGTCGAGCCCGCCGCGACCGGCCCCGGCGACAAACTCCCCGTCCACCGGCAGCACCACCGGCCCGCCGCGCCCCGCCCGCCCCTCACCCCCGCCGAGCAGGCCGCGGCCGCCTCCCGCGCCGCCCGCCTGCTCGCCCCGCTGCTGCCCGCACCGCTGGACCACGTCCTGTTGCAGGCGGACCTCACGGCGGTGGCCCCCGGCCCGTTGCAGCGCCCGCTGGCCGACGTGCTCGGCGTGCTCGCCGAGGTGGAGTCGAAGGGCGGCGCGACCGTCTACCGCTTCACCCCCGCCTCCGTCCGCCGCGCCCTGGACGCCGGCCGCACCGCGTCCGACCTGCACGCCTTCCTCGCCTCCCACTCCCGCACGCCGGTCCCGCAGCCGCTGGCCTATCTGATCGACGACGTCGCGCGGAAGCACGGCCACCTGCGCGTCGGCGCCGCCTCGGCGTATGTGCGCTGCGACGACGACGCCCTGCTGGGCGAGATCCTCGCCGACCGGCGTTCGGCCGCGCTGCGCCTGCGCCGCCTTGCCCCGACCGTCCTGGCCGCGCAGACCGACCCGGCGACCCTCCTGGAGGGGCTGCGCGCCATGGGGCTCGCCCCGGCCGCCGAGTCCGCAGAGGGCGACGTCCTGATCACCCGCGCCCACGCCCACCGCACCCCGCCGCGCACCCCGCCCGAGCCGGTCCCGGACGGCCCGCCGACCCCGGACGCCACCCTCCTCACGGCCGCCCTGCGCGCCATCCGCGCCGGCGACCTGGCCTCCACGGCCCCCCGCAAACCCACCGGCGCCCCCACCGCAGGAGGCGACCTGCCGCGCACCACCTCCGCCGAGACCCTCGCCACCGTGCAGGCCGCCGTGCTCACCGGCGAGTCCCTGTGGATCGGCTACGTCAACGCCGAGGGCGCCGCCAGCCAGCGCGTCATCGCCCCCATCCGCGTGGAGGGCGGCTTCGTGACGGCGTACGACCACACGGCGGACGAGGTCCGCACCTACCCCCTGCACCGGGTCACGGGGGTCGCGGAACTCGCGGACGACCAGCAGTGATCCTTCCGGTGAGGCCGGCCGTGATCGTCCCTGCATGAGGCACACTGGACGTTTGGCCGCAGCGTATGGCCGTAGCGAAAGGGTGCGCGCGTGAATGGTCCGCTGATCGTCCAGTCCGACAAGACCCTGCTCCTCGAAGTCGAGCACGAGCAGGCCGACGACTGCCGTCGGGCCATCGCGCCGTTCGCCGAGCTGGAACGGGCGCCCGAGCACATCCACACCTACCGCGTGACCCCGCTCGGCCTGTGGAACGCGCGCGCCGCGGGGCACGACGCCGAGCAGGTCGTGGACGCGCTCGTGCAGTACAGCCGGTATCCGGTGCCGCACGCGCTGCTCGTCGACATCGCCGACACCATGGACCGGTACGGGCGGCTGACCCTCAGCAAGCACCCGGCCCACGGGCTGGTCCTGAGTACCACCGACCGGCCCGTCCTTGAGGAGGTGCTGCGCTCCAAGCGGATCGCTCCGCTGGTCGGGGCCCGGATCGACCAGGACACCGTCGCCGTGCACCCCTCCGAGCGCGGGCAGATCAAGCAGGTGCTGCTGAAGCTGGGCTGGCCGGCCGAGGACCTCGCCGGGTACGTGGACGGCGAGGCGCACCCCATCGAGCTGCGCGAGGACGGCTGGGCACTGCGGCCCTACCAGAAGCAGGCCGTGGAGAACTTCTGGCACGGCGGCAGCGGTGTCGTCGTCCTGCCCTGCGGCGCCGGGAAGACCCTGGTCGGCGCCGGGTCCATGGCGCAGGCCAAGGCGACCACCCTGATCCTCGTCACCAACACCGTCTCCGCACGCCAATGGAAGCACGAACTGGTGAAGCGGACCTCGCTCACCGAGAACGAGATCGGCGAGTACTCGGGGACCAGGAAGGAGATCCGGCCGGTCACCATCGCCACCTACCAGGTCCTCACCACCAAGCGGAAGGGCATCTACCCGCACCTGGAGCTGTTCGACTCCCGCGACTGGGGGCTCATCGTCTACGACGAGGTGCACCTGCTGCCCGCGCCCGTCTTCAAGTTCACGGCGGACCTGCAGGCGCGGCGGCGGCTCGGGCTGACGGCGACGCTGGTGCGGGAGGACGGCCGCGAGTCGGACGTGTTCTCCCTGATCGGGCCCAAGCGGTTCGACGCGCCGTGGAAGGAGATCGAGGCCCAGGGGTACATCGCGCCCGCGGACTGCGTGGAGGTGCGGGTGAACCTCACCGACTCCGAGCGCCTCGCCTACGCCACCGCCGAGACCGAGGAGAAGTACCGCTACTGCGCGACCACCGACACCAAGCGGAAGGTGACCGAGGCGCTGGTCAGGCGGTTCGCCGGGCAGCAGATCCTCGTCATCGGGCAGTACATCGACCAGTTGGACGAGCTGGGTGAGCACCTGGGCGCGCCCGTCATCAAGGGCGAGACGTCCAACGCGCAGCGCGAGAAGCTCTTCGACGCCTTCCGCCAGGGCGAGATCAGCGTGCTCGTCGTCTCGAAGGTCGCGAACTTCTCCATCGACCTGCCGGAGGCGACGGTCGCCATCCAGGTGTCGGGGACCTTCGGATCGCGGCAGGAGGAGGCTCAGCGGCTGGGACGGGTGCTGCGTCCCAAGGCCGACGGCCACCAGGCCCACTTCTACTCGGTCGTCGCCCGGGACACGATCGACCAGGACTTCGCGGCCCACCGCCAGCGCTTCCTGGCGGAACAGGGGTACGCGTACCGGATCGTGGACGCGGACGAGATCCTGGCCGGGGAGACCGAGGCCGGGGAGAGCTGAGAGGACCGGGTGCCTAGGGGCGGCGGCGGATGCCCGCCTCCTCGCCGTACTCGCCGAAGAGGACCACGTCCACCGCGGCGCCCAGGAACACCTTGACGGCGCGCAGGGCGTCGGCGACGCGGTGACGGTGGTGGTCGCCGTCGAGGGCCGTCGCGCCGGACGGCGGCCCGTGCCGGGAGGGGGTGAAGGTTGCAGCGCTCATGTCTCCATGGTGGATCCGCGCCACCCGAATGGCGTCGGACCAGGGACGTAACCTGCACGGCCCTCGCCTCCCCCTGGAGTCGCCCCCGCCTGGTACTCGGGAGGGACACCGGCCCCTAGGGCACCCGGGCCGACACCCCTGGGGCGGCGGGCGGCACGGCGGAAAACCGTTGGCCGCCGTATCCGGCCTTCACCTAGAATCCCCTCTCTTGCCCGCCTCCCCTCACGGAGAGCCGTCGTCCGGACGGAAACCGGACGGCAGAACCGCCACCCGTCACCGCAGCAGCCGGCCGCCGGTACGCGCACCTGTACCGCCCGGCTTCTTGCCACGCCCCGGAGGCACCTTTCCGTGTCCACCCCGACCACCCCGTCCGACACCGACACCGACCCCCTCTCCCGCGAGCGCGCCCACCTCGCCGCCTCCCGGGCCGCCCTACGGGCCATGCGCGAGGACGTGGAGAACCTCGACATCCGCGACGTCACCGCGAACTGGGTCAACGCGGAGGTCCTCGCACGCCAGATCGAGGAACGCATCAAGGCCCTGGCCGACCTCAGCCACACCCCCCTCTTCTTCGGCCGCCTCGACTACCTCCACGCCCCCGGCGCCGACCAGGCGGAGGGCGCAGAGGGAGAGCGGTTCTACATCGGGCGTCGGCACGTGCACGACGCCGACGGCGACCCCATGGTCATCGACTGGCGCGCCCCCGTCTCCCAGCCGTTCTACCGGGCCTCCAAGAAGGACCCGATGGACATCGGGCTGCGCCGCCGCTTCGGCTACACGGGCGGGGACCTCACCGCCTACGAGGACGAACACCTCTCCGACCCCGCCGAGGCCGCCACCACGAGCAAACTGCTCCAGCAGGAGATCGAGCGCCCGCGCGTCGGCCCGATGCGCGACATCGTGGCCACCATCCAGCCCGAGCAGGACGAGATCGTACGAGCCGGACTGTCCGGGACCGTGTGCGTCCAGGGTGGACCCGGCACCGGAAAGACCGCCGTCGGCCTGCACCGCGTCGCCTACCTCCTCTACGCCCACCGCGAGCGCCTGGCCCGCACCGGGACGCTCGTCATCGGCCCCAACAAGTCCTTCCTGCACTACATCGAGCAGGTGCTGCCCGCGCTCGGCGAGCTGGAGGTCAAGCAGGCGACGGTCGACGACCTGGTCGCGCACGTCGAGGTGCGCGGCACGGACACCGCGGCCGCCGCCGTGATCAAGGGCGACGCGCGCATGGCGGAGGTCTTGCGCCGGGCCGTCCGTTCGCACGTCACGATGCCCACCGAGCCCGTCGTGGTGGTGCGGGGCTCACGGCGGTGGCGGGTACCGGCGTACGAACTGGAGGAGATCGTCAGGGAGTTGCTGGACCGGGACATCCGGTACGGCGCCGCCCGCGACGCCCTGCCGCAGCGGATCGCGCACACCGTGCTCGTCCAGATGGAGCGCTCGGGGGAGGCGCCGGACGACCGGGTGCAGGACGCCGTGGCCCGCAACGCGGCCGTCAAGGCGGCCGTGAGGGCGATCTGGCCGCCCGTCGACCCCGCCAAGCTGGTCCTTCGGCTGCTCACCGACGCCGACTTCCTCGCCGAACACGCGGCCGGGGTCCTCGACGCGGACGAGCAGAAGGAGATCCTCTGGTCGAAGCCGGTCAAGTCGGTGAAGTCCGCCAAGTGGTCGCCCGCGGACGCCGTGCTGATCGACGAGGCCACCGACCTGGTGCAGCGCACGCACTCGCTCGGGCACGTGGTGCTGGACGAGGCTCAGGACCTTTCCCCGATGCAGTACCGGGCGGTCGGGCGGCGCTGCACGACCGGTTCGGCCACCGTGCTCGGTGACCTGGCGCAGGGCACCACGCCCTGGGCGACGCGGAGTTGGCAGGAGGTGCTCGCCCACCTCGGGAAGCCGGAGGCGGTGATCGAGGAGCTGACGGCGGGTTTCCGCGTGCCGACGGACGTGATCACGTACGCCTCCCGGCTGCTGCCCCACATCGCGCCGGGTCTGACGCCGGTGGCGTCGGTCCGCGAGAACCCCGGCTTCTTCGAGGTCCGTCCGGTCACGGAGGCCACCGATGTGGTCGCCGCCTGCGCGCGGTTGCTGCGCAACGAGGGTTCGACGGGTCTGATCGCCGCCGACGCCCGCATCCCCGCACTGGCCGAGGCCCTGACGGCGGCGGGCGTCCCGTATCTGGCCCCCGGTGAGGAGACCACCCGCGAGACCCGTCTGACCCTGGTGCCGGCCTCGCTCGCCAAGGGTCTCGAGTACGACTACGTGGTCCTCGACGAACCGCGGGCCGTCGTCGACGGCGAACCGGACGAACGCACGGGGCTGCGCCGCCTGTACGTGGCCCTCACCCGAGCGGTCTCGGGCCTGATCGTCACGCATGCGGCGCCGCTGCCGCCGCAACTCGGCTAGGGCCTGTGCGAAAGTGGCGCCTGCCTCGCTTCGGCGACGACGCCACTTTCGCAACAGGCCTAGGTGGGGTCGCCACCGGACACCAGGAGGACGGAGGCGCGGCACCTCGCGCGGTGCCGCGCCTCCGTCCTGGTCAGATGAGCGAGTTGTAGATGCTCCAGCCGTAGCCGATGGACGCGCGGGCCAGGAAGGGTGCCGAGGCGTTGCCGGTGCCGCGGTAGATCCACAGGCCGCCCTGACGGTCGCGGGCCACGAGATCCGCCTTCCCGTCCCCCGTCAGGTCGGCGGTGCCGACGACGGAGTTGTAGGTGTTCCAGCCGTAACCGATCTGCTTCCGGGGCGCGAAAGGCGCGTTCGGGT
>NZ_PQSR01000143.1 GCF_002920635.1 Streptomyces sp. Ru72 | reverse complement strand
CGTCTCCGCAGGCGCTGCGGGCGGTGCGGGCGGTGCGGGCGCTGGAGGTGCGGGCGCTGCGGGAGGTGCCGGAGCAGGCGTCGCCGCACCGTCGTACGCACCCGGGCCCTGCGCACTGCCTGCGCCCTGGGCCCGCACCGCGGCCCGAGCCGCGGCCGGACCACCGCCGGGCGACACCGCGGGAACGGACGACGTCCCCGCGCTCGCCCCGCCGTGCGCCTCGGGACCGGGCACATACCCCATGGCGGGGCCCGCGCCGCCGCCCGAGAAGTTGACGCCGCGCTCCAGGCGGTCGAGACGGGCCATGACGGACCGCTGGTCCCCGTATGCGGCGGGCAGCAGCACCCGTGCGCAGATCAGCTCGAGCTGCAGACGGGGCGAGTTGGCCCCCCGCATCTCGGTCAGCCCCTCGTTGACGATGTCGGCGGCGCGGCTCAGCTCGGCCGGGCCGAAGACGCCCGCCTGGGCCTGCATGCGCTCCAGCACGTCGGCCGGGGCGTCGATCAGCCCCTTCTCGGCGGCGTCGGGCACGGCGGCGAGGATGACGAGGTCCCGCAGCCGCTCCAGCAGGTCGGCGACGAACCGACGGGGGTCGTTGCCTCCCTCGATCACGCGGTCGACGACCTCGAAGGCGGCGGCACCGTCTCCGGTGGCGAAGGCCTCGACGACGGAGTCGAGGAGCGAGCCGTCCGTGTACCCGAGGAGTGAGGTGGCCATGGCGTACGTCACACCGTCGGGGCCCGCGCCCGCGAGCAGCTGGTCCATGACGGACATGGAGTCACGCACGGACCCGGCGCCCGCGCGCACGACCAGCGGCAGAACCCCGTCCTCGACGGGGATCTTCTCCTTCTCGCACACCTCGGCGAGATAGTCCCGCAGGGTCCCCGGCGGGACTAGCCGGAAGGGGTAGTGGTGCGTGCGCGACCGGATGGTCCCGATGACCTTCTCGGGCTCGGTGGTCGCGAAGATGAACTTGAGGTGCTCGGGCGGCTCCTCGACGACCTTGAGCAGCGCGTTGAAACCGGCCGACGTGACCATGTGGGCCTCGTCGATGATGTAGATCTTGTACCGGCTGCTCGCGGGCCCGAAGAAGGCCTTCTCCCGCAGGTCGCGGGCGTCGTCCACACCACCGTGGCTGGCCGCGTCGATCTCGATGACGTCGATCGACCCCGGTCCGTTCCTCGCCAGGTCACGGCAGGACTGGCACTCGCCGCACGGCGTGGGTGTGGGACCTTGCTCACAGTTCAGACAGCGGGCCAGGATCCGCGCGCTGGTCGTCTTGCCGCATCCGCGCGGCCCGCTGAACAGGTACGCGTGATTGACCCGGTTGTTCCGCAGCGCCTGCTGCAGCGGGTCGGTGACATGCTCTTGCCCGATGACCTCGGCAAAGGACTCCGGGCGATAGCGGCGGTACAGCGCGAGAGACGACACGCTTACGAGGTTATAGGCGCCCACTGACAAAGCGCCCGGCCCGAGTCACAGCCCAGCGAGAGCCCCCCGGCGCCCGGCCTTGGCCCCCCCGACGCGAAAGACCCCCCACGCACCCGCCAGAGCCAACCTACCCTTGCTGCCTTCCGGCCCTGGGGGAGTTCAGTCAGATAGCGCCGCGTGAGGGGCTGAGCCCCAGCCTACCCGATCGCCGGGGCCCGAACGAGTTCGCTAGCACTCCCCGGCGTCATGTAATGTTTCCGGCGGAGGATTCGCCTAGAGGCCTAGGGCGCACGCTTGGAAAGCGTGTTGGGGGCAACCCCTCACGAGTTCGAATCTCGTATCCTCCGCCAGTGCCTCACCGGGCACGATGTCGAAGGGCCCCACTGTTCGCAGTGGGGCCCTTCGACGTTGTCCGTCTCAGTTGGTTTCTCGGCCGGCTGCGGGCCGGCCCGGGCGGCTTCCAGAGCGCGTCTCCGACCTGTTGCGCGAGCTTGCGGAGCATGGTCCCCGTCACATGCACGCAGCGGGCGCGCATGCGGGCCGCTCCCCCGGTCTCCCAGCCCGTGATCGAGTCGATCACAACGTCCGGGACGCCGAGGATCAGGAGCACGGTCGACCGCGGGTCCTGCCACGGCGTCAGAAGAGGTCCAGCAATTCCACCAGAAGGGGACCCCCGCTGGTCGACCCCCTACACCGTGTCCCTCACCCTCAAAGACTGCGAGCGCCGGAGAAGGACTGTCTCGACCAGAGCCGGCGACCTCAGCCGCCACAACGAACACCGGACACCGACCCGACAAGCGGCCGGACGCCAACAGCGCCACCGCCCAGGTCAGCGAAGCAACCTGCCGTCGATCACCTCAGCCTCCCAAGCCGAGGTCTCATCGCCGTCGGGGGCCCGTCAGTCCAGCCAGACGAGGATCGCGTCGTCCGCCCTGGCAGCAGCCTCGAAGAACTGTGTGAGGCCGTCGAACCAGGGGCGCCCCCATTCCAGGGAGCCGGGCTCACTCCATCCGAGGGGATAGACCTCGGCGCTGGTCAGTTCGGCAGGATCCACGCCACTGACGAGTTGGTCATAGCTGGTGGCCCGCAGAGCTTCCGCCGCGAGCCGGACCCGCTCGGGCCGCAGGTACCTCGGAGGCCCGTAGCCCCAGTCCTCGTCCTCGTCCTCGGCGAACGACTCCTCGCCGTGGATCACGTTCACAGGGAACTCTGCGCGGGCCAGCAGGAAGCGGAGCAGGTCCCAGGTCTTGTACGTGCTGAAGTGGCGCGCCTCGGCCGGCGCAGGCTCCGTCTCCTCCTCGGCGTCCTGGACCTCTTCGACGAAGGCCAGAGCCCAGTCGGGATCTTTGATCGCTCGATCAAGCTCAGCAGTCGTGACACGCAGGTGCTCACCGATCATGCTCATGGCCGCAGACTAGGCGAGGCAACCGACAACGACCGCCGGAGGCGGGCCCTCTCGGTTTCTGTCTCATTCAGCCCGGTTACCGAGGCAAGGGGGTCACGTGTTCAGGCCTTCAGGCGGCGTACGGCCCCGAAGAACTGCTCAGCGCCTGGCGCAGGGCGTGAGCAGGGGCTGTGCTCCTGTGGCCGCAGGCCCCGACCGGTTCGCCGGTCGGGGCCTGCGCCGTGTTCCGCGCCGGTCTTGGCCTTCGCCTTCGTCGTGTTCCGCAGGGCACGCGGCTGCCCCGTCCGTTCGTCGGGCGGGGCAGCCGGTGGCGGGGGAGGTCAGGGAACCGAGTTGTAGGTGTTGCTGGCCCACAGGGCGCCGCCCGTGCCGGGGCCGCCGCCGCTCTGGTAGACGACGAAGTTGCCGTCGCTCTGCATGAGGGCATAGGCGCCGGAGTGGCCGTAGGTGTGGGTGGACCACAGGGCGCCACCGATGCCGGGGCCGCCGCCGCTCTGGTAGACGACCAGGTTGCCGTCGCTCTGCATGTACATGTAGGCGCCCGCGTGACCGTAGGTGCCGGTGGACCAGATGGCCTTGCCGTCGCGGGTGCGGTACATCACGACATTGCCGTCAGCCTGCACCACCAGGCGGGTGTACCGGGTCTGGGTCCACCAGCCGCCGTTGAGCTTCTGGCCCGACTTGATCGTCGTCGAGCGCAGGTAGGTGCCGTCCGCCCAGAGCGACCCGCCGGTGCTGGGACCGCCGCCGGCGCCGTACACCACGAGGTTGCCGTCGTCCTGCAGCAGGAGGTAGGCGCCGGAGTGGCCGTAGGTGTGGGTGGACCACAGGGCGCTGCCGCCGGCGGTGTAGACGACCAGGTTGCCGTCGCTCTGCATGTAGGCGTACGCCCCCGAGTGGCCGGAGGTGTGGCTGGACCAGATCGCCGGGCCGTTGCCCGCCGCGCCCGTCTTGAGGTAGGCGACCAGGTTGCCGTCGCTGCCCATGGACAGCGTCACGTTCGCGCTGCTCAGCCGGTGTCCGGAGGTGAGCTTCTGTCCGGGCTGAAGCGCGTTGACGCTGTTCGGTCCGCCGGCGAAGGCGGAGGTGCCGTTGGGGGTGCCGAGGCCCGTCGGGCCGTCGTAGCCGGGGCCCGCGGTGCAGAGATAGGCGGGTGAACAGGTGCCGTTGGACCCCGTGGTGACGTCGTTCAGCGCCGCCGTGTGGCCGTAGAGGTACGAGGACGGGTAGCTGTTCGTGGTCGGGGTGCCCGCGAGGGCGTAGGTGGCCGCGACGATGGGCGAGGATGCGCTGGTGCCGCCGTAGACGTCCCAGCCGGAGGCCCCGTAGGTGTCGTAGACGGCGACGCCGGTGGCCGGGTCTGCGACCGCCGAGACGTCCGCGACGCTGCGACGGGAGCAGCCGGTGTCCGACTGCCAGGACGGCTTGGGCTCGACCGCGGAACACCCGGATCCGGTGCCGTCGGTGCTGTCGGTGGACCACACCGACTCGCTCCAGCCCCGGGAGGTGCTCGAGCGGACGAGCGAGGTGCCGCCGACCGCCGTGACGTACGGGGAGCTGGCCGGGTACTCGGCGCCGTAGCCCCCGTCACCGGCGCTGACCGTGATGGCGACGCCGGGGTGGTTGAAGTACTGGACGTCCGCGGTGGTCTGGCTCGGATCCTCCGTGCCGCCGAAGGAGTTGGAGACGTACTTCGCGCCGAGGGCGACCGCCTCGTTCTCGGCCGTGCCGAGGTCGGACACACTGGGGGAGTTCGCCTCGACCAGCAGGATGTGGCACTGCGGGCAGACGGCGCTGACCATGTCGAGGTCGAGGGATATCTCGCCGGCCCATCCGGCGTCCGCACTCGGGTAGGCGGTGCCGCCGTTCTGGTCGACCTTGCGGAAGCAGCCGTTCGCGGTGGTGCAGGCGGGAAGGCCGTACTGGGACCGGTAGGTGGCGAGGTCCGACTCGGCGCTGGGGTCGTCCATGGCGTCGACGATCGCCACGGTCCGGCCCGAACCGGCCGTTGAGGAGGGCAGGTTGTAGGCGCTCTGCAGGTCCGAGGGGCCGTAGCCGGACGGCGTGGCGTTCGGGCTGAGCGTCATGTGCTGGACGATGTCGGTCCTGGCCTCGGCGAGGCACGCCATGTGACCCGGCTCGGTGGCGTGGGCGCACAGGTGCTTGACGTGGGCCGCCGAGGTGGCCGAGGCCGCGGACGCGGTCGCCGTGAGCGGTCCGCCGGCCAGGAGTGCGGCGGCGGACAGCAGAGCCGCCGCGGCGGAGCCCGCCCGGCGTCTGCGTCTGCTGCCCGGCTGCTCCGGTGTCGCGTGTACGGCGCTTGAGCGCAAGGAAGTGCCCTTCTGTGTGGTGCCGATGGGGAGCGACTGGTCAGGGCTGGTCCGGCCGTGACCGCGGTTTCGGCGGGTTCCGGCGGGTGTGCGGCGCGATGCCGCCGCTGCCGGTCACCGCCGAGCGGCGTGCGCGCGGAGAGGGGAGAACTGCGTCAGTACGGTCCGCGTCGACCGCGGACCGGGCATCCTGCGTTCTCGTAAGTGACGCCACGGAGATTTCTCGCAGGTGACGCCACGGAAAACGGAAGAAGCCAATATCCCGGAAGAAGTGGAACGCGTGACGATTTCACGCGCGCGCCGTTTCGGCGGTGCTCCTTCGAACGCGTCGCCGCCTTCTTCCATGTCCCCGCCCTCGCCGGTTCCGCCCGCCTGCACAGGCGAGTTGACGGACCAGAATGCTGGCAGAAGCCTTCCGCGCCCACGGTGTGGTGAGTGAGGGAGGCCGCTGCCGGGACGCTAGCCGGGCCGTTCGTCCAAAAACAATGCGACGACGGTAAATCCTTGATCAGAGTCGGGTAGTCGCCGTTCATGACGTCGCCTCAGGCGCGGGGCGGACGCGGTTCGTCGGCGTGCCGGAGTGGGTGAGGCGGGCAGCGGCTTGTCTGAGTGGCCGAGTCGGGCGCCCTGAAACGGGTTGATCGGGGTACTCGCGAGCGCACCGGACGGCCGGGGCGCCGGTCGATCGCAGGAACCGAGACGGATGGGTGGTGATCTCCGTGACGAGCACGCAGCCGCACTACGCCGGACACGACCACAGCGTGAACCGCTCCGGTCAGGAGCCGGTGAGTGAGCTGGTGCAGCGGGCCTCGCAGCAGTTGACGGAGTTGGTGCGCGGCGAACTGAGGCTGGCGCAGGCGGAGATGAAGGAGAAGGGCAGGCGCTACGGCAGGGGCGGCGGCCTGTTCGGCGGCGCCGGGGTCCTGGGCCTGCTGACCCTGCAGGCCCTGGTGACCACGGTCATCGCGGCCCTGGCGGTGCCACTGCCGGTGTGGGCCGCCTCCCTGATCGTCACCGTGGCGCTGGGCGTTGTCGCCGCGGTGCTGGCCGTGACCGGGAAGAGGCAGGTCGGCCGGGCCGCGCCGCCCTCGCCCGAGCAGACGATCGAGAACGTGAAGGCCGACCTGGCCGAGATCAAGGAGAGTGCGCACCGATGAGCAAGCCGACTCGCGACGAGGGGACCGCCACGGGCACGGAGGAACTGCGCGTAAAGCTCGAGCGCAGCCGGGAGGAGCTGGGGCAGACGGTGGAGGCGCTGGTGGCCAGGACCGACGTCAAGGCCCGCGCCCAGGAGAAGGCGGCCGAAGTGAAGGAGCAGGCAGTGGTCAAGGCGGCCGAAGTGAAAGAGCAAGCCGCGGTCAAGGCGGCCGAGGTCAAGGAGCAGGCCACGGCGAAGGCCACCGCGCTGAAGGCCAAGGCCGCCGGCGTCGCGCACCAGGTGCAGGACAAGCTGCCCGACACGGTCAGGGACAAGGCGGCCCGGGCTGCCGGCGAGGCCCGCTCGCAGGCGTCACAGGCGGGGCGGCTGTGGGAGGAGAAGGCGCCCGAGCCATTGCGGCAGAAGGCGGCCCAGGGGGCCCGGGTGGCGCGGGACAAGCGCACCGTGCTGCTGGTGGCCGCCGCCGGCGCTGTGACGCTGTGGCTGGCCCGGCGCCGCGGAAGCCGTGGCGGGGGCGCCCGCTCGTGATCGTCCGCAGTCGGCCCACGGGGCGCCGGACCGCCCAGGCGCCGTCGTCACGGGCGCCGGACCGCCCCGGGCCCCGTCGCCACGGGCGCCGGACCGCCCAGGCCCCCCTCGCCACGGGCGCCGGCCGCCCAGGCCCTGTCCTCACCGGTGGGCGGGGAGGCGTGGCGCGCCGCGTGGCGGTCGGGGCCGGGCGGCAGGAACACCCCCGCGCCCCGCAGCCGCGCCCGGCGCGGCTCCCGGCTGCGACTGCCCGCGACTTCCCCGGCTCCCCCGGCTCCCCCGGCTCCCCCGGCTCGCGGTCTTCCCCGGCCCCCCGCCTCCCCGTCTTCCCCGGCTGTCCAGGTCACCCGCCCAGGGGCAGCATGGAGATACCGGAAGCCTGATTCAGACGTGGGGCGATGGCGGTACAGGGCGCCATGCCGCGCCGGCAGGCGGAGGGAGGTCCCGATGTCAGCCGAACCCTTCCAGGTGGACGGCGACGAGTCCGGCCCCGAGCACCCCCGGCGGACCGGCCTGCTGGACGTACTCAGCGTCGCCGCGGTGGTGCTGGACGAGGACGGGCGCATCGTGTTCTGGAGCCCGCAGGCCCAGGAACTGTTCGGCTACCCCCCGCAGGAGGCGCTCGGGCAGTTCGCGGCGCGGCTGCTGGTCGACCCGGAGCACTTCCAGACCGTGCTGAGTCTGTTCACCGAGGTCATGCAGACCGGCCGGAGCTGGGCCGGTGCCTTCCCCATCCGGCACAAGGACGGCGACACCCGGCTGATGGAGTTCCGCAACATGCGGCTGTGGAACGTCCACGGGGAGGTCTACGCCCTGGGGATCGCCGCCGACCACACCATCCTCCAGCGTCTGGAGACCGACCTGGCGCTGTGCGAGCGGCTGGTCAACCAGTCCCCGATCGGCCTCGCCCTCATGGACCCCGATCTGCGCTACCTCCTGGTGAACCCGGCCCTGGAGCGCATCGACGGCATTCCCGCCGAGGAGCACCTCGGCCGGCATCTGCGGGAGACCGCGCCCTTCGCCGACGTCGACACCGTGGAGTCCGCCCTGCACCAGGTGCTGGCCACCGGCACTCCCCTCCTGGACCAGTACCACGTGGGCCGTACCCCCGCCGACCCCGACCACGACCATGCCTGGTCCCTCTCCTTCTACCGCCTCGAGGACCCCGGCGGACGTATCCTCGGCGCGGCCGCCTCGGTCGTCGACGTCACCGAGCGGCACCGCGCGGCCACCGAGGCGGACCGGGCCCGGCGGCGCCTCGCCCTCATCGCCGACGCCTCCGCCCGGGTGGGCAACACCCTGGAGGTGGAGCAGACCGCCCGCGAGCTGGCCGAGGTCGCCGCCCCCGAGCTGGCCGACGTGGTCGCCGTGGACGTCCTCGACTCCGCCCTCGCCTTCCGCCGGACCGGCAAGCTGGACAGCGGCCCCGAGCTGTTCCGCGCCCTGGCCCTCAAGGCCGCCCATCCCACCGTGGCCCTGCGCGCCGCCGACTCTCCCGGCGACCTCGCCGCCTACGACGGCGACCGGCTGGTCACCCTGTGCGTGCACACCGGCCGGCCGGTCCTGGTGCGCCATGTGGGCGAACACGACCTGCAGCGCATCGCCCGCGACCCGGAGGGCACCACGCTGCTGGCACGCGCCGGCGTCCACTCCTACCTCGCGGTGCCGCTGATCGCGCGCGGCGAGGTGCTCGGCGCCCTCGACCTCAAGCGCACCCGCAACCCGCTGCCGTTCGACGAGGACGACGTCATCCTGGCCACCGAGCTGGCCGGCCGGGCCGCCGTGGCCATGGACAACGCCCGTTGGTACCAGAGCGTCCGCAACACCGCCCTCACCCTGCAGCGCAGCCTGCTGCCCGACCACGCCCCGCACCACACGGGCCTGGACCTCGCCACCCGCTACCAGCCCGCCCAGACGACCAGCGAGGTCGGCGGGGACTGGTACGACGTCATCCCGCTGACCGGCGACAAGACGGCTCTGGTCGTCGGCGACGTCATGGGCAACGGCATCGACGCCGCCGCCACCATGGGCCGGCTGCGCACGGCGACCTGCGCCTACGCGGACCTCGACCTCGCCCCCGAGGTGGTGCTCCAGCACCTCGACAAGATCACCTGCGATCTGGAGCACTACATCGTCACCTGTCTGTACGCGGTCTACGACCCCCACGGGGGGCTGTGCCGCATCGCCAACGCGGGACACCTGCCGCCCGCGCTGGCCCGCGTCGGCCGTGCCCCGGCCCTGCTGGACCTGCCCAGCGGGGCCCCGCTGGGCGTCGGCGGCATCCCCTTCGAGACCGCCACCACCGAGCTGGACCCCGGTGACCTGCTGGTCCTGTACACGGACGGGCTGGTCGAGACCCGCCATCACTCCATCGACGACCGCCTGAACATGCTGCTCTCCCTCCTCGACCAGCCCCAGCGGCCGCTGGAGGAGACCTGCGACCTCCTGCTGCACGGCCTGCGCCACCCCGACGACCACGACGACGTCGCCCTCCTCGTCGCCCGCGCCCAGTAGGGGCATGCGGATCGGCCGAACGCCGAGGGCGCCCGCGCACCCTCGGGGAACGCCGACCTCGTGGCCGAGGCGGGCGCCCGGGGCCGCGGGCGAGGCGCGAGAGACGTGGAAGGGGCCCCGGCCGATCCCGGCCGGGGCCCCTTCCACCGTCGCGTCACGGTCGCCGGGGCTCCCGCACGACCGCCACCTCGCCCGGTTCCACCGTGACCGAGCCGGGCGCCGGCTTGCCCGTCAGCAGCTCCACCGCGTCCTCGGCGACGGTCACCCGCGCGCCGCGGCCCGTGTGGTCGATGACGAACAGGTAGTCCGCGGACGGACCCCGCCGGCGGACGACCTCCACGCCCTCCGGGGCGGTCCGCACCGGCTCCACGCCCGCCTCGCCACGGATGCGGGTCAGCAGGGAGTCGAGGGTGTCCGGGTCGGGCCGGGTGGCCAGGTACCAGGCGGTGCCCTCGCCGTACGCGTGGCGCGTCACCGCGGGCACGCCCCTCAAGGGGCCCTCCTCGTACGACGACACGGCCTCGGCGCCCTCCAGGCGCAGCCGCTCCGACCACAGGGTCGCCGACCCGCCGCCGCTCAGCGGCACCGACTCGCCCGGCAGCAGCGGGAACAGCTCGTCCGACCTGACGCCCAGCGCCTCACGGAAGGCTCCGGGGTAACCGCCCAGCCGGACATGGCAGTTCTCGTCCACCGCCCCGCTGTGGAAGCCCACCGCGAGGGTTCCGCCGCGCTCCGCGAACCCGGTGAGGTTCGCCGCGCCCGCCTCGTCGACCAGGTACAGGCTGGGTGCCAGGACCAGGCGGTACGGGGACAGGTCCGCGTCGGGGCGGACGAAGTCGACGGCGACGCCCGCGCGCCACAGCGGCTCGTACCAGGCGCGGACCAGGTCCGCGAAGCGGACGTCGGCGCTGGGCTGGGAGGGCAGTTCCAGGGCCCAGCGGGCGTTGTAGTCCCAGACGATCGCGACTTCGGCGGTGCCGGTGCTGCCGCGCACCTCCGCCAGTGCCTTCAGGTCGGCGCCGAGGCGGACCACGTCCCGCCAGATCTGGGTGTCCGTGCCCGCGTGCGGCAGCATCGCCGAGTGCCACTGCTCCGCGCCCGCCTTCGAGGCCCGCCACTGGAAGTAGGCGATGCCGTCGGCGCCGTGGGCGACGTGGGCGAGGGCGTTGCGGCGCAGCTCGCCAGGGCCCTTGGCGCGGTTGACGGGCTGCCAGTTCACGGCTCCCGTGGAATGCTCCATCAGGAACCAGGGCCCGCCCGCCATCGAGCGCATCAGGTCACCGCTCAGCGCGATGTCGATGTGCGACTCGGGGTCCGTCGAGCGGAGGTAGTGGTCGTTCGAGACGACGTCCAGCTCCGGGGCCCAGCGCCAGTAGTCCAGCGCCTCGAAGCTGAAGTTCACCATGAAGTTGGTGGTGGCCGGGACCGAGGGGGCCGACGCGCGCAGCACGTCCCGCTCGGCTGTGTACAGCTCCAGCAGCTCGTCGGAGCAGAAGCGGCGCCAGTCCAGCTGGTGGGTCGGGTTGGGGACGGCGCCCGTCGCGCGCGGCGGCAGGATCTCGTCCCAGTCGTAGTACCACTGGCTCCAGAAGGCGGTGCCCCAGGCGTGGTTGAGCGCCGCCAGGTCATCGCCGTACTTGGCGCGCAGCCAGCCCCGGAAGGACGCCGCGCTCGTGTCGCAGTAGCACTCGGCGTTGTGGCAGCCGTACTCGTTGTGGACGTGCCACATCGCGACGGCCGGGTGGTCCGCGTACCGCTCGGCCAGCCTGCCCGCGATGCGCAGGGCCGCCTCCCGGTAGGCGGGGCTGGACGGGCAGAAGGTCTGCCGGCTGCCGTAGGACAGGGTGCGGCCGTCGCGGTCGACGGGCAGCGCCTCGGGGTGGGCCCGGAAGAACCAGGCCGGCGGGGCCGCGGTGGGCGTGGCGAGGTCGGCGGCGATGCCGTTCTCGTGCAGCAGATCGAGGATCCGGTCCATGCGCGAGAAGTCGTACACGCCTTCGACGGGCTCCAGCAGCGCCCACGAGAAGATGCCGACGCTGGCCATCGTGACCCCGGCCTCGCGCATCAGGCGCATGTCCTCGGCCCAGACCTCCTCGGGCCACTGCTCGGGGTTGTAGTCGCCGCCGTAGGCGATGCCGGGTATGGACAGGGTGCGCTTCATCGGGCGCCTCTCGTGAGGAGACGGCGGGTCGTGGCCACGCCCCACGCGTCCAGGGACAGCAGACGGTCGCTGGAGGCCATCAGGCCCCCGGTGGCCTCGACGTGGGCGGCCCAGCGTTCGCGGGTCTCCACGGCCGGGCGCGCCATCAGGCAGTCGGGGTCGTTGATCCAGAGGCGGCCGTGCTGCCACTGGCGTCCCCGGCCGGTGAACTCGGCGGCGTCCTGCCCGGGCTGGCTGAAGTCGTCCGCCTCCGGGCGGCGGTGCGGGGCCGTGTCGGGGCTGACCCGCATCGCGTCGAACAGGCCGATGGACGGCAGGATCGGCGCGCCGCAGCCCAGCAGGTACGCGTCCGGGCCGATGGCGTCGCGGATCAGGGCGATGCCCGCGCGGTACGCCGTGAGCGGGTCGGCACCGGAGTGCCGTACGCCGTCCAGGGCGCCCGCGTAGAGGAAGTCGACCTTGAAGTAGTCGTAGCCCTCGGTGCGCAGGGTGGCGAAGACGTGCGCCAGGTAGGCCGCCGCGTCGGGGTGGGTGGTGTCGAGGGTGTACAGGTCGTGGCCCCAGTTGTGGCCCGCGTGCACCGGCGTTCCCGCGGTGTCCCGGACCAGCCAGTCGGGGTGGGCGGTGGCCAGTTCGCTGTCCGGGGCCACCAGGAACGGTGCCGTCCAGATACCGGCCCTGCGGCCGCGCGCCCGGATCGTGTCGGCGATGCCGGCACGGGAGCGGAAGCGGCCGGAGAGGGTGAGCCAGTCGCCGAGGGCGCTCTGGTAGCCGTCGTCGATCTGCACCACGTCGACGGGCAGGTCCAGGGTGTCCATCGCGCGCAGGTTCTCGTGGACGTCGTCCTCGGTGACCTCGGTGAAGTACTCGTACCAGGAGCACCACACGGTCGGCGCGGGGCGCGGCGGCGCCACGCCGAGACCGTCGGCCCACCTGGCGAGGACGGACTGGATGTCCGGCCCGGTCAGCTCCCGGACCGGCCCGTCCGCGCTCACCTCGGCCCGCGCGCCGTGCACCTCCAGCCGGACGGAGGGCACGGCGCGGTACGGGTCGGTCGCCGCCCACAACCTGACCGGCGTGCCGTCGCCCGGGTCGAGCGCCAGCAGCCCCTCCCCCTGGAAGGCGCCGGAGGGGACGGTGCGACCGGGGCGGTAGCAGACGGTCGCCCAGTTGTCGTTCGCCGGGCGGTGCGGCTTCTCACCGAGGGCGTAGGCGCCGCTCGGGCTCCAGGACTGCCAGCCCTCCTCGTGGACCCGCGCCCGGGCGAGGTCCACGGGCACGGAGGCGAGCGGCGTGAAGGGGTGGTGCACAGTGCGTCTCTTCTCGGAAAAAGGTCGGTCAGCCCTTGTTGGCGCCCAGGGTCAGGCCGCTGACGAACTGGCGCTGCAGCACGAAGTACACGATCAGCGTGGGGATCGCGGTGAGCAGGGCGCCGGCGGCGACCAGGTTGGGGTCGGTGAAGTACTGCCCCGACAGGTTGTTCAGCGCCGAGGTGATCGGCATGTTGTCGCCGGTGGAGATCAGCACGATGGCCCAGAAGAAGTCGTTGTAGATCCAGATGGACAGCAACGTCGCCAGGGCCGCCATCGCGGGCTTGCACAGCGGCAGCACGATCTGCCAGTACATCCGCCACACCGACGCGCCGTCGACCAGGGCGGCCTCGGTCAGCTCGTGCGGCAGCATCCGCATGTAGTTGCTCAGCACGAAGGCGCAGAAGCCGGACTGGAACGCCACGTGGATGAGGACCAGACCCAGCGCGGAGTCGTACAGCTTGCCGCTGACCGTGATGCCCGGCAGGTCGATCAGCAGGTACATGCGGTACAGCGGGGTGATGATGACCTGCTGCGGCAGCAGGTTGCCCGCCGTGAAGACCAGCAGCAGGGCGATGTTGAACCGGAAGTCGAAGCGGCTGACGTAGAACGCGACCATCGACGACAGCAGCAGCGTCAGCAGCACGGCCGGGACCGCGATGATCAGCGTGTTGCCGAAGTAGTGCAGCATGTCCGACTGCTCGAACGCGTTCGTGAAGTTCTCGAAGCTCAGCTTGTCCGGCCAGGAGACGTAGCCCTTGGCGCTGGTCTCCGAGTACGGCCGCAGGGCGGCGAAGACCGCCCACAGCAGCGGGGCGAGCCAGGCCAGCGCGGTGACGACGAGGAACACGTGCAGCAGGACCCTGGCCGGGCGGAGGGGGGTGCGCTGCTTGGCGCCGAGCGCGACGGTGGGGGTGCTCATGCGCGCCGCTCCTTCCGGAAGGTCGCGATCAGGTACGGGATGATGACCGCCAGGGAGATGACCAGCAGGACGACGGCGATCGCGGAGCCGTATCCGATCCGGCTGGACTCACCGATGATGTTGTTGGTGATCAGGATCGACAGCAACTCGGTGCCCTGAGCGCCCTTGTTGAAGACGAACACCAGGTCGAAGGCGCGCAGGGCCTCGATGATGGTGACGACCAGGACGACGGTGTTGGTGGGCCGCAGGGTGGGGAAGATGACGTTCTTGAACGTCTGCCACTCGTTCGCGCCGTCGAGCGCGGATGCCTCCCGCAGGGACGGGTCGACGCCCTTCAGACCGGCCAGGTAGAGGATCATCATGTAGCCGGTGTGCCGCCAGGAAGCGGCGACCAGGACGGCCCACAGATTGAGGTGCGGGTTGCCGATCCAGTCGATGTAGTGGCCGGGCTTGTTGGCCCCGATGAGGCTGTTGATCAAGCCGGTGTCGGGGTTGTAGACGAGCTGCCAGACGAACCCGGTGACCGCCAGCGACACCACGACCGGCAGGAAGAACGCGGTCTGGTAGATGCGGGTGAAGCGGATCTTCTTGTCCAGCTGCACGGCCAGGAAGAGCCCGAACGGGGTCGGGATCAGGATGAGCACGACGAACCAGACGATGTTGTGCTCGACGGCCGGCCAGAACTGCGGGTTGTCGGTGAACAGTTGCTTGAAGTTCTGCAGCCCGACCCACTTGATCGAGTCGAACCCGATGCCGTCCCAGGTGGTGAAGGCCAGCGCGACGGAGGCGAGGGCCGTCACCCACACCAGCGCGACGTGCAGGATCGTGGGAACGCCCGCCATCAGCCCGAGGGTGACGCGGTCGCGGCGGGTGAGCAGGCGGTTGTGCCCCTGCGGGGCGCGCTTCTTCTTCTGGGCGGGCGCGCCGCCCGGAGGCGGCACCTCGGCCGCCTCCGGGTTCTGGATACCGGTTTCGATGCTCATGAGGACGCGAAGATCGTCTTCTTCTGGCGCTCGATGGACGACAGGAGGCTGTCCACGCCCTTGGGGTTACGGACGAAGTTCTGCAGCGAGGGCTGCATCACCGTGGAGGTGAAGTCCGGCCGGCTGTCGCGGTCCATGAACTGCGTCAGGTTCTTGGCGCCCGAGATCATCGTGTACGCCTTCTTCTGCAGCGCCGTGTACGAGGAGGTGTCGGCCTTGCTGGAGGCGGCCACGACGCTCGGGTCGGACTTGAGGTAGATCGACTCGGCGTCGGGCGTGCCCAGGTACTCGAGCAGCTTCACGGCACCGGCGTGGTTCTTGGGGCTCTTGCTGAGCATGAACCCGTCGGTCGGCGCCTCGACGGTGTCCTGGCCGTACGCGGAGTTGATCTCCGGGAAGGCGAAGAAGTCGAGGTCCTCCACATCGGCCTTGTT
>NZ_PQSR01000142.1 GCF_002920635.1 Streptomyces sp. Ru72 | reverse complement strand
CCGGCAACGGACTCGCCCCCGGCGTGGGGCTCGGCCCGGTGATCGACCACAACGCCGTGACCAGACTCGCCGGCCTGGTCCAGGACGCGACCCGCCGGGGCGCACACCTGGTCACCGGCGGCTCGGCTCCCAGCCACCCCGGCTCGTTCTTCGAGGCGACGCTCCTGGACCACGTACCGGCTGACGCCGACCTCGCCCGCAGCGAGATCTTCGGGCCCATCGCCGCCATCCAGCGCTTCTCCCACCAGGACGAGGCCATAGCACGCGCCAACGACACCGAGTTCGGCCTGGCAGGCTATGTCTTCACCGAGAACCTCGACCGCGCCTTCAACGTCGCGGACCAACTGGCCACCGGCCTGGTCGGCATCAACCAGGGCGTCCCCTCGAACGCGGCCGCACCCTTCGGCGGAGTCAAGCAGTCCGGCCTCGGACGCGAGGGCAGCAGCGAAGGACTCGAGGAGTACCAGGAGATCCGCTACTACAACCTCGCCCTGCGCCCCACCACTTGACCCGCGTGGAGCCGACACCTCTCGAGGTGGGGTCTCGGCTCCCGTATCGACCTCCAGGGCGGCGAGCCGCGCGGAGTGCTGCTCGCCGTCCACTGGGGGACCTTCGACCTCGCCGCCACCCATGGAAGAACCGGGGGAGCGGACCTTGACGGCAGCCGGTGCGGTCGGACAGGCAGTCGCCGTTCCTGTCCAGGACGGCTGAGCCACGAGCGGCCCCGGCCGTCCGCGAACGTCCGGCTCGTGTCGCTCCCACCTCCGGCGGGAAGACGGGGACTGCGCGCGCCGGCCGACGCACCCGGTCGGCGGTCGGCTGCGCCGGTGCTGTGACGACGTTCAGCGGAGGGCCAGGGCCGTAACCTCCTGACCGATCCGATCCGATCCGATCCGATCCGCTCAGATCTGATGCGATCCCATTCGATCGGCGACCGCGTGCTCCGGCACGAGCGATCCCCGTGTCGGAGGAGAAGCTCGTGCCGATGGCCGGAGCACCCCTTTCATCCGGCGCCGAGGCCGGCCGCCGGGCCGGTGAAGCGCTCCGGTCGGGCGAGGTCCCAGAGCTCGATTCGTCCGCCTGCCGCAGCCGTGTCGCCGTCCAGCCGCAGTGTGACGACATCGGAGACCCGCAGGTCGGACCATGTCCCCGCCACGCCGCCGCGGAAGACCTCGACGATGCCCGCGTCCCAGAACAGCCGCAGCGGCCCGTCGAGTCCGGCGAACGCCGCCAGGTCGACGGTCATCTCGGTTCCGGTCAGGGAACGGAGGGCGACCGCCCGCGCTCCGTCCGCCGCTGCCGCGTCGAGCACCAGCTCCCCGGCGGTCCTGCCTCCGTCCAGGCGTACCGTACCGGCCACCGGTACGGGGATGGGAGCCCGCCGCAGCCGTGTCAGTTCCGCCGCGGGCTCGCAGTACAGGCGTCCCTCCCGTACCGAGAGTTCGCGTGGCAGGCTCATGAAGCCCACCGCTTGGCCACTGCGGCCGGCCGGGTCCTGGTGGGTGCGGATCCAGCCGAACTGGATCCGTCGGCCGTCCGCGGTCCAGTACGACTGAGGCGCATAGAAACGGTCGCCGACATCCGCGACGCCGGTTTCGCGCACCTCGAAACCGGCCTTTGACGCAGTCCCGGTCATCCACCACACGGCAGGCCCCTCCTCGCCGTCCTCGTGGATGACCGAGACCAGCAGTGCCCCCGTGTCCTCCACGGCGAAGTAGTCGGGGCATTCCCACACCGCGCCCGGCACCTTCGACGCGGCCCGGTCCACGAAGACGCCGTCGTAGTCCCACGCCCGCAGGTCGGCCGAGGAAAGCGCGAACACCGAGCCGCCATGGTCGCGGCGCGCGCCCGCGACGAGCTGACGCCATCGGCCGTCCTCGCGCCACACGCTGTGGTCACGGAATTCGGTGATGTCGGCGGCGGGCGGGGCTGACAGGAGGGGGTTGGCCGGGTCCTTGACGAAGCTCGACAGTCCGTCGTCGGCGGCGCGCGCGAGGCAGGGGAGCTGGGCGTCGCCGAGCACGCCGGTGTAGAGGATCGACACACCACCGTCGTGTTCCACCGCGCAGCCCGAGAAACAGGCGGTCGCGTCGTACGGCGCGGATCCGGCCGGGCCGGGGAAGAGCGCCACCTCGTGCTCGGTCCAGGTGAGCAGGTCGGGGGAGCTGGCATGACCCCAGTGCTGGTTGGTGAACTCGGTGCCTTCCGGGTTGTACTGGTAGAAGAGGTGGTGCAGCCCCTGCCAGTGGACGAGCCCGTTGGGGTCGTTCATCCAGCCCTTCGCGGGCGCATAGTGGAGCCATGCGGGCATGTCGAATATTCCTCTCACTGCGTATGAAATGCACCCGAAGCTGCAAGCGCTGACGGGTGTGGGAACCGGTGCTCAGGACCGGAGACGTCTCGTACGCTTGCGGCGTGTCAACCCATGAAGATCACCGACCGAGGGCGAGAAGGCCTCGCCGTGCCGATGTCGCGCGTCTGGCCGGCGTGTCGCCCGCGACCGTCTCGTTCGTGCTCAACCGGACAGCCGGGCAGACGATCAGCGACGAGACCCGGCAGCGGGTCCTGCAGGCGGTCGCCGAACTGGACTACCGTCCCAACCGGGCCGCCCAGGGACTGCGCCAAGGGCGCAGTGCGACCATCGGTTTCGTCAGCCACGACGTCGACTTCGGCGTGTTCGCCGCCTCCGCGATCAAGGGAGCGCACGAGGCGTCCCTCCGCCACGGCAATCTGCTGCTCCTGGTCAACACCGGTGCCTCGAACCGGCAGGCGGCACAACTGGTCGCCGACCTGCTGGACCGGCAGGTCGACGCTCTGATCTTCGCGGCGGTCGGCACCAAGTCGGTGGTGCTCCCGGACGACGCCCGGCGGGTCCCCACGATTCTGCTGAACTGCTTCGTCCCGGACGACCCCGTTCCGTCGATCCTGCCCGACGAGGTGCGCGGAGGCCGGGAGGCCACTCAGGCGCTGCTCGACCTCGGGCACCGGGACATCGCCTACCTCACCGGCACCGTGAGCGCCTGGGCCACCAAGTCCCGGCTGCGCGGCTTCCGTCAGGCGCTGCGCGGGGCGGGACTCGACCCGCGGAACCACACGGTGATGGCCGGCAACTACCACGCGGACTCCGGCTACGAGCTGGCCCGGAAGCTGCTGCGACGTGGTCCCCGGCCGACCGCGATCATGTGCGGCAACGACCGGATGGCCGTCGGCGCGATCCTGGCCCTGCTGGAGGCGGGGATCCGGGTGCCCGAGGACGTCTCGGTGATGGGGTACGACGACCAGTTCCAGCTCGCGGCGGAGATCCACCCGGCGCTGAGCACCGTACGGCTGCCGTACGACGTGATGGGCCGGCTGGCCGCCGAGCAGCTGGCCGCCGGGGAGCCCGCCGTGGGGAACGGGCGCACCCTCGTGCACTGCCCGCTTGTGCTGCGGGACTCCACAGCGGCCCCGGTCGGCGGGCTCGCCCGGGCCTGAGTCGGGCCGGCCCCGCTGATACGTGCGGACATCCACCGATAACTCCCTTGTAACAAGTTCTTGACGCGAGAAACGGGGGGCGGCTAGCTTTCGGGCCACTAACCCGAATTAGTAACCCGCCGCGGTGGCCTGGTGCAAGACCCGCCCCGGCAGGCGAGGTCACCTCAGGTGCGCGACGGCGGCTGCCCCGCCGTGCGGTCACCGACCAAGGAGGAACGCATGTCCAGGCGGAAGCTTGTTCTCGGCGTGAGCGCGCTCAGTGCGCTCGCACTGCTCGCCACCGGTTGCTCGTCCGGCTCCGGCAGCGGTGCGAGCGACACGAAGACCATCACCATCTGGACGAGCATGGACCAGCCGGTCATCGACGGTCTCAAGGCCCAGCTCGACCCCCGCGCCAAGGCGCAGGGGATCACGGTCCAGTGGCGCAAGGTCGACAACCTCAACCAGATCATCGTGCAGAAGGTGCAGGCCGACGACGCCCCCGACATCGCCCTGATGCCGCAGCCGGGCATCATCAAGGACCTCGCGGCCAAGGGCAAGATCACTCCGCTGGACGACGTCCTCGATCTGCCGGCACTCCAGAAGAGCATGACGGCGGGCACCTTGGACGTCGCCAAGGTGAACGGCAAGACCTACGGCCTGATGGTCAGCATGAACGTCAAGGGCCTGGTCTTCTACCCGAAGAAGGCGTTCGAGGCGGCGGGTTACACGGCCCCGAAGACCCTCGACGAGCTGAACGCCCTCACGGAGAAGATCAAGGCCGACGGCAAGACGCCCTGGTGCCTGGGCATCGAGTCCGGCACGGCGACGGGCTGGCCCGCCACCGACTGGTTCGAGAACCTGATCCTCAAGTACGGCGGCGTCGCCAAGTACAACGACTGGATCTCACACAAGATCAAGTTCGACTCGCCGCTGGTCCGCCAGGCCGCCGCCCAGTTCCAGAAGATCGCCTTCACCGACGGCAACGTGCTCGGCGGCCGGAAGTCGATCGCCAGCAACGCCTTCGGCACCGCGGGCAACCCGATGTTCAACAGCAAGCCCGGCTGCTACATGTACCAGCAGGGCAGCTTCATCACCGGCTTCTTCCCCAAGTCCGTCCAGCAGAACCTGGACTCCGAGGTCGGCGTCTTCGGCCTGCCCCCGGCCACGGCGGGCGGCGAGAACCCCGTCGAGGGCGGCGGCGACACCGCCTCCATCTACAAGGACAGCCCGTCCGCCCGCAAGGTCATGAAGCTGCTCGCGGCCACCGACCTCGGCACCACCGCCGCGAAGAACGGCTCCTCCTTCATCTCCCCGCACAAGGACTTCCCGCTCGCCAACTACCCGCTGAAGACGACGCAGTCGATCGCCAAGGTCGCCTACGACTCCACCGGGTTCGCCTTCGACGGGTCCGACGCGATGCCGTCCGCGGTCGGCTCCGGAACGTTCTGGAAGGACATGACGGCCTGGATCTCCGGCCAGGAGTCGCTGGACACCGCACTGAAGAACATAGACGCCAGCTGGCCCGCCGGCTGACCACCACGCGGAACGGCCGCCGGGGGCGGGTGAGTCGTACTCCCGCCCGCCCCGGCGCCACCGAACCGACCCGACAACGACTCACGTTCGAGGAAAGGGACCGCCGTGGTCAGCCAAGTGCTCTCGACGATCCTCACGGTACTGGCGGGCATCGCCGCCGCCCTGGTCGTCTACTGGGCCCTCAACAAGCTCGCCGAGGCCCTGCCGGGCCGCTGGGAGAACCGGATCAAGCCCTATTTCTACGTCGCGCCGGCGGTCGCGGCGATCGGGGTGTACCTGGTCTACCCGACCGTCATCACCGTCATCAACAGCTTCAAGAGCAGCGACGGCTCACGCTTCGTCGGCCTGGACAACTTCGGCAAGCTCCTCGGGACGCCGGCCTTCCGGCAGACCCTGTTCAACACCCTGCTGTGGATCGCCGTCGTTCCCGCCGCCTGCATCGTGGTGGGCCTGCTCGTCGCCACCCTCGCCGACCGGCTGACACCCAGGGCCGAGAAGGCGGCCAAGACCGTCGTCTTCATGCCCATGGCCATCAGCGCCGTGGGCTCCGCCACGGTGTGGCGCTTCATGTACGCCGCCCAGCCCGCGGGCCAGCCGCAGACCGGCCTGCTCAACGGCATCGTCACCGCCTTCGGTCACGATCCGATCCCCTGGCTGCAGCAGAGCACCCTGCACGCCAACAGCCTGCTGCTCATGGTCATGCTGCTGTGGGGGCAGACCGGCTTCTCCATGGTGCTGCTGTCGGCGGCCATCAAGGGGGTCCCCGCGGAGACCCTCGAAGCGGCCCGCCTGGACGGCGCCGGCGAACTGCGCATCTTCTGGCGCATCATCATCCCGCAGATCCGCGGGACGGTCATCACGGTCTTCGTGACCATCCTCATCACCGTCATGAAGATCTTCGACGTGATCTACGTGATGACCAACGGGGCCTTCAACACCAACGTCGTCGGCCTGGAGTTCTTCAACCAGCTCTACACCAACTACAACTACGGCTACGCGTCGGCGATCGTCGTCATGCTGCTCATCGCCATCGTGCCGATCATGATCTACCAGATTCGCCACTTCAAGGCGGAGGAGTCGGCATGACCACCCAGACGACCCCGACGATCACACCGGCGGCCCCGCGCCGCGGCCGCCCGCTCCGGCGAGGCGCCCAGACACCCTCCGGCAGGAGCGGCAGGCGCAGTCCGCTCCCGGTCAGGCTGAGCGTGCTGTTCGTGTGCGCCCTGTGGATCGTGCCCACCCTCGGGGTGGTCGTCACGTCGTTCCGCACCGTCGACGCCGCGAACTCCAGCGGCTGGTGGACGCTGTTCGCCCATCCCGGCGGACTGTCCGACCTGACCACCGGCAACTACGCCAAGGCCATCGAGCAGGGCGATCTCGGGTCGGCCTTCTTCAACAGTCTGGCCATCACGCTCCCGGCGGTGTTCCTGCCGATCCTCATCGCCGCGTTCGCCGCCTACGCCTTCACGTTCATGACGTTCAAGGGACGCGACGTCCTCTTCATCGTCATCGTGAGTCTGCTCGTCGTCCCGAACTACGTCGCCTTCGTCCCCATCATCAAGCTCTACGCCTCCGTCCACCTCAACGGCACCTTCCCGGCCGCCTGGCTCGCCCACATCGGCTTCGGCATGTCGCTGGCCGTCTACATCCTGCGCAACTACATGGCGACCCTGCCCAAGGACGTCGTCGAGTCCGCCAAGATCGACGGCGCGAGCCACTTCCAGACCTTCTACCGGCTCATCCTGCCGATGTCCGCTCCCGCACTCGCGTCCTTCGCGATCTTCCAGTTCCTCTGGGTCTGGAACGACCTGCTCGTCGCCCTGATCTTCGTGGGCCCGGGCGACAAGCAGCCGATCACCATCGCGACCAACGGCCTGCTGGGACAGCAGGGCACGGGCTGGGAGCTCGTCACGGCCGGCGGCCTGTTCTCCATGCTCGTCCCGATCCTGGTCTTCCTGACCCTGCAGCGGTACTTCGTCCGCGGCCTCACCAGCGGAGCCGTCAAGGGCTGAGACGAGCCGCGACTCCCGGCACCGTACGGAGGGCCCCGGGAGCCACGCATGACGCTGAACGCAGTCCTCCACCCCCGACGACGTACTCCGCACAGTCAGGAACCCGACAAGGTGAGCAACCCGAGCGACGGGTCGTGGCGCTCCGCCGTGATCTACCAGGTCTACATCCGCAGCTTCGCCGACGGTGACGGCGACGGAGTCGGCGACATCGCCGGACTCCGCTCCCGCCTGCCCTACCTGTCCGATCTCGGTGTCGACGCGATCTGGATCAACCCCTGGTACCCGTCCCCGCTGGCCGACGGCGGCTACGACGTGGCCGACTACCGCGACATCCACCCCGCCTTCGGCACGCTCGACGATGCGAAGCGGCTGATCGCCGAGGCCCACGACCTGGGCCTGCGCGTCATCCTGGACACCGTGCCCAACCACACCTCGGACCAGCATGTCTGGTTCCAGCAGGCACTGGCCGCGGCACCGGGCTCGCCCGAGCGGGAGCGCTACGTCTTCCGTGACGGGCAGGGCGAGGACGGCTCTCTGCCCCCGAACGACTGGCACGCGGCCTTCGGCGGTCCCGCGTGGACCCGCACCCCGGACGGTCAGTGGTACCTGCACCTGTTCGCCCCCGAACAGCCCGACCTCAACTGGGACAACCCGGAGGTCCACGCCGAGTTCGAATCGATTCTGCGCTTCTGGTTCGACCTCGGCGTCGACGGCTTCCGCATCGACGTCGCCCACGGCATGGTCAAGGACCCCGCTCTGCCCGACCTCGGCCTTCCGGAGTTCCGCGTCCTGGCCGAGGAGGGACAGGACCACCCGCACTGGGACCGCGACGGAATCCACGACATCTTCCGCAGCTGGCGCGCCATCGCCGACAGCTACGCCGACCGCCGGATCTTCGTTGCGGAGGCTCACGTCCGCCCCGGCCGCCTCGCCGACTACCTCCGCCCCGACGAACTCCACACGGCCTTCAACTTCGACTTCCTCAAGTGCCCCCTGGAAGCGGACAGGTTGCGTGAGGTCATCGACCGCAGCATGAGCGACCTCGCCGCCGTCGGTGCCCCCGCCACCTGGGTGCTGTCCAACCATGACGAAACCCGTCACGTCACCCGCTACGGCCGCGCGTACACCGGCGTGACCGCGCCCCTGCGCAACGAGTACCAGCCCACCGACCTCGCCCTCGGCACCCGCCGCGCTCGCGCAGCCGCCCTCCTCATGCTCGCTCTCCCCGGCGGCGCGTACATCTACCAGGGCGAGGAACTGGGGCTCTACGAAGTCGAGGACCTCCCCGAAGAGGTCCTGCAGGACCCCACCTGGGAACGCTCGGGCCACACCGTCCGAGGCCGCGACGGCTGCCGGGTCCCCCTTCCCTGGAGCGGCGACACCCCGCCCTTCGGCTTCGGTCCGCCCGGATCCACCCCCTGGCTCCCGCAGCCCGAGGACTGGAAGTCGTACACCGCCGAAGCCAACCAGGCCGACCCCGCCTCCATGCTCCAGCTCTACCGGTCCGCACTGAGCCTGCGCCGCACCCACGCCGGCCTGAGCGGTGAGGAGTTCCGCTGGCTGGACGGCCCGCAGGGCACGCTCCTCTTCGAACGCGGCCACGGCCTGCTGTGCGCCGTCAACCTTTCCCACCGATCCGTCCCTCTCCCCGAGGCCTGCCGCCCCCTCATCGCATCAGGACCGCTCGACGAGGACGGGCTGCTGCCTCCCGACACCGCGGTCTGGCTGAGCCAGGACTGACGGACCGGCGATCGGCTGCCGTCACGGCGGGCATCGCCGCCGCCGAGCGGCGGTCCGGGGAGTCGATCGCCGCCGGATCGGCCGCAGGTCAGCCCGCAGCGAGCCGGGCGGTCAGCCGCTCCTTCGCGGCAGGCCACTCGTCTCTGAGCATCGCGTAGTAGACGTTGTCGCGCCAACTCCCGTCAGGACGGCGTATTTCGCGTCGGAAGACGCCTTCGCGGACCGCGCCCAAGCGGGCGATGGCCTCCTGCGACCGCGTGTTGAGGTGGTCGGTCCGCCAGCACACACGGCCCATGCCCAGGTCCTCGAAGGCGTGCGTCAGCAGCAGCAGCTTGGACTCGGTGTTGACCGCGGTGTGCCAGACTGCGCGGCCGTACCAGGTCCAGCCGATTTCCAGGCGCTCGTCGCGGGCGCTGAAGAATCCGTAGGTGGTCCAGCCCACGGCGCGTCCGGTGGAGAGTTGGACGACTGCGAAGGCGACGCGTGTACCGGCATCACAGTCGGCCAGCAGTTCATCCAGAAGAGAGCGCATCTCGTCCTCTGTGCGCGGAGTGCGCACCGGGAGCCATCGCCAGACCTCCTCGTCTCCTCCGCCCGCTGCGAACAGGTCCGGAAGATGCGCGGGCATCAGCGGCTCCAAGCGGACGTGGCGGCCCAGGAGAGTGACAGGGACAGGAATTGCGGCGACGGAAGAGTTCAGCGGATGCACGGCTGTGATCCTGCCGGTCCCGGAACGTCTGCGACTACAGCCGAAGCCAACAGAGGATCGACCGGCGGTACTGGCAGGTCTCACAGGATCGGTACCGGGTCAGCGCCCTTGATCGCCGCTTCTCTGATCGCCTCAGGCCCTGTCGGAGACCGGGTCGGACCGGAACGCCCGTCGGACCTTGGCGGTGATGTCGGGCAGATCGGTCGAGCGAGTGGTGTCGACAGTGATGACGGGGCCGTAGCCGAGCGGCCGGTCGTACTGGGCCAGAAGGTCGGCTGGAAGTTCGTGCATGACGTGCACCGGATGCACGGTGGCCGCTCTGGCGGCGTAACGGCGGGCCGCCTCGGCTGGCGGACACCAGCAGTGGACCTCGACCACATCCGCAGCCAAGGCGTCCAACTGCGGGCGGGTGTCAGGGTGGCGCGGCAGGAAGTTGGCCTCCAGCACCGCCTGCGGGCAGCGTGCAGCCAAGACCCAGATCAGGCTCATGGCCGCGGCGCCCAACCGGCGTGAAGACGCGAAGCCGGCGTCTGCGTCCAACGAGTCGTGCAGGGTCTCTTTGATCTGGTCCTTGGACAGAAGAGGAAAGCCAAGCTCCTCCGCCAGCGGGAGAGCCAAGGTGCTCTTGCCGGTTCCGGGAGCCCCAGTGACGATCACGATCTGCCGAGTCATACGCCCGATCATGCCGGTCAGCCGCCGTCCCGTCATGGCGCAACGGCAGTACCGGCCCGGATGTCGAATGACAAGCTGATCACCTGAAGTCGATGGCCATCACCGGCCGGCTGGGTGAAGCCCTACCCGCGTTGCGACGAGCTCGCCGCCGCAGGCCATCATCCCCTTCTGAGGGTGACGGCCTGTGTGATGGCCGCTGCGGCCGCCAGCAGGCCCGCGGCGGCGGCGAGTAGGACGCCCGTGGACACCAGGACACCCGCCGAGTCCGAGGCGTTCTGCAGGTTGGTGAGCATGATGTTGACCGGGGAGACTCTCCTGCCCAGCAGCACGGTCAGCACGAGCACCACGGCGAGGACGAGCGCGTAGCCCTGCCGTCGGAACACCAGCCGTGAGCAGACCAGTCCGATGGCCATGCCGATGAAGGCACAGGTGAGTTGAGCCTCGGCCCCCAGCACCAGGTCGGCAAGGCCGGGTGCATGAGTCCCGAACATCAGCGGCAGCGTCAGGCCGACCGCAGTCAGCAGCAGGCACCATACGGTGGCCGTCGCGATCGTGGCGAGCAGGACGCGACCGTGGCTGCCGGAGCTCACGACGACGATCGAGCGGTCCGGCTGGTCCTCGAGACTGATCAGTGCCACGGTCAGCCATACCGAGGACGGCAACAAAGCCCCGGCCGCCGAGGCGTAGGTCGCGGCGAGCGGGCCGGTGTCGCTGCTGGTCAGCACAACCACCAAGCCGAGGAACAGCAACAGCGGCGCGAGGTAGCGCTGGGAGAGCAGCAATACCGTGAACATGTAGCGGACCAGGGCGATCACAGGGCGGCCCTCCTCGCATCCGCCCGGGGACTGCCGTCGTCCGCCGCCCCGACAAGGCCCTCCACCGACCATTGGTGCTGCAGCGCCGTCAGCAGAACTGCGTCCGAATGCTCACGCGCCACCCGCAAGACGACCGCCTTGCCACGCTGGGCGGCGTTCACCACGCCTGGTAGCACGTCCCAGTTCACCTTGACCGGAGTGACACCGATGGGCGGCACGGTCAGGACCAGCTCGACCATCGAGGCGCGACTACCGGCGGGTCGGCCGCCGCGCCGGGTGACCTGACCGTCGCTGATGGCGTAGACGCCGCCGGCGTGCGTCTCGGTGATCGCCTCGCGGTGATCGGTGAAGACGACCGCCCCGCCCCGTGCGGCCACTTCGTCGATCAACTCGGCCAGGACACCGTGGGCCGATGCGTCCAGACCGGACCAGGGTTCATCGAGGACCAGCAGATCGGGGTGGACGAGCAGGGCCTGGGCGAGCGCCACCTTCTGCGCGTTGCCCTTCGACAGCGTGCGCAGTGACGCGTCCTGCCCGCCCACAAGGGACAACCGCTCCAGCAGTTGAGCTGCTCGGGCGCGGGCGGCGGCGGTCGGCATGCCACGGATACGCCCCATGTGGGTGAGGTAGGAGATCGCCGAGATGCGGTCCTGGGGGGTGAAGCGGTCCGGCACGTAACCGATGTGCGGTGGTCCGCCCGACACGGTCCCGGAAGTGGGCCGCGACAGCCCGACGAGGATCCTCAACAAGGTCGACTTTCCCGAACCGTTGCCTCCCACCACCGCGAGGACGTCACCGGCCGAGACCTCCATGTCGACGTCGCTGAGGATCCACGGTCCCCGGCCGTAACGCTTGCCGACCGCCTCACATCGCAACAAAGCGTCTCCTTGATATGCCTTCAGCATAGAGCGCCGCGTCACCGGCATCACCGCCGACGCCGAGCACCCGCGCGCCACCGTGCACCGCACCATCGGCACGATCACGGCGGTCACACCGCACGTTGCCTATGGCCGAGCCGGCGCAGCCGCCGCAGGAGCACTGGCCACGCACCGCTCGGTCGCCGGCATCGTCGCGGAGCACAACCTCTTCGACCCGAAGAGACCGCAGAGACCCTCCAACCGGAAACACTTGCTCAGCCCCACGCCCTGCCGACGGACGCAAGGCCGTCGCGGTGATGCTGAGGAACACCCGACGGTCTGGAAGACCGATGAAGGTTCCCCCGGCCGCGAGTTCGGCGACCGCGGAGGATGTTAGCCGGACGTTAGATCTCGGCGCCGGACCTTGATGGCCTCAGCGGACGGCCGCATGCTCATGCGCATTCCCCGCGGGCGGGGATCTCTCACCCTCACCCAAGACGCCTCGACTGGAGCCGCCATGTCCTCGTCGTCCGCCGCCGTGTCCGGTTCATCGCCACAGGCCCGTGCACAACGTCGCTTCGCCCTCGTCGGCGGATCGCTGGGCAACCTCGTCGAGTGGTACGACTGGTTCGTCTACGCCAGCTTCGCGATCTACTTCGCCGACTCCTTCTTCCCGGGCGACAACCCGACCACCCAGCTGATGAACACCGCCGGGATCTTCGCGGTCGGCTTTCTGATGCGTCCGGTGGGCGGCTGGGTGCTGGGCCGGGCCGCCGACCGGCACGGCCGCAAAAGCGCGCTGACCCTCACGGTGGCCATGATGACGCTGGCCGCCCTGCTGATCGCCGTCGCACCCGGCTACGGCGAGGCGGGCTACCTCGGCGCCGTGGTGCTGCTGCTGGCGCGGCTGTTGCAGGGCCTGAGCATCGGTGGCGAATACGCGGCCAGCGCCACCTATCTGACCGAGGCCTCGGCTCCGGGGCGGCGCGGCCTGGGCTCGTCCTTCCAGTACGTGTCGATGACCTGCGGTCAGCTGCTGGGCCTGGGCGTCCTCATCACCCTGCAGCACACCCTGAGCACCGCCCAGTTGGAGAGCTGGGGCTGGCGCATCCCGTTCGTGCTGGGGGCGCTGTTCGCCGTGGTGGTGTTCTGGCTGCGGCGCCGGCTGCAGGAGACCGACGCCTTCACCGAGGAGTCGGACACCGGCCGTGACGCCACCGCCCGCGGCACGCTGGCCTCGCTGTGGCAGCACCGCCGCCAGGCGGGCCTGGTCATGGCGCTGACCCTCGGTGGGACCGTCGCCTATTACACGTACACCACCTATCTGACCAAGTACCTCATCGGCAGTGCGGGCATGGCCAAGAACACCGCCACCCTCGTGAGCTTCACCGCTCTTGCCGTCTTCGCCGTGCTGCAGCCCTTCGCCGGGATGCTGTCGGACCGTATCGGCCGCCGCCCGCTGCTGATCACCTTCGCGGTCGGCTGCACCGTCGGCACGTACCCGATCATGACGGCGCTCGGGTCGGTGTCCTCCTTCTGGGAGGCCCTCGGCCTGTCCCTGCTGGCCCTGGTCGTCGTCACCGGATACACCTCGATCAACGCGGCCGTGAAGGCGGAGCTCTTCCCGACCCGCGTGCGGGCCCTGGGCGTGGCGCTGCCGTACGCGATCGCCAACGCCCTGTTCGGAGGCACGGCGGAGTACGTGGCGCTGTGGTTTAAGGACGGCGGCCACGAGAAGATGTTCTTCTGGTACGTCTCCGGGTGTGCGCTCGTCTCCCTGATCGCCTACGTGCTGATGCCGGACACCCGCTCGGCAGCCCTCAGCCGCGCCGAGGCCGACGCCGACCAGGACCCGGCCCCGGCGCCGGTGGCCACCGGAGTCGAAGGCGTCCGCTGACTGCCCGGTGACCTGGGCCGACGGTTTCCGTAAGCTTCGGTCCAGGTCACCGCTCTCCAAGGACTTCCCCATGCACGCGCTTCTCGTCGAGGACGACGATCGCATGGCCCAGGCGCTCGTCACGGCCCTCGCTCAGCGCGGGCACAGTGTCCGCCGCGTCGGGCGAGCCCTGGACGCCCTGCGGCATGTCCGAGAGGCGCAGTTCGTCCTCCTCGACCTGGGCCTGCCCGACCTGGACGGTCTGGAGCTGCTGCGGCGGCTGCGCACCGTCTGCGACGCCCCGCTGATCGTCGTCACCGCCCGCTGCGAGGAGCGGGACATCGTCCAGGGGCTGCGCGCCGGAGCGGACGACTACGTGGTCAAGCCCTTCCGGATGGCCGAGCTGATGGCCCGGATCGACAGCGTGCGCCGCAGAACCACGTCGCCGCCCGGCCGCCCGGACAGCGACGCGGCGTCCTCCGTCCGCGCCGGAGACGTGGAGATCGACCTTGCTGGCCGCAGCGTCACCGTGGCCAGCCGGGTCGTGCGGCTCACCCGCCGCGAGTTCGACGTCCTCGCCTTCCTCGCCCGAAGGCCGGACCAGGTCCACTCCCGCGAGGAGATCCTGGACCGCATCTGGGGCGACGCCTTCCTCGCCGCGTCCCGCTCCCTGGACGTTCATGTGGCCGGCATCCGCGCCAAGACCGGCCGGGCCGGCCTCGTGCGCACCGTGCGGGGCTTCGGCTACCAGCTCGGCTCTCCCTCGGCCGACGGCGAAGGCGACAGCGGCGGATGAGACGCAGACTGCTGGCCGTTCTGATGGTGCTCATGGGAGCAGCGATGCTGCTGCTGTCCCTGCCACTGGCCGACTCCTACGCGAATGGGCGCACCGAACGACTGCTGCTCCAGCGGCGCTCCGAGGCGGTGCGGTTCGCCGATCTGGCCGACCGGGCGCGCACCCGGGCCGACCGCGTCGAATTGTCCGACGAGATCCACCGCTACGCCGAGCTGTACGGAGCCGCGGTCGTCGTGGTCGACACGACGGGGCGTACGGTCGCACGGAGCGGAACGGGACCCACCGCCTCCGCGGCCTCCGCGGCGGGGGATGCCCTGCGCCGCGCCCTGACCGGCCGCTCCACCGAACAGCTGCCCACCGTCCGGCCCTGGGGACCCGACACCGTGGTCCTGGCCGAACCGGTCGGGCAGGACGAGCGGGTCAGCGGCGCGGTACTGCTGGCGGCACCCACCGACGCGGCCCGCCGGGACGTGTCCGTGCGCTGGTCGCTGATCGCCGCCGGAGCCCTGGCCGCGTTCTCGGCCGCGGCCTTGGCAGCGGTGGCCATCGCCCGGTGGCTGATGCGGCCGGTCCGCGACCTGGACCGGGCCGTGGAATGCCTGGCCGCAGGCAGTCTCCACATCCGGGTCGTCGCCGAGAGCGGCCCCCCGGAGCTGCGTCGGCTGCGGCAGCACTTCAACGCCATGGCGGAGGCGGTGGCCGACTCCGTCGGGCGTCAGCGCGACTTCGTCGCCGATGCCTCGCACCAGCTGCGCAATCCGCTGGCGACCCTGGTGCTCCGGCTGGAGAACGTCGAGCCGCACCTCGACCCCGGTCCCGGCCGGGAGGAACACGCCCGTGCCCTGGAGGAGGCGGAACGCCTCGAGGAACTGC
>NZ_PQSR01000141.1 GCF_002920635.1 Streptomyces sp. Ru72 | reverse complement strand
ACCAAGGTCCCGGCCCATCACCGGCTCCTGACAGGAGCCAATCCGCATTGAGCCCCTTACCCTGACGTCTATGACCGCCGTGGACCCCCGCGACACCGACGTCGCCGCCGCCTCTCCCTCCTCCCCTTCCCACGCCACAGGCGGCGTGCTGAGCCGGCCGTACCGGGCCCTGAGCATCGGGATCGTCTCCGTCGTGCTGCTCATCGCCTTCGAGGCCACGGCCGTCGGTACGGCGATGCCGGTCGCCGCGCGCGAGCTGGACGGGCTGTCCCTGTACGCCTTCGCGTTCTCGGGGTACTTCACGACCAGCCTGTTCGGCATGGTGCTCGCCGGCCAGTGGTCCGATCGCAGCGGCCCGCTTTCCTCGCTGACCTGCGGCATCGCCGCCTTCGCGGCCGGGCTGCTGGTGTCCGGGACGGCGAGCGCGATGTGGCTGTTCATCCTGGGCCGGGCCGTGCAGGGGTTCGGCGGGGGACTGGTGATCGTCGCGCTGTACGTCCTCGTCGGCCGGGCATACCCGGAGCGGCTGCGTCCGGCGATCATGGCGGCGTTCGCGGCGAGCTGGGTGATCCCCTCGGTGGTCGGCCCGCTCGCGTCGGGCGCGGTGACCGAACAGCTCGGCTGGCGCTGGGTGTTCATCGGCATCCCGGTGCTCGTGGTGTTCCCGCTGGCGCTCGCCCTGCCGCAGATACGCCGGCGGGCGGGCGGTCCCGCCACGGAGACCGCCGCCCCCTTCGACGCGCGACGCATCCGTCTGGCGTTCGGCATCTCCCTGGGCGCCGGACTCCTCCAGTACGCCGCCCAGGACCTGCACTGGGTCTCCCTCGTCCCCGGTGTCGCGGGCGCCGCCCTGCTCGTCCCGGCGGTGCTCGGGCTGCTGCCCCGCGGCACCTACCGGGCGGCGCGCGGCCTGCCGTCCGTGGTGCTGTTGCGCGGTGTGTCGGCGGGCGCCTTCATCTCGGCGGAGAGTTTCATCCCGCTGATGCTCGTCACCGAGCGCGGGCTGTCGCCGACCCTGGCCGGGTTCTCACTGGCGCCGGCCGGCGCGACCTGGGCGCTGGGCTCGTACATCCAGTCCAGACCGCGCCTGGAGCCGTACCGGGAGCGGCTGATGACGCTCGGCATGGTGGTCGTCGCGGCCGCGATCGCCACCGCGCCGAGCGTGCTGATCCACGCGGTGCCCCCGTGGATCGTCGCCGTCGCCTGGGGCTTCGGCTGCTTCGGCATGGGCCTGGTCATCTCCTCGACCAGCGTCCTGCTCCTGAAGCTGTCCGCGCCCGAAGAGGCGGGCGCCAACTCGGCGGCCCTGCAGATCTCCGACGGCCTGTCCAACGTGGTGCTCCTGTCCGCGGGCGGCGCCGCGTTCGCCGCGCTCGGCGGCGGCACCCTCGCCCACACCGCCACGGATACGGCCGCCCAGGGCTCCCATCCGGCCGCCTTCGCCGCCGTGTTCCTGCCGATGGCTGTGGTGGCGCTGGTGGGGGCCTGGGTGACGACGCGGTTGCGGACGGACTCCCGCTGACACCGAGTGGTACCACGTAGTGCCGTCGAACCATGGCTGGACTGAACCTGCGGTTTACGGACGAAGAGCTCGAGGCGCTGCGCGAGCGTGCGGCGGCGGAAGGGCGCAGCATGCAGGCGTTCGCCCACGACGCCGTGATGTCGGCCATAAACGAGCACTCGCGTCTGTTCAACGAGGCGGCGGAACACGTCCTGAAGGTGAGTGCGGAGCTGAACCGGCGGCTCGCCTGATGCACTACCTCACGCTTGCCGAGCTGCTGAACCTGACGAAGCGGCTCGGGGTGGACGACGTGCGCGATTACGGGCTCCTGGACTCGGCCCTCGCGCGTCCTCAGTCGAGTGTGTTCGGCCAGGACGCCTATCCCGACGTGTGGCAGAAGGCCGCCGCGCTGATGGAGTCCCTTGCCCGCAACGACGCCCTCCTCGACGGGAACAAGCGCATCGCCTGGTATGCGACCTGGGTGTTCCTGCATGTGAACGGGCACCCCCTGGACGCGGACTTCGACGTGGAGGAGGCCGAGCGGTTCGTGCTGGACGTGTGCCAGGGCGCCCTGCACGTACCGAAGATCGCGGCCCAGTTGCCGCGCTTCGCGCGCTGACCGAGGTGCGTGCGTGGCGGGATGTGAGCTGAATCCCATCCCCGGCCGGCCCGGCGCTGTCCGAGCGTCGACCTCCCCGGGGCGCCGGTAGGGTGGCCCGGTTGTCGTACGCATCCCAGCCGCCCGACCCACACGGAGACCGTGAGTACCACCGCCGCCGCCAGCTCCAGCTCCTCCCACCACCTCTCGCCCGCCTTCCCCGGCCGTGCCCCCTGGGGCACCGCCAGCAAGCTGCGTGCCTGGCAGCAGGGGGCGATGGAGAAGTACATCCAGGAGCAGCCGCGTGACTTCCTCGCCGTCGCCACCCCCGGCGCCGGCAAGACGACGTTCGCCCTGACGCTCGCGTCCTGGTTGCTGCACCATCACGTGGTGCAGCAGGTGACCGTGGTCGCGCCGACCGAGCACCTGAAGAAGCAGTGGGCGGAGGCCGCCGCGCGGATAGGTATCAGGCTCGACCCCGAGTACAGCGCCGGCCCCCTCGGCCGGGAGTACCACGGCGTGGCCGTCACCTACGCCGGCGTCGGCGTGCGGCCCATGCTGCACCGCAACCGCGTCGAGCAGCGCAAGACCCTCGTCATCCTCGACGAGATCCACCACGCGGGCGACTCCAAGTCCTGGGGCGAGGCGTGCCTGGAGGCGTTCGAGCCCGCGACCCGACGACTCGCCCTGACGGGCACGCCGTTCCGGTCCGACACCAACCCCATCCCGTTCGTCACGTACGAGGAGGGCGCGGACGGGATCCGGCGCTCGGCCGCCGACTACACCTACGGCTACGGGTCCGCGCTCGCCGACGGCGTCGTGCGGCCGGTCATCTTCCTCTCCTACAGCGGCAACATGCGCTGGCGCACCAAGGCGGGCGACGAGATCGCCGCCCGGCTGGGCGAGCCCATGACCAAGGACGCCGTCAGCCAGGCCTGGCGCACCGCGCTCGACCCGCGCGGCGAGTGGATGCCGAGCGTGCTGCGCGCCGCCGACCAGCGGCTGACCGAGGTCCGCAAGGCCATCCCCGACGCGGGCGCCCTCGTCATCGCCTCCGACCAGGACTCGGCCCGCGCCTACGCCAAGCTGATCCGTGACATCACCGGGCACAAGGCGACCCTCGTGCTGTCCGACGACGCCGGTGCCTCCGACCGGATCGACGAGTTCAGCAACAACGACGACCGCTGGATGGTCGCGGTCAGGATGGTGTCCGAGGGTGTCGACGTGCCCCGGCTCGCGGTCGGGGTGTACGCGACGACCATCTCCACACCGCTGTTCTTCGCGCAGGCGGTCGGCCGTTTCGTACGGTCACGGCGGCGCGGGGAGACCGCGTCCGTGTTCCTGCCGACCGTGCCCGATCTGCTCTCCTTCGCAGGCGAGATGGAACGGGAACGGGACCACGTCCTCGACAAGCCGAAGAAGGACGGCGAGGCCGAAGACCCGTACGCCGAGTCCGAGAAGGAGATGGAGGAGGCGAACCGGGAGCAGGACGAGGACACCGGCGAGCAGGACATGCTGCCGTTCGAGGCGCTGGAGTCCGACGCCGTCTTCGACCGGGTCATGTACAACGGCGCCGAGTTCGGCATGCAGGCCCACCCGGGCAGCGAGGAGGAGCAGGACTACCTCGGCATCCCGGGGCTTCTCGAGCCGGAGCAGGTGCAGTTGCTGCTGCAGAAGCGGCAGGCCCGGCAGATCGCGCACAGCCGCAAGAAGCCGGACGCGGAGGCCGACCTGCTGGAGCTGCCCGCGGAACGGCGGCCCGTGGTGACGCACAAGGAACTGATGGAGCTGCGCCGGCAGCTGAACACGATGGTCGGGGCGTACGTCCATCAGAGCGGGAAGCCGCACGGCGTGATCCACAACGAGCTGAGGCGCGTGTGCGGGGGCCCGCCGAGCGCGGAGTGCACGGCCGGGCAGTTGCGGCAGCGGATCGCGAAGGTCCAGGAGTGGGCCACGCGGATGAAGTGAGCCCGACGCCCGTCGGCGGCACCCGAGGGGTGCGAGGGCACACGGGACCGACGGACGACGGGAGCCCGGGGCCGGGGGACCGGGGGACTGGCCGACGAGGGGACGTATCTCCGCAAAACAAACCACTCCCCACCGGCCACTGACCGGATTCTGGACGGAGCCTTCCGCTGAGCGAACCGGCTCGCTACTGTCCCGCTACGCACACGCCCCGTGGCAGCGCCGCCGCGGAGCGCAGCCGTGAAGCGACTTCAGTCCGGGGGCCGCCCGGGCCGCCAGCCGATCGGCGGCCTCTGAAGCGCGTCGCCGACGGGACTCGGCGTCGCATCCGCCGCGAAGGGGGCCGTCGACCTCACCACTGAAGGAGTGGGCGTCGTGACCGCGGAGACTTCCCAGACGCTCGACCGGGGCCTGAAGGTCCTCAAGCTGCTCGCCGACACCGACCACGGGCTGACCGTCACCGAGCTCTCCCACAAACTGGGGGTGAACCGGACCGTGGTGTACCGGTTGTTGGCCACGCTGGAGCAGCACTCCCTCGTACGCCGCGACCTGGGTGGCCGCGCCCGGGTCGGGCTGGGCGTACTGCGCCTGGGCCGCCAGGTGCATCCGCTGGTACGCGAGGCGGCGCTGCCCGCGCTGCGGTCGCTGGCCGAGGACATAGGGGCGACCGCGCACCTCACGCTCGTCGACGGTGCGGAGGCGCTGGCCGTGGCGGTGGTCGAGCCGTCGTGGACCGACTACCACGTGGCGTACCGCGCCGGGTTC
This sequence comes from Streptomyces sp. Ru72, assembly GCF_002920635.1. Taxonomy (GTDB): domain Bacteria; phylum Actinomycetota; class Actinomycetes; order Streptomycetales; family Streptomycetaceae; genus Streptomyces. The sequence goes on along the minus strand of NZ_PQSR01000141.1, from coordinate 10,650 downwards.
CGGCACCCGCTCGACCGGGGAGCCGCGGGCCGGGCGATACTGGCCGCCCGCCGGCAGCCCGTCGCCGAGCCCGGGTACACCCTCACGCACGGCGAGCTGGAGGCAGGGGCCTGCGGGGCCGCCGCACCGCTGATAGGGGTGACCGGGGTCGAGGGCAGCGTGGGCGTCGTGATGCTGGCGGACTCGGTACCGGAGCGGGTGGGCCCCAGGGTGGTGGACGCGGCGAGGGAGGTGGCGGAGGCACTGCGCTGACCGCCGGCTGTCCAGGACCCTCGGCTGTCCCGGCTCCTCGCCTGCCCAGAACCCTCGGCTGTCCGGAATCCTGAGCCGTTCGAAACCCTCAGCTGTTCAGGACCCTCAACTGCAGCCACAGCGCCAGCCGTTCGTCCGCGTCGTCCAGGTCCACCCCGAGCTGCCGTCGCACCTGACGCAGTCGGTACCGGCACGTGTTCGGATGCACGGCGAGCCGTTCCGCCGCACCCCCGACATCACATCCCGCCTCCAGCCACGCGAGCAGTGTCGCCGCGTACTCGGTGCCGTGCCCGACGTCGTGCGCCACGACCTGCTCCCACGCGCCCGCGGCCAACTCCCGCCTGCCCCGCATCACTTCGGCCAGCCGTAGCAGTGTGATCCGGGCCCGCACCTGCCGTGCGGACGCCACCGGCTGCTCCGGGCCGAGCACCCGCAGCACCAGGTCCGCGTCCCGCCGCGAGGCGGCCGCCTCGGCGAGGGAGGGCACCACCTCCCCGAGCCCCGCCCGCACCGGCACCCGCAGCGCCCGTCCCGCCCGCCGCACGATGTCCTCCGCCAACCGCACGTGCCGCGCACCACCACGCTCTCCGGAAGCGGGCAGCAGCGCGTACACCACCCCGTCGACCAGCACGCACGCGTGGCGCCCGTACCGCGCCTCGCACTGCAGCCGTACGAGGTCCAGCAGCCGGAGCGTGGTCTGTTCGTCGTCCGGGGCGGACGGTGCCGACGGGGCGGACGCCGTGGAGTCGGAGTCCAGGACGAACGCGGCGACCCGTACGGCCTGGAGCCCCAGCCGGTGGGCGGCGGCCGCCGGGTCGGCGGTGCCGTCGAGGACGCGGCGCAGCAGGGCGCCGTCCTGGTGCCGGGCCAGTTCCCGCGCGGCACGCGCACGCAGCAGGAGCAGGGCCGCCGTGGACGCCCCCCGCGCCAGCGCCTCCTCGGCGTCGGGTGCGAGCCTGCCGTCGTCCACCACCCACAGGGACCCGAGGGTCTCGCCGCCGGCGCGTACGGCGACGGCGAGCCGTGGCAGCGCCCCTGCGAGGGCCGGCAGCCGTACCGGACCGGGGGCCGCGAGGACGGTCCGGTACTGCTCGGCGTTGTCCGGGATCTCCGGCACCCTCAGGCCGAGGATGCCCTGGCGGCGGTCCTCGTCCGTGGCCTGCCCGGGAACCGTCGAGTAGGCGAGGATCCGCTGCCCGGGGTCCTCGATCGCGGTGGCCCCGCCGACGGCCGCCGCCACCGCGTCGGCCAGCGCGAACAACTCCCCGCGCGTGTCCCCGCCGCCCCCGGCCGCCGGGCGCGCGGCCAGTGCCGACGCCAGCAGCAGGTGCACCTGGTGCCACGCCGCGTCCCCGTCCACGCAGAGCAGGGCGATCCCGGCCGCCTCCGCCTCGGCGACCGGCCCGTCCTCGCCCCGTACGACGACGCCGGTCATCCCGGCCTCCGCCGCCGCCCGCACCAGCGGTCCAGCGTCCCGGGGCGCCACGCCCACCGCCAGCAGCAGGGCGCCCGGGGTGCGGGGCAGCGGGGCGTGGGCGTCGTGGAGCAGCGCCTCGGTGACGGGCGCGGTCAGCCCGGCGGGCGCGGTGCGCAGACGCAGGGAGGGTTCGCCGACGACGTCCAACAGGTCGCCGAGCGTGCGGACGTCCATGGCAGTGTCCCCGGGTGTTTGGCCGATCCCCTCAGCAACGTACGCGCACGTTGTCCGTCTCCACAACGCCGACGCAGGCCACTGCTTCGACACTCGTGTCATGACTGCAGAGACGGACCGACCATCCGTACGCACCCACTCCGACGACGCCGACCACTCCGCCCGCGCGGCCGGGGTCACCGTGCGCACCGTGCACGACGTGACCGGTATCGCCGCCGTGGCCGACTTCTTCAGCGACGTCTGGCGGACCCCCCGGCAGGCCCCGCCGCTGCCCGCCGAGGTGATGCACAGCCTGGTGCACGCGGGCGGCGCCGTGCACGCCGCGTACACCCTGGACGGCGATCGGCTCGCCGGGGCCTGCGTCGCCGTCTTCGGGCCGCCCGCGTCCGCGGACGCGTACTCCCTGCTGGCCGCGGCCGACCGGGGCGTCGGATACGCCGTGAAGCAGGCGCAGCGCCACTGGCTCCTGGCGCACGGAGCGCGCACCCTGCGCTGGACGTTCGACCCGCTGGTGGGCCGCAACGCCCGCTTCAACCTGGTCAAGCTGGGCGCAAGGGGCACCGAGTACCTGGTCGACTTCTACGGTCCGATGGCAGACGGCGTGAACGAGGGCGACGAGAGCGACCGGCTCACGGTGACCTGGGACCTGACGGCGCCTCGCGAGGGCCGCGAGACCGGCGACCGCGCCGCCGCACCCGTCACCCACCTCGCCCCCGACGGCGCCCCGCTCGCCCGCCGCTCCCACGACGACCGGCAGGTCTGGTGCCGCGTACCGGACGACATCGTCGCCCTGCGCGCCGCCGACCCCGCTCTCGCCCTGCGCTGGCGGCGAGCCGTCCGCGACGTCTTCACCGGGGCCTTCGCCGAGGGGTTCACGGCGACGGGCATGTCCCGGGACGGCTGGTACACGCTCAGCCGAACGCTCACCCGCGAGGAGGAATCCCCGGCATGAAGCTCGAACGCGCCGAGATCGTCCATGTGGCGATCCCGCTCGTGACCCCCTTCCGCACCTCCTTCGGGACGATGACCACGAAGGACACCTTCCTGCTGCACGTCGTCACGGACGCCGCCGAGGGCTGGTCGGAGTTCGCGGCCGACCCGGAACCGCGCTACTGCTCCGAGTTCGTCGCCGGGGCCGAGATCGTCCTGCGGGACTTCCTGCTGCCGCGCGCCGCCGCCCTGCCGCGACTGACGACGGCCGCGCTCGCCCCGGCCCTGGCGCGGGTCAAGGGGCACGAGCTGGCGAAGGCGGCGCTGGAGACGGCGGTCCTGGACGCCGAGCTGCGCGCGCACGGCATGCCGCTGGCGACCTACCTGGGGGCGGTGCGGGACCGGGTGCCGGCCGGGGTGTCCGTCGGCATCAAGGACTCCGTCCCCGAGCTGCTGGACGACGTCGAGCGTTACCTGGCCGAGGGGTATCTCCGCATCAAGCTGAAGATCGAGCCGGGCTGGGACCTCGAGCCCGTTCGGGCCGTGCGCGAGCGGTTCGGGGACGCGCTGCCGCTCCAGGTCGACGCGAACACGGCGTACGCGCTCGCCGACGCCGAGCACCTGCGGCGGCTGGACGGGTTCGGGCTGCTGCTGATCGAGGAGCCGCTCGCCGAGAACAACCTGTACGCCCACGCCCGGCTCCAGCAGCGTCTGGCCACGCCCGTCTGTCTGGACGAGTCCCTGCACAACGCCACCGACACCGCCTCCGCGATCGCCATGGACGCCTGCCGCGTGGTGAACGTCAAGCCCGCGCGGGTGGGAGGCTACCTGGAGGCCCGGCGCGTGCACGACGTGGCGCACGCGCACGGGGTGCCGGTGTGGTGCGGCGGCATGCTGGAGACGGGAATCGGCCGGGCGCCGAACCTCGCCCTGGCCGCCCTGCCCGGCTTCACGCTCCCGGGCGACACCTCGGCGTCGGCCCGCTACTTCGCGGAGGACATCACCGAGCCGTTCGTCCTTCAGGACGGCCATCTGCCCGTCCCGTCCGCGCCCGGGATCGGTGTGGAGCCGCTGCCGGACGCACTGCGGCGCTTCACGACGGGAAGGACGGACCTTTACGGGCCCTGAGCGAGTCCCGGGGGCCGACCGGCGCCTGGCCGGAAGTGGCCGTCGCGTTAGATTGATCCCGTGCTCTCTCGCCTCTCCCGCCCCAAGGCCGCCACCGTCTGCGCCCTTCCCGTCGTGGCCCTGCTCGCCACGGCGGTGTTCGCGCCGCTGCCGTTCGCCGTGGCGCAGCCCGGCATGACGGCGAACGTGCTGGGCGAGAACAAGGGCACCGCGGTGATCACGATCAACGGGGCGCCCACCCGCACGACGACCGGCCAGCTGCGGATGACGACCATCGAGGCGACGGGCCCCGACGCACGGGTCTCGCTCGGTGACGTGATCGACGGCTGGTTCCGCACGGACCGCGCGGTGCTGCCGCGCGACGCGGTCTACCCGAGCGGTGACACGGTCAAGCAGATCGAGCAGCACAACACCGAGCAGATGAAGCAGTCCCAGGACGCGGCGACCCGCGCTGCCCTGTCGTATCTGCACCTCAGCGACAGGAACGTGAAGGTCACGCTGAAGCTCGCGGACGTCGGCGGCCCCAGCGCGGGGCTGCTGTTCACCCTCGGCATCATCGACAAGCTCAACGGCAACGGCGCGGGCGGCGACCTCACGGGCGGCCGCACGATCGCCGGTACGGGCACGATCGACTCCTCGGGCCAGGTCGGCCCGGTGGGTGGCGTGGCCCTGAAGACGCAGGCCGCCAAGCGCGACGGCGCGACGGTCTTCCTGGTCCCGAGGGCGGAGTGCGCCGACGCGAAGGCGGAACTGCCCAAGGGCCTGCGCCTGGTCCCGGTGACCACCCTCAAGAGCGCGATCGACGCCCTGGTGTCCCTCGAGAAGGCGAAGGACTCGGTCCCGAGCTGCTAGGCCACGGACCCGGGGACCGCTCGACGGCTCCCGGGGACCGGTCGACGACCCCGGGGCACCTCGACGGCCCCGGGGGGACGCCGCACGAAACCCCGGAGCCAACCGGCGCAACGCGGGGTCTCTGCGGGAGCGATCTCTTCCGCTATCTTGTTACCGCGCCGTAGTTAACGCCTCAACAAGGCCTGCCGGCGCGGTCTTTGCCTGTCTTCGGCTCCCGTTTCCGAGCGGAGTTCCCGTGACCCAGCGTTGTGTCATGTCTATGCCCGAGACGGCTGAAGCGCCCTCGTCCGCCTGAACGGCGGGGAACGCTCCGGCCGTCCGTCCGTGCACCCGCTCACCGAAAGCCCCCACACTTCGTGACCGTCTCCCTGTACGACATCCAGCCGGCCGGTCGGCACGCCGCGGTGCCCACGGGCAGCCTGTTCCGACGGGTCTACGCGCCGCGCGCCTGTGACGCGCTCGCCTATTCCATGGCGACCTACGCCATGCCGCTCGTCGTGCTGGCGACCACCGGCTCGGCGTCCCTGACCGGCCTGGCCTTCGCGCTGGAGTGGATCCCCCGGGTGGCGGCCTTCGGCTTCGCCGGTGACCTGGTGGACCGCAGCGGCGCGGCGATCGTGTGCTTCCTCGCCTCGCTCACCCGCGCCCTGCTGGTGGCAGGCGCCGCTGTCGTGCTGGTGATACTGCCGCGGGGGACGGCCGAGACGGCCACCGTCATGGCACTGGCCGCCGTGACCGGTGCCCTCACCCAGTTCAGCTTCATCGCCAACGAGGCGGTGGGCGCCATCGTCGGCCGCCGCGTCGAGGGACGGTCCCACAAGGTGCAGCCGGTGCTGATCGCCATCGACCAGACGGCCACCCTCGTCGGCCCGGCCCTGGGCGGCGTGCTGCTCCTGACGGGGCCGACCCGGATGCTCGCGTGCCTGAGCGTGCTGTCCTTCCTGTCCGCGGGCCTCGCCCTGCAGACCCCGCCCACACCCCTGCGTGCGGCGCGCCGGGGCGGTCCCGGACGTCGCGGAGGCATGCGGGAAGGGTGGCGGACGCTGCGTTCCCTGCCCTCGCTGCGGCGGCTCGTGGCCGGCCTCGCCTGTTCGAACCTGGCTCTCGGCCTGCTGCAGTCGGCCGGCCCCGTCCTCGTGGAGGACCGCTTCGGCCGGTCCCCGGCCGCCGTCGGCACGCTCTGGTCGGTCGCCGCCGCCGCCACCCTGGTCGCGGTCACCTGCTGCCGGTTCGCCCTCGACCGGCTGGGCCTGTGGGGGGTCGGGGTGATCAGCGCGACCGTCGCGTCCGCCGCCTGCCTCGCCGTGCCGCAGGCCCCCTCCTACCTCAGCTACACGGCCCTCGTGGCCCTCTTCATGGCCGCCGACGGAGGGCTCACCGTGGTGCTGCGCACGCTGCGCTCGTTGATCATCCCGCCCGCGGCCTTCGGTACGACGCTGGCCCTGACCATCCTGCTCCTGCTGCTGCCCTTCCCGGTGGCGGGCATCCTGCTCGCCGTCACCCCACCGCCGTATCTGACCGACGTCATCGGGGCGTGCGCCGTACTGCAGGCGCTGACCCTGCTCGTCACCTTCGTACGGCTGCGCAACGACCCGGTGCTCCGCGCCACGGCGGACCCGGCCGGCCACGGGGCCTGATCCCAGGGTTCCGCCACGGCCCCCGACCGCTCAGGTCCCCTCCCGGTCCTGCGCCGCCTGCTCCACCAACGGGATCACCCGCAGCGGTACCGGGTTCTCCATCACGATCGCCGTGGAGGCGCGGACGATGCCCTCGAAGCCGACCACCCGGTCGATCACCCGTTGCAGGTCCGCGTTCGAGCGGGCCACCAGGCGGCACAGCATGTCGCCGCTGCCCGTCGTCGTGTGCAGCTCCAGGACCTCCGGGACCGTCGCCAGATGGGCCCGTACGTCCGAGCCCTGGCCCTGGCGGATCTGGAGCGTCGCGAACGCCGTGACCGGGTAGCCGAGCGCCGCCGGGTCCACCTCCGGGCCGAAGCCGCGGATCACTCCGTTGGCCTGCAACCGGTCCAGGCGCGCCTGGACCGTGCCGCGCGCCACCCCGAGCCGACGGGACATCTCCAGCACCCCGATGCGCGGTTCCCGGGCCAGCAGCACGATGAGCCGGGCGTCCAGATGATCGATCGCCATACCGCGCTCCTCGATGGTCATCCTGTACAGAACGCCCGGAGACACGGGCTGTTCACTGGGCAGATTGCCCAGCCGAAAAGCAAACTATTGCGCACCTTGCGGAGCCGGGCGAGGCTGCCGCTATGACGCAGACCACACACCACGCCCCTGACACCGCGCGCGAGGCCGACCCCTTCCCGGTGAAGGGAATGGACGCGGTCGTCTTCGCCGTCGGCAACGCCAAGCAGGCCGCGCACTACTACTCCACCGCCTTCGGCATGCGGCTCGTGGCGTACTCCGGACCGGAGAACGGCAGCCGCGAGACCGCCAGCTACGTCCTGGAGAACGGCTCCGCCCGGTTCGTCCTCACCTCCGTCATCAAGCCCACCACCACCTGGGGCCACTTCCTCGCCCAGCACGTGGCCGAGCACGGGGACGGCGTCGTCGACCTCGCCATCGAGGTCCCCGACGCCCGCGCCGCCCACGCGTACGCCCTCGAGCACGGCGCCCGCTCCGTCGCCGAGCCGTACGAGCTGAAGGACGAGCACGGCACCGTCGTGCTCGCCGCGATCGCCACCTACGGCGAGACCCGCCACACGCTGGTCGAGCGCTCCGGCTACGACGGCCCCTACCTGCCCGGCTACGTCGCCGCGGACCCGATCGTCGAGCCGCCCGCCCACCGCACCTTCCAGGCCATCGACCACTGCGTCGGCAACGTGGAACTCGGCCGCATGAACGAATGGGTCGAGTTCTACAACAAGGTCATGGGCTTCACGAACATGAAGGAGTTCGTGGGCGACGACATCGCCACCGAGTACAGCGCCCTGATGTCCAAGGTGGTCGCCGACGGCACGCTCAAGGTCAAGTTCCCGATCAACGAGCCCGCCGTCGCCAGGAAGAAGTCGCAGATCGACGAGTACCTGGAGTTCTACGGCGGCCCCGGTGTCCAGCACATCGCGCTGAACACCAACGACATCGTGCGGACGGTCCGCACCATGCGGGCGGCCGGCGTGGAGTTCCTCGACACCCCGGACTCGTACTACGACACCCTCGGCGAGTGGGTCGGCGACACCCGAGTCCCCGTCGAGACCCTGCGCGAGCTGAAGATCCTCGCCGACCGCGACGAGGACGGCTACCTGCTGCAGATCTTCACCAAGCCGGTCCAGGACCGCCCGACGGTCTTCTTCGAGATCATCGAGCGCCACGGCTCCATGGGCTTCGGCAAGGGCAACTTCAAGGCCCTGTTCGAGGCGATCGAGCGCGAGCAGGCCAAGCGCGGCAACCTGTAGGCCGTCCTGGAGGCCGCCCCCCGGAGGAGCGCCGGCCGCCGGCCCTCCTCCGGGGGCGCTCCGGGCTTCCCACCGCCGCCCCCCGGTGCGACGCTGTGATCATGAGCCGTATCGAAGCCCCGCGCGACGAAGTCACCGGCAACCTCCTCGACCGCCTCAGGGCCGGCCTGCCGGCCGAGGCGCTCCTGACCGACCCCGACGTCACGGCCTCGTACGCGAACGACATGGCGAGTTTCTGCGCGGCCGGGACCCCGGCCGTGGTCGTGCTGCCCCGCACCGTCGAACAGGTCCAGCACGTCATGCGGACCGCCACCGAACTGCGCGTGCCCGTCGTCCCGCAGGGCGCCCGCACCGGCCTGTCGGGCGCGGCCAACGCGTCGGACGGCTGCATCGTGCTGTCGCTCACCAAGATGGACCGCATCCTGGAGATCGACCCTGTCGACCGCATCGCCGTCGTCGAACCCGGCGTCGTCAACGCCGCGCTCTCCCGCGCGGTGAACGAACACGGCCTGTACTACCCGCCGGACCCCTCCAGCTGGGAGATGTGCACCATCGGCGGGAACATCGGCACCGCCTCCGGCGGCCTGTGCTGCGTGAAGTACGGGGTGACGGCCGAGTACGTCCTCGGCCTCGACGTCGTCCTCGCCGACGGACGCCTGATGTCCACCGGCCGCCGCACCGCCAAGGGAGTCGCCGGCTACGACCTCACCCGGCTCTTCGTCGGCTCCGAGGGCTCCCTCGGCATCGTCGTACGGGCGATCCTCGCGCTGAAGCCGCAGCCGCCCCAGCAGCTCGTCCTGGCGGCCGAGTTCGCCTCCGCGGCGGCCGCCTGCGACGCCGTGTGCCGGATCATGGCGGGAGGCCATGTGCCGTCGCTCCTCGAACTCATGGACCGCACGACCGTCAAGGCCGTCAACGCCCTCGCCCACATGGGTCTTCCGGAGAGCACCGAGGCGCTCCTCCTCGCCGCCTTCGACACCCCGGACCCGGCCGCCGACCTCGCCGCCGTCGGCGCGCTGTGCGAGGCCGCGGGCGCCACCCAGGTCGTACCGGCCGACGACGCGGCAGAGTCCGAACTGCTGTTGCAGGCACGGCGGCTGTCGCTCACCGCGCTCGAGGCCGTCAAGGGCACCACGATGATCGACGACGTGTGCGTGCCCCGCTCCAGGCTCGGCGAGATGCTCGACGGGGTCGAGCGGATCGCCGAGAAGTACCAGCTCACCATCGGCGTCTGCGCCCACGCCGGGGACGGCAACACCCACCCGACCGTCTGCTTCGACGCCCAGGACCCCGACGAGTCCCGGCGCGCCCGCGAGTCCTTCGACGAGATCATGGCCCTCGGCCTGCGACTCGGCGGCACGATCACCGGCGAGCACGGCGTCGGCGTCCTGAAGAAGGAGTGGCTGGCGCGCGAGATCGGCCCGGTGGGCGTCGAGATGCAACGGGCCGTCAAACAGGTCTTCGACCCGCTGGGCATCCTCAACCCCGGCAAGCTGTTCTGACCCGTTCGGCCCACTTCCTTCGGAGTGTGTTCCGGGCGTGTGAAGGGCGTGCACGGTGTTGCCCGGAAAGGGGTGGGTACCGGCGGAGCGGCAATGCCGCCTGCACACTTCTGATAGATGTGGAGCCTCACACGACCCCCCGAGCAGATACGGGACGACGGACATGAGCGCCCCAACCCCGGCACCCGGCGACGACAGGCCCCGCGAAGGCTACTACCCGGACCCCTCCATTCCCGGATACGTCCGGTACTGGAACGGTGTCTCATGGGTCCCGGGCACCAGCCGGCCGGCTCCCACCGACGGCGAGCCGCTCTCCCCGCCGGCGGGCGCGCGCCCCGCGCAGCCCTCGGTGGAGGAGACCGGGCCGCACTTCTTCGACGAGGACCCGGTCGACGAACCCGATCGCGGCGCCACGGCCGACAGCCACCCGGAGCCCGCCCCGGCCTGGGGTGCCGACCGCTCCCAGCAGTCCGGCTTCGGTGGCGAGCAGGACCGCCGGGTGTCCTGGGGCGCCGCACAGGCCGCGGACCCGCGGCTGCCGGCCGCCGACTCCGCGCCCGATGCGTTCCCGGGCTCGCCCGGCACGACGGCGCCCCGCCGGCCGGCGCGCCCGGAGGGGACCGCCGGTACCGACGAACCCGCCCCCTCCGAGGGCACCATGAAGTTCCGCGCGGTCTCCCAGCGCACGGGGGAGCAGGGTCGAGGCACGGCGGCAGCCGGTTCCGGTTCCGGTTCCGGCACGGGTTCCGGTTCCGGTTCCGGTGCGGCGCAGCCCGGCGCCGCGCGTCCGGCGAGCGCCCAGGCCGCGGCCCGTCAGGCACTGGGCCTGGACCCGCAGGCCCCGAGCCCCGTCCCGGCACCGCAACAGCCGTCCGTCCCGACGCCTGCGGCGCCCGCCGCGGGGCTGCCCCCGCAGCAGC
>NZ_PQSR01000140.1 GCF_002920635.1 Streptomyces sp. Ru72 | reverse complement strand
CCAGGTGTACGACAGGCAGATGACGGCGGGCTTGTCGGGTCCGTTGTCGAGCAGATACGTCCCGCGGGTCATCCGGTCGGTCAGCGTCATCGACATGACGTCGCGGCCGGTCGGATTGCCCCTGTCGTCGACGGCCTTGTCGAGCCAGAAGGGCCGGTCGACGGGCACGAAGAGCTTGCTGGACTCCATGTAGTGGGTGCGCTCGATGGCGGTCCAGTGGTCGATCGGGAAGAGGGCGTCGTCGCACTGGATCTTGGACAGCAGCATCCAGGACTGGGCGGTGAAGATCGCCGCCCGGTAGGTGCGGATGTCGCCGTTCGCGTCGGTCACCGTGATCCGGTTGCCCGCGGTGCGGTGCAGCCGCGTCACGGCGGGGCGGGGCTCGCCGTTCACGTGCAGGGACTTCAGGGAGGTCCCGTGCGGCCAGTGCAGGATCTTCTCCGGCTCGCGCTCCCACAGACGCAGCGGAAGCTGCTGGGAACCGCCGACGATGCCGCGGTGGTGGTCGTCGGCCTCGGTGTAGACGACCCGCAGGATCTCCAGGATGGAGTTCGGGAAGTCGGTGTCCCAGCCGCCGGTGCCGAAGCCGACCTGGCCGAAGATCTCGCGGTGCCGGAAGGACTTGAAGGCCTCCGATTCGCAGAGGAAGCCGTAGAAGGTCTGGTTGTCGAGCTTCTCGACCAGCTTGGACCAGATCTCACGGATGCGCTCGACGTCGCGCTCGCGCATGGCGCGGTTCATGTCGGAGAAGTCGGCGCCCTCCTCCAGGCACCGGTTCCAGGCGGCCGCGACGTCACGGTAGACCTGCGGAAGGTCGTCGATCGTCTCGGCGTAGTGCGACTCGCCCTTGAGGTCGACGACGGTCGACGGGGTGGCCTCGGCAAGCGGGTTGGGGAACGGCCTCGTCTCCAGGCCCACCAGGTCGATGTAGTGCTGCAGGGCCGTGGAGGACGGCGGGAAGCGCATCGCGCCCATCTCGGCGGTCAGCGACGGGTCGCACCCGTCGAAGCCCACCGTCCGCAGCCGGCCGCCGATCTGGTCGGCCTCGTACACGACGGGCTTGAGGCCCATCTTCATCAGCTCGTACGCGGCGACGATGCCGGACAGGCCGCCGCCGATGACAGCGACCTCGGTGCCGTGCTCCGTGGCGGGTATCTGGCCGAGACCCGCCGGGTGGGCGAGGAAGTCGTCGTACGCGTACGGGAAGTCCGGGCCGAACATGGTGATCGGCGGCTGCTGCTCGTCTGCGTGCTCGACGGCGTTGGGCACCGTGGACGTCATGGGGTACGGACTCCTTGCGCGGAATGAACTCGGGGGGAGGCTCGGAAGGCTGAGGGGTCAGACCAGGGACCCGTAGAGGCCGGGACGGCGGTCCTTCAGGTACGGGTTCGCCTCGCGGGAGGCGGCGAGGTGGACGGGGTCGACGTCGGCGAGGACCAGCTCCTCGACACGGCCGGCCCTGGCCCGCGCGATCCCGTCGGGACCGGCCAGGGTGGAGAGGCCGACGAACTCGAACTCGCCTTCCCGGCCGACCCGGTTGACGTAGGCGACGTACATCTGGTTCTCGAAGGCCCGCACCGGGACCAGGGACTCGGCGACGAACTGGAACGGATGCATCTGCGCCGTGGGCACGACCAGGAGGTCGGTGCCGGCCAGGGCGTGGGCGCGGACGTTCTCCGGGAACTCGACGTCGTAGCAGATCATGATGCCGACGCGCAGACCGTCGAGTTCCGCCTGGACGACCGGCTGGTCGCCCGGGGTGAAGTGGTCGCGTTCGAAGCAGCCGAACAGGTGGGTCTTGCGGTAGTTCGCGAGGCGGGTGCCGTCGGCGGAGATCAACTGGGCCGAGTTGAAGACCGTCTCGCCGTCCCGCTCCGGGTAGCCGTAGGCGACCGCGAGACCGTGCCGGGAGGAGATCTCGGCGATCGCGTCCGCCCAGTCGCCGTCGGCGGGCTCGGCGAGGCGGGCGATGTCGCCGCCGATGGCGTACCCGGTGAGGAACATCTCCGGCGCGACCAGCAGCCCGGCGCCCGCGGCGGCGGCACGCCCCGCGGCCTGGTCGAGGACCTTGAGGTTCTCGCCGACCGATCCGGGATGTCCGGAGCTCTGGAGCAGGGCGGTGCGCATGCGTGTTTCTCCACCGGTGCGGAAGGGGGTTCGGGGGTCGGTTAGACGGTACGGTCGGCGCCTCGGGCCGGACAAGAAGGAGCCGTTGCGCGCCGATGAGCGATTCGTTGCGTCCGCGGGCGCTCGGGCGGCGATTCGTTGCACGGCCCCGCTCGCCCTCGGCCGTGTCGCCGTCTCGCCTTCGGCGCCGCTCGGGCGCTGCGGGCTTCACCCCCGCCCACGTGCTGGGTGACCATGCCGATGACGCATCAGCCCGCACTGCGGAGGGGGCCTTGTGGACGCGCTGGGCGGAATCGTGGGGTTGCCGTACGTCGATGAGCACACGACGGTCGTAGCGGCCGAGGCCGGGGCCGTGTGGTCGAGCATCGGCGACGTACTGGACGGATCCTTCGGGGGCCCCCGGGCGGCCCGCTACGCCCGCCTGGTCGGCTGCGCCGACCGCGCGTCGTCCGGCCCGCGACCGCTGGCCCAGGGCTCCACGCTCCCCGGATTCCGGGTGGTCTCCGCCGTCCCGGGGCGGGAGCTGGTGCTCTGCGGACGCCACCGTTTCTCGTCGTACGCCCTGATCTTCCGCCTGGAACCGGCCGGTCCCGGCCGCTCGCGTCTGCGCGCCGAGACCCGAGCGCTCTTCCCCGGACTGTCCGGTGCCCTCTACCGGCGACTCGTCATCGGTACGGGCGGACATGCGGCGGGCATGCGGCGCCTGCTGTCCGCGATCTCCCGCCGGTCCGTGTGACGTGGATCAGCCGGGTGCGCCCGACGAGAAGCGGCGCAGCAGCGGGGACAGGACCAGGACCGACTTCGTCCGTTCGACGAACGGCTCGCCCGCGATGCGCTCCAGCACGCGCTCGAAGTGGCGCATGTCGGAGGCGAAGACCTGGGCGATCGCGTCCGCCTCGCCCGTGACGGTGGAGGCGGCCACGACCTCCTGGTAGCGCTCCAGGCCCCGCTGGATGGTCTCCGGCGAGGTGTTGCGCCGGCAGTAGATCTCGACGAACCCCTCGGTCTCCCAGCCGAGCGCCCCCGGGTCCACCCGGACGGTGAACCCGGTGATGGCGCCGGTCGCGCGGAGCCGGTCCACGCGCCGCTTCACAGCGGGCGCGGACAGGCCGACCAGCTGCCCGATGTCCGCGTAGGAGCGGCGGGCGTCCTCGGCGAGGGCGTGCACGATGCGTTCGTCGAGATCGTTCAGCAAGGCGGGTGGTTCACTTCTCTGTGACGACGTCGGGTGCCGCGGGGTCCGCGACGGCCAGCCGGGACCGCCGGTGGCCATAGAGGAAGTAGAACACGAGCCCGACGGCCATCCAGACTCCGAAGACCACCCAGGTGACGGTCGAGAGGCTGCCCATCATCCACACGCAGAAGGCGAAGCCGAGCGCGGGCAGCACCGGCGACAGCGGCACCCGGAAGGTGCGGGTCATGTGCGGACGCGTCCGGCGCAGCACCACGACGGCGACATTGACCAGCGCGAAGGCGAACAGCGTGCCGATGCTGGTGGCGTCGGCGAGCTGGCCGAGCGGGATCGCGGCGGCGAGGACACCGCAGAAGACGGACACGATGAGCGTGTTGGCGCGGGGCGTGCCGGTCCTCGGGTGGACCCGTGAGAACACCTTGGGCACCAGGCCGTCGCGGGACATCGCGAAGAGGATGCGGGTCTGGCCGTAGAGCACGGTCAGGACCACGCTCGCGATGGCGATGACCGCGCAGGCCGCGAGGAGGGTGCCCCAGAAGGTCTGTCCGGTGACGTCCTTCATGATCTGGGCGAGCGCGGCCTCGGAGTCGTTGAACCGTCGCCACGGCTTCGCACCCACGGCGACGGCCGCGACGACGACGTACAGGGCCGTGACGATGACCAGCGACAGCATGATGGCGCGCGGCAGGTCGCGCTGCGCGTCCTTCGCCTCCTCACCAGCCGTGGAGGCGGCGTCGAAACCGATGTAGGAGAAGAAGAGCGTGGCTCCGGCGGCGCTGACGCCGGCCATGCCGAGCGGCATGAAGTTCGCGTAGTTGCCCGAGCGGAAGCCCTGGATGCCGATCAGACAGAACAGCAGCAGCGCGGCGATCTTCACCACGACCATGATCGTGTTGGCCCGGGCGGACTCCCTGGCTCCGCCGAGCAGGAACGCCATGGCGAGCAGCACGACGATCAGCGCGGGCAGGTTGAACACGCCGCCGTCCCCGGGCGGCGCCGACAGCGCCGCGGGGATGGTGACGCCGACGGTGCCGTCCAGCAGCTCGTTCAAGTACTGGCCCCAGCCGACGGCGACGGCGGCCACGGACACGCCGTACTCGAGCACCAGGCACCAGCCGCAGACCCAGGCGATCAGCTCGCCCATCGTTGCGTATGCGTACGAGTAGGAGGATCCGGAGACGGGGATCGTGCCCGCGAGTTCGGCGTACGACAGGGCGGAGAACAGGGCGGTGAGACCTGCGATCACGAAGGAGAGGGTGACGGCGGGTCCGGCCTTCGGCACGGCCTCGCCGAGGACCACGAAGATGCCGGTGCCGAGCGTGGCACCGATGCTGATCATGGTGAGCTGCCACAGCCCGAGGGACCGACGCAGGGTCCCTCCCTCGCCCTGGCCACCCTCGGCGACCAGGCGTTCCACCGGCTTGCGGCGCATCAGACGCGCGCCGAGGCCGGGGACGGCGGGGGCTGGATGACTGCGGGACTGCGGGGGTGCGCCTTGGTCGAGCACGCGTCGGCTCCTTATCGCTGCCGGTCAAGGGGGCAGGCGGGACCGGCGGCGCCCCAGGGGGCGGGGACCGCCGAGCGGGGTCCTCGCCACGCCACGTACAGCGCAGACCCTATGAGCCGCGCCTTCACGGGCGTAATGCAGCAACCTTGCGCATCTCCGCAAGATCGTTGCGTTCATTCACCGCTCACGCGGATTTGTTGCACAGGCCCTTTTGATGTTTGCACCGCCGGGCGGTCGGATCCCGCCGACAGCTCCTTGATCAGGAAGGTGCAGGGGTCGGCGCACTCGTGCGCCACGCCGTCGGCGTCCTCGTACGACCAGCGGTCCACGTAGGCGGTGAGGGGCCGGTAGCCGAGCCGGGCGTACAGGGCCGCCGCGCGCGGGTTGTCCGCGGCGACACCCAGGCCGATCACCGATCGGCGACGACCGCGCGCCAGGTCTTCGGCCGCGCGGATCAGCGCGCTTCCGATGCCGCGGGAGCGCAGTTCCCCGGGCCATACGCCGAGCCCGTTGACCTCGGGGCAGTCGGCCCGTGCGGCTCGCACCTCGGGTGCGGCACAGCCGTTCCAGCGGATCTCGGCGTGCCCGACGGGCCGCCCTTCGGTCCAGGCGACGAGGTACGTGCTCTGCCCCGTCGCCTGCCGTGCGAACCGCCGGGCGTGGAACGAGGTGGCCCCGGCGGAGCCGATGTACCGGTCGAGCAGCGCCACGTCGGCGGCCCGACAGATGGTGATCTCCATGGTCCCGACCGTAGGTGAACCGGTTCCCGCGCTCCCCCGGTTTTCCGGCCGGGCAGGCCGACGACCCCCACTGTCCCGCCGACGGGACGGCAGGGGCCGCGCTCGGGAGTCGTGTCAGTTCCAGCTGGCGTGCAGCGGCTTGCCCTCCGCGTAGCCCGCCGCGCTCTGGATGCCGACGACGGCCCGCTCCGCGAACTCCTCCAGGGAGCCGGCGCCGGCGTAGGTGCACGAGGACCGGACGCCCGCGATGACCGAGTCGATCAGGTCCTCGACGCCCGGGCGGGCCGGGTCGAGGTACATCCGGGACGTCGAGATGCCCTCCTCGAACAGCCCCTTGCGGGCGCGGTCGTACGCGGACTCCTCCGACGTGCGGTTGCGGACCGCGCGCGCCGAGGCCATGCCGAACGACTCCTTGTACAGCCGCCCGTCCGCGTCCTGCTGGAGGTCACCGGGCGACTCGTACGTGCCGGCGAACCAGGAGCCGATCATCACGTTGGACGCGCCCGCCGCCAGCGCCATCGCGACGTCGCGCGGGTGGCGGACACCACCGTCGGCCCACACGTGCCTGCCGTACTTCCTGGCCTCCGCGGCGCACTCCAGGACGGCCGAGAACTGCGGGCGGCCGACGCCGGTCATCATGCGCGTGGTGCACATGGCACCGGGGCCCACACCGACCTTGACGATGTCCGCTCCGGCCTCGATCAGGTCACGCACGCCCTCGGCGGCGACGATGTTGCCCGCCACGAGCGGAACCTGCGGGTCCAGCGCCCGTACGGCCCTGAGGGTGTTGATCATCGACTCCTGGTGACCGTGCGCGGTGTCGATGACCAGCGTGTCGACGCCCGCGTCGAGCAGCTGCTTGGCCTTGCCCACCGCGTCGCCGTTGATGCCGACGGCGGCGGCGATGCGCAGCCTGCCGTGCCCGTCCGTGGCCGGCGTGTAGAGCGTGGCCCGCAGGGCGCCCTTGCGGGTGAGGATGCCGGCGAGCCTGCCGTCCTCGCCGACGGCGGGCGCGTAGCGGCGGTTGGCGGTGTCGAGGACGTTGAAGGCCTCGCGCGGGTCGATGCCGGCGTCGAGCAGCAGCAGGTCCTTGGACATGACCACTTCCAGCTGGGTGAAGCGGTCCACGCCGGAGAGGTCGGCGTCCGTGACCACGCCGATCGGCCGGTGTTCCTCGTCGACGACCACACCCGCGTTGTGCGCGCGCTTGGGCAGCAGCGCGAGGGCGTCGGCGACGGTCTGGTGCGGAGCCAGCACGATCGGGGTGTCCAGCACCAGATGGCGGCCCTTGACCCAGGAGATGACCTCGGTGACCACGTCGATCGGGATGTCCTGCGGTATGACGACCAGGCCGCCGCGCCGGGCCACCGTCTCCGCCATGCGGCGGCCTGCGATGGCGGTCATGTTGGCGACGACGATCGGGATGGTCGTGCCCGTGCCGTCCGGGGAGGCGAGGTCCACGTCCTGGCGGGAGCCGACGGAGGAGCGGCTCGGCACCATGAAGACGTCGTCGTAGGTCAGGTCATAGGCAGGCTGGATGTCATTGAGGAAACGCACGTGCTGCACATCCCAGTCGATCAGAGGCGGCCCCCGGACAGGTCAGCCAGGGGGAAGAGCACGTACTTCATTCTCCCATGACGGCCGCTCCACGAACCCCGGGCGAATCATCCAGGCAGGTCAGAGGGGTCTTTGTGGGTTCATCCAAGCGTCAGCGCCACGGACAGGCCCGGCATCTGGTCCGCCGCCTCGGTGAACACCTCCCGGGCTGTCTCCCACTCCTCGGGGCACTCCCTCGCGTACTCCTCCCAGCCGCGTACGACGAGCAGCAGGCCCCGCTCGACGGCCGGCTCGGGCCAGACGGTGTCGTCGGTGAGCGAGTCGGCGAGCGCGTCCCAGTTGCGGCCGAACCAGTACGGCAGGTCCAGGGCGCGCACGACCCGCTCCATGAACGCCGCCTTGTCGGCGACACCGTCCAGATCCAGCGTGACCAGGAACCGTTCCCCCAGGTCGTCGGTCATCTCAGCACCGCCCTGAACGTGTCGTAGTGATCGTCGGTGTAGTAGGTCTCCCCGCCCTGCCCGGTGACGATGCGCCGGGCTCCGCGGTCGTGCGCGCCGGGGGTCGGCACCGTGTACTCGTGGTAGTAGCCGCGCGGCCGCGCGGGCAGCCGGTGCTCGAAGTTGCCGAAGACGGCGCCGTCCTGCGCGTAGGGGTAGGGGCCGCCCTTGTCGATGAGGGCGAGGGTGTGCCGGGCCTCGGCGGGGAGCCGGTTCGCCTTGACCGTGGCCATCTGCCCGGCCCACGACGGGGCGGGCGCGCGGGTGCCGGTGCCCGTGGAGGAGCACCCGGTCAGCAGGACGGTCAGACAGACGAGGAGCCCCGCGAGCAGGCGGGGGACGGACCGCGGCAGCATGATCCCGATGCTGCCACAGCCGCCCCGTCGAAACGTCCTGTCAGGGCCCGTCCGGGTCCGCCCGATGCAGTGCGGGCGTCGGCGTCGGACCCGCAGTCATCAGGTAGTCCGCCGCCGCCGTGTCCGTCACGAGGCTGGTGACGAGCCCGGAGCGAAGCACCGCGTCGATGGCGGACGCCTTGCGCTGCCCGCCCGCGATCGCGACGACCTCGGGGATGCGGCGGAGCTGGTCCGCCTTGACGGTGATGCACCGCTCCCCCAGGTCCCGTCCGACCCGGCGGCCCTCGGCGTCGAAGAGGTGCGCGGCCATCTCGGCGGCGACACCGAGGGAGGCGTAGTGGGCGCGCTCCTCCTCGGTGAGCATGTCGTGCACCGTGGAGATACCGGGCTCCCAGGAGCCGATGGAGACACAGGCGACCGTCACCTTGTCGAAGTACTCGAAGGCGCGGGCGATCCCCGTCTGGTTGCGCAGGGCCGCCGCGGTCGCCGCGTCCGGGAGCAGCATCGGCGCGTAGATGGGGTGGGCGTCGCCGCCCGACACCTGCGCCGCACGGCGCACGGCCTCCACCGAGCCGCGCTCGGAGGTCCCCGCGTCGTACACGCCCGTCAGCTGCACCACCGTGCACGGCGGCAGCCGGTCGAGGGCCGCCGCCATGTGGATGGTGGAGCGGCCCCAGGCCAGGCCCAGCACATCCCCCTCGGCCACCAGCTCGCCGAGCAGGTCGGCGGCCACCTCGCCGAGGTTCTCGGGGTCGGGCGACTCCTCGGCCTCGGCCGGGGACTCCACCACGACGGCGTGCCTGAGGCCGTAGCGGGCGCGCAGCGCGTCGGAGCGCTCGGCGTCCAGCTCGGCCGGCACACGGATCTCGATGCGCACGAGATCCCGTTCGAGGGCGGTCTCCAGGACCCTGGCCACCTTGAAGCGGCTGACGCCGAACTCCTCGGCGATCTGGATCTTGGACTTGCCCTCGAGGTAGAAGCGACGGGCCATGGCCGCCGCCTGCACCAGCTCAGCGGGTCCCATCCGCATGGCTGACCGGCCCGCCGACATACCCGACACGGCCATCTCCTCACTGCTGTTCACACTCTGCATTCGCCGTTCATCCTTGCAGATCCGGCGCAGGCGATCAGCCCGGACGGTCGGCGTTCAGGTTCCGTTGTCTCACTCGTCGCACGCCCACGAGGCCCGGGCCGTCGCCCGCTCCGCCTGGGTGCGCAATGCACGTACCGCGGCGGCCGGGTCGGCCGCCCCGTAGACCGCCGAGCCGGCCACGAAGACGTCCGCTCCCGCTTCCGCGCACTGTTCGATCGTGGAGGCCGAGACCCCGCCGTCGACCTGCAGCCACAGCTGAAGACCGTGCTTGCTGATCAGCTCACGGGTGCGGCGGATCTTGGGCAGCATGATGTCCAGGAAGGCCTGGCCGCCGAAACCGGGCTCGACCGTCATGATCAGCAGCATGTCCAGCTCGGGCAGCAGGTCCTCGTACGGCTCGATGGGCGTCGCGGGCTTGAGGGCCATGGAGGCCCGGGCGCCCTTGGCGCGGATCTCGCGGGCGAGCCGCACGGGGGCCGCGGCCGCCTCGACGTGGAAGGTGACGGATGAGGCACCGGCTTCGACGTACTGGGGGGCCCACCGATCGGCGTCCGCGATCATCAGATGGCAGTCCAGCGGGGCGTCCGTCGACCGGGCCAGGGACTCCACGACCGGCACGCCGAGCGTGAGGTTGGGGACGAAGTGGTTGTCCATCACGTCCACGTGGAGCCAGTCGGCGCCCTCCACGGCCTTCGCCTCCTCGGCGAGGCGGGCGAAGTCGGCGGACAGGATGCTGGGGTTGATCTGCACGGCCATGCCCCAAGCCTGCCATGCCGGAGCCCGCTTGCTCGCGCCGGTACCCGGCCGGAATCCGCCGCTCGGTCACCGACGGGCTCCGGTGACGCCGGCCGGACGCAGCCGCGTCCGGCCGGGCGGCAGCGATTCCCACCCAGCGATGGGCGTGTCCATGGCGAGAACCTGTTACACCGACGAGGACTCGGTGGCGCCTCCGAGAGCTTCCTGAAGTGGCTGGTCGCCATCGGCCCCACCCGGCAGGCGCGCCCTGTGCCGGCGCTGCTCACGGCCGAGGGCTACGTCCCCCCGACGCGGCCTTGCCCGCCCTTCACCCCTCCTCGACGATCCGGCCGTCGCGCAGTTCCAGGACCCGGTCGGCGATGGCCAGCAGTTGGGGGTCGTGCGTGGCCACGAGGGCGGTGACGGACTGACTGTGGACCACGGCGCGCAGCAGTTCCATGACGGAGCGGCCGGTGTCCGCGTCCAGTTGCCCGGTCGGTTCGTCGGCGAGAAGCAGGGAGGGGCGGTTTGCGAGGGCGCGTGCGATGGCGACGCGTTGCTGCTGGCCGCCGGACAGCTCGCCGGGGCGCTGGTCCGCATGGTCCGCGAGGCCGACGAGGCTGAGCAGCAGGGCGACGCGCTCTTCACGGTCCCGGCGTTCGGTCCTGCGCAGGCGCAGTGGGACGCCGACGTTCTCGGCCGCGGTCAGGACGGGCAGCAGACCGAAGGACTGGAAGACGAACCCGATGTGGTCGCGGCGCAGGTCGAGGAGCTCCTTCTCGCCGAGGCCCACCAGTTCTGTTCCGGCGACGCGTACGCTGCCCGAGTCGGGGCGGTCGAGTCCGCCGATCACGTTGAGCAGGGTGGTCTTGCCGGAGCCGGAGCGCCCCTTGAGCGCCACGAGCTGTCCGCGGGGCACGCCGAACGACACCTCGCGCAGGGCGTGCACGGCGGTGTCTTCGCGGCCGTAGGTCCGGGTCACCCGATGGACCGTCACCATCTCGTCGGCCGACGTCGGTTCGTCCCCCGACGAGTGATCCGCGCGGTGCAGCAGCCGCTCGCTCATGGCGGTCAGGATAACCACACGCGTCGATCACCTGACAGGCCGTCGGCAGACGGGTACGTTGATGCCTCGCGCTCAGGAACCGGGGCGACAGGGGAGATCGAGAGGGCTTCGCCTCGAGGCGGGGTCGGCCGCAACCCCGCGGGGCGCGCGGGACGGCGGCGGGGAGAGTCTTGACGGGGTTCGTGTTGCTGCGCGCACGCGCGCACTGGCTGCTGCTCAGCGCCGCCCTGCTCTGCGTCGTGCTGACCACGTGCGTATTGGCCGCGCTGACGGCGTTCGGTGAGGCTGTCGGGGACGTCGGGCTCCGGCATGCCCTGCAGCACCGGAATGCCACACGCACGCTGGTCGAGGTCGACGCGGACGTGACGCCGGCCGACCGCGCCAGGCTCGACGCGGCCGTGCGCAGGATCGTTCCCGCGGCCTTCGACGGCATGCCGGTGAGCATGGCCACGAGCATCCAGTCCGCTTCCTACGGCCTGCCGCACACGGCCCGCACCGCCCGTGGCGACGAGCCCGACCTGACGTTCCTGGCCACCGTCGACCCCTCGCGGGTCACGATGGCCGAAGGCAGCCTCCCCGGCCCGCCCGGGCACGAGGGCCCGGTCCCCGTCGCTCTGCCCGAACGGGCCGCCCGTGCGCTGGGTCTGCGCACCGGGGAACGCGTCACGCTCACCGACCGGACCGACGGCCGACCGCTCCGGGTGTTGCTGACCGGGCTCTACCGGCCGGTGGACCCCGGCTCGGCGTACTGGCGGCTCGACCCTCTGGGCGGTCGGGGTGTGCGGACGCTGTCGTTCACCACGTACGGCCCGATGCTCGCGGACCCCCGCGTGTTCGTCTCCGGGGCCGTCACCCCCGAGAGGATGTCCTGGCAGGCCCGCGCGGACTACTCCGCCATGACCACGGCCCGTGTGGACCGCCTGCGGCACGCTGTGCAGCGGGCGCTGCGCGATCTCGACCGGGCGACGAACGGATCCAACAGGGCCCGCAGCGAGTTGCCGGCTCTGCTGACGGACCTGCGCCGGACACTCCTGGTGACCCGGTCCACCATGCTGATCAGCGCCCTGCAACTGATGCTCCTGGCGGCCTTCGCGCTGCTTGTGGTGGCGGGACTGCTCGCCACTGAGCGAGCGGGAGAGACAGCGCAGCTGCGGGCCCGCGGCGCCTCACGCTCGCGCGTGGCGGGACTCGCGGCGGCCGAGGCCCTGCTGCTCGCTCTGCCTGCCGTCGTCGCGGCGCCCCTGCTCGCAGGCCCGCTGCTGCGACTGCTGGCCGGCCGGGGCGCGCTCGCCCGCGCACATGTGCGGCTCGACGGCCCGCCGGCCGGCACGTGGGCGGTGGCGGCGGTCACCGCGCTGGTCTGCGCGTTCGCCGTCGCCTGCCCGGCCCTGCGCCGCTCGGGCACGTACCTCGACGAACGCGACCCCGGCCGGCGCCGCTCCGGACTGCCCGCCATCGCGCGGACCGGGGCCGACGCGGCGCTCGCCGTCGTCGCGGTGCTGGCGTACTGGCAGCTGTCCCGCCGCGGTTCGGGCTCCGGAGTCCTGACGGTGGACACGGGCGGTGCCCTGGGCGTGGACCCGGTGCTGGCGGCGGCACCCGCGCTCTGCCTGTGTGCGGGCGCGGTGCTGGCCCTGCGGCTGCTGCCCCTGGCGGCGCGGCTCGGCGAGCGGTGGGCCGCCGGCACCCGCGGACTTCCGGTGGCGCTCACCGGCTGGCAGCTCTCCCGCCGGCCCGGGCGGGGCGCGGGCCCGGTGCTGCTGGTCGCGCTCGCCGTGGCGATGGGGGTGTTCGCGACCGGCGAGGGCGCCAGCTGGGCGCGTTCCCAGCGCGATCAGGCCGACTTCGCGGTCGGCGCGGACCTCCGCGTGACCGACTCCTCCACCCCGCCCTTCGCCCAAGGCGGCGTCTACGACGGCGTCCTGGGCATCACGGCCGCCACTCCTGTGGTCCGTACCGACGTTCTCCTGCCCCAGGAGCGCGACGCCACGGTGCTGGCCATGGACACCCGGGCCGCGTCCGAGGTACTCGGCTGGCGAGACGACCTGGCGGACCGCTCACCGCGGCGGCTGCTCGGGCCCCTCCACTCCGGGACACAGGCGAACGGCAGGTCCGCGGGTCTCGAGCTGCCGGCGGAGACCGAACGGTTGAGGATCACAGCGCGCCTGGAGGCGCTGGGCCCGAAGGGCGAGCCGCACCGGAGCGGCGTCACCCCCGGCCTCGTCGCCACCGTCACCGACCGGTACGGCGTCCCGTACACCGTCGTTCTGGGCACCCTGCCCGCCGACGGCCGCACGCACGTGCTGATGGCGGACTTCGCCGCCGAGACCGGAAGGGCCGAGGGCGCGGCACCCGCCGGCCCGCTGCGGCTGACCGGCATCCAAGCCGACTACCGCCTGCCTCGACGCGGTGAACGGCACCGTCTGACCGTGACCGGGCTCGGCGCCGTCCTGGCCGACGGACGCACCCACGCGGTCCCGGTGCCCGTCGGTGCCGCCTGGGGTGCCGACGTGCAGGCCTCCGTCGCGGGTGGCCCCGGCGGCGCCTCCGCATCGCCCCGGGCGACGGCGTCGCGCCCGACCGCCGCCGTCCCGCTCTCCGTGACGTACGACACCGGGTACGACTCGTCGCCGTCGCGCTCCTACGGTGCGTCCACGGGCGGGAAGCTCAGTGTGCGGGCGGACACCGCCGCGGTGCCGGTACCGGCCGCGCTCGCCACCGACGCCTTTCTCCGCGCCACCGGCACACACGTCGGCCGGACGGCGGAGATCAACCTGGCCGGCACGACGCTGACGGTCCGGGTCGTCGCGGCCGTCCGTGCCCTGCCCACCGTCGTGCCGCCCGCCGCCGACGACGGCGGCGCCCTTCTGCTGGACCTGCGCGCCGCGAACCGGGCTCTGGCTCAGCGCGGCGGGAGCGCACTGCAGCCCGGCGAGTGGTGGCTCACCGCGGCCCCGGGAGCCGCCCCGCGCATCGCGGCGGCGCTGCGGGGCCGGGCCGACGCCGGATCCGTCCTCGTCCGTGACGAGGAGCGCGCCCGGCTGGGGGCCGACCCGCTGGGTGCGGGACCACAGGCCGGCCTCCCCGCCGCGGTGCTGGCCGCAGCCGTGCTGGCGGCCGTGGGCTGCGCCGTCGCGGCGGCCGGCGCGCACCGGGAGCGGGCGGACGAACAGGAGGTCCTGCGGGCCCTGGGGGCCTCCCGGCGCTCGCTGGCCCGTGCGGTGGCCGTCGAACAGGGGGTGCTGCTGGCGGTCTCGGCGGGCGTGGGCACGGTCCTGGGCGTCCTGCTCACCCGCGTCGTCCTGCCGATGGTCGTGCTCACGGCGCAGGCCTCCCCTCCGCACCCGGCGCTCCGTGTGGAGGTGCCCGCGGGCCCGGTGTCGCGGCTGCTGATCGCGGTGACGGCGGTGCCGTTGCTCGTGGTCGTCCTGACGGCCCTGCGGTCGGGGCAACCGGCCCAGGCCCTGCGCCGCCAGGGAGGCGAGTGACATGGCGGCCCTCCGGCGTACGCCCGCCCGCGTCGGCGCCGTGCCCGCCGGCACGCCCTCGACGGACGCCCCCTGGATACGGACCCGGCTGCGCGCGGCACCCGGCGCCGCGCTGGCCTTGTCGATGCTGGTCCTGGCGACCGCGTTCCTCGCGGCGGCCCTGCCCCGCGCGATCGACCGTTACGAGGACACCGCCCTGCGCGACACGGTGGCGCGGGCGAGCGTGGACCGGCGCAGTGTGACCGCCACGGTGGACGTGTCCTGGGTGTCCGTGCCCTCGGACGCCGACGCGCACGTCACCCCTCGCGCCCTGGCTTCGGCCGAAGCGGAGTTCCAGAGTGTCGTACGCCCGCCCCTCGCTCTGGACCGCCGGCAGACCGTCTACGGCGTGCGGACGGCCCGGAAGGTCCCCGCCACCGATCCGCAACTGCCCCGGCCGACGCGGAACACCGCCCCGCAGGCCACCGTCGTCGCCCAGCCGGACCTCGACCGCTTCGCGCAGGTCGTGGGCGGACGTCTGCCCCGGCCCGGCTCCGGCCGCGGCACCGTCGAGGCGGCCGTCGCGGAGGGCACGGCGCACGTCATGCGACTGCGCACCGGTTCCGTGGTCCACCTCGCCGAACAGGACGGAGCCGAGCTGACCCTGAGGATCACCGGCGTCATCCGGCCGCGCCAGCCCGAAGCCGCCTACTGGAACGCGGAGCCGGCCCTGCGGACGCCGGAGCTGTCCACCGTGCCCACCGGATCCGCCGACGGCCCCAGAAGGTACTGGCACTTCACCGCCCTCGTCGCGCCGGCGGCCGCCGGCGACCTGCTCGACCTGCACGCGGGGGTCACCGCCTACTGGCACCATCCCGCCGACATCCGAGCGCTGACCGCACGCACCGCGACGGCCCTGGTGGACCGTGTCGCCGCCCTCAACAGCGGACCGGAGGCCACGCGTCTGCGGCAGCGGACCGGGCTGCGCGGCCTCACTGTCCAGGAGGACGGCCTGGCCACGCTGGTGGCGCCGTTCGCCCGGGAACGAGCAGCCGTCGCGCCGTTGATCATGGTTGCCGCGGTCGGCGTCGGCACGGTCGCCGTCAGCGTGCTGCTCATGGCCGCCGAGCTGAACGCCGCCCGGCGCAGGACCGAACTGGTGCTGCT
>NZ_PQSR01000139.1 GCF_002920635.1 Streptomyces sp. Ru72 | reverse complement strand
TCCTGAGCACCGTGATCCGCTGTTATCCGGAAGGATTGCCATGACCGAGAACCACGACGCAGTCGTCACAGACCCGAAGACGGAGGTCGGGGGCGGCTGCCCCGTCGCGCACGGGCGCGCCCTGCACCCGACGCAGGGCGGCGGCAACCGCCAGTGGTGGCCGGAGCGGCTCAACCTGAAGATCCTCGCCAAGAATCCCGCCGTGGCCAATCCCCTCGGTGAGGAGTTCGACTATGCCGAGGCGTTCAAGTCCCTCGACCTGCAGGCGGTGAAGCGGGACATCGCCGAGGTGCTGACCACTTCGCAGGACTGGTGGCCCGCCGACTTCGGCAACTACGGCCCGCTGATGATCCGTATGGCCTGGCACAGTGCGGGCACCTACCGCATCAGCGACGGCCGCGGTGGCGCCGGCGCCGGCCAGCAGCGCTTCGCCCCGCTCAACAGCTGGCCGGACAACGGCAACCTCGACAAGGCCCGCCGTCTGCTGTGGCCGGTCAAGAAGAAGTACGGCCAGAGCATCTCCTGGGCCGACCTCATGATCCTCACCGGCAACGTCGCCCTGGAGCAGATGGGATTCAAGCCGTTCGGCTTCGGTGGCGGCCGCGAGGACGTCTGGGAGCCGGAGGAGGACGTCTACTGGGGTCCCGAGACCACCTGGCTCGACGACCAGCGCTACACGGGCGACCGCGAGCTGGAGAACCCGCTCGGCGCCGTCCAGATGGGCCTCATCTACGTCAACCCGGAGGGTCCGAACGGCAACCCGGACCCGATCGCCGCGGCCCGCGACATCCGTGAGACGTTCCGCCGTATGGCGATGAACGACGAGGAGACCGTCGCCCTGATCGCCGGCGGCCACACCTTCGGCAAGACCCACGGTGCGGGTCCGGCGGACCACGTCGGCGCCGACCCCGAGGCCGCCTCGCTGGAGGAGCAGGGCCTGGGCTGGAAGAGCACCTACGGCACCGGCAAGGGCGCGGACGCCATCACGTCCGGCCTGGAGGTCACCTGGACCGCCACGCCGACCCAGTGGAGCAACGGGTTCTTCAAGAACCTCTTCGAGTACGAGTACGAGCTCGAGCAGAGCCCGGCCGGCGCCCACCAGTGGGTGGCCAAGGACGCCCCGGAGATCATCCCGGACGCTCACGACCCGTCGAAGAGGCACCGCCCGCGGATGCTCACCACCGACCTGTCGCTGCGCTTCGACCCGATCTACGAGCCGATCTCCCGCCGGTTCTACGAGAACCCGGAGGAATTCGCGGACGCCTTCGCCCGCGCCTGGTACAAGCTCACCCACCGCGACATGGGCCCGAAGTCGCTGTACCTCGGCCCGGAGGTCCCGGAGGAGACCCTGCTGTGGCAGGACCCGCTGCCCCAGCGCCAGGGTGAGCTGATCGACGACGCGGACATCGCGACCCTGAAGACCAAGCTGCTCGACTCCGGCCTCACGGTGTCCCAGCTGGTCACCACCGCCTGGGCGTCCGCCTCCACCTTCCGCGGCAGCGACAAGCGCGGCGGCGCCAACGGCGCCCGCATCCGCCTCGCCCCCCAGCGCGGCTGGGAGGTCAACGACCCGGACCAGCTCGCCCAGGTGCTGCGCGTCCTCGAGGGCGTCCAGCAGGAGTTCAACGCCTCCTCCGGCGCCAAGCAGGTCTCCCTGGCCGACCTCATCGTCCTCGGCGGTGCCGCCGCCGTGGAGAAGGCCGCCAAGGAAGCCGGCTTCGAGGTCGAGGTGCCCTTCACCCCGGGCCGCGTGGACGCGGGCGAGGAGCACACCGACGTCGAGTCCTTCGAGGCGCTGGAGCCGACGGCGGACGGCTTCCGCAACTACCTGGGCAAGGGCAACCGCCTGCCGGGCGAGTACCTGCTGCTCGACAAGGCGAACCTGCTCACCCTGAGCGCCCCCGAGACGACCGTGCTCGTCGGCGGTCTGCGCGTCCTCGGCGCCAACCACCAGGGTTCGCAGCTCGGTGTCCTCACCAAGACGCCCGGCGTCCTCACCAACGACTTCTTCGTCAACCTGCTCGACCTGGGCACGACGTGGAAGGCGACCTCCGAGGACCAGACCACGTTCGAGGGCCGCGACGCCGCCACCGGCGAGCTGAAGTGGGCCGGCAGCCGGGTCGACCTCGTCTTCGGCTCGAACTCCGAGCTGCGCGCGCTCGCGGAGGTCTACGCCAGTGACGACGCGAAGGAGAAGTTCGTCAAGGACTTCGTCGCGGCGTGGGACAAGGTCATGAACCTCGACCGGTTCGACCTCGTCTGATCGCTCCGATCACGACGCCCGGGCAGGCCCGCACGGCCGGCCCGGGCGTCGTCCGTTTGTGCGCACCGCACAACCCGCCCATCTCCGAATGACACTAAAATCCGCCCAACCCTGAAATTCCACTGAAAAGACGTATAAATTGTCTGGAAGTGGACGGCGGAAAGGGGACCCGGTCATGCCCATAAGGCCCGATGTCCCAGCACCGCCCGGCGCGACCATGCTCTCCCCCCAGTGGCCGCCGGACGCGGACCTGTTCGGACCGGCCCCGGTGATCTTCGCGTCCCTGAGCGGTCCCGGGCACGTCGTGGAGACCGCGAACCCGGCGTTCTTCGACATCGTCTGCGGCGGCCGGAGGCGGATCGGCGTGCCGATCGTCGAGCTGATGCCCGACGCGGCTCTGCAGGGCGTGATCACCCGCATCCGGGAGGTGTATCGAACCGGCGTCTCCCACCGCACCCGGGACAAACGGCTGGTCCTCGGGGAGCCGGGGGCGGAACAGGAGAGGATCTTCGACCTCACCTACGAGCCCCGGCGGGACGCCCGGGGGAGGGTCGACGGGGTCGTGGTGATCGCCATGGACACCACCGCGTACCGGGACACACAGCTGCTGGCGGCGGAGCAGCGCGCCCTGCTGGAGCAGATCGCGCGCGAGGCCCCGCTGCAGGAGATCCTCACCGGCATGGCCAGGACGATCGAGGACTTCTCCCCGGGAATGCTCGTCTCGGTGCTGCTCGTCGACGACGACGGCCGGCGGCTGCGGCACGGCACCGGCCCGAGCCTGCCCGACTTCTACAACGAGGCGATCGACGGGGTCCCGATCGGCGAGGGCGAGGGATCCTGCGGTACCACCGCGTACCGGCGCGCCCCGGTGGTCTGCACCGACATCGCCACCGATCCGCTGTGGGCGGAGTACCGCGAGCTGGCGAAACGGGCGGGGGTCGGGGCCTGCTGGTCCACCCCGATCCTGAGCACGGACGGGCGGCTGCTGGGCACGTTCGCCATGTACCACCGGACGCCGAAGATCCCGGAACTGAAGGACATGGCGCTCGGGGCCGCCTTCACGCGCATCGCGGCGCTGGCCATCGAGCGGCACCAGGCCGTGGCGGCGGGCCGGGCCGCGCGGCAGCGTGAGAGTTCGGCCCGTGATGACCTGGCCTTCGTCCTGGAGGCGAGCACCGCCATCGCGCGCGAGCAGCACTACGCGAACAGCCTGCGGCGTCTGGCCCAGCTGACGGTCCCGGGCCTGGCGCCGCTGTGCGCCGTCTACGTGGCCGACGGCTGCCACCACAGCCGGATCGCCTCCGCGGCCGCGACCCCGGCGCACGAGGCGCTGCTCGTGGCCCCGGAGTGGTGCGAGGGGGTGGACCGCGTGGTCGCCCGCGTGCTGTCCTCCGGTACGACGGAGACCGGCTTCATCGAGGTCCGCCCCGGCACAGAGCCCGGCGGGCGCGGCGCCGGTTACCTGTGCGTACCGCTCACGGCCCGAGGACGCACGTTCGGCGCCCTGGCGCTGCTGGCCGTCGACCGGGACTGGGACGGCCACGTCGTCGCACTGGCCGAGGAGCTGGCCGGCCGGGCGGCCCTGAGCGCGGACAACGCCCGCCAGTTCACGCACCGGGTGCGGCTCGCGCACGACCTCCAGGCCGGGCTGCTGCCGCCGAAACTGCCGCAGGTGCCGGGTGCGGCCCTGGCGGCCTCCTACCATCCGGCCGGCGAGGGTCTCGACGTCGGCGGCGACTTCTACGACGTCTTCCCGCTGCCCGGCGACCGCTGGGCCGTCATGATCGGCGACGTGTGCGGTCACGGAGCGGTGGCCGCCACCACGACCGGTATGGTCCGGCACACGGCACGCGCTGTCGCCCGTCTGCTGCGCGACCCCGTGGCCGTGGTCGCCGCGATCAACGACGCTCTGGCGGAGCACACCGAGGGCCAGGACCTGTTCGTGTCACTCGTCTACGGCGAACTGCGGCACAGCACCGCCGGACAGGCGGTGACCCTGATGCGCGCCGGCCATGTGCCGCCCCTCGTGCGCCGCGCGGGCGGCGCCGTCGAGCGGCTCGTGCCGCCCGGCCTGCTGCTGGGGCTCGGCTGGGACGGTGTGGGCTCGCCGGTGTGCGTCGACCTGCACCCGGGTGACGGTCTGGTCCTCGTCACGGACGGCATCACCGAGGCGCGGTCCCCGGAGGGCGAGCTGTTCGGTGAGGAACGGCTGGCCGACACGCTGGCCAGCGTTCCGCCCACCGCCGCAGCCCTGCTGGAGTCCGTCACCACCGCCGTCGCCGCGTTCACGCACGACATCTCACGGGACGACCAGGCCGCGCTGGTCGTGACCGCCGTATGAGCTGATCCGAGGACAGGCCTACGGTCAGCGGTGCTCGTGTGCCGCTCGCTCCAGTTCCGCGGCCTCCGCCTCGGCCAGTCGCCGCTCGGCCTCCACATCGATGGACCGGGTCAGCAGCCAGTACAGCAGCGCGGCCACCGGCAGTCCGACGAACAGGGAGATGTCGGCTCCGCCGAGCGTCTCGGCCGCGGGCCCGACGTAGAGGTTCGCGACGGAGAAGAACGGCACCATGGCGGCGAACCCGACCAGGTACGCGATGATGCCGTGCCACCCCCAGCGCCCGTAGACCCCGCGCGGATTGAAGATCTCGGCGATGGCGTAGTGGCCGCGACGCACCACGTAGTAGTCCATGAGGTTGACCGCGGTCCACGGGATGAACAGGTAGAGCACCAGCAGCAGAAAGTTGTTGAAGTTCTGAAGGAAGTTGGACGTCGCGGACAGTGCGCCGATCAGGGAGAGCGCCGCGGTCAGTCCGATGGTCACCAGCCGCACCGCGAGCGTCGGGCGCACCCTCCTGAAGGAGTCGATGGCGCTGATGAGCGTCAGCGACCCGCCGTACATGTTCAGCGCGGTGACCGACACCAGCCCCAGCGCGGCGAACAGCAGCACGATCGCGCCGAATCCGTTGAACACCTTGTCGCCCGCGGCGTCGATCGAGCGGATGGTGTCGAAGTCCTTGCCCGCCCAGGCGGCGAGCAGCGTCCCGAGCACCATCAGCCAGATGCCGCCGAGCGCCGAACCGAAGTAGGTCCAGTAGAAGGTCTTGCGGACCGTCACGTCCGGTGGAAGGTACCGCGAGTAGTCCGAGACGTAGATGGCCCAGCTGATCTGGTAGCCGGCCACCACACCGAACTGGGCGAGGAACGGCGTCCACCGGAAGGCGCCGAGGTCGAAGGAGCCCGGCGGGTAGTGCAGGGTGACCAGGATCCCCACCGTGAAGATCCCGAAGACGACCAGGAAGGTGTACGTCAGCACCTGCTCGGCCCGGTGGATGACGTCATAGCCCACCAGTGCGACGAGGAAGGCGACGACGGTGACCACGCCCACCCACAGGTCGACACCTCCGTGGAGCGTGGTGTGCAGGGCGTCCCCGGCGAGGATGGTGTTGAAGACGTTGAACCCGGCGTACTGCAGGTAGGCGAAGAGCCACACCAGAAGGGCACCGACATAGCCGAACTGGGGCCGCGACTGGATCATCTGGGGCAGCCCCAGCTGCGGGCCCTGAGCCGAGTGGAAGGCCATGAAGAAGGTGCCGACGACGGTCCCCGCCACGATCGCGATCAGGGACCAGATGAGGTTGCCGCCCTCGGTGATGCTGATCAGGCCCACCGCCAGCGTGGCGATCTGCGCGTTCGACATGAACCACAGCGGCCCGAGGTGCCACAGCTTGCCGTGGCGTTCGTCGAGGGGGACGTAGTCGATGGAGCGGATCTCCAGGCCCGGCACCCGCGGCTGTGCTGATGTGCTTGTCACGGCGCCTCCTGCGTGCCGGTCCGCCCCGGTCACACGATCTTCCCCTGATCGCGGCTGGTCAAGAGGCGCGTCACAACGCCTGCCGTTCCGCCTCACGGGGCGGCGAGACGGAGCACATACGGGGAGGCTCCTATGCCCTGTTTGTTCTGTTTGTCCTGGTGAGTTGAGGTTACCCGCCCAGTGAACGACGCTCAGAGGAGGGCAGTGCCGTGAGCAATGCGACGATGGAACGCAAGGAGGCGGCGAGGCTTCCGGAAGGCGACGTGGTCCGCGTCCTGCTGGAGCAGCACGCACGTATCCGAGACCTGTTCGACGACGTGAAGAGCGCGCAGGGCGAGCAGAAGAAGCAGACGTTCGACGAGCTGAGGGCGCTGCTGGCGGTGCACGAGACGGCGGAGGAGCTGATCCTGCGCCCCACCGCGAAGAAGACGGCCGGTGACGACGAGGCCGACGCCCGCAACCACGAGGAGGAGGAAGCCAACAAGGTCCTCGCCGAGCTGGAGAAGATGGACGTCACCAGCGCCGAGTTCGACGCCAAGTTCGCCGCCTTCGAGAAGTCCGTCATCGACCACGCCGAGCACGAGGAGCAGGAGGAGTTCCCCGCAGTGCGGCGCGGTTGCGACGAGGAACAGCTCAAGGGCCTGGGGGCGAGGCTGCAGATGGTCGAGAAGGTGGC
This sequence comes from Streptomyces sp. Ru72, assembly GCF_002920635.1. GTDB lineage: Bacteria > Actinomycetota > Actinomycetes > Streptomycetales > Streptomycetaceae > Streptomyces. The sequence continues at coordinate 9,199 of NZ_PQSR01000139.1, read as the reverse complement.
ACCGACCCACCCCCACCCCACCGCTGCGGGATCGCCCGCCGCCCAGCTGCTGACCGGTCCCTTCGCGTCCATGGTCGACCGGGTGAAGGACGCGATCACCGGATCGTCGGGCCGCACCTGAGCCACACCGGCACATGCTCGACGCGTGTGAGCACCGGAAGACGACGCCACCGCCGGCGGGCACCGGCGGTGGCGTCGTCCTCTCAGTGGACACCGTCAGGGCTCCAGCGTGTCGCCCTCGCCCTCCCCGCGCTGCTGCCGGGAAGGCCGGGGCGGACGGGCCGCCCCCGTTCCGCCCGGCCGGCCGCCACCGGTGGTGCCGTAGCCGCCGGGGACACCGGGCGCCATGTCGGCGTCCGCGTCCTCTTCCCTCACGTTGCGCCGGGCCCTGACACCTGCCCGGCGCTCCGGGTAGGGGTACTCGAACGGACGCGAAGCGGCGCGCTGTTCCTCTGCCTCGCGCTGCTCCCGGGCGGCCTGCTCGGCCGTCCGCCGCTCGTCACTGCCGTGGTTGCGGTGCTTGTCGTTCATGCGCGCCGAGTACCCGGAGCCGTCGTCCGGCAACGCGCCCGTGTCATGTGGGGGTCGCAGCCCGTTCCCTTGTGCTCCCGGGCACGGTCTCGCGGCGCGGGAGCAGCAGGGGGGTGGCCAGGAGGAGGATTCCGGCGACCGCGATCAGGGCCACCGCGTCGCCCGGCGCCGACCGGATCGTGAGCCGAGAGGACAGGGACCTGGCACGATACCCCGGTTATCCGCCCGTCGACGGGGGCACCCGGTGTGCCGGGCGAGCCCTCATGGGGTCGTCGTATCCAGCCGAATCCACAAGGAGGCGTTGGACATGGGACATGGAGGGAACGTCATCAACGAGCTGATGACCGACCATCGGGAAGTGGAGGAGCTCTTCGGCCGGATCGAGGCACTGCCGCCCGGTGACAAGAACCGCAAGGTGTACGCCGATCAGGCCGTCATGGAGCTCGTGCGTCACTCGGTGGCCGAGGAGGCCTACCTCTACCCGGCCGTACGGCAGTTCCTGCCCGACGGGGACGCGGTGGCCGACAAGGAGCTCGAGGACCACGCCAAGGCCGAGCAGATCATGAAGGATCTGGAGCGCCATGAGGCCGACGCCCCGGAGTTCGACCGGCTCATCGGGATGCTCATGACCGAGATCCGGTCCCATGTGGCCGACGAGGAGGGGAACCTCTTCCCGAGGCTGAGCGAGACGGCGTCCGCCGAAGCCCTCGACGAGCTGGGCGACAAGGTCCGGCGGGCGAAGAAGACGGCACCGACCCGTCCGCACCCCTCCGCCCCGGACAAGCCGCCGGCCAACAAGCTGCTCGCTCCCGGCGCCGGACTGGTGGACCGTGTCCGCGACGCCCTCTCGGGGCGCGGAGAGAAGGACTGACCGGCCGGCGGTTCACCCGTCGGGCCGGTCGGCGCGGGAGCGGATCTCGTACCGGCTGAGTGCCTGCCGCAACTGGTTCAGCTCCGGATCGGGCAGGGCGTCACCCTGCGCGAACCTCAGGATGTGCTCCGCCACGACCCGCAGCTTGGTGTTGGTGTGCTGGGAGACGTCGCGCAGCACGCGCCATGCCTCCTCCGGCGCGATCCGCCCCAGCACGACCACGGCGCCCATGGCCTGGTCGATGGTGGCGTGGGAGGTCACCGCCTGCCGCAGCTGCGCGTTCTCCTCGTGCAGCCGCTCGTTCTCCGTCGCCAGGTCGGCGGGGGAGAGCAGGTGCGCCGGCAGGTGCGGAGGGTGCCGCTTGGATATCGCGTGGAACGCCATGGTGTGCCCCTGGATGAACGAGTGGCCGCAGTTCCAGCTTCCCCCAGGTCGGCGTCGTGGACGACCCGGATGTGCGGTGGCCCCGTCGGCCGCGCCCGTGCCTAGGCGCTGCGCGGCCGACGGGCCGTCCTCTTCTCCCCGGTCTTCCTCGCCGCGGCCCCTTCGGCCGCGGCATCCTTCTGTGCGGTGTCCTTCCGCGCGGCGGCCCCGGCCTTCGGGGTGGCCTTCGCCGCGGTCTTCTTCGTGGTCTTCTTCGTGGTCTTCTTGCCTGCCGTCTTCTTCGCCGCGGTCTTCTCGGCGGGCTCCTTCTTCGCCGCCCTGCCGGCGGTGGCCTTCTTCTTCGGCAGCTCGTGGACCTCGGCCTCCGTGCCCTCGCCGCGGGAGGCCTTCGCCTGGGCCACGGACGCCTGGAGCGCGGTCATCAGATCCAGCACCCTGCCGGGCCCCGCCTCCGGCTCCGGCATCTCGGGCGGCGCCTGCCCCTCACGCCGTGCCTCGATCACCTGCTCGAGCGCTTCGGTGTAGTGGTCGACGAAGTCGGGGCCCTCGAGGTCCTCACGGGTCATACGGTCGATCAGGTGTTCCGCCTCGGTGATCTCGTCGTCGGAGAGCCGGACCTGCTGCGGAGCCAGCTCCTCCGGGTCGCGGATCTCGTCGGGCCACCGCATCGCGTGCAGCACGATCGCCTCGTCCCGCACCCTCAGCAGCCCGAGCCTCTCCCGCCCGTGCCAGGCGAACTTCGCCACCGCGACCTTCGACGTCCGCTCCAGCGCCTTGCGCAGCAGCGCGTACGGCTTCGCGGCGACCGTGCCGGACGCCTGCAGGTAGTAGCCCTCGCCGATGCGCAGCGGGTCGATCGACCCGGCCGGCACGAACGCGGCGATCTCGATGGCCTTCGCAGTCGGCAACGGCAGCTCACGCAGCTCCTCGTCGAGCACGGGCACGACCCGGTCCCTGGACAGCTCGTAGCCCTTGCCGATCTCCTCGGGCGGAACCTCCCGGTCCTCCAGCTCGCAGTACTTGCGCACCCGGACCCGGCCCATGTCCTCCAAGTGGTACTGGTGGAAGCGCACGCTGTGGTCCTCGGTCGCGGGCACCACGTTGACCGGAATCGTGACCAGGCCGAAGCTGATCGCTCCCGACCAGATGCTCCGGGGCATCGCAGACCTCCGTGACATGCCCCGAGGGCACCAGCGTACGAAGGGCACGGGTCCGTGGCACGGTGAAGCGGTCCGCAGGGCTGACGACGACCGCGAGCGGTGAGCACCCGGTGAACCCTGGCGGAACTCTTGGTATCCGCCCCTGCCGCGGGGCCGTTCGGGCGTACGGTGCTGCCTGACAGCAGTGAGAGCGCCCGCCACCCGGGCGCGTCGGTACGTTCGCACGTCGTCCGGGGAGGCGCGGAGCAGAATGCCGGTGCCCGGCCTCGCATCCCGGCGGGCCCGACTCTGGGCCGCGTGCGGAGCTCTCCTCACCCTCGTCCTGGCGACGGCGCTGCTGGTCACGACTCTCGGCGGAGCCCGGCACGCGCGGGCCGCCGCCGACGACGGGCTGCCGCACACCACCGTCGAGGTGTCACCGAGCGGCTGCGGACGGGGCTGGGACCGGCCGGTCCCCGGCCTGCAGGTCTTCGATCTGCACAACACCTCCAGCGGCCCCGCCGAGGTCTACCTCGAGGACGCCCGCACCAGGGCCGTCTACGGGGAGATGGAGGGCCTGGCCCCGGGCACGACCCGGGCGTTGACCGTGCGCCTCGGCAAGGGCACGTACGCGTTCACCTGTCTGCCCGACGACGCCGACGCGGTCACCGGCCCCACCGTCCGCATCACCTCGGGACGGTCCGGTCCCGCGGCGGCCCCGGTCACCGAGCACGACCTGATCCCCCTGGCGATCGACTACCAGAAGTGGGTCGCGGGCGGTCTGGACCAGGTCGTACGGCTGACCGGACGGCTGAACGACGCCATCGACCGCGGCGACCTCGAGGGAGCCAGGGCCGCCTGGCTTCCCGCGCACCTGGAGTACGAGCGGCTGGGCGCGGCGTACGACGCCTTCGGTGACGCCGACAAGCAGATCAACGGAACGGACGCGGGGCTCGCCGGGGGCGTCCACGACCCGTCCTTCACCGGTTTCCACCGCATCGAGTACGGCCTGTGGCACGGCCGGACGGCCGCTGCCCTGCGCGCTCCGGCGGGCGCCCTGGTCAAGGCGGTCACCGCGCTGCGCGACAGCTGGGCGCAGGCCCGTATGGACCCAGCGCAGCTGGGCCTGAGGGCACACGAGATCCTGGAGAACACCGTGCAGTTCGAGCTGACCGGGCGGACCGACTACGGCAGCGGCAGCAACCTCGCCACCGCCCGCGCCAACCTCGACGGCACCCGCGCCGTGCTGTCCCGGCTGCGCCCCCTGCTCACCACCCGGTACCCGGACCTGCCCGGCCTCGACCGGGAACTGGACCGCGCCCAGCACACGCTCGACGGCTTCCACCACGAGGAGAGCTGGACGCCGCTCGACCGCCTGGACCGCTCGCAGCGCGAACAGGCCGACGCGGTCCTCGACGACCTGGTCGAGCGCCTCGCCTCGGTGGCGACACTCTGCGACCCGCGGAGGACGGTATGAGCGCGTCCGTGGAGACCAGCGGGGTCGGGCGGCGTGGCTTGCTGCGCGGTGCGGCCCTCGCGGGCGCCGGGCTCGCGGCGGGCGGCGCGGCGGCCCCGGCCGCCACCGGTGGCGCGAGTGTGTCGCCCGTCGCGCCGTTCCACGGATCCCACCAGCAGTCGGTGCTCGCCGCCCCGCGCCGGGTCACCGCGTTCGCGGCGCTCGACGTGACCGCCCAGGACCGCGCCGACCTCGTCGACCTCCTGCGCACCCTCACCGCCCGGGCCCGCTTCCTCACCTCGGGTGGCACGCCCTCGCCGGTCGGCATCACCGGCCCGCCCGCCGACTCCGGCATCCTCGGCGAGCGGCTGCCCTCCGGTGCGCTGGCGGTGACCGTCGGCGTCGGCGCGTCCCTCTTCGACGACCGCTTCGGCCTCTCCGGTCACCGACCGCGCAGGCTGACGGCGATGCCGTCCTTCCCCGACGACGACCTCAGACCCGAGTGGTGCCACGGCGACCTCAGCCTCCAACTGCACGCCGACGACCCGGACACCGTGTTGCACGCCCTGCGCGACATCGCCCGGCACACCCGCGGCGGCCTGCAGGTCCGCTGGCGCCTCGACGGCTTCTCCAGCCCGCCCCGCCCGTCGGGCACACCGCGCAACCTGATGGGCTTCAGGGACGGCACGGCCAACCCCGACCCCAGCGACGCCCGCGAGATGAACCGCCTGGTGTGGGTGGGCCCCGGCCTGGGTGAACCGGACTGGGCCGTCCGCGGCAGCTACCAGGTCGTCCGGCTGATCCGCATGCTCGTGGAGTTCTGGGACCGGGTCTCCCTCACCGAGCAGGAGCGGATGTTCGGCCGGTCCCGGGAGACCGGCGCTCCCCTGGACGGGAACGCGGAGCACGACACACCCGACTACGCGGGCGACCCCAAGGGCGACGTCATTCCGCTGGACTCCCACATACGCCTGGCCAACCCGCGCACGGCGGTCACGGCCGACCAGCGGATCCTGCGCCGTGCCTACAACTACGACGCGGGCCTGGACGGCAACGGCAACCTCGACATGGGGCTGCTGTTCTGCTGCTACCAGCAGGACCTCGCCCGGCAGTTCGAGACCGTGCAACGCCGCCTCGCGGGCGAACCCCTCACCGACTACATCAAGCCATTCGGCGGCGGCTACTTCTTCGCGCTGCCCGGTGTGCGGGACAGCGGTGACTGGTACGGACGTGCACTGCTGGCCGGAACGTCCTGAACGTGGACGGGCCTTCGCCGGGTCAACAGGAGGTCAAGTCTTCCCTTGGCTTCCCTGACCCGGTGTTCACTTGGGCGCCACCGTGCCTCCAGCATCGTGCCGTTCGTTGAGCAGAGCATCCCTGACCGTATGGCGCAATCACGTTCGTGCCCGGAAGGTGAACCAGCATGGCCAGCAGAGGTAGACGAGCAACGATGAGGAGCCTCGGCGCGCTCGCGGGCGCCGCCGCGCTCACGGCCCTGGGGGCCGGCGCGCCCGCCCGGGCGGCGGCGCCGGACGGCCACGGGACCCGCTCCTCGACGGCCACGCCCATCAAGCACGTGGTCGTCCTCTTCGACGAGAACATCTCCTTCGACCACTACTTCGCGACCTACCCGAAGGCCGCGAACACCGACGGCACGAAGTTCACGGCGTCGAAGAAGACCCCGAAGGACATCGACACCCTGGCGAACGCCGGGCTGCTGACGAAGAACCCCAACCAGTACGCGCCCAAGCGGCTCACCCCGTCCCAGGCCATGACCTGCGACCAGAACCACGCCTACGGGCCCGAGCAGTACGCGTACAACGGCGGCAAGAACGACCAGTTCGTCCAGAACACCGACTCCGGCAAGTGCTCCGGCAACCTGTTCGGCGAGCCGGGCCTGGTCATGGACTACTACGACGGCAACACGGTGACCGGGCTGTGGAACTACGCCCAGCACTACGCCCTCAACGACCGTTCCTACAGCTCGAACTACGGCCCGTCGACCCCCGGCGCGCTCAACCTCGTCTCCGGCCAGACGCACGGCGTTATCTCCGTGGACCCCGCGACCGGCACCGAGAACCCCAAGCAGACCTCGACGCCGGACTCGTACGCCGTCCAGTCGCCGGACGCGAACGGCGTCGGCACGATGGTCAACGACCCGGACCCGGCCTACGACGACTGCTCCGGCAAGGACCACACCAGCAAGAACGCGCTCGCCGCGATGCAGGGCCAGAACATCGGTGACGTGCTCAACTCCAAGAAAATCACCTGGGGTTGGTTCCAGGGCGGCTTCCGTCCGTCCACCGCGTGGGACGGCAAGCAGGGCGACTACGCCAAGTGCGACACCACGCACACCAACGTCGGCGGTGCCGCCGTCGTCGACTACAGCCCGCACCACTCGCCGTTCGAGTACTACAAGTCGACGTCCAACCCGCACCACCTGCCGCCGAAGAGCGTCGACGAGATCGGCCACAACGGGCAGGCGAACCACAACTACGACCTGACCGACTTCGACGCGGCCCTGAAGGCGGGCAAGCTGCCGGCGGTCAGCTTCCTCAAGGCCGCCGAGTACCAGGACGGTCACGCGGGTTACTCGGACCCGATCGACGAACAGCACTTCCTCGTGAGCGAGATCAACGCCATCCAGAAGTCGCCGCAGTGGAAGTCCACGGCCGTCGTCATCGCCTACGACGACTCCGACGGCTGGTACGACCACGCGTACGCCACGCCGCGCAACGGCTCCACGGACACCTCGACGGGCTCCAACGGCAAGGCCACCGACAGCCCGGCCTGCCAGGCGGGCCCGGCCGCGTCCGGCGGCTACCAGGACCGCTGCGGCCCCGGCACCCGTCAGCCGCTGCTCGTGGTCTCCCCGTACAGCAAGGTCGACAAGGTCGACCACACGCAGACCGACCAGTCCTCGATCATCCGGTTCATCGAGGACAACTGGCACACCGGCCGGATCGGTGACCACTCCTTCGACGCCACCGCCGGCTCGCTCGCGGGCATGTTCGACTTCCGGCACCCCAACAACAAGCAGGTGCTGCTGAACAGGGACGGCTCGGTGCAGTCGGTCGGTCCGATCCACCCGGTGAAGGCCGTCGCCACCAGCATCACCCCCGGCCCGGCGATGCAGAACACGGCCGCCAGCACGGACGCCTCGTCGTTCCCCGCCCTCCCGGTGGGCATCGCGGCGGGCGCCCTCGTCGCGGCCGGCGCCACCGGCACCTTCCTCACCCTGCGCCGCAGGGAGCGCGCCGACGCCTGATCCGGAACGCGCGCACATGAGCGGTGGCCCCGGTGATTCCGGGGCCACCGCCCGTTTCTACCGGCCACGGTGGCCGAGCATCTCCACCAGCCGCTCGTGGAGCCCCTCCGGTGCCACCAGGAAGCTGTCGGACTCCGCGGTCCACGGGCGGCCGTCGGCATCGGTGACCAGCGCGCCCGCCTCACGGGCCACCAGCGCGCCCGGCAGCAGGTTGGCGGCGTCACGGCCGAACTGCCAGAAGGCGTCGAGGCGTCCGGCCCCCGTGTCGGCGATCTGCCACGAGGTGGGACCCAGATTGCGCACGGCACCCACGTGAGGCAGCAGGGCGGCCAGCGAGCGTCCGGCCTCCTCGGCCGCCTTCGGCTGCCGGCCGATGAACGGGGGATGGCTGCCGGCCACGACGGCGGCGGCCGGATCGCTCTTGGCCGACGGGGCGATCGGCCGCCCGTCGCGGGTGGCGCCACCGCCGAGCGACGCCAGGTAGGTCTCACCCAGCAGCGGCGCGTGCAGGGCGGCCGCCACCGGCTCGCCGTCCCGGACCAGCGCCAGGCTCACACAGAACTGCGGCAGGTCCTGCAGGAACTGCACCGCGCCGTCGACACAGTCGACCATCCACACCTCGCCGTCGGGCAGCGGGGCGAGGCCGTCCAACTCGTCCGCCCAGGCGACGCCGGGCCGCAGCGCGTCCAGGTGCCGCCGCATCACGGCGACCGCCGGCTCCTCCAACGCGTCGAAGGCCACGGCGAGTCCGTCGCGGGAGGTGGCGGGGGCGGGGCGCGGGGTCGCCGACAGCAGCGCGCCCACCTCCTCCACGGCGGCGGCCATGGGGGCGAGCAGGTCCTGGTACGTCATCTTCGGCTCCTCGGGGCGGGAATCGGTTCGACGCGTCGATCCTCCGCGCTGCCGGTCATCCCAGGTCCCTCCCCGGTGTGTCGATGAGCGATACTGCCACTCATGGCTGCTGAACCGGCTGATCCCGTACTCGACGGCCGCGACCAGCGGCTGATCGCGGCGCTGCAGTGCGACGGACGGCTGACCGCCGAGCGGGCCGGTGAGGTCCTCCGGATGAGCCCGCGCACCGTCCACCGGCGCTGGCAGGCCCTCATCGCAGACGGCGTCTGCCGGGTGATCGGCCTGCCCGCCCGGCCGGACCCCGTCGGCGCGCTGTTGCTGCGGATCCGGGTGATCGGCAGCAGGCTCGACGCGCTCACCGCCGCGCTCGCGGCCCGTCCCGACGTCCCGTTCATCGACGTCTCCGCGTCCGGGGACGAGATCCTCGCCGTCTGCTGGACCCGGCCCGGCACCCGGGACCACCTGGTCTTCCGGGAACTGCCCGCCACCCGGGCCGTCACCTCCGTGGCGGCGGACACCGTCCTGCACGTGTTCGCGGAGGCCCAGGACTGGCGCCACGACGTCCTCAGTGACGCCGAGCGTGCCGCGCTGACACTCCGGCGGCCACCGGGAGCCGCCACGGCGGGGCCGCTGGACGACATCGACCGCGACATCCTCGCCGCCCTGGAGGACGACGCCAGGGCACCGGCGGCGGCCGT
>NZ_PQSR01000138.1 GCF_002920635.1 Streptomyces sp. Ru72 | reverse complement strand
TCAGGAATGCGGCCTCGATCATGTGGTCGATGAGCTCGTCGCCGTAGGCGAGCGCGTCGGCCATCAGCACCTGCGGGCTCTTGCCGCCCATCTCCAGCGAGACGCGTTTGAAGTTGCTCTCAGCCGCGTCCTTGAGGATGCGGCGCCCGGTCCCGGTGGAGCCGGTGAACGAAAGAGCACCCACGACGGGGCTGCGGGCCAGGGCTGCGCCGGTGACGGAGCCGTGGCCGGTCAGGACCGTGAGGACCCCCTCGGGGAGGCCGGCCTCGGCGGCGAGTTCGGCCAGGTGCAGGGCCGAACGCGGGGTCGCCTCGGCGGGCTTGACCAGCAGGCAGTTGCCCGCGGCGAGGGCGGGACCGACCTTCCACGCGGTCATGGCCAGCGGATAGTTCCAGGGCAGGATCGCCGCCACCACGCCGACCGGCTCCCGCGTCATCAGGCCCAGGCCGCCGTGTCCGGTTCCGGGTGCGATCCTGCCGAACACTTTGTCGGCCGCTTCGGCGAACCAGCGGATCGACTCGACAGCGCCGGGCACATCGCCGGTGAGGCACTCCGTGATCGGCTTTCCCGCGTCCTCGCTGTCCAGCCGGGCCAGAATCCCGGTGTCGCGTTCCATCAGGTCGGCGAGCCGCAGCAGCACCGCGGCGCGTTCCCGGACCGGCAGCCGCGACCACACGCCGGATGCGAAGACCTGCTCGGCCCGCTCAGCCGCCTTGGCAACGTCTTCCGCGCTCGTGGCGGGCACGGTGGTGATCAGCTCGCCGGTGGCGGGGTTGACGACCTTCAGCGCGGCGGGGCTCTCGACAGCGGTCACTACTCCTCCACCAGTTCCCAGCGTCCGTCGATCTGCCGGGCAAGTCCCCGGCGGCGCAGCTCCTCGAGGTAGCGGGCCATGCCGCGCTCGCCCCGCTGCCGGAACAGCGGGAACAGCTTCGGCAGCAGGTTCGGCGCCAGCATCGCGAGCCGGACCAGACGGGACTCACCGGTCCGGGGGTACGCCTCCAGGCGGGGCTTGTCGAGCAGGGCCACCACCGCCGCCACGACGTCGGCGGGCTGCTGCGGCGGGTCCTGGAACTGCATGGAGTTCCCGCCGTCCACGGCTTCCTGGCGCAGCATGCGGGTGTCGGTCGCCGACGGCAGCACCGACCCGGCCAGGATGCCCTTGCTCCTCAGGTCGAGGCCGATGGCGAGCATCGCCCCGCGCAGCCCGAACTTCGAGGCCGTGTAGATCGGAGTCTCGCCCAGGGGGAAGATCCCGCCGAGGGAGACGGTGGTGACCACGCGGGCGTCCAGGGACGCCCGCAGCAGCGGGATCGCGATCCTGGTGGCGACCAGTGGCGAGATCAGGTTGAGGGTGATCTCCTTCTCGATGCTCTCGACGCTGCGCACGTCGAAGCGTTCGGCGCTGGTCATTCCGACGTTGTTGACGAGCACGTCGAGGCGGCCGTACACGTGGGCGACCTGATCGAAGAGGTGCTCCACCTGGGCCCGGTCCACCAGGTCGCAGCCGATGGCGGTGTGTCCGGCGCCGGGAAGCTCCGCGGCGACCTGCTTGGCACGGGCCCCGTCGATGTCGACGACCACGCAGCGGGCGCCCCCGGCGGCGAAGCGCCGGCACATCGCGCTGCCGATCCCACCGGCGCCGCCGGTCACCAGCATGACCTTGTCATGGAAGTCGAAGCCGCTCACGACACCGCCTCCACGTCCCGCAGGGGACGCACGCGCGGCGGTCGGCCTTCGGTGCGCCAGCCCATCTCGGCCGCGATCCTGGCGAGGTGCTCCATGAGCGCCCCGCTGTCGACGTAGCCGGTGTGCCGGGGCGAGTCGACGAACTTGATGCCGCCGGACAGGTCCGGGCGGTCGGTACGGATCATGCCCCCGAATCGCTCCGCGTTCGGCAGCCGGTGCCGTACGTCGTGGATGTGCCCGGCGATCAGCTGGGCCTGGGTGTCGAAGAGCCGGTACGCGCCGGAGTTGGTCTCGACGAAGCCGACTCCGAACAGTCCCTGGTGCTCGCGGGAGAACGACGACAGGTACAGGTCGGGGTGCTGCTCGTCGCCGAAGTACTTCTGCGCGACCGGCACCTTGTGGACGTAACCGGTGGCCAGCAGGATCAGGTCGAAGTCGTCCCGGGTGCCGTCCGTGAAGTGGACCGTCCTGCCCTCGGTGCGCGCGATCCCCGGCTTGGCTGTGATGTCTCCGTGCTGGAGGTGGTGGATCAGCATCGAGTTGATCGCGGGGTGGGTCTCGAACAGCTTGTGGTCCGGTTTCTGCAGGCCCAGGCGGGTCGGGTCGCCGTTGAGGATCCGCAGGAGAGTGCCGAAGACCCGCTGCGCCAGCCACATCGGCATGTGCGGACCGTCGTTTGCGATGGTGTCCACCGGCCGGCCGAAGAGGTGCTTGGGGATGAACCAGTAGCCGCGGCGCATGCTGATCACCGCATGGTCGGCGCTGCGGGCCGCGTCGCAGGCGATGTCGCAGCCGGAGTTCCCCGCTCCCACGACCAGGACCCGCTTGCCGCGCAGTTCCTCGGCGCTGCGGTAGCCGACCGTGTGGCGGACCTCGCCGGTGAAGTTCCCGGGAAGTTCCGGGATGTTGGGGTGCCACTGGGAACCCGTGCACACCACGACGTGGCTGTGCACGGTTCGCTCTCCGTCGGTCCGGGTGACCACCCAGGTGCCGTCGGCGTTCTTCTCGACGTTTTCCACCTCGACGCCGAACTGGATGCGCTCCGTCAGCCCGTAGGCGTCGGCGAACGATTTCAGGTACGAGAGGATCTGCCAGTGCGGGGGATAGTCGGCGAATTCGTCGGGCATGGGAAAACCTCCGAAGCCCGAGAGTGTCCTGCTGGAAATGAAATGGGCCGACTCGTACATCGGGCTGCCGGGATTGTCGATGTCCCAGATACCGCCGGGCCCTGTGTGCCGCTCGAGATGCGTGTACGGCAGATTCCGCTCCGTCAGGGCTCTGGCGACCGCCAGCCCGGCGGGGCCTGCTCCGATCACGCACGTGTCGTACTGAACATTTCCCATGAACCAGATCCTTCTTTCCAGCCGTTCGCGGCCACATTTTTGAAGGGCTGATGGGAACTTATGCATCTGCGGTTCAGCGGGAAATGGTCCGTGCGGTCACAGAGGGGGCTTGGGCGGCCAGATGCTTGCCGCCACGCACCGACCGCGCTGCCTCCGAGGTTCCGGCTCCGGCTGCGCGGCCTACGCCGGGAACCTGTGGTTGAAGGATCGTGCGGTCGCCAGGATCGCGAGGGCCAGTGCGGCGGGGATCGCGTAGGCGAGTCGGAAGTGGCCGGTGGACCCGACGACTCCGCTGGCTGCCCCGCCGACGAGCACACCTGTGTAGTTGAAGACGTTCATACGGGCCAGGACCGCTTCGGCCGCCCCCGGTCGCAGCCGTCCGGCGGAGGCGAGGCACAGGGGGACGAGTGCGGAGACCCCCAGCCCGGTGCAGGCGGCAGCCAGGACCGCGTACGGCCAGGCGGGGGCGGCTGCCAATCCGGCCAGCGCCGTGGCGGTGAGCAGGGTGGCGGAACGGACCACGGCCACGGGGCCGATCGTGCGTACGAGGTGGTCGGCGCAGGCCCGCCCGGTGACGGTGCCGACCTGGTAGGCCGCATAGGCCAGAGGCGCGACGGACAAGGCGGTGTCCAGGGTCTGGCGGAGATAGAGCGTGGACCACGAGGAGACCGTGGAGTCGATGACATAAGCGACCAGGAGGACAAGGCCGAACGGGGCGAGTCTCCACCACAGTCCGCGGCCGAGCTCGACGGACTCCTCGTGGTCGGACACGGCGAACGGCGATTCGGCGGGAAGCGCGTGAGAGCGGACGGTCAGGGCGAGGGCCAGGACGAGGCCGGCCTGTGCGGTCAGGGTGTACTCGGCGGACCAGCCGAGGCGAGCCGTGCCCGCCGTGAGGAGAGCGGCCGCGACGCCTGCTGCGCTCCAGGCGGCGTAGAAGGACGCGAAGATGCTCCGGCCGTAGTGGCGTTCGACGGCCGCGGCCCGGGTGTTCGCCGACACGTCGATGCACCCGAGCGCCATGCCGGACAGCCCGTAGGCCACCGCGGCCATGGCCCGGTCGGGAGCCCAGCCGATCAGCAGCAGAGCCGCGGCGGTCGCCACGACGGCGGCCCGCATGGCGGCGACCAGACCCAGACGTCGGATCAGGGCCAGTCCGGCGAAGCTGCCGACGCCCGCGCTCAGCGCGACGGCCACGACGAGCACGGTCATCGTCAGCGCAGAGAGCGCGAGACGCTCCTTGACTGCGGGCACCGTAGTGGACACCGCGGCCACCGCTGCTCCCTGGGCGGCGAACACCGTCGCCACGACCCGTCGGGCCGCCGCAAGCGGGCTCCGGCGCACAGATCGTCGCCGAGCCGGCGTCTGAAGAGGTGCAGTCATGGTGAGCCTTCGTTTCTTGGGCGCTCGCGCCGGTATCCCCTGCGCCACGTACGGCTGGGGGGCGGGTTTCCGCAAAAGGTAAGGAGGACGAAAAGGCCCGGTGCAGCGCGCCGGAGGCCGAAACAGGGGCTTCGGCGGCCAGGCCCGCGACAGGCGAGGCCCGGCTGCTTACAGTGAAGCGAGATACGCCCTGGTGAGAGGGAACGCGATGCCCGATGCTCCCGCCCCGGTCACTTCTCCTGGAACGAGCCGCAGCACCTCGGCCACCATCGCGCCGAACATCCTCCGCTACCTCGCCCGGGTCGCCGGCGAGTCCGGCGTCGACCTGCAGCCGCTGCTGACCCGGGTCGGGCTGGATCCGACGGTGATGGGCTCCGCCGCCCTGCGGGTCTCCTACCGGCAGGGCAGCGACGTCATCCGCCAGGCGGTGGAGCGGACCGGGGACGAGCACCTGGGGCTGCGTGTGGGCGCGGCGCAGCACCTGACCGCGTGGGGGCTGATCGGGTTGGCCATGATGGCTGCCGACACTCTCCAGGACGCCATCGAGGCCGGCGTGCGCTATCAGAACCTTTCCGGGGCGATGACGGTGTGGTCGGCCCGCTGGGAGGACGCCGGTTACGTGTTGCGCGCCGATCTGCCCGACCCCGCACTGGATCCGACGGTCGCCGTCTTCCTGATCGAGGAGGCGTACTCCAGCGTCGCCACACTCACCCGGCTGAGCGTGGGCGCCGCATTCGCCCCGCAGGTGGTCGAGTTCGCCTTCCCCGCTCCGCGCGACACGCGCCCGTTCGACGAACTGTTCCGCTGCCGACTGCGCTTCGACGCCCCCGGCAACCGCATGGTGATCCCCGCTCGGTGGGCCCGTGCGGCCATGCCGGGGCGGGACCCCATCACCTACGCCTCGGTGCTCGACGTGCTGGAGAAGGAGATGGCGTCACGGCGCGACCAGCAGGACCTTCTCGAGGTGCTGGAGATCTCCATCGCGCAGAGCCTTCCGGCCGTCCCCTCTTTTCTCGAGCAGGCCCGCAGGCACGCGTCCAGCGAACGTACTCTTCGCCGTCGCCTGGCCGAGTGCGGCACGACCTACGAGGCGATCGTCGACGGGGTACGCCGGGAGCAGGTCGAACAACTGCTGCGCCGCCCGGAACTGACGCTTCGTGACATCACACGCCAGGCGGGCTTCGCCGACGTGAGCGCACTGCGGCGGGCGGTGCGCCGGTGGCACGGAGTGACCCCGCTCGAGTTGCGCACCGGACTGCTGGACCGGGAGGCGGCCACCGGCCGGCGACACATGTGACGCTGTCGTCGAACGCCGTGCCGGCGGCGCAGACCTGCCCCGAGGCCGTAGCGGTCTTCTTGCAGGTCGCCGCCGCGCACGCCCGAGCCGTGGAGCCGTACATCGTCGAGCCCCCCGGACTCACTCGCGGGCAACGGACGGGACGCGACGTTCCGGGCCGCCCCCGGTATCGCAGGCCCGTCGGGCCAGCACCTGGCTCCTTCCGGCCACGACCTCGGGCCGCAGCAGGTCGGCGAGCGTCTCGGCGGGCAACAGTCCTCGTTCCAGGACGAGTTCCGCGACTCCGCAGCCAGTGGCGAGGGCCTCCTTGGCGATCTCGGTGGCGGCCGCGTACCCGATGTGCGGGTTGAGGGCGGTGATCAGGCCGATGGAGTTCTCCACGCTCGCGCGCAGAGCCTCGGTGTTGGCGGTGATGCCGCAGACGCAGCGCTCGGCGAGGGTGAGGCAGGCGCGCTCCAGGTGCGTGATGCTCTCGGAGAGGGAGTGCAGGATGACCGGCTCGAAGGCGTTGAGCTGGAGCTGACCGGCCTCGGCGGCCATCGTGATGGTGACGTCGTTGCCGATCACCTCGAAGGCGACCTGGTTGACCACCTCCGGGATCACCGGGTTCACCTTGCCCGGCATGATCGACGAACCGGCCTGCACCGGCGGCAGGTTGATCTCGTTCAGGCCCGCACGCGGCCCGGAAGACAGCAGGCGCAGGTCGTTGCAGCTCTTGGACAGCTTGACGGCGATCCTCTTGAGCACGCCGGACACCTGGACGAACGCGCCACAGTCCTGGGTGGCCTCGACCAGGTTGGCGGCGGTGACCAGCGGCAGCCCGGTGATCTCGGCGAGGTGGCGGCGGGCCGATTCGGCGTACCCGACGGGGGCGTTGAGCCCCGTGCCGATCGCCGTGGCACCGAGGTTGATCTCCAGGATCAGCTCCACCGCCTCGGCGAGTCGGCCGCGATCCTCCTCGATCATGACCGCGTATGCGGAGAACTCCTGCCCGAGCGTCATCGGCACCGCGTCCTGCAGCTGAGTGCGGCCCATTTTGAGGATGTCGCGGAACTCGACCGCCTTGGCGGCGAAGGCGTCCTGGAGCACGGACATGGCCCTGAGCAGACCGTGCACCGCCCACACCGTCGCGATCTTGACGGCCGTCGGATAGACGTCGTTGGTCGACTGGCCGAGGTTGACGTCCTCGTTGGGATGCAGGTACCGGTACTCACCCTTCCGGTGACCCAGCAGCTCCAGCGCCCGGTTGGCGATCACCTCGTTGGCGTTCATGTTGGTCGAGGTGCCGGCACCGCCCTGGATCACGTCGACGACGAACTGGTCGTGCAGCATCCCGGCGCGAATCTCCCGGCAGGCCGCGACGATGGCGGCCGCCTTCCTCGGTTGCAGCAGGCCCAGTTCCCGGTTCGCGAGGGCGGCCGCCTCCTTGACGGCGGCCAGGGCGTCGATCAGGTACGGGTAGGCGGAGATCGGCGTCCCGGTGATGGGGAAGTTCTCCGTGGCGCGCAGGGTGTGGATGCCCCAGTACGCCTCGGCGGGCAGGTCGCGGTCGCCGATCAAGTCGTGCTCGCTGCGGGTGCCTCTGGCGGTCATGGCGGTGCGGGCCTTCTCTCGGAGCAGGTTCATGCGTGGGGTACGTAGGGCGCGGCAAGGAGCGAGATCGTGCGGAGGGATGTGGAGACCAAGGACCACACCGCAGCCGGCGGCCGTCAGTCTCCCCGGCGGGCGCCCACCGGGGAGAGAGGCGGTGAGGAACCGCGGGGACTTCCCACGACCGCTTCCCGGAAAGTCCCCGCAGTGTCACCGCCGTCGGCGTCGGCTCAGAGCAGCTTGTCCTTCGCCTTGTAGTACGCGCCGCCGAACGGCAGGAACCAGGGTGTGCCGTTGTAGAAGGGGACGGGCACCTTCGGGAAGCCGAAGCCGCGCATCGGGTTGGCCTCGGGCTTGCCGTCCATCATCTCGGCGACCGCGCGGCCCATGTACGTGGCCATCTGCACGCCGTGACCGCAGTAGCCCATGGAGTAGTACAGGCCGTTGACGTCACCCGCGTGCGGGATGCGGTCCCAGGAGAAGCCGACCATGCCGCCCCAGACGTAGTCGATCCGCACCCCCGCCAGCTGCGGGAAGATCTCCGTCATCTCCCGCTTGAGGATGTCGCCGCTCTTGACGTCGGACGCCGGATTGGAAGGGGCGAATCGGGCCCGGCCGCCGAAGGCGAGGCGGTTGTCCGGCGTGAGACGGATGTAGTTGCCGACATTCTTGTGGGCGACCAGCAGGCGGCCGTTGGGGATGAGCTCCTTGGCGCGCGCCTCCCCCAGCGGCTCGGTGACGATGATGAAGCTGCCGACGTTGATCAGCCGCTTGCGGAACCACGGCATCGAATTGTCGGTGTAGGCATCCGTCGCCGCCATGACCTGCTTGGCACGGATGGTGCCGTGCAGGGTCTCCACCACGAAGCCGCCGCCAGGGAGGCGGGTGAGGCCGGTGGCGGCGTTGCGCTCGTGGATCTCGGCACCGGCACGCTCGGCGGCGTCCGCCAGGCCGACGACGAACTTGCCCACGTGCAGGGCTGCGCCGAGCGGGTCGAGCAGGGCGCCGTGGTAGTGGTCCGAGCCCAGCTCGGCGCGCAGCTCGCTCTTGCTCAGGACGACCGTCTCGTGGCCGAAGTTCTCGGCCAGGTCGCGCTGCTTGGCGTGCATGCCCTCGAGGTGCTTGGGCTTGCAGGCCAAGCCGAGGCGCCCGGCACGGTGGAAGTCGCAGTCGATGTTCTCCTTGACCGCAATCTCCTCGACGAGGTCCACTGCGACGCGGAACGCGTCGTAGAGCTCGCGAGCACGTTCCTGCCCGTAGCGCTGGCGGGCCTGGGCCGGGCTGATGGTGATGCCGGGGTTGCAGTGGCTGCCGTTGCGCCCGGAGGCGCCCGAACCGACCTGGTCCTTCTCGACCAGGACGACCCGGGCACCCTTACGGGCGGCGTGGTAAGCGGTGGACAGGCCGGTGAGGCCGCCGCCGATCACCACCACATCCGCCTCGTCGGGCAGGTCCTTCCCGGAACGGTCGGGCAGGGCGGGGGCTGTGTCCATCCAGTAGGGGATCTGCTTCATGGCGTGCGTCCTCTGTGTTCTCGGTCTGTTTCGCCAGTTGCGCCGTTGGTCAGCAGCCGAGCAGCTTCGGCAGGCCCGACAGGTCGGGCAGCTCGTCGTACGGCTGGTAGTCGGCGCTGCCCTTGCGGCCGTAGCGGTTGATCCACACCCGGCGCTTCAGGCCCAGGTCGCGGGTCGGGATGTGGTCGTACTCCCAGCCCTGGGCGACGTGGATGACCTGCGACGACTCGACACCCATGGTCCGGAAGGCGTGCTTGAAGGTCTGGCGGTCCGGCTTGTAGGCACCGGCCTGCTGGGCGGTGATGACGTAGTCGAACTCGACGCCGATGTTCTCGACGTTCCGCGCGATCAGGTTGTCGTCGGAGTTGGAGATGATGGCGATCTCGTACTTGGTCTTCAGCTTCCGCAGGGCCTCCGGGACCTCCGGCCAGGGGCCGAAGGTGGGGACGGCGTCCACGAGGGCCTCGCCGTCGGTCTCGCGGTACTCCAGGCCGTGCAGGCGCATGGCGTTGCGCAGGCTGGAGTGCAGGACCTCATGGTAGGGGCGGTAGGCCTCCAGGACGGCCTGGAAGCGCATGACGCGGAAGTCGTCGAGGAACTCGTCGACATCCAGGTTGTCCAGGTCGAGCCGGTCCTCGAGGACCTTCAGGGTCGTGGGGCCGAGCTCGAAGTTGATCAGGGTTGCATAGGCGTCGAAGGTGACGATCTCTCGCATGGTGTTCAGCCTCTGTCTCGCGGGTTTTCAGAGTGAGCGGGGGGCTTCAGACGACGCGTTCGCCGGGGGCGACGATCGCGTCCAGTGCGGCCAGGTCGGCCGCGTCGGGGATCCAGTCGGCCGCCGCCGCGTTGGCGGTGACCTGTTCGGGGGTCATGGCGCCGCAGATGACGGAGCCGACGGCGGGCAGGGCCGCCAGTGCGCCGACCGCGACCTGGAGGAGGGTCAGGCCGCGCTCGGCGCCGTACTCGGTGAGCGCCTCGACCCTGTCGAGGGCCGCGTCGGTGAGCCAGCCCTGCCGCCAGGACAGGCGGCTGCCGGGCGGGGGAGCCTCGCCGCGGCGGTACTTGCCGCTGAGCAGGCCGTTGGCCAGCGGGTAGTACGGGAGGAGACCGACGCCGTGGCGCAGGCAGGCGGGGATCAGGTCGTTCTCCACGCTGCGGTCGAGCAGGTGGTAGCGGGCCTGGGTGGACACGAAGGCGCCGGTGAGGTGCTCGGCCGGGAGGTTCGAGCAGCCGATGTACCCGACCTTGCCCTCGTCGACCAGCTCCAGCAGGGCGGCGACCGTCTCGTCGAGCGGGGTGACGCCGTCCGGCTCGTGGTACTGGTACAGGTCGATCCGGTCGGTGCCGAGCCGGCGCAGCGACGCCTCGACCGCGTACCGGATGTAGGGGCGGGCTCCCCGCCGGCCGTACAGGTCGGCCTCGCGCCCCATCTCCATACCGAACTTGGTGGCCAGGACGACATCGTCCCGGCGACCCTTCAAGGCCGCACCCAGGAGCCGTTCGCCGTCGCCGCGCGAGCCCCCCCGTTCGCCGGACCCGCCGTACATGTCGGCGGTGTCGAACAGGGTGATCCCGGCGTCGAGGGCCGCGTGGACGACCGCCTTCGTGCCCTCCTCGTCGAGGCGGGAGCCGAAGTTGTTGCCTCCGACACCGACGACGGAGACGGTCGGTCCGCGTCGGCCCAGGGTGCGGTACCTCATGACCGGCTCCCGAACCCGATGCAGACGTTCTTGGTCTGTGTGTAGCTCGCCAGGGCCTCCAAGCCCTTCTCCCGGCCCCAGCCGCTGTGCTTGTAGCCGCCGAAGGGCAGCTCGACCCCGGTGCCGACGCCGGTGGCGTTGACGGAGACCTGACCTGCCCGGATGCCCTCGGCCAGGCGCATCGCCTTGTCGATGTCGCGGGTCCAGACGTAGGAGGACAGGCCGTAGGGGCTGTCGTTGGCGATCTGGAGGGCCTCTTCGGCGTCGTCGAACTCGATGACCGTGACGACGGGGCCGAAGATCTCCTCCCGGGCGCAACGGGCCTGGTTGGTGAGGCCGGTGAGGACCGTCGGCTCGACGAAGTAGCCGTCCGCCAGCTCGGGGTCGGACGGGGCGCCCCCGCCGACGCGGACCGTCGCACCCTCCTGCCGTGCCAGGTCCACGTAGCCGAGCACCCGGTCGCGCTGCCGGGCGGCGACGAGCGGACCGATGTCCGGGTCGGTGAGGCCGGGGCCGACGCGCAGGGCGGCGACCTTCTCGACGAGCCGGTCGAGGAACTCCTCGGCGCCGCGCTGCAGGAGCAGCCGGGTACCGGCCGAGCACATCTGTCCGGCGTTGCTGAACGAGGCGCCCATGATCGCCTTCAGTGCCAGGTCGTAGTCGGCGTCGGCGAAGACGATGAACGGCGACTTGCCGCCCAGCTCGGTGACGGACGGGACCACGTTGGCGGCGGCGGCCTGGGCGACCTTGATGCCGGTGGGCACCGAGCCGGTGAAGGTGACCTGGTCGATGTCCGGGTGGCCGGCGAGGGCCGCGCCGGTCTCGCCGTCGCCGGGGACGACGTTCAGCACGCCCGGCGGGAGACCGCACTCCAAGGCGATCCTGCCGATCTCCAGCGGCGTGAGCGGCGCCTCGGGCGACGGCTTGAGCACCACCGTGCAGCCTGCCGCCAGTGCCGGGGCGGAGCCCCGAGCGGTGTTCTGGAGCGGGTAGTTGAACGGGATGATCTGACCGGAGACGCCGATCGGCTCGCGGACGGTGTAGTCGATCAGGCCGGGGCCGAGCGGGATCGTCGTGCCGCCGAGCTTGTCCGCGACGCCCGCGTAGAACTCGAAGTAGCGGGCGGCGGCCTCGACATCGGCCTTCGCCTGGCCGAGCGGCTTGCCCACGTCCTGGCTCTCCAGGTGGGCCAGCCGTTCGCCCTGGTAGCGGATGGCCTCGGCGATCCGGTACAGGATCCGGCCCCGGTCGGCGGCCCGCATCCGGGCCCACTCGGGTGCCGTGAACGCCGCGCGGGCTGCGGCCACCGCCTGGTCCACGTCGGCCGGACCGGCCAGCGCCACCTGGGCGAGGGCCGTCCCGTCGGACGGGTCGAGGACGGTGAAGGAGCGACCGTCGGCGGCGGGGACCTGCTTGCCGTCGATGAGCAGTTCGGTCAGCTGCAGTTCGCCACTCATGGCCGGATCTCCCCCAGCACCTCGCCGAAGATGACGACCTCGTCGCCCGGACGGACCGTGCGGATCCGGCGCACCCAGAGCACGATGCCGTCCTGCGGGGCGGTGACCTCTTCCAGCGTGTTGCCGTAGTGGTCGGTTATGGTGGCGATCAGATCGCCTTCCTTGCAGGTCTCCCCCGGCTCGGCGCGGGCGACGAAGAAGCCGCCGGCGGCGGAGCGGGCGAAGGTGCCGGACACGGCCGTGTAGGTGTCCCGCAGCTCGGCCTCGCCGTCGATCATGCCGAGGCTGCGCAGGATGTTGCGGATCGAGTTCATGTGGTGCTCGACGTTGGTCTCGCGGTACGTGGCACCACCGCACTCGATGGTGATGGCGGGCTTGCCGGCCGCGAGAACGGGATGGCGGACCGTGCCGCCCCACTTGCCGCCCTTCCAGACCAGCTCGTGCCCGGCGGCCAGGGCCAGGTCCGTCGCCAGGTCCTCGTAGCCGCCCTGGAGGATGACCAGCGGCGCGATCTCTCCGTAGGCGCCGCCGGTGTGCAGGTCGACCACGGCGTCGACGGCGGGGACCACCTGCTCGACGAAGGTGGCGGCCAGGCGCTGCGAGTACGATCCCTCCGCGTCACCCGGGAAGATGCGGTTGAGGTTGAGGTGGTCGATGCCGCTCGCGCGGGCGGCCGCCTCGAACGCCGGGGTGTTCATGCAGGGGATGCCGACGACGGTGCCCCGCAGGGTGCCCGGGTCGATCTCGGCGAGAACGCGCCGGATGGCCTCCTGACCGTCGTACTCGTCGCCGTGCACGCCCGCGTCCACACACAGGACCGGGCCGTCCTGGGCGCCGTTGACGACGATCAGCGGAATGCCGAGGTCCACGCCGTAGCTGCTGGTGCCGACCGGGATCAGGCCCTGGGCGCGCTCGCCCGGGGCGACGGTCAGCGGACCGATGGAGTACATGTCTTCCTTCCCAAAATGTGGATCAGATGGGGCCGATGCCTCGGCGAGGATGCCCGCGATGATCGCGGCGATACGGTCGAGGACGGCGGGTCGCTGATCAGCGGGGGCGCGATCTGCATCAGCAGCGAGGTCACGAGCTTGACCAGCGTCTTGTTCTCGCCGATCCACTCGGTTCCAAGGCTCCCAGTCACTGCGAGGTGAGCTTGGAGTTCTTCAGCCAGTCGGCCAGTTCGGGTTGTCGGTCCGTGCCGCTGCTACAGCACCCTTTCGAGGAATGCCTGGGTTCGCTTCTCACGCGGGTTGCCCAGGACTTCGCGGGCGTCGCCGCGTTCGACGGCGATGCCGCCGTCCATGAACAGCACTTCGTCGGCGACCTCGCGGGCGAAGGCCATCTCGTGGGTGACGACCAGCATGGTCATGCCGTTGCCGGCGAGGTCGCGCATGACGGCGAGTACTTCGCCCACACGTTCCGGATCCAGCGCGCTGGTGGGTTCGTCGAACAGCATGATGGTGGGTTCCATCGCGAGCGCGCGGGCGATGGCCACGCGTTGCTGCTGGCCGCCGGAGAGCTGGGCGGGGTACTTGTGCCCGCACCCCTCCAGGCCCACCTTGGCCAGCAGTTCTCGCGCCTGCTCCCGGCTGGCCTCGCGGTTCTTCTTCTTCACCAGTACCGGTCCGGACATGACGTTGCTTTCGGCGGTCATGTTGGGGAACAGGTTGAACTGCTGGAACACCATGCCGATGCGGGTGCGCTGCTCGGCCAGCCGCTTCGGGCGGACGGCGTGGTAGGCGTGGTCCTTCTCGACGTAGCCGAAGTCCTCCCCGTTGACCTTCAGCACCCCGCGGTCGACGGTCTCCAGGCCGTTGACGCACCGCAGCAGGGTCGATTTCCCGGATCCGCTGGGCCCGATGATGCACGAGATCTCGCCTGCCGCCACGGTCAGGTCGATGTCGTGCAGGACCTGGTGACGGCCGTAGCTCTTGCACAGCTTGCGTGCGACGATCGTTCCGTCGGCGTTCACAGCAGGGACTCCCTCATGGTGGCAACGGGCTGGCCCGCCCCCGGCTCGGCCGAGGTGGCCGCCGGGGTCAGCCGCGTTCGGGTCGAGCGGGAGAAACGGCGCTCGATCATGGACTGCGGCACGCTCAGCACCAGCGTCATGATCAGGTACCAGAGGCTGGCCACGATCAGCAGCGGAATCGTCTGGTAGGTGCGGGCGTAGATCGCCTGTGCGCTCTGCAGCAGGTCGGCGACGCCGAGCACGCTCACCAGCGACGTCTCCTTCAGCATCCCGATCACCTGGTTGCCGGTGGCCGGAACGATCGTCGGCATGGTCTGCGGGATGATCACACGGCGGAGCTTCGTGAACCCCCGCATGCCCAGGGACTCCGCGGCCTCGTGCTGTCCGCGAGGAACCGATGCGAACCCGCCGCGGATGATCTCGGACATGTACGCGGCCTGGTTCAGCGTCAGCCCCACGATGGCCGCGGTCATCGGGGTCATGATCGCGTTCACGTTCACCGGCGCAGAGATATGGGTGAACGGGATACCGATCGAGAGGTGCGGGTAGAGCGCCGCGATGTTGAACCAGAAGATCAACTGCACGAGCACCGGGGTACCGCGGAAGAACGTGATGTAGAGCTGGGCCAGCCCGGAGATGGGCCGCTGGTGCGACATGCGCATCACGGCCAGCACCAGCCCGAGCACTGTGGACAGCGCCATGCTGACCACGGTGAGAACGAGGGTGATCAGCAGGCCGTTGAGGATCGTCTGGGTGGTGAAGTAGCTGAAGACCACCGGCCAGCGGTAGTTCTCGTTCGTCACCGCGGTCCAGACCAGACCGGTGACGATCGCGATCGCGATGGCCCAGGCGACGTAGTCGCGCGGACGCTTCGGCGTGATCCGCTTCTTTTCCTCGGCCAGTAGTTGTGACACGGGTCGGCTCCTGATCGTCGTCTCGATCACATCCGTCTTCATGTCAGTCCTGCGGGACGGCCATGGCCGCGGTCTTGATCCCGAGGTCCTGGAAACCCCAGCGGCCGAGCGCCTCGGCGTACTTGGGACTGTCGATGATCGACTGGATGGCGGCCTGCACCGCGGGGGTCAGCGGCGAGTTCTTCTTCAGCGCGACGGTCACGGTCTTGGTGGCCACCAGGGGCTTGAGGACGTCGAACGTCTTGGGCTGCTGCGTGGCCGCCCACTGCAGCCCGGTGAAGTCGTGCATCACCGCGTCGATCCGCTTGGAGACCAGCTGGGTCAGAGCGTCGTTCAGGCTGGGCAGGACCACCGCCTGGATGGCCGGCTTGCCCTTGCTCGTACAGTCCTCCTTGGACAGCTGCGGCAGCCACTGCAGCTCCGCGGTGCTGCCGGACTGGACACCGACGCGGTGCCCGCACAGCGAGTGGGTGCCCAGCTTCTGCGGGTTCCCGTAGGGGACGGACACTCCGGTCCCGGCCTTGAAGTAGTCGACCATGTCGAGCACCTTGAGCCGGTCCTTGGTGGCACCCATGGTGGACGCCGTGAAGTCGTACCGGTCGGCCTGCAGTCCGGTGATGATGGTGTCGAACTTGACGTTGTTGATCTGCAGCTTCAGGCCGAGCTTCGCGGCGATCAGCCGGGCCATGTCCGGGTTGAAACCGATCGGGGTCTTGTTGTCCGACGCCATGAACGTGGTGGGCGGGCTGGTCAGGTCCATGGGCACCGAGAGCGTGCCCTTGGCCTTCACCGCCGCGGGCAGCAGCTTCACCGCCTTCGCATCCGGCTTCACACCCACCGAGATGTCGTCGGTGTGCTCGGCCGACGAGCCGGATCCCCCGCCCTGCGCCGTGCTCTTCGACCCCACGTTCTGCGCGGTGCCACTCGACCCGCACGCGGCGAGCGCGAGGGCCAGGGCCGCCGTGACGATCGTGACGCTCAAGTTTCTGCTGACTCGCATGGGTTGCTCCTTACTCAAGGGGGAAAGCGCGCTGGGAGCCGCTCAGATCGGGGACCAGCTCAGTGGGATGGGGGGCGGTTCAGTGGGCGGGCCTGAGGCCCGTCAGTGGTGCGGGATGGCGATGGCGGCGAGGTGGGTGCCGGGGCGGACGGACAGCCCGTTCATGTT
>NZ_PQSR01000137.1 GCF_002920635.1 Streptomyces sp. Ru72 | reverse complement strand
CCGCCCCTCCATGCGCCCTCGGGCGGGCAGCGGCCGAAGCCGCACCGGCCCCTCCTCCATGGTCCCCCCGGCGCGTCAACAGCGACGCGTCACACGTACTCGGTCGGGATCACCGGCTCCCCGCGCGACAGCTGCGTCGCCGACAGCGGCAGGTTGGCGCGGGCGGCCGCGTGCCGGTCGCGGACGACGTCCAGCGGCTCCCGGGAGATCACCTCGCCCCCCTTGACCAGCTGCACCAGCAGCTGCCGGTCGGCCAGCTCGTCCGGCACGGGCCCGATGCCGACCACCTCGGCCTCGGCCACCCCGTGCTCGTCCAGCCGCCGCGCCGCCCACTTGCGCCCGCCGACGGACGTCTTGCCGCCGGTCGACTTCTTCGCCACCGGCACCAGTGGCGCCTTCGGGTCCGCCGACTCGGCCCGGGCGACCAGCTTGTAGACCATCGAGCAGGTCGGGTGCCCGGAGCCCGTCACCAGCCGGGTGCCCACGCCGTAGGCGTCCACCGGTGCCGCCGCGAGCGAGGCGATGGCGTACTCGTCCAGGTCCGAGGTCACGATGATCTTCGTCTGCGAGGCGCCCAGCGCGTCCAGCTGCTGCCGGACCCGGTGCGCGACCAGCAGCAGGTCGCCCGAGTCGATGCGCACGGCGCCCAGCTCGGGCCCGGCCACCTCGACGGCCAGCCGGACGGCCTCCGTGACGTCGTAGGTGTCCACGAGCAGCGTGGTGCCACGGCCAAGCGACTCCACCTGGGCCCGGAAGGCGTCCCGCTCGCTGTCGTGCAGCAGGGTGAAGGCGTGTGCGGACGTCCCGACCGTCGGAATGCCGTACCGGAAGCCGGCCGCGAGGTCCGAGGTGGTGGTGAAGCCGCCGACGTACGCGGCTCGGGAGGCGGCCACGGCGGCCAGCTCGTGGGTGCGCCGGGCGCCCATCTCGATCAGCGGCCGGTCCCCGGCGGCGGAGGCCATGCGCGAGGCGGCGGCCGCGACGGCCGAGTCGTGGTTGAGGATCGACAGGATGACCGTCTCCAGCAGCACGCACTCGGCGAAGGAGCCCTCGACCCGCATGATCGGCGAGCCGGGGAAGTACACCTCGCCCTCCGGGTAGCCCCAGATGTCGCCGCCGAAGCGATAGCCGGCGAGCCAGTCCAGCGTCGCGTCGTCGACGACCCGGCGCTCGCGCAGGAAGCCGAGGACGCCCGCGTCGAAGCGGAAGTTCTCCACCGCGTCCAGGACACGCCCCGTACCGGCCACCACGCCGTAGCGGCGGCCGTCGGGCAGCCGCCGGGTGAAGACCTCGAAGACGGAGCGCCGCTCGGCGGTGCCCGCCCTGAGGGCGGCCTGCAGCATCGTCAGCTCGTAGTGGTCGGTGAAGAGCGCCGTGGAGGGAACGTCCACCGGCAACCCAAGGTCCGCTACGCCCACCAAAGCTCTCCTCACACACGACTCTTCGGGTGCACCCATCGGTGCTACAAGTGCCTGCGACGGCCGATCGTACTCCTCATCTCGTCAGTCTGACGATTTGCGGGCCGGGTGGAGGTGCCCGTTTGTGCGACCACCCCCCTCGGGTGGCAGCATGGGGCTTGTGACGTCACCCGCTCCCGTAGAGATCGAACGAACACAGTCGGTGGAGGAAGAGTTCGCCGTACCCGAGCCCGACGTCCCCTGGGTCACGATCGTCCACAACGACCCGGTCAACCTCATGAGCTATGTGACGTACGTCTTCCAGACGTACTTCGGCTATTCCAAGGACAAGGCCACCAAGCTCATGCTCGACGTCCACCACAAGGGCCGGGCGGTCGTCTCCAGCGGTACGCGCGAGGAGATGGAACGCGACGTGCAGGCGATGCACGGTTACGGCTTGTGGGCCACCCTCCAGCAGGACCGGAAGTAGCGACCTCCCTTCATGTCAGGACACTTCGAACCGCTCCCCGGCGGCGGCGCGGCCGTCGCCCTCGACGACGTCGAGATCTCCATCATCCGCTCGCTGGCCGTGCAGCTGCTGGAACTCATCGGGCCGGGCCCCGCCGAGAACGCCCCTGAGGATCCGCTCGCCGAACTGTTCGCCGAGGGCCCGAGCGAGCCGCCCGCCGACCCGGTGCTGCGCCGGCTGTTCCCGGACGCGTACGGCGACCCGGGCAGCGAGCCCGTCTCGCCCGGTCAGGCCGAGGAGCTGCGCGCCCACTCCGCCGAGTTCCGCCGCTTCACCGAGAACGACCTGCGCGCCCGTAAACGCGAGAACGCCCTCGCGGTGATCCGCACCCTGGACGCGCTGACCTCGGCGAGCCGGGAGGGCGGGGTGCTGAAGCTGTCGCGTGAGGAGTGCGGGCAGTGGCTCGGCGCCCTGAACGACCTGCGCCTCGCGATCGGCTCCCGGCTCGAGGTCGCGGACGAGGACGACACCGACGAGCTGTACCGGCTGCCGGACGAGGACCCGCGCAAGCCGATGGTGATGGCGTACCTGTGGCTCGGCGGCCTCCAGGAGACGCTCGTCACCACCCTTATGCCCTGACCTGTGCGGATTTCGTGTTCGCTCAGCGGACGCTCAAATCCGGATAACGATCGCGTCACCATTGCGGCCATGTATGGGCCGTTCGTGCGTACTTTGTCCGCTTCTTACTGTGTGCTGCGCCACACCGCGTCCAGGCGATCAGTGTTGCGGTCGTGATAAATCTTCACGACCGCCCGGCGAACACCACCCATGTCGCGCCGGGTGCGCCACCGAGCCGACGACCGTCGGCCAGGCATGAGCGGACCCGGGAAAGCCCGTGCCCCGCTCGCTCCATCAATCCGGGGGGATCGAGACGATCCGCGGCCGACGAGAGGCCCGGGTCGGCATGGAGAAAGGCGCACCACACATGACCTCAGCGCAGGTCGAGAAGGAGAACACCCCTGAGGAGGGGTACGAGCGCGGGCTCGGCAGCCGTCAGGTCCAGATGATCGCGATCGGCGGGGCCATCGGCGTCGGCCTGTTCCTGGGCGCGGGGGCGAACATCGCCAAGGCCGGGCCCAGCCTGATCCTCATGTACGCCCTCGCCGGCGTGATCATCTTCTTCATCATGCGGGCGCTCGGCGAGCTGCTTCTGTACCGCCCGGTGTCGGGTTCCTTCGCGGAGTACTCCCGTGAGTTCCTCGGCCCGTTCTTCGGCTACTTCACCGGCTGGACGTACTGGCTGATGTGGGTGGTGACCGGCATGGCCGAGCTGACGGCCGCCGCGATCTACGTCCACTACTGGTTCCCGTCGATCCCGCAGTGGGTGACGGCGCTGGTCTTCCTGGTGGTCCTGTTCGTGGCCAACCTGATCTCGGTGAAGCTGTTCGGCGAGATCGAGTTCTGGTTCTCGATGGTCAAGGTCACCGCACTGATCGGCATGATCGTCATCGGTCTCGGCGTGCTGACCTTCGGCTTCAGCGCGGCCGGTGACACGGCCACGGTCTCCAACCTCTGGCAGTTCGACGGCTTCTTCCCCAAGGGCATCGGCTCGTCCCTGATGACCCTGCAGGGCGTCATGTTCGCCTACCTCGCCGTCGAGCTGGTCGGTGTCACCGCGGGCGAGTCCGAGGACCCGGAGAAGACCCTCCCCAAGGCGATCAACACCCTGCCCTGGCGTATCGCCCTGTTCTACGTCGGCGCCCTCACCGTGATCCTGTGCGTGGTGAAGTGGACGGAGTTCGCGGCGGGCGTCAGCCCCTTCGTGAAGGCGTTCGCGGTCATCGGCATCCCGGCCGGCGCGGGCATCGTCAACTTCGTGGTGCTCACCGCGGCCCTGTCGTCCTGCAACTCGGGCATGTACTCCACGGGCCGCATGCTGCGCACCCTCGCGGACAACGGCGAGGCGCCCCGCGTCTTCAGCAAGCTGTCCGCCTCGAAGACCCCGGCCCTCGGCATCACCGTCTCGGTCGCCTTCATGGGCATCGGCGTGGTCCTCAACTACGTCGTCCCGGAGAAGGCGTTCGGCTACGTCACCTCGGTGGCCACCGCGGCCGGCATCTGGACCTGGCTGATGATCCTGGTCAGCCACGTCCTGTACCGCCGCGCGGTGGACGCGGGCCGGCTGCCCGCCTCCTCCTTCCCGGCGCCGGGCGGCGCGGTGTGCAGCTGGATCGCCATCGCGTTCCTGCTCTTCGTCACCTGCCTGATCGCCTACGACGCCGACTCCCGCGTCTGCCTGTACGTGATGGCGGTCTGGGCGGCCGCCCTGGCCGTCGGCTGGGCGGTGCTGAAGGCCCGCAACCCGCAGGTCGCCCAGCGCCGCGAGCAGGAGCTGGAGAAGGTCGGCTGAGTCTCCTGGCTCGCTCGTAGCTCACCATGTGGGCCGGTCCGTACCACCCCTCGGTACGGGCCGGCCCTTCTGCTTATGCTGACCGTCATGCTGACCATCACCCAGGCCCTCGTCGACCAGATCGTCGCGCACGCGCGCCAGGACCACCCCGACGAGGCGTGCGGCGTCGTCGCCGGCCCGGCCGGCTCCGACCGCCCCGAGCGCTTCGTCCCGATGCTGAACGCGGCCCGCTCGCCCACGTTCTACGAGTTCGACTCCGGCGACCTGCTCAAGCTCTACCGGGAACTGGACGACCGCGACGAGGACCCCGTGGTCATCTATCACTCCCACACCGCGACCGAGGCCTACCCGTCCCGCACGGACATCTCCTACGCCAACGAGCCCGGCGCCCACTACGTCCTGGTCTCCACCGCCGACACCGACGGCGCGGGCCCCTTCCAGTTCCGCTCGTTCCGGATCGTGGAGGGCGAGGTCACGGAGGAAGAGGTCAAGATCGTGGAGTCCTACTGATCTCGTAGTGCGGATGAAATCTGTCCGAACAGCGAGATCACACTCCAGGGCCCCCGTCGGGAATCGTTACGATGAGCGCATGGTTCTGAACGACGTGAGCGACAAGACGCCGGGCGCACTGCTCGTGGCGCGGCTGCACGTCGACCTGTGCAGGCTCGCCAGCGCCATCTGTTGACGCTGTCCCTGCCGCCGTACGGCCGTGAGCCGCGGCGCCCGACCCGCGTTCCACCACGCACGCTCTCGCGCCGCCGCGCGCTCTCCGACCCGCCATCCTTCCGACAGGAGCCCGCAACCATGGCCATCGAGGTCCGCATCCCGACCATCCTCCGCCAGTACACCGACGGCCAGAAGGCGGTGGAAGGCACCGGGGAGACCCTCGCCGACCTGTTCGCCGACCTCGAGACCCGCCACCCGGGCATCCAGGCCCGCATCGTGGACGGGGGCGAGCTGCGCCGCTTCGTGAACGTCTACCTGAACGACGAGGACGTGCGCTTCCTCGACGGCATCAACACCAAGGTCGCCGACGGCGACAACGTGACGATCCTGCCGGCCGTCGCCGGCGGCATGGCCTGACGGTCGCTGATCACCGATGCGCTACGACTCCCCGCTGGCCGCGGTGGGCAACACCCCTCTGGTGCGCCTGCCGCGGCTGTCGCCGTCCCCCGACGTCCGGATCTGGGCCAAGCTGGAGGACCGCAACCCGACCGGCTCGGTCAAGGACCGCCCCGCGCTGCACATGATCGAGCAGGCGGAGAAGGACGGCCGCCTCACCCCTGGCTGCACGATCCTCGAGCCGACCTCGGGCAACACGGGTATCTCCCTGGCCATGGCGGCCAAGCTCAAGGGCTACCGCATGGTGTGCGTGATGCCCGAGAACACCTCCCAGGAGCGCCGGGAGCTGCTCGCCATGTGGGGTGCCGAGATCATCTCCAGCCCGGCGGCGGGCGGCTCCAACACGGCCGTACGCGTCGCCAAGGAGCTGGCGGCCGAGCACCCGGACTGGGTGATGCTCTACCAGTACGGCAACCCGGACAACGCGGGCGCGCACTACGCGACGACCGGCCCCGAGATCCTCGCCGACCTGCCGTCCATCACGCACTTCGTGGCCGGGCTCGGCACCACGGGCACGCTGATGGGCGTGGGCCGCTACCTGCGGGAGAACAAGCCGGACGTGCAGATCGTCGCCGCCGAGCCGCGCTACGACGACCTGGTGTACGGCCTGCGGAACCTGGACGAGGGGTTCGTGCCGGAGCTGTACGACGCCTCCGTCCTCACCAGCCGCTTCTCCGTGGGCTCGGCGGACGCGGTGACCCGGACCCGTGAACTGCTCCAGCAGGAGGGCATCTTCGCGGGCATCTCCACCGGCGCCGCGCTGCACGCCGCGATCGGCGTCGGCAAGAAGGCCGTCAAGGCGGGCGAGAGCGCCGACATCGTCTTCGTCGTGGCCGACGGCGGCTGGAAGTACCTGTCGACCGGCGTCTACACGGCCGCCACCACGGAAGAGGCCGTCCGGACGCTCCAGGGCCAGCTCTGGGCCTGAGCCCCGGCCCATCCCGCCATCAATGCGCCAACCCCCTCCTATGAGGGGGCTAAGCGTTGCCTACGGCGTGGCAAAGATCTTCGCCGGGGGGAGCCTTTCGGGGGCGGACGGAGCTACGTTCTGCCCGTCCTGTCAATGTCACGCTCATCGGCATCGCAGGGTGTTTTAGGTGTCATGCCCATGACGCGCGTCCCACCGCCGCTACGCGCGTCACGGCCTGCCACTCAGCTCGCGAATCCCCACTTCCGGCTGTGGTCCGCGTCCGGCCCCACCCAGGCCCGCGCGGTGCCGGCCTCGACCGATGGAGGCAACACCCCCATGCGTGAGTCACGCCCGAACAAGCGGCGCCGGAGTCTTCGAAGACTCCTGACCGCCGCCGTCCCGGCCCTCACCCTCACCGTCGCCGGGTTCCTGGCGGCCCCGTCCGCGGGCGCGCAGACCGCGCCCGCCGCCACCGCGCACACCACCCGCACGTCCCAGAACGCCAAGGCGCTCACCGACCCCCAGCGGCAGACCGTCCGCTCGACCGGCAAGGCCGGCCAGAAGGTCCCGACCCAGCACCTGTGCGCCACCGCGAAGCCCGGCCAGGCGTCCTGCTTCGCCCAGCGCCGCACCGACATCAAGCAGCGGCTGGCCTCCGCGCTCGCGGCCGCCGCGCCCTCCGGCCTGGGCCCCGCCAACCTGCACAGCGCCTACAACCTGCCCTCGACCGGCGGCTCCGGCCTGACCGTCGCGGTGGTCGACGCCTACAACGACCCCAACGCCGAGTCCGACCTGGCCACCTACCGCTCGACGTACGGCCTGTCGGCGTGCACCAAGGCCAACGGCTGCTTCAAGCAGGTCAGCCAGACCGGTTCGACCACCTCGCTGCCCACGAACGACTCCGGGTGGGCCGGTGAGGAGGCGCTCGACATCGACATGGTCAGCGCCGTCTGCCCCAACTGCAACATCATCCTCGTCGAGGCCAACTCCGCCAACGACACCGACCTCGGCATAGCCGAGAACGAGGCCGTCTCGCTGGGCGCCAAGTTCGTCTCCAACAGCTGGGGCGGCTCCGAGTCCTCCTCCCAGACCAGCGAGG
The DNA here is from genome assembly GCF_002920635.1 of Streptomyces sp. Ru72. Classification (GTDB taxonomy): domain Bacteria; phylum Actinomycetota; class Actinomycetes; order Streptomycetales; family Streptomycetaceae; genus Streptomyces. The sequence continues at coordinate 8,686 of NZ_PQSR01000137.1, read as the reverse complement.
ACACCTCGTACTTCAAGCACCCGGGTGTCGCGATCACCGTCTCCGCGGGCGACTCCGCCTACGGCGCCGAGTACCCGGCGACGTCCCAGTACGTCACCGCCGTCGGCGGCACCGCGCTGACCACCGCCTCCAACTCCCGCGGCTGGAGCGAGAGCGTCTGGCACACCAGCTCCACCGAGGGCACCGGCTCCGGCTGCTCCGCCTACGACCCGAAGCCGAGCTGGCAGACCGACACCGGCTGCTCCAAGCGCATGGAGGCCGACGTCTCCGCGGTCGCCGACCCGGCCACCGGCGTCGCGGTCTACGACACCTACGGCGGCTCCGGCTGGGCGGTCTACGGCGGCACCAGCGCCTCCGCCCCGATCATCGCCGGCGTCTACGCCCTCGCGGGCACCCCGGGCTCCACCGACTACCCGGCGAAGTACCCCTACTCCCACACGGGCAACCTGTACGACGTCACCAGCGGCAGCAACGGCTCCTGCTCGACCTCGTACTTCTGCACCGCGGGCACCGGCTACGACGGCCCGACCGGCTGGGGCACCCCCAACGGCACGACCGCCTTCTCCTCCGGCGGCAGCACCGGCAACACGGTGACCGTCACGAACCCGGGCAACCAGTCGACCACGACCGGCGGCTCGGTCAGCCTGCAGATCAAGGCGACGGACAGCGCGGGCGCCGCGCTCACCTACAGCGCCACCGGACTGCCCACCGGCCTGTCGATCAACAGCTCCACCGGCCTGATCTCCGGCACCGCCTCCACCGCGGGCACCTACAGCGTGACCGTCACCGCCAAGGACGCGACCGGCGCCTCCGGCTCGACCTCCTTCACCTGGACGGTCGGCTCCTCCGGCGGCACCTGCTCCCCGGCGCAGCTGCTGGGCAACCCGGGCTTCGAGTCGGGCAACACCACCTGGAGCGCCTCCAGCGGAGTGATCACCAACGGCAGCGGTGAGGCGGCGCACAGCGGCTCCTACTACGCCTGGCTCGACGGGTACGGCTCCTCGCACACCGACACGCTGTCGCAGTCGGTGACCATCCCGTCCGGCTGCAAGGCCACGCTGACCTTCTACCTGCACATCGACACCGCGGAGACCGGCAGCACCGCGTACGACAAGCTGACGGTGACCGCCGGGTCGACCACGCTGGCGACGTACTCGAACGTCAACGCGGCCTCCGGTTACACCCAGAAGTCCTTCGACCTGTCCTCGTTCGCGGGGTCCACGGTCACCCTGAAGTTCAGCGGCGTGGAGGACTCCTCGCTGCAGACCAGCTTCGTCATCGACGACACCGCCCTGACGACGAGCTGACGCACCTGTGCGCGAAAGGGCCCCGGCCGGGCGTGTGGGCCGGGGCCCGTTTGCGAGCGCGTGGGGATCCTGATGCGCTGGAGAAACGTCACATCGGCACACACGGGCACGAGTGAACGAGAGGCGGCCCTCATGCGCCGTACCACCGCTCAGCGGACCACCGTCATCGCCGTCGCGGCAGCGGCGCTCCTCCTCGCGGGCTGCGGCACGCACAGTGGGCCGGGAGCGGGCGGCAGCGGCGCGGTGTCGACGTCCCCGTCGGTGTCCGGGTCGGCCTCGGCGCCCGCGTCCGGATCGGCCTCTCCCTCGGCCCCCTCCTCCGGAGCACCGGCCCCCACGGCCACTCCCACCGGCTGCGCCCCTCAGGTCCAGCTCACCGTCGCCGACACCGGCCGCACCGTGTGCCTGACCACCGGCGGACAGCTCCGCCTCACCCTGGACGGCACCAAGGACCGCCCCTGGACCCCCGTCACCGCCACCGGCGCGGCGCTGAAGGCCACCAACGCCGGTTTCGTCGTTCAGCCCGGCGACGCCGTGGCCGCGTTCGACGCCGTCGCGCCCGGCACCGCACAGCTGACCGCCACCCGCCCGCTCTGCGCGAAGCGCCCCGGCCAGACGTCGTGCCTCGGCATCCAGCGGTGGAGTGTGACCGTCACGGTGACCAGGCCATGAGGCCCGCCATGAACACGCTCATCCCGCCAGGTACCGCACCTGGTCCCACAGCGCGGGGTCCACCACCCCCACCCGGCGCCGGAAGTCCCACAGCGGCACGTCCCGCAGCTCGTCCGTCTCCAGGAAGCCGGGCCGTCCCTGGGCGTCGCCGACCGACCCCGGCGGAAGCGGGATCACGCCCGCCCGCTCGTCGTGGTACCGGCTGGTGATCCGCGCGACCGTCGCGCTGTCACCGCGCACCGTCAGCACCAGGCACGGCCGCTCCTTGGCGCCCGGCCGGTCCCCGTGGGGCACGCTCGCCCACCAGATCTCGGCCGGCCGCGGATGCACCCGGGCACGCCCCGGAGGACGCGCGGCCGCGGCACGGTGACGCCGCCCGCGCCCCCATCCGTCCACCAGCGTCGCGACCAGCGCGAGCAGCACCACCGCCGCCAACGCGAGCCACCACGACGTGTCCATACGGACGACGGTACCGGCGCGTCCGCATCGCTGCGCGCCCTTCGCAACTCCCATGCGCCGTACCGTGTGCCGCGCGCGCCCTTGTTCCAGCCGAACCGGTGACACCACAGGTGAGTTCCCCCACAACGGCCCCTGGCGGAGGAGCGACCCGCCCTTTTGCGCCTTACGCTCGACGGACCGCACGACCCCCGTCACCGTTCCCCGTCCCCGCCTTGCGCACGTCCCGCCACGGAGGTTCCAGCTCTATGAAGCTCACCGTCGTCGGCTGCTCGGGGTCGTTTCCGTCCGCGGAATCGGCCTGCTCGAGCTACCTCGTCGAGGCCGACGGCTTCCGGCTGCTGCTCGACATGGGCAACGGCGCCCTGGGCGAGTTGCAGCGCCACTGCGGTCTCTACGACCTTGACGCCATCTTCCTGAGCCACCTGCACGCCGACCACTGCATCGACATGCTCGCGTACTTCGTCGCGCGCTACTACCGCCACGACGGCGGCCGCTGCGCCCCCGTCCCGGTCTACGGCCCGGAGGGCACCGAACAGCGCCTGACCACCGCCTACGGCGACACGCCCTCGGCCTCCTCGATGAGCGAGGTCTTCGACTTCCACACGGTCAAACCGGGCACGTTCGAGATCGGCCCGTTCACCGTGCACACGGAACGCGTACGCCACCCGGTGGAGGCGTACGGCATCCGGATCGAGCACGGCGGCAGGACGCTCACCTACTCGGGCGACACCGGTGTGAGCGAGGCGCTGGACGAACTCGCCCGCGACGCCGACCTGTTCCTGTGCGAGGCCGCGTTCACCCACGGCAAGGAGGACATTCCGAACCTCCACCTGAACGGCCGTGAGGCGGGCGAGACCGCCACCCGCGCCCGGGCCCGCCGCCTCGTCCTCACCCACATCCCGCCGTGGACCGACCCCCAGGTCAACCTGGCGGACGCCCGCGCGGTCTACGCGGGGCCGGTCGAACTGGCGGCGCCACGGGCGACGTACGAGCTCTAAGGTCTTTCGTTCGGATGAGGCCGGATCAGCCCGGATCAGCCCGGCATGATCCGAAGGGGAGGCCCTAGCCACCCCACGCATACGAAGGCCCCGGACCGCGCTGCGGATTCCGGGGCCTTCCTGTGCCCGGGGCTCAGGCCTTGGTCAGGTCCTCGACCTCTTCCTCGGGCTCGCGGCCCGGGGTGGTGAGGTTGAACTTGACGATGGCGAACCGGAAGACGAAGTAGTAGATCGCTCCGAACACCAGGCCGATCGGGATGATCAGCCAGGGCTTGGTGGCGAGGTTCCAGTTCAGCAGGTAGTCGATCGCACCGGCCGAGAACGTGAAGCCGGCGTGGACGCCGAGCGCCCAGGTGATCGCCATGGACAGCGCGGTGAGGACCGCGTGGATCCCGTACAGCACCGGGGCGATGAACATGAAGGAGAACTCGATCGGCTCGGTGACACCGGTGACGAAGGACGTCAGCGCGACCGAGAGCATCAGACCCATCACGGCCTTGCGGCGCTCGGGGCGGGCGGTGTGGGCGATGGCGAGCGCGGCGGCCGGCAGTCCGAACATCATGATCGGGAAGAAGCCCGACATGAACTGCCCGGCGGTCGGGTCACCGGCGAAGAAGCGGTTCAGGTCGCCGTGCACGATGACGCCCGCGGAGTTCTTGTAGTCGCCGATCTGGAACCAGGAGACGGCGTTCACGAACTGGTGCATGCCGACCGGGATGAGCGCGCGGTTGATCAGACCGAACAGACCCGCGCCCACGGCGCCGAGACCGGTGATCCACTTGCCGACGTCGGAGATGCCGTTTCCGATCGGCTCCCAGACCAGGCCGAAGAAGACGCCGAAGACCGTGCCGACGAAAGCCATGATGATCGGGACGAGCCGGCGGCCGTTGAAGAAGCCGAGCCAGTCCACCAGCTTGGTGCGGTGGAACCGCTGCCACAGGACGGCGGAGAGCAGGCCCAGGAGGATGCCGCCGAGGACGCCCGGGTTGTTGTACGTCGCCTCGACTATCTTGCCGTTCTCGATGTGCTGCTCGGACAGCGGGAACGCCTTGAGGACGTTGCTGTAGACGAGGAAGCCGACCAGGGCCGCGAGCGCGGTGGAGCCGTCCGACTTCTTGGCGAAGCCGATCGCGACACCGACGCAGAACAGCAGGGGCAGGTTGTCGAACACGGCGCCGCCGGCGGTCGCGAAGACCGAGGCGACCTTGTGCCAGCCGAGTCCGTCGTCGCCGAACACGTCGGGCTGCCCGAGCCGGAGCAGGATGCCCGCCGCCGGCAGCACGGCGATCGGGAGCTGCAGGCTGCGGCCGACCTTCTGCAGGCCCTGGAACAGACCGGAACCCCGCTTCTTCGCGGGGGCCGCCGTTGATGCGGTGGCGGTGCTCATACTTCCTCCATGTGCCGGGGCTGCCGGGGGACGGGAAGGGGGAGTGGAACGGGGTGAAACAGCCCCGTGTGGTCTACACCACCTGTGGTGTAGACCTGTTGTAGCACGGTGAAGGCGGGATAAGGAACCCATGAATTCTGTGGCCTCGGACAGACGGGGGGCAAATGCCGCACTCGTGATAAAGGCCACGTAGACGGGCGCCCTGTTCCCGCCCGGCGCTTTGCGGCCGTTCCCAGGGTGGTGTAGACCAGCTTTCGACACAGCGGTTCGGCTCAGGGAGTAAGGACATGGCCAGCAAGGCTGAGAAGATCGTTGCCGGACTCGGCGGCATCGACAACATCGACGAGATCGAGGGCTGCATCACCCGGCTCCGCACCGAGGTCCACGACGCCTCGCTGGTCGACGAGGCCGCCCTGAAGGCCGCCGGCGCCCACGGCGTCGTCAAGATGGGCACCGCCATCCAGGTCGTCATCGGCACCGACGCCGACCCGATCGCCGCGGAGATCGAAGACATGATGTGAGCCCGCCGGCTCGCACACCAGTACACGGTCGCAGGCTGTCAGGGGCTTCTCCCACCGCGGGAGAGGCCCCTGACACAGTTGCGGATAGGCTCGGCGCCATGTCTCGAATCGACGGCCGCACCCCCGAACAGCTCCGCCCGGTCACCATCGAACGCGGCTGGAGCAAGCACGCCGAGGGCTCCGTCCTCGTCTCCTTCGGCGACACGAAGGTCCTCTGCACCGCCTCCCTCACCGAAGGCGTGCCCCGCTGGCGCAAGGGCAGCGGAGAGGGCTGGGTCACCGCGGAGTACGCCATGCTGCCCCGCTCCACCAACACCCGCGGCGACCGCGAGTCGGTCAAGGGCAGGATCGGCGGCCGCACGCACGAGATCAGCCGCCTCATCGGCCGCTCCCTGCGCGCCGTCGTCGACACCAAGTCGCTCGGCGAGAACACCGTCGTCCTCGACTGCGACGTCCTCCAGGCCGACGGCGGCACCCGCACCGCCGCGATCACCGGCGCGTACGTGGCGCTCGCCGACGCCGTCGCCTGGGCACAGCGCAGGAAGCTCATCAAGGCCACCCGGCAGCCGTTGACCGGCACCGTCTCGGCCGTCTCCGTCGGCATCGTGGCCGGCGTGCCGCTCCTCGACCTCTGCTACGAGGAGGACGTCCGCGCGGAGACCGACATGAACGTCGTCTGCACCGGCGACGGCCGCTTCGTCGAGGTCCAGGGCACGGCGGAGGCGGCACCCTTCGACCGCGGGGAACTGAACGCCCTCCTCGACCTCGCGATGGCGGGCTGCGAACAGCTCGCGGCGATCCAGCGGGCGGCGCTGGAGGCAACCGCGTAGCGCGGTACGGCGTTTTCAGGAGTGACCCGGGTGGGGCGCACGGACGACACCGCGCGCCCTGCCCTCACCACCCACGGGAGGAAACCGCTCCATGGCCGCGCGCCACCGCCGACGCATCGCCACCGCCGCTCTCACGGCCGTCGCCGTCCTCGCCGCCGTCGGTGCGAGCTCCGGCTGCGACGCCGTGAACAAGGCCATCGACTGCGTCCACACCGCCGACGCCATAGCCGACAGCGTCACCGGCCTCCAGCAGGCCGTCGAGAACGCGGCGAACGACCCGACGCAGACGGACGAGGCCCTCGACTCCATCGAGAAGGACCTCGACAAGATCGGCGACAGGACGGACGACGTCGACGTCAACAAGGCGGTCGACGGCCTGCGCAAGGCGGTCACGGGCGTCCGGGACGCGATGAAGAACGGCGACAAGACCCCCGACCTGGCGCCGGTGACGAACGCGGCGGGCGAACTGACGAAGGTCTGCACCTCGTCCTAGTGCCTGCCGGGGCACCAGCCCGCAGGCGGGCGCCGCGGCCACGGACCGCCCACGGATACTGGTGCCATGACCCGCCTGATCCTCGCCACACGCAACGCCGGAAAGATCACCGAACTCCGGGCGATCCTCGCCGAAGCGGGCCTCCCGCACGACCTGGTCGGCGCGGACGCCTACCCCGACATCCCCGACGTCAGGGAAACCGGCGTCACCTTCGCTGAGAACGCCCTCCTCAAGGCCCACGCCCTGGCCAGGGCCACGGGCCTGCCCGCGGTGGCGGACGACTCAGGCCTGTGCGTCGACGTCCTGGGTGGCGCGCCCGGCATCTTCTCCGCGCGCTGGGCGGGCCGGCACGGCGACGACAAGGCCAACCTCGACCTGCTCCTTGCCCAGCTCGCGGACATCGACGAGCCCCACCGCGGCGCCCACTTCGCCTGCGCGGCGGCCCTGGCCCTCCCCGACGGCACGGAACGAGTGGTCGAGGGCCAACTCCGCGGCACCCTCCGCCACGAGCCCACCGGCACGAACGGCTTCGGCTACGACCCGATCCTCCAGCCGGAGGGCGAGAGGCGCACCTGCGCCGAACTGACCCCCGAGGAGAAGAACGCGATCAGCCACCGCGGCAAGGCGTTCCGCGCGCTGGTACCGGTGGTACGGGAACTGCTGGGCTGACGTCGGCTGCGCGAAAGGCCCGGTCCCTTGCTCGGACCGGGCCTTTCGTCATGCCATGTCTGTGTGCGGTCGGTGGGACTCGAACCCACACGGGATTTCTCCCACGGGCACCTAAAACCCGCGCGTATCGCCTATTTCGCCACGACCGCCCCAAAACGGACACTTTGCCTTCTCGTGCCGCTCGGTGCCGTTCAGTGTACGGGGGACTGCGCACGCCCCGCTGGCCCCCCACCCTTCGGACCACGTCATGTCGCCGTCAGGGCACGGCAGTTCGGGGGCCCGTCGACAGGGCGCGGTGACGTCGAGGGGCCGACGACGGGTGTGCCCCCGGCCCCTCAGCCACCCTCTACAGGTACAGCCCCGTGGAGTCCTCCGCCCCCTCGAAGCGGTCCGCCGCCACGGCGTGCAGGTCGCGTTCGCGCATCAGGACGTACGCGATGCCGCGCACCTCGACCTCGGCCCGGTCCTCCGGGTCGAACAGGACCCGGTCGCCCGGCTCCACGGTCCGTACGTTCTGCCCGACCGCGACGACCTCGGCCCAGGCGAGGCGCCGGCCCACGGCCGCGGTCGCGGGGATGAGGATGCCGCCGCCGGAGCGGCGCTCGCCCTCGCCGGTCTCCTGCCGCACGAGTACGCGGTCGTGCAGCATCCGGATGGGCAACTTGTCGTGGTGGGTCTTCTCGCTCACGCCCTGAACCTACCTGCCTTCGACGGCCTCGCGCGCGGCCGGGTCAGTCCCTGCGCCGCCGGGAGCCCAGCGCGAACAGTCCCACGACGCCGACCACGACCAGCGCCACGGGCACGATGCGCTCCAGCCGCGGCGCGCCCTCCTCGGTGACCAGCTGGCCCTTGACCTCGCTGACGACCCGGTTGACGCCCACATAGGCCCGCCCGAGCGTGTGGTCGATGTTGGAGACGACCTTGGCCTTGGCGTCCCCGACGATCGTCTTCGGGTGCACCCGGACGCCGATCTCGTCGAGCGTCTCGGCCAGCGTCTCGCGGCGGCGCTTGATGTCCGCCTCGATCTCGGCCGGAGTCCTGGTGTCCGGTGTGCTCGACGTGTCCGTCACCGCGCTTCCTCCGTGGTCGTGTGCGACGTGTTCCGCGCAATTTCCTGATTCTGTGCTGGACAGTCTGTCAGCTTCGCGCCGAAGGCACCCATCGGCACCCCCGTGGAGGGGCCGAAGGAGATTAGGCTCGTCCGGTAAACCGCTGATCCGCGTGATCCGCGTGATCGGCGTGATCCGCCCCTTGCCCCGTGAGGTACCGATGAGCGAGCGACTCCAGCCCGGCGACACCGCCCCCGCCTTCACCCTGCCGGATGCCGACGGCAACGAGGTCTCCCTGGCC
>NZ_PQSR01000136.1 GCF_002920635.1 Streptomyces sp. Ru72 | reverse complement strand
CCTCGTACTCCTCCTGGGCGGCGACGGCGCGCTGCTGTGCCTCGTCGCGCGCGGCGGCCAGCCGGTCGATCTCGGCCTGGGCGGCGGCCGCTCGTGACCGGGCGGCGCCCACCTGCCCGCCCAGCCGGGCGAGCCCTTCGCGCCGGTCCGCGATGGCGCGCGCCACGTCCTTCAGGCGCCGTTCCTCGAGCGCCAGTTCGCGCTCCAGCTCCGCCCGGTGCGCGACCGTGTCCTCCAGTGCGCGTTCGGCGGCCTCCAGGGCTGCCTCGAGTTCGGCTTCCTGCTCTCGGATGCGGGCGGCCTCGCGCTCCATGTCCTCGGGGTCGCGTCCGCGCCGCTCCTCGGGTGGCTGTGAGGTGGCGCTCTTGACCCGGGCGTCGGCCAGCGAGATGGTGCCGCGCACCCGCTCCGCGAGCTGTGACAGCTCGTACCAGGTCTGTTGGGCCCGTTGCAGGCGTGGCGTCAGCTGCCGTACCTCGTCCTCCAGGAGTGCCTCACGCTGCAACGCCCTCTTCAGCTCCGCCTCGGCGGCCTCCTTGCGTTCCTTGAGCGCGGCCTCGTCGGCGATCTCGGCCTTGAGGGCCTCCCGGAACCGCACGAGGTCGTCGGCCAGCAGGCGCAGTCGGGCGTCGCGCAGGTCCGCCTGGATCACGGCCGCCCGGCGGGCCACCGCCGCCTGCCGGCCGAGCGGTTTCAGCTGGCGGCGCAGCTCGTCGGTGAGGTCCTGGACACGGGCGAGGTTCGCCTGCATGGCGTCCAGCTTCCTGAGCGCCTTCTCCTTGCGCTTGCGGTGCTTGAGGACGCCCGCGGCCTCCTCGATGAAGGCGCGCCGGCCCATGGGGTCGGCGTGCAGCACGGAGTCGAGCTGGCCCTGGCCCACGATCACGTGCATCTCGCGGCCGATGCCGGAGTCGGACAGGAGTTCCTGGATGTCGAGGAGGCGGCAGGTGTCGCCGTTGATCTGGTACTCGCTGCCACCGTTGCGGAACATGATCCGCGTGATGGTGACCTCGGAGTACTCGATGGGGAGGGCACCGTCGGAGTTGTCGATGGTCAGCGACACCTCGGCGCGGCCGAGCGGCGGGCGGCCGGTGGTGCCGGCGAAGATGACGTCCTCCATCTTGCCGCCGCGCAGCGACTTGGCTCCCTGCTCGCCCATGACCCAGCTGAGCGCGTCCACGACATTGGACTTGCCCGAGCCGTTCGGACCGACGACGCACGTGATGCCCGGCTCGAACCGGAGCGTGGTCGCCGAGGCGAACGACTTGAAGCCGCGGAGGGTCAGGGCCTTGAGGTGCACGCCGCTGGACTCTACCGCCCGCCTCTGTCTCACTCCATGAACCCGCGGTTTCACCCCTGAACGGGCAGGGCACACCCTCCGTTAAAGACAGCGAAGGGGTGCGCGGGGGCGACAAGGTCGCGGGGGGCAAGAAAGAAGGGACGCCGAGGCGTCCCTTGCAACTCTGACAACTTCAGCGGTGGGTACGGGCAGCCCGACCACTGCTTGTGCCGTGGCGTGATGCAGTGATCAGGTGAGCGCAGGCTCCGCCTGGTGTGCGTCGACGCTCTCCATGAGCCTGTCGTGAGAAGCGGCAGCCGTGGACAGCGCGTCGTTCTCCGCCTGGATTCGTACGAGCTCGGCTTCGAGTTCCTGGACGCGCTGCTGAAGCCGTCGCATCTCGGCGAGGAGTCGCGGGTCGGAGCCGCCGACGTAACCGAGAAGCGCCTTTGCCATGATGGATGGTCCTCCACACTGAGTGACCGACCGATGCGGTGTGGGTCGTGAGGGATTTCGCACCCGCGGTGTCCGGCATGGTGAGTTCTACGCCGTTCTTCCATGCCAAACAGCTAAGGTGCGCGGGGCTTTCAGCGTCTCACCAAAAAGTTTGACGGTCAACACGATCACGCCCTGCGGCGGCGGGCAACCCGGGGGCGCGCGGCCCCGGGCGGGCGGCGCTGCGACTCCTGCGGGCCCCTGCGGGCGTGGAGATCATCCTTATCCGCGGAGCCTGCCACGACAAGCGGTTCTTGGCAACCACCAGCATCTTTCCGCCCGGGGCAGATGCCGGTGGCACGTCCCCGCGCTGCGCGGCGGGGGTCTGCGGGCTCCGGCTCAGCGGATCGCGAAGCCGTCGTAGCCGCCGCGGGGCGTGTCCCAAATCTCAGTGACTCCGTCCACACGCCCGGGTGTGTCGTCACCCCGGAGCCACTCCAGCAGACGCTCGCACCCCTTCCGGGGCCCCTCGGCGACCACCTGGACCCGTCCGTCGTCCAGATTGAGAGCAAAACCACGCAGGTCGCCGATCTCGAGCGCCTTGGCCCGGGTGAACCAGCGGAAACCCACCCCTTGGACGCGTCCGCGCACCCACGCGACCAGCCGTGCGTCGTCGTTCATGGGTGCACGCTAACCGGCCAATGTCCCTCCCGGCACATCCGCCCCGTGTGCGATGCGGTACCGTCCCCACCCATAACTCTCACGTGAAACTCACACGATCGTGTGAGTTGCGCCGACCGCAAGACCAGGAAGGCCAGCAATGGGACGCCACCGACGCTCCGCCGCCGGACGCGCCGCCACGGGGGGCCGCGCCAAGAGGGTCACGGAGAGCTACGACACTCTGCCGGAGCGCTACGGCCCGGAGAACCTCTACGGCTTCGCCGCGGTCCTGGAGGCCGAGCGGCGCGCGACCCGCTCGCACCGCAGGAAGAAGGCCCCGACGCCGGTGCGCACGGGCCTTCTGGGCGTCTCCGCCGCCGTGGCACTGGGCACCGTGGCGGTCGCCACCGGGGTGCTGCCCGGCGGCAACCACTTCTCGGTGAGCGGTGACTCCGGTGATGCGCAGGCCGGCGCCACCACCCCGTCGGGCTTCTCCACCCAGCAGGGCGGCACGAGCGGCACCGCGGACTCCCGAGGATCCTCCTCCACCAGCCGTGACGCCGACCGCTCGCCCACGCCGGCCGCGACCGCGACCCCCTCCACCCCCTCGGCGTCGTCTCCCGCGTCGACAACCCAGCCCGCGGGGACGCCGTCCCCCACGGCCACGGGCACCACGGCGCCGGCCGCGCCGCCCGCGCAGCAGCCCACGACGTCGCCGGTGACGATCCCGTCGCAGAAGGTGACCTCCGAGGCCGCCGCCGAGGCCCAGGTGATCAAGCTGGTCAATCAGGAGCGGGCCAAGGTGGGCTGCTCCCCGGTGACCCCGAACGGCCCGCTGCGCAAGCTGGCGGAGGCGTTCAGCGAGGACATGGCCGCGCGGAACTTCTTCGACCACACCGACCCCGATGGCAAGGACCCGTGGCAGCGGGCGGCCGTGCTCGGCATAACGGACCTGGGCGGCGAGAACATAGCCCGCGGCCAGGCGACCCCGCAGGACGTCATGGACGCCTGGATGAACAGCCCCGGCCACCGGGCGAACATACTGAACTGCGACTTCACGACGCTGGGCGTCGGAGTGCACTTCGGTTCCGGCGGCCCCTGGTGGACGCAGGACTTCGGCTACTGAGATAACCGCAGGTCAGAGCCCTAGGAACCTTCCTGGGCCGTCTCTGGGCCGTCATCCGCAGGTTCGTCCTCCCGGAAGACGTGATCAACGGCGGCCCGGGTACGGGTCTCGCTCGACGGCCGCAGGTGCGTGTAGGTGCGCAACGTGAAGCCGGGATCCTGATGACCCAGGTACTCGCTGGGGCTTTGATGCTCTCCCCCGCGTCCAGGAGCACCGAGGCATAGAGGTGCCTCAGCGCGTGCATGCCGTTGTCCCGCCGGTCTCGACGCCAGCAGCCCGAAGTGCCGGCCGCCATATGCGGTCGTTGAAGCGGTTCCGGTCCAGAGCCAGGCCCGTCCTCCACGGCAAGGCCGAAGACCTCGCCCTGGCGCAGGCCACATCCGGCCGCCACGTTCACGAGGGCCTGGTAGCACTCCGGCAGCTCCGAGCGAACCGCCTTGACCCGCTCGGCTGGCCAGGGTTTGACCTTGCGAGGCTCCAGACGAGGTGCCCGCACTGAGCGGGCACTGCACGGGTTGGCCCGGATGATCCGGTCCTCCACCGAAGCAACCTTGCGCACGAGGTGATCCGGGCGGGAACTGACCTCGACGGGTCGGAGCGATCGCCGATGCGCATGGCGGAGGCGAGGATCACCCTCGGCGTAGTCGCAGCGCGACAGGGCGACTTGGACCAGGCGGTGAACTGCGGCGAGTGGGCCTTGAAGGGCGACCGGCGGTCTCTGCCGTCCCTGCTCATGGTCGGCCGCGAGCTTGCAGCCATCGTCAATCGGGACTTCGCAGCCGAACCGACTGGCCGCGAATACCTCGATCACCTGACCGCCCTGGCCCGGACAAGCTAGATCTAAAACTGCCGGACGTTGTTGACACCTGGGTCTCGGCCTGTCCGACGGGTCGCGTCACCGACCCCGCGCCCGACAGCACTGTCACCCGAATGGAGCAACATGACGTGCCACCCACACGGGTGAAGATCAAACTGAACTGACTAGCCCCAATCGGGGCAATCCGCGAAAGGGGAATCGAATGCGCATTCGACGAATCCTCGCCGCCGTTATCGCCACGGCAGCCCTCGCTGGACTCGGCCTCACAGGCGCCGCCACCGCCACCGCCGCCACCGCACAGGGTGCCCCGTCCTACGTCACCCCTTCTCAGTGCACGCAGGGCGGCGGAACGGCCGATCTGACGGACAACACCTGCAAGGGCGGCATGTACGACGGGGAGCAGATCGACTAAACCCCTCAAGGCGCCCCGCAGCCACGCGCCGCGGGGCGCTCCCGCGCGAGTTAGCCGAGAGAGTCGCAGGGACTGTGCCGACCCGTCGGGCACGCTAAGCGGCCAACAGTCGTCCTTGTCCCAACACTCTCACACGGGGCCGCCTCCGGGCCGTGCGAGGGTGCTCGACGACGACCAACGCTGACAACCACCGACAGCTGAGTCGCAGGTCGCAGCGTTGATCGATTAACAGGCCGCACGTCAGAGACCCCGCCCTTCACTTCTTCGGCTACTGACACACTCCTGTACGACCACGGCCCTGCCAGCCGTACGCGCGTGCCCCCGCCCCGGGTGTCCCGGCGGGGGCACGGTTGTGTGTGGGCGGCTCAGGCGGCCTCGCGGCCGAGCGTGAAGACGCGCGCCGCCTCCGCGACGCGGCGGCCGAGGTGCCGGGCGGTGGCGATGTCGGCCTTGTGGACGGCTTCCGGGCCCTGGTCGTTATTGGTCTGGGCGGCGGCACCGGCGAAGACGCCGAGGCGGTTGAGGTCGTGCTCGGAGCCGGTGCTGACGTTCCAGCCGGGGTGCAGACCGAGGTTGACCCAGTTCATTCCGTGCTGCGCGGCCAGGATCTGGAAGAACTGCAGGGTGTGCAGCTTGTCTCCGCTCTTGGACCCGGAGTTGGTGAAACCGGCGGCCAGCTTGTCCTTCCAGTCCTGCCCGAACCACCGCTTCGAGGACGCCTCGGCGAAGACGTGGAAGGCGCCGGACGCGGTACCCATGTAGGTCGGCGAGCCGAAGACGATGGCGTCCGAGGCGTCGAGGGTCGCCCACTGCTCCTCGGTGATCTCGTCGACCTTGATCAGGTGGACCTGGGCGCCGGCGTCGGCGGCGCCGTCCCGTACGGCCTCGGCGAGCACGGCGGTGTGGCCGTAGCCGGAGTGGTAGGCGATGGAGACAACAGGGATGGTCACGGTTCGCTCTCCTCGGAGGTCATCAAACGGCAGCCACACCAAAGGTGCGCAGCCCGGCAGCAATAACTAAAGGAAAGCACTATCTTCTAGTTAGTGCAACCTGGTGGTTAGCGCTGCGCTCGCGTACGCTTGGGGCATGAACGGCACCCAGGAGCGCGCGGAGGACCAGGACCTCGCCTACAACGTGTTCGCCAAGGCATGCCCCTCGCGCGGCACGCTGGAGCACGTCACCGGCCGCTGGGGCGGACTCACGCTCGGCGCGCTGTACGAGGGCTCGATGCGCTTCAACGAGCTGCGCCGCCGGGTCGACGGCGTGAGCGAGAAGATGCTGTCCCAGACCCTGCACGCGCTGGAGCGCGACGGCCTGGTCCACCGCGAGGCCCAGCCGACCAACCCGCCACGGGTGGACTACGAGCTGACCCCCGTCGGCCGTGAGGTCGCCGAGCGCCTGCTGGCCCTCATCCACTGCGTGGAGGGCCGCATGGACGACGTCCTGGCGGCCCGCGAGCGTTACGACGAGACGCGCGGCGCCCTCTGACAACTCGGGCAGAAGTAGCTGGAGCGGTTCATCCAGGGGCGGCGGCGCATCGGCGTGGCGCAGCGCCGGCAGGGCTCGCCCTCGCGGCCGTACGCGTCCAGGGACCGGTCGAAGTAGCCCGACTCGCCGTTGACGTTGACATAGAGGCTGTCGAAGCTCGTGCCGCCGACGGCGAGCGCCGCGTTCATCACGTCCCTGATGTGACCGAGGAGTTCCGCGGTACGGGGGCGCGTGAAGCCGGCGGTGGGGCGCTCGTAGTGGACCCGGGAGCGCCACAGCGCCTCGTCCGCGTAGATGTTGCCGACTCCGCTGATCAGCGACTGGTCGAGCAGAGCCCGTTTGATGGTGGTGCGCTTGCGGCGCAGTGCCTGGTGGAAGGCCTCGTCGTCGAAGAGCGGGTCGAGCGGGTCGCGGGCGATGTGCGCGATGACGTCGGGCAGCCCGTCGGGGGCGGTCTCGTGCAGGGAGAGGCCGCCGAAGGTGCGCTGGTCGACGAAGCGCAGCTCGGTGGTGAGGGCGTCGTCGAAGCGGACCCGGATCCTGAGGTGTTTCTCGTCCGGGGCCCGGTCCGGCTGGACGAGGAGCTGACCGCTCATGCCGAGGTGGGCGAGGATCGCCGTGCCGGTGGTCTCGACGGGGATCCAGAGGTACTTCCCGCGGCGGCTGGGGGTGCCTATGCGCTGCCCCTTCAGCCGGTGCGCGAAGTCGTCCCCGCCGGCCAGGTGACGGCGGACGGACCTCGGGTGCAGCACCTCCACCTCGGCGACCGTCCGGTGGGCCACCCAGCGCTCCAGCCCGCGCCGCACGACTTCGACCTCGGGCAACTCGGGCACGGACTCCTCCGGAGGGGTGAACTGGGGGCGACGTCCGCAGCGTACCTCTTGGCCCGCAGCGGGTGACGCCTCGTCCGGAACGGCCGGGCCAGGCGCACCGGCGCCATCGCCTCGGCGCGCTCGGGGCGCGACGTGACGGATGTCGTCGAGGCGTCTTCGGGCGTCTCGGCACGGCTCCCGGCCCGGGTCGTTCCATGAAACGGCCCCTGCCCCGGCACAGGTGCCGGGGCAGGGGCCGATGAAGGAATCAGGCCGTGGCCGTGTCGCTCGCCGGGGCCGTGGCGGCGGTCTCGACGGTCCCGTCGGGGGCCCCCGCCTCGGCCGCCGCCTTGGCGCGCTCGTCCGCGGCGGCGCGGATGGAGCGCCAGGCCGACTCGGCGGCCTGCTGCTCCGCTTCCTTCTTGCTGCGGCCGGTGCCGGTGCCGTACGAGACGCCTCCGACGCGGGCGGCAGCAGTAAAGGTCTTCTCGTGGTCCGGGCCGGTCTCCGTGACCAGGTACTCGGGAACGCCGAGCCCCTCGGTCGCGGTCAGCTCCTGGAGGCTGGTCTTCCAGTCCAGGCCGGCGCCGAGATTCGAGGACTTCTCGATCAGCGGGTCGAACAGACGGTGCACCAGCTCCGCCGCCGAGTCCAGCCCCTGATCCAGGTACACAGCGCCGATCACCGCTTCGAGGGTGTCGGCGAGGATGGACGCCTTGTCCCGGCCGCCCGTGCCCTCCTCGCCCCGGCCGAGCCGGATGAAGGAGCCCAGGTCGAGCGAGCGCCCCACCTCCGCCAGCGCACGCGAGTTGACCACCGCGGCCCGCAGCTTGGCCAGCTGGCCCTCGGGCAGGTCGGGGTGGGTGCGGTACAGCGTGTCGGTGACGACGAGACCGAGCACGGAGTCCCCGAGGAACTCCAGGCGCTCGTTCGTCGGCAGACCGCCGTTCTCGTACGCGTAGGAGCGGTGGGTCAGCGCACGCACCAGAAGGGCGGACTCGACCTTGTAGCCGAGCCGCCCTTCCAGAAGCGTGTGGGACGAGGCTGTGTTGTCCGCCTTCTTCCTGGCGTTTGGGTCCGCCTTGGCGTCAGACATCAGACCTCTCACCAGCCGCTCAGACCTCGAGGACCTGGCGCTTGTTGTAGGTGCCGCACGACGGGCACGCGATGTGCTGCTGCTTGGGCTCGTGGCAGCGCTCGCACGCGACCAGGGTGGGGACCGCAGCCTTCCACTGCGACCGGCGGTGGCGCGTGTTGCTGCGCGACATCTTCCGCTTCGGAACAGCCACGGCTACTTCTCCTGCTTCTCGTCGACGCCCGCTTCGGCGCCGCTCGTCTCGTCCTTGTCGCCACTCTGGAGTGAGTCGGCGAGTCCCTGCAGTGCCGCCCAACGGATGTCGACGGCGTCATGGTGGTGGTCCGGGTCGTCCGCGAGCCGCGCCCCGCACTCGGAGCACAGGCCCGGACAGTCTTCCTGGCACACCGGCTGCATCGGCAGTGCGAGCACCACCGCATCGCGCAGCAGAGGTTCGAGGTCGAAGAGTCCGTCCTCGAGGAAGAACCTGTCCTCGTCGTCCTCGGCGTCGTCGCCCGGTTCCGCGATCACACGGCCCCGGTCGTCGGCGTCAGGGTACGAGAACAGTTCCTGGAAGTCCGCTTCGAGCTCCAGCTCGACCGGCTCCAGACACCTTACGCACTCCCCCTCGGCCCTGGCACGGGCGGTGCCCGTGACGAGCACCCCTTCCATGACCGACTCCATGCGGAGTTCGAGCTCCACCGGGGCGCCTTCCGGCACTCCGATGACCCCACGGATACCGAAGTCCTTCGGGGCGTCGACCGTGCGGGTCAGGCGCTGCAGCGCACCAGGCCGCCGACCCAGCTCGTGCGTGTCGAACACGAGGGGGTTGCGGTGGTCGAGGCGGGCGTTCAGGGCCATTCCTGCTTTCGGTCTTCGAAGCTCGGGGGACGCTGCCCTCAGGTGTTCCCGGGCAGCGGTGATCGCGGACGTCTACGAAACAGCGTGTGCGTACGCGCGACCGAAGAGCCAGGATACTGGACCTTCCGCTCTCGGCCCAATCCGGTCCGCCCGAAGGGGTCCCGCGACGCGAGCGTGGTAGCGCTCAGTGACCGCCGCGTCCCTGTTCGTAGGCCCGCAACTGCTCGGCGCTGATCATGCTGGTGTCGAAGAGACTGGTCTCGTCGAGGGCGCCCGTGCCGTCGTATCCCTGCCGGCTCTGCCCCTGGTCGTACGCGGCCTGCTGGTGCTGGTCGTAGGCCCCGGCCTGGGGGTAGGCGGCGTACGGGTCGGCCTGCTGGTAGCCGTAGGCGTCCTGCTGGGCGTACGTCTGCTGGTAACCGTACTGGTCGGGCTGCTGGTAGCCGTACGGGTCCTGTCCTTGCGCGTACGCCGGCTCCGTCTGCTGGGCCGGGATCGCGGGCGCCGGATCCGGGCTGTCGGCGAGGGCCGCGAGGTCGGCGAGGTAGTCGGCGTCGCTGGTGTGCTGGACCGTGGTCGTGTCATCGGCGAGGGCGCCGAGGTCGTCGGTGGCGATCCGGCCGTGCAGCTTCTGGCGGCCCTTGCCGACGGCCTCCAGCGTCTTGGCGAGGACGGCCTCGAAGGCGCCGAGCTTGGCGTCCACGTACGCGTCGGCGTCGCGGCGCAGGGTCTCCGGGTCGTGGCTGCGCTCGGGGGCGTCCTCGTCCTCGTATCCGTTCTCGTCGAGGCCGGGACCGGTGCCGAGCAGCTTCTCGCGGCCACGGCCGACCGAGCCGAGCGTCTTGGTGAGGACGACCTCGAAGTTGGCGAGCTTGGAGTCGACGTAGTCGTCGGCCTCGGCGCGGATCTCCTCGGCCTCCTGGCGGGCCTCGGCGAGGATCCGGTCCGCCTCGGCCTGGGAGCGGCGGGCGACCTCGGTGTCGGAGATCAGGGAGCCGCGCTGGGCGTGCGCGCTCTCGATGATCCGCTCGGCCTCCTGGCGGGCCCGCTCCACCATCTGTTCCCGGTCGCCGATCAGCTCCTGGGCCTCGGCCAGGGAGTCGGGCAGCGCCCGGCGCACCTCTTCGAGCATCGCGAGCAGTTCGGCGCGGTTGACCACGCACGACGCCGACATGGGCATGGACCGGGCGCTGGAGACCACCGCGACGATCTCGTCGAGCTTCTTCTGCACGTCCACCGTATGCTCGCCACTCTCTACGGATGTGTTGGAGACGGACGGATCGACTCTACGGCCACTGCCGCACACCCGACACCAGATGACGGGACGTCATGTTCTCGGGGGTCCCGCCGGGGGGCGCTCAGTCCTTCTTCAGGCGCCGGTCGAGGGCTTCGAGGACGATCGGGGGCACCAGGTGGGAGACGTCCCCGCCCCAGGCCGCGACTTCCTTGACGAGCGAGGAGGACAGGAAGCTGTAGGTGGGATTGGTGGGGACGAAGAGGGTCTCGACACCGGAGAGGCCGTTGTTCATCTGGGCCATCTGCAGTTCGTAGTCGAAGTCGCTGACGGCGCGCAGGCCCTTGACGATGGCGGGGATGTCGCGCTGCTTGCAGAAGTCGACGAGGAGGCCGTGGAAGGACTCCACCGTGACGTTCCCGAACTCGGCGGTGACCTGGCGGATCAGGTCGATCCGCTCGTCGATCTCGAACAGGCCCTTCTTGGCCTTGTTGATCATCACCGCCACGTACACCTCGTCGTACAGCTTGGAGGCGCGGGCGATGATGTCGAGGTGTCCGTTGGTGATCGGGTCGAACGACCCGGGACAGACGGCGCGGCGCACTTGTGATCCCTCGCTCTCCGGTCCGGTCATCGTGCGTCTTCGCACGTAGAGGCGGCGCGACCGTACCAAAACGTGCCCTCGCCGTAGCGACGGGCCCGGATCGCGTCGAAGCCGTCCGGCCACCGGAATTCGCCGCCTCTGGTGCTGCGCTCCACGGTGACGAGGGCGTCGGCCGCGAGCCAGCCCCCTGAGCGGAGTGTGAGCAGAATCTCGCGAAGATCGTCGTCGGACACGGCGTACGGGGGGTCGAGGAAGACGATGTCGTACGGGTCCGCCGGCGTCGATGTCCGGATGATCTGTTCCGCTTTGCCCGCCCTGACTTCGGCGCCGGGCAGGCCGAGCGCCCTGACGTTCTCACGGACGGTGCGGGCGGCGCGGGCGTCGGCCTCCACGAGGAGGGTGTGGCCGGCTCCGCGGGACAGGGCCTCCAGGCCGACGGCGCCCGAGCCGGCGTACAGGTCGAGCACCCGTTCGCCGTCCAGCGGGCCGCCGAGGAGGGCCTGCCAGGTCGAGAAGAGGCCCTCGCGCGCCCGGTCGGAGGTGGGGCGGGTACCGTGCCCGGGCGGAACGGCGAGCCGGCGCCCGCCGGCGCGACCGGCGATCACGCGGGTCATCTCTTCGGTCCTTGTCGGTCTTGTCGGTCTGCGTGCGGTGACGTCCTCAAGTCTCTCAGCCGCGCCGGGCCCCGAGCACGCCCGCCCGGGGAGCGAGAACGTCACCCCTTCTCCAGGTACCGCTCCCTCTCGTCGTCCAACAGGGCCTGAAGTGCCGTGCGCAGGCCGGGCAGGTGTTCCAGGTCCGGGTCGGCCGCCACGACCTCCGCGGCCTCCTCGCGGGCCTGGGTGATGATCTCCTCGTCGTCGATGACGGCGAGCATGCGCAGGGAGGTACGGGCGCCGGACTGGGCCTGGCCGAGGACGTCGCCCTCGCGCCGCTGCTCGAGGTCGAGCCGGGAGAGTTCGAAGCCGTCGAGCGTGGAGGCGACCGCGGTCAGCCGCTGGCGGGCCGCGCTCGCCTCCGGCATCTCGGAGACCAGGAGGCACAGCCCGGGCGCCGAGCCCCGCCCGACCCGGCCGCGCAGCTGGTGGAGCTGCGACACCCCGAAGCGGTCGGCGTCCATGATCACCATCACGGTGGCGTTGGGGACGTTGACGCCGACCTCGATGACCGTCGTCGCGACCAGGACGTGGGTCTCGCCGGCGGCGAACCGGCGCATCACCGCGTCCTTGTCGTCGGGCTGCATCCTGCCGTGCAGGACCTCCACCCGAAGGCCCTTCAGCGGCCCCTCGGCGAGCTGGCCGGCCACGTCGAGCACTGCGAGCGGGGGGCGCTTCTCCGCCTCGTCCTCGGGCGACTTCCGCGCCTTCCCGGGGTCTTCCTCCTCGTCGCCGATCCGCGGGCACACCACGTACGCCTGATGCCCGCCCGCCACCTCCTCCCGGACCCGCTCCCAGGCGCGCGCCAGGAAGTGCGGTTTGTCCGCGGCGGGCACCACATGGCTGGCGATCGGCGACCGCCCGGCCGGAAGCTGGTCGAGGACGGAGGTCTCCAGATCGCCGAAGACGGTCATGGCGACGGTCCGGGGAATCGGCGTGGCGGTCATCACCAGCAGGTGCGGTGGCTGCTTGCCCTTGCCGCGCAGTGCGTCGCGCTGCTCCACCCCGAACCGGTGCTGCTCGTCCACCACCACCAGCCCGAGGTCGTGGAACTGCACCTTGTCCTCGATCAGGGCATGGGTGCCGATCACGATCCCGGCCTCCCCGGTGGCGAGATCGAGCAGCGCCTGCCGTCGCGCGGCCGCCCCCATGGACCCGGTGAGCAGCACCACCTTGGTGGCCTGCTCGGCGCCGCCGAGCATCCCCGACTCGGCCAGCTCGCCCATCATCTCGACGATCGACCGGTGGTGCTGCTGGGCGAGCACTTCCGTCGGTGCGAGCATGGCGGCCTGCCCGCCCGCGTCGACGACGGCGAGCATCGCACGCAGGGCGACCAGGGTCTTGCCGCTGCCCACCTCTCCCTGGAGCAGCCGGTGCATCGGGTGTTCCGTCGCCAGGTCGGCGAAGATCTCCTTCGAGACCTTCTGCTGTCCTTCCGTGAGCGTGAAGGGCAGGCGCTCGTCGAAGGCCGCGAGGAGGCCGTCCGGCTTCGGCCGGCGGGCCACCGCCGGGAGTTGGGTGTCCGCGTGACGGCGGCGGGCCAGGGCGACCTGGAGCACGAACGCCTCGTCCCACTTCAGGCGGGAGCGGGCGTCGGCGATGTCCGCCTTCGTGTGCGGGCGGTGGATCTTCAGCAGGGCCTCGGGGAGGGAGATCAGGCCGCGGCCCGCGCGGAGCGAGTCCGGCAGCGGGTCGATCGCCTCCTGGGCGCTGGGCAGCACCGTCTGCACCGCCTTGGCGATCTTCCAGGACTCCAGCTTGGCCGTGGCCGGGTAGAGCGGGATCAGGGCGCCCGCCCAGCTGTCCACCGCTTCGGCCACGTCGTCGCCGCGCAGCAGTTCGTAGGCCGGGTGGGCGAGTTGGAGCCTGCGGTTGAACATCGAGACCTTGCCCGCGAACAGCGCGCGGGTGCCCGGCAGGAGTTCCTTGTGGGGCTTGTGCACGCCGTTGCCGAAGAAGACGAGTTGGAGGCGGCCGCTGCCGTCGGTGATGGTCACCTCCAGGCGCTGGCCCTTGCCGCGGGGGGCCTTGGCCGAGGCGAACGTGTGCAGGCGGGCGTCGGCGACCTGGGCGACCACCGTGACGTGCTCGTCCATGGGGAGGTCGGCGAGGTGGGTGAGCTGTCCGCGCTCCTCGTATCTGCGCGGGTAGTGGTGGAGCAGGTCGCCGACGGTGTGCAGGCCGAGGTGCTCGGCCATCACCTTCGCGGTGGCGGGGCCGAGCACTGACTTCAGTGGTTGTTTCAGTGGTTCTTGCAGTGCGGGCACGAGATCCATTGCACACCACCGCACTGACAATGCCGTATACGTCTTGCAAAACCGCTGGTCAGCGGGGTGGCTCCGGGCCTACGATGGCCCACCCCCGGCTCGCTCCGCGGTCACCGCCCCACCGGGACCGCCCGACCCCGCGCCGTCGAACGTCCCCCACCCGCGGCGCCGTGACGATGGATTCCCAGACCTCACAGTCCTCACAGGCCTCTCAGTCACCCACGTCGGCCCATACCTTCCAGGTCGACCTGCGTGGTCTGGTGGACCTGCTCTCCCATCACCTCTACTCCAGCCCCAAGGTCTATCTGCGCGAGCTGCTGCAGAACGCGGTGGACGCGATCACCGCCCGCCGCGCCGAGCAGCCCGGCGCGCCCGCCACGGTCCGGCTGTACGCGGACGGCGGCGCGCTGCGCGTGGAGGACTCGGGCATCGGGCTCACCGAGTCCGATGTGCACAACCTCCTCGCCACCATCGGGCGCAGCTCCAAGCGGGCCGACTCGGCCGCCGGGCTCCAGGAGGCCCGCTCCGACTTCCTCGGGCAGTTCGGCATCGGACTGCTGGCGTGCTTCGTCGTGGCCGAGCGCATACGGGTCGTCAGCCGCAGCGCGCGCACGCCGGATGCGCCGCCCGTGGAGTGGACGGCCGCCGACGACGGTTCGTACGTCGTGCGCACCCTGCCGCCGGACGCCCGGCCCGAACCCGGCACCACCGTGCACCTGGTCGCACGTCCGGGTGCCGGTGACTGGCTCTCCGCGGACCGGGTGCGGTCCCTGGCACGGGACTTCGGGTCGCTGCTGCCCTACGACGTCCGGGTCGGCGACGAGCCGGTCACGGATCTGCCGGCGCCCTGGGACCGTGCCCATCCCTCCCCCGCGGCCCGCAGGGTGGCCCTGGCGCGCCACTGTCACGACCTGTTCGGGTTCACCCCGCTGGACTCCATCGACCTGGATGTGCCGCTCGCGGGCATCCGGGGTGTGGCGTACGTGCTGCCGACCGCGGTGAGCCCGGCGCAGCGGGCGGGTCACCGGGTGCACCTGAAGGGCATGCTGCTGACGGAGCGTGCCGAACAGCTGCTGCCGGACTGGGCGTTCTTCGTACGCTGTGTGCTCGACACGGACAGTCTGCGGCCCACGGCGTCGCGCGAGTCCCTGTACGAGGACGAGACCCTCGCGGCCGTGCGCGACGCCCTCGGGGAGCGCATCCGGTCCTGGCTGACCTCTCTCGCCGCCGGTGACCCCGAGCGGCTCGCCGCCTTCCTGTCGGTGCACTACCTGGGCGTGAAGTCGCTGGCGCGGCACGACAGGGAGATGCTGCGCACGATGCTGCCCTGGCTGCCCTTCGAGACGACCGACGGGCGGCTGTCCCTGGAGGAGTTCGCGCAGCGGCACCCGGTCGTGCACTTCACCCGGACGGTGGAGGAGTACCGCCAGGTGGCGCCGATCGCGTCCGCGCAGGGCGTCGGGGTGGTCAACGGCGGCTACACGTACGACAGCGAGCTGATCGAGGCGCTGCCGTCGGTGCGCCCGGGGACGGCGGTCGCCGAACTGGACGCGGACACGGTGACCGCGCACCTGGACGCGGTCGACCCGGCCGAGGAGCTGGCCCTCTCCGCCTTCCTGGCGGCGGCGCGCGCCAGGCTCGACCCGCTGGGCTGCGACGTGGTGCTGCGCGCGTTCCACCCGCTGTCCGTACCCGCGCTGCACCTGGACGACCGTCAGGCGCGCCACGAGCAGGCACGCGCCGAGGCCGAGGAGCAGGCCGACGAGCTGTGGGCGGGCATCCTGGGCTCGCTGCGGGGCAGTGCTCCACGCGCGCGTCTGGTGCTCAACCACCTCAACCCGCTGGTCCGCAGGATCAGTTCCCTGAAGGAGCCGGAGCTGATCGGCACGGCCACCGAGTCGCTGTACGGGCAGGCCCTGCTGATGGCCCAGCGGCCGCTCAGGCCCGCGGACTCCGCGCTGCTGAACCGTGCCTTCATCGGCCTTCTGGAATGGGCCACCCACACCGACTCGCCCAAGGACGGCTTGCGATGAGCCAGGTCACGGACTTCGACTCGCTGCGCCGGGCGATGGCGGACAACTACGAGCAGCCGGAGGGCCCGGTGCGCAACGCGCGGGCGGAGCAGCTGCTGGTGGAGGCGGAGAAGCTGGGCATCCCGCTGGCCGTGATCGAGGCGCTCGGACACCAGCTGAAGGTCTACAACTACAGCTCCGAGAAGGACAAGATGTTCGTCCCGTTCGCGCGGCTGCTGCGCATGTGGGACGAGCGCCCAGAGGACTTCGACGAGTACGAGTCCCATTCGCTGCACTGGGTGTTCAAGTGGATGTCGTCGGGCATGCTGGGCCAGCCCCACATCCCGCTCGCCTCCATGGAGAAGTGGCTCGGCGAGATGGAGCACCGCTACCGGCTGGCCGGGTACTCCGAACGAGCCGTGCGCAGCGCCGAGTTCAACATCGCCGCGCACGTCGGGGACCTGGAGCGGGCCGAGCGGGCGTACGCCGCGTGGCTGGCCGCCGACCGGGACGCGATGGCCGACTGCCATGCGTGCGAACTGCACGACCAGGGCTGGTGGCAGTCCCGCAAGGGCGAGGACGAGCGGGCGCTCGAGCTGTGGCGGCCGGTCCTGGAGGGCGAGCACGTCTGTGCGCACGAGCCGCACGCCGTGCTGGCCTCCTCCCTCCTGCCGCTGCTGCGGCTGGGCCGCCTGGACGAGGCGCGGGCGCACCACCTGCGCGGGCTGCGGCTGGTGCGGGCCATGGAGAGCATGCGCTCCTCGTACGCGGACCACGTGGAGTTCTGCGCGCTGACCGGCAACGAGGCGCGCGGCCTCGAACTGCTGGCCGAGCGGCCGGCGTACTTCACGGACTCCGGGGAGCCGCGCAGCAAGCTGGACTTCCTCGCCGTGGTGGCGCTGCTGATGGACCGGCTGGTCGAGCGCGGGCTCGGCGACCAGGTGGTGCCGGGCCCGGCGGGCCGGGAGTGGACCGCCCGGGAACTCGCCGTCCACGCGCGCGGGGAGGCGCTGGCGCTGGCCGCCCGCTTCGACGCGCGCAACGGCACGCCGTACGTCGGCGAGCGCACCCGGCAGCGCATGGACCGCCGCCCGGTGGTGGAC
>NZ_PQSR01000135.1 GCF_002920635.1 Streptomyces sp. Ru72 | reverse complement strand
GGTCGGTACTCGGCTCCTCGGCCGAGCACCTCACCCCGGCCGCACCGCTCACGGCCGCAGCGGTCCTCGTATGCATCGCGGTCACCCAGCGGGCGCGGGGCTGACCGGGGGTGGGGACGGACCGGGACGTCCGGCGCCACCGGCCGCGGCCCGCGGCCGCGGCGAGTGAGCCTAAGGGGCTGTAGCGTCCCGGAGGCGAGCCGCCTGAACATGGGACCGATACTCCCGCAACGCGACGAGGAGGGCCCAACAGATGCGCGCAACTGTGGGCGACAAGCTGGTGCAGCACGGCAGGATCGTCGGGCAGCACGACAAGGTCGGCGAGATCGTCGAAGTGATGGGCGCGGACGGCAACCCGCCCTACCGCGTCCGCTTCCAGGACGGGCACGAAGGGGTGTGCTCACCCGGCCCGGACACCGAGATCCGTCACAAGGAGGACGCCGGCCGACCGCTCGGACAGTAGGGGCCGGGGTCAGCGCGGGGGATGCGCCGGCTGTCGGTAGTGGTCGGCGACCACCCGCGCCATCGCGCCGATCGGGTCCTCGGACACGTCCTTGGCGGCGAAGAAGACGTGCCCGCGGACCTGCGGGTATCGCCTGGCCAGAGTGAGGTGCAAAGAGAGTTCGGCCGGGTCCTGCCAGGCGCCGGGCTCGGCCGCGGCACCGGCCTTGTACAGCGCCTCACCCACGTACAGCTGTACGTCAGTGCCCTGGACGACACCTGCCCACCAGGGCACGAGTCGCCCGTAGTCGGCGGCGGCGTACCCGATGTTCCAGTAGATCTGCGGGCAGACGTAGTCCAGCAACCCGGACCTCACCCAGGTCCGGGTGTCCGCGTACAGGTCGTCGTACGTCTGCACCCCGGCCCGGGTGTCCGAGCCGCGGGGGTCGGTGGCGGCGTTGCGCCACACCCCGAAGGGGCTGATACCGAAGCGAGCGGCCGGTCTGGTCTGCCGCACACGGCTCGCGGTCTCGCGCACCAGCCGGTCGATGTTGTCCCGGCGCCAGGCGGCCCGGCTCGGGAAGTCGTCGCCGTACTCCTCGTACGCGTCCTCGTCGTCGAAGTCCTCCCCGGCGACCGGGTACGGGTAGAAGTAGTCGTCGAAGTGGACGCCGTCGACCGGGTAGCGGCGTACGGCGTCCAGGATCGCGTCCTCGACGAAGGCACGGACCTCGGGCAGTCCGGGGTTGTAGTAGAGCTTGCCGCCGTAGGCCACGACCCAGTCGGGGTGCACGCGGGCGGGGTGCCGGGCGGCGAGCCGGGAGGCGTCGGCGTGCAGGGCGATCCGGTACGGGTTGAACCAGGCGTGCAACTGCAGGCCCCGCGCGTGCGCCTCGCTGACGGCCGTGCCGAGCGGGTCCCAGCCGGGGTCCCGCCCCTGGACGCCGGTCAGGTACTGGGACCACGGCTCGTACGGGGAGGGCCACAGGGCGTCGGCCGTGGGGCGCACCTGGAAGAACACCGTGTTCAGCCGGCGCCGTACGGCCACGTCGAGCAGGGCGCACAGCTCGGCGCGCTGTGCGGACGCCGTCAGTCCGGGACGCGAGGGCCAGTCGCGGTTGGCCACGGAGGCAAGCCACATGCCCCGCATCTCCCCGGACGCCGCGCCCCGCGGTGCTGCCGCGGCGTCTCCCGCCGTCACCAGGCTCGCCAGCGCGGCCACCGTGAACGCCCGGCGTGACAAGCGGCCCATCGGCACACCCCTGTACTCTGCGGACCCGCCTCGTCACGGATCGTCCCGGTGCCCCAGCATGCTCCCACCCGACCGATCGATCATCGATACTTGGGAGTAACGTGCACGATCGGAGCAGGCGACCGGAACCCGATCGGACCTGCCACAGCCGTAGATCAGCGAAAGGGACGATGTGACCGACATCGAACGCGTCGGAGTGGTGGGCTGCGGCCAGATGGGCGCGGGCATCGCCGAGGTGTGCGCCCGCGCCGGACTGGACGTGAAGGTCGCCGAGACCACCGGCGAGGCCCTGGAGATCGGCCGGACCCGCCTGTTCAACTCCCTGTCCAAGGCAGCCGAGCGCGGCAAGATCTCCGAGGAGGAGCGGGAGTCGACGCAGGCGCGCCTGACCTTCACCACCGACCTCGGCGAGTTCGCGGAGCGCGACCTGGTGATCGAGGCCGTCGTCGAGAACGAACAGGTGAAGACCGAGATCTTCCAGGTGCTCGACCAGGTGGTGACCCGCCCGGACGCCATCCTCGCCTCCAACACCTCCTCGATCCCGCTGGTGAAGCTGGCCGTGGCGACCTCGCGGCCGGACCAGGTGATCGGCATCCACTTCTTCAACCCGGCCCCGGTGCAGAAGCTGGTCGAGCTGATCCCGGCGCTCACCACCTCCGAGGGCACCCTGAGCCGGGCCCAGCTGTTCACGGAGAAGCTCCTCGGCAAGCACGCGATCCGCGCGCAGGACCGTTCGGGCTTCGTCGTCAACGCGCTGCTGGTGCCGTACCTGCTGTCCGCGATCCGGATGTTCGAGTCGGGCATCGCCGGGCGCGAGGACATCGACAACGGCATGGAGATGGGCTGCGCCCACCCGATGGGCCCGCTGAAGCTCGCCGATCTGATCGGGCTGGACACCGTCGTCTCGATCGCCAACTCGATGTACCACGAGTACAAGGAGCCCCTGTACGCCGCTCCCCCGCTGCTGCAGCGGATGGTCGAAGCGGGCCGGCTGGGGCGCAAGACCGGCGCGGGCTTCTACACCTACTCCTGACCACTCTCGGTCAACACCCGGCTCGCGTGGGCCCGGCACCGTCGGACGGTGCCGGGCCCACGCCATTCACACGGCGTGTGCGAGCCGGACCCGCATATGCCGCTCGCACACTCTCCTCACGCGCCCACCAGGCGAGTTGACTCAGCATGCGCATGCAAGGGATGTGAGACGACTACGGAAAGGAGCGGACTTGTGACCGCCGATCCCGAGCATCCCGCCGTCCAGGGAGAACTCGCAGAGTTACGCCGCCGACTCGACGTGGCCTACGCGCGCGTCGAGGGCGGGCTGGCACTGCTCAGCCATCGCACCGAGGAGACCGCCAAGGAGCTGGACGAACTGCACACCCGCCTCATCACGCTGGAGCACGCACGCTGGCCGCTGCCCGCCGTCGCCGCCCTCACGGCGGTGGGCGCGCTCGTCGTGGCGGTCTGGCAGGCACTGGGTCACTAGGGCCTGACGCGCGGGCGCAGGGCCTGACGCGCGGGCGGCTCAGGGCCTCGCGTCCTGCCCGAGCCTGAGGTGATGCAGTAGCAGTAACGCGGCCGCCATGTTGGCGGCCGGGACCTCCCCACGGGCGACCATGTCGGGGACGAGTTTGAGGGGAACCCATTCCCGGCGGTCCGACTCGAAGTCGTCCACGGGGTGCCCGACGTACTCGCCCTCGTCCGCCCAGTACACATGGTGCCGGGCGTCGGTGAGTCCGTTGGAGGGCTCCACGCTCATGAGATGGCGCAGGGGTCCCGGCCGCCAGCCGGTCTCCTCCTCGAGTTCACGGGCCGCCGCGTCGGCGATGTCCTCGCCGTCCTCGACCACGCCGGCCGCGAGTTCCCACCCCCAGCTGTCGGTGATGAAGCGGTGCCGCCACAGCAGCAGCACCTCGTTGGCCTCGTTGACGACGGTGGCCACGGCCACGGGCCGCAGCCGTATCAGGAAGTGGTCGAGGTGCCGGCCGTCCGGCAGCTGGACATCCGCCAGGTTGACGCTGAACCAGCGGTTTTCATACACAGTTTGTTCGTTCTGTTTCGTCCACTGCATGGTTCTGCCACCTTCCGCCGAGTAAGGGGCAATATCGCAGCAGGAGCGGTGACTCAGCAGGCTCACGGCGGCGCACGCCCGGCGCAGTGGCGGGCGCAGTGGTCCGTGCCGGCGGACATCGCGCGGCTCTCACGCAGTGGGTGGGGCGGTGACTACAGCGGTACGCGCAGGGCCCCGTCGATGAGTTCGGCCGCCTCGGCCGTTCCGGCACAGCCGCTGCGGACGAGGTGTTCGCGCACCGCCCGGAGTCTGTCGCGCAGGCGCATGGACTCCATTCCGCGCGCCCGCTCCGCCATCTCCACGGCGGTGGCGACCGCCTTGTCGGCGTTGCCCTGGCGCAGTTCGATCTGGCTGAGCATGGCGAGCCGGTGCACCCGACCCCGGTCGTGCGCGGGCGTGCCCACCGCGGCCGCGGCGTGCTCCCCGGCCGCCGTCAGCTCGCCGAGGCTGAGCAGCGCCTCGGCGACCTGGACGTTGACGAGGCCGGGCTGGACGTAGCCGGTCTCGTCCGGTTCGTGGCCGCGCCGGATGCGCTCGGCGGCCGACTCCGCCCGCCGGATGCAGGACAGTGCGCCCGACGCGTCCCCGAGGTGCGCGTACGCCTTCGCCTGCATCGCGTACAGATCGGAGGCGAGCGCCGGGGTGATCTGCTTGCCCGCGGCGCGCAGCGCGGCCTCGGCGAAGGCCACGGCCTGCCGGTACTCCCGCATGTACAGCGACTGGTTGACCAGCAGGGCTATGACGTACGCGCCGAGCCCCCGGTCCCCGCTGGCCTTGGCCAGGCGCAGGGCCTGGTGGAAGTAGCGCTGGGCGAGACCGTGGGCGTCGGAGTCGTACGCGCAGATGCCGGCGATCGCGACGAGCCCCCCGGTGGCCCGGTGCAGTTGGCGGCCCATCGCGTCGGTGTAGCCGCCGCGCAGCAGCGGTGCCGTCTCGGCGTTGAGGAAGCCGACGATACGGGCACGGGTGGCTATGCCGCCGGCCTTGCGGTACATCTGCTCGTAGTGGGCGCGGGCGGCGCGCAGCATGTCGATGTCGGCCGGGGTGACCCGGTGCCGGCCGCCACGGGAGACGTCCACGTCCTCGGGCGGGTTCTCCCACTCCCACACGGGCATCACGGCGGGCGTGCCGGTCACGGCCGGGGCGCCCAGGATGTGGGGGCGCTGCTGTTCGTCGGAACGCCACAGGGCGGTGGCGCGCTCGACGAACCCGGAGAGGCTGGAGCCGTGCGGGGAGGCCGGTTCGCCCGGCACGCCGAGGCCGATGTCGTCGAGGGTCACCGGGCGGTGCAGCCGGGCCGCGAGCACCTCGCAGATCAGGTCGGGCACCTGGCCGCGCGGGCGCTGGCCCTTCAACCACCGTGCGACCGCCGTGTGTTCGTATCTGAGTGCGAGGCCGCGTGCCCGCCCCGCCTGGTTGACGTGCGCGGCCAGCCCCGCGTGGGAGATTCCGGCCTCGTCGAGGATCGCGTCGAGCAGAGTGTTGGGCTGCATGGGTGCACTCCGGTGGCTCGGTTTCGCCAGGGTAGTGGGAACCGCTTCACACGGGGTGTGAACGAAGTGCGCGAATCCGGGCTGTGCGTGCGCTGTCGCGGAGAGTTTCCGGCCGCTTGACTTGAAAGCCCTCGCAAGAGGCCGGCCGGGCCGCCGGCTCCCCCTCATACAGTGCGGCGGCCCCTCCACGCCGTCCGACCGGCTGCCTGCCCGACACTCCGTGGCCGGCGGACGGCGTGGCCGTGCACAGGGGTGCGCCCCCAAGGGGCTCGGGACTGTACCGGAAGGGCCCCCACCTCCTGGTGGGGGCCCTTACCCGCTTTCCGGGATCCTCCGCGGAACTAACTCCGCAGCACCGCCCCCGTGCGCTCAGCGGCCAGCGCGACGGCCGCGTCACGCGCAGCGGATGCCTCGTCCACCGTCAGCGTCCGGTCGGCCGCGCGGAAGCGCAGTGCGTACGCCAGCGACTTGCGCCCCTCCCCCAGCTGCTCCTCGTTCTCGTAGACGTCGAACAGCCGGATGGACTCGAGGAGTTCACCGGCGCCCTCGCGCAGCGCTGCCTCGACATCCGCCTGCGGTACCGGCTTGTCGACGACCAGCGCGACGTCCTGCGTGGCGACCGGGAAGGTGGAGATGCCCGGTGCCTGCGGGGTGCCGTCGCCGACCGCCTCCAGCGCGTCCAGGTTCAGCTCCATCGCGCAGGTGCGCTCGGGCAGCCCCAGCGCCTTCAGGACGCGCGGGTGCAGCTCGCCCGCGTGCCCCACGACCCGCTCGGCGCCGTCCGTGACGACGGCGAGCTCGGCGCAACGGCCCGGGTGCCACGGCCCGTACCGGCCCTTGCGGACGATCAGCTCGGCCCCGGCCTCGCGGGACACGGTCCGGGCGGCCTCGACCGCGTCTGCCCAGTCGGCCGGGCGGCCCTTGCCCCACCAGCCGGCCTGTTCCCGGGCGCCCGCGAGGACGACGGCCACGTGGCGCGGCTGCTCGGGCAGCACGGCGTTCAGCGCGGCGATCTCCTCGTCGCTGGGACGCCGGTCGACCGGCAGGTGGGCGGCCACACGCCGCTCGTCGCGCAATGGGGTCTCCCCTGCTCGAGCGAAGCCGAGAGCTTGGGGAAGGAAGACCAGCCCGGTCTCGAACAGAGCGAGGTCGTGCGAGCCGCGGCCGTCGTTGCGGCGCAGCGCGCCGAGCAGGCCCGGCAGCAGCGTCGTACGCAGCGCGGGTTCCTCGTCGCTGAGCGGGTTGACCAGCTTGACGACGCGGCGGGCCGGGTCGTCGGCCTCCAGCCCGAACTGGTCGAAGACCTGCTCGCTGACGAACGGGTAGGTCGGCGCCTCGACGTAGCCGGCCCCGGCCAGGGCCCGGCCGACGCGGCGGTGCAGCCGCTGCCGGTGGGTCAGACCGCGCCCGGACGGGGGCTTGGGCAGCGTGGAGGGCAGGTTCTCGTAGCCCTCCAGCCGGATGACCTCCTCGGCCAGGTCGTTCGGCTCCGCCAGGTCCGGCCGCCAGGACGGCACGGTGACGATCAGCTCGTCCTGGCCGTAGACGTCGCAGCCGACCTCCTGCAGGCGGCGTACGACGGTCTCCCGGCCGTAGTGCACGCCCGCCACCTTGTCCGGGTGGTCGGCCGGCATGGTGATGCTGTGCGGCGCGGACGGCGCGATGATCTCGGTGACGCCCGCGTCGGCGGTGCCGCCCGCGAGCAGCACCAGCAGGTCGACCGTGCGCTGGGCGGCGGCGGGCGCCGCCAGCGGGTCCACACCGCGCTCGAAGCGGCGGGACGCCTCGGAGGACAGCTTGTGACGGCGCGCGGTGCGGGCGATGGAGACCTGGTTGAAGTGCGCGGCCTCGATGACGATCTCGGTGGTGGCGTTCTCGAGGTCGACGGGGGTCCCCCCTGCTCGAGCGGAGTCGAGAGCTTGGGGGAGGTCGGCGATCTCGGTGTTGGCGCCGCCCATCACACCTGCGAGGCCGATCGGGCCGCGGTCGTCGGTGATGACGAGGTCCTCGGCGTGCAGGATGCGCGACACACCGTCGAGGGTGGTGAACTTCTCGCCCTCCTCGGCACGGCGCACGCCGATCGTGCCCTGGACCAGCTTGCGGTCGTAGGCGTGCAGCGGCTGGCCGATCTCCATCATCACGTAGTTGGTGATGTCGACGGCGAGCGAGATCGGGCGCATGCCGACCTTCTGCAGCCGGCGCCGCAGCCAGATCGGGGAGCGGGCCTCGGGATCGACGCCGGTCACCGTACGGGCGGTGAAGCGGTCGCAGCCGAGGGGCTCGGAGATCTTCACCGGGTGGCCGAACGCGTTCGGCGCCGGGACGTCGAGCAGCGCGGGGTCGCGCAGCGGCAGGCCGTAGGCGATGGCGGCCTCGCGTGCGACACCGCGGATCGACAGGCAGTCGCCGCGGTTGGCGGTGACGGCGATGTCGAGCACCTCGTCGACCAGCTCGAGCAGCTCGATCGCGTCCTTGCCGACCTCGGTGCCGGGCGGCAGCACGATGATGCCCGCGGTGCCGTCGTCGCCCATGTTCAGCTCGTCGCTGGAGCAGATCATGCCGCGCGACATACGCCCGTACGTCTTGCGCTCGGCGATCGCGAAGTCACCGGGCAGCACGGCGCCGGGGAGGGCCACCACGACCTTGTCGCCGACCTCGAAGTTACGGGCACCGCAGACGATCTCCTGGGGCTCACCGGTGCCGTTGGCCTGGCCGACGTCGACCGTGCAGAAGCGGATCGGCTTCTTGAAGCCCTCCAGCTCCTCGATGGTCAGCACCTGGCCCACGACCAGCGGACCCGTGAGGTCGGCGCCGAGCTGCTCGACGGTCTCGACCTCGAGCCCGGCCGAAATGAGCTTGGCCTGGACGTCACGCCCGGTCTCAGTCGCCGGCAGGTCGACGTACTCCCGCAGCCAAGAAAGCGGGACCCGCATCAGATCTCCATCCCGAACGGCCGGGTGAACCGGACGTCACCCTCGACCATGTCTCGCATGTCTTCGACGTTGTGGCGGAACATCAGCATCCGCTCGATGCCGAACCCGAAGGCGAAGCCGCTGTACTTCTCCGGGTCGACGCCGCAGGCGGTGAGCACCCGCGGGTTGACCATGCCGCAGCCGCCGAGCTCGATCCAGCCCTCGGACGAGCAGGTGCGGCAGGGCCGGTCGGGGTTGCCGACGGACGCACCGCGGCAGACGTAGCACACCATGTCCATCTCGGCGGACGGCTCGGTGAACGGGAAGAAGTTCGGCCGCAGCCGGGTCTTCATGCCCTCGCCGAACAGCGACTGGACCATGTGGTCCAGCGTGCCCTTCAGGTCCGCCATGGTCAGGCCCTCGTCGACGGCGAGCAGCTCGACCTGGTGGAAGACCGGGGTGTGGGTGGCGTCCAGCTCGTCGGTGCGGTACACGCGGCCGGGGCAGATCACGTAGACCGGCAGCTCGCGATTGAGCAGGGAGCGGATCTGCACGGGCGAGGTGTGGGTGCGCAGCACGACACCGGACTCCGAGCCGCCGTCGGGCGCCTGCACGAAGAAGGTGTCGGCCTCGCCGCGGGCCGGGTGGTCCGGGCCGATGTTCAGGGCGTCGAAGTTGAACCACTCGGCCTCGACCTCGGGGCCCTCGGCGACCTCGTAGCCCATGGCCACGAAGACGTCCTCGATCCGCTCCGAGAGCGTGGTCAGCGGGTGCCGGGCGCCCGCGGGCACGC
Source organism: Streptomyces sp. Ru72 (assembly GCF_002920635.1). GTDB lineage: Bacteria > Actinomycetota > Actinomycetes > Streptomycetales > Streptomycetaceae > Streptomyces. The sequence continues at coordinate 9,143 of NZ_PQSR01000135.1, read as the reverse complement.
GGTCGTGGGGCAGCGTGACGTCCACCGACTCCTCGACCAGCACGCGGGCGTCCCGCGCGGCCTCGAGTTCGGCCTGGCGGGCGGCCAGCGCCTTGTTCACGGCGCCACGGGCCTGGCCCACGCGCTTGCCGGCGTCGGCCTTGGCGTGCGGGGGCAGCGCGCCGATCTCGCGGTTGGCGAGAGCCAGCGGCGAGGTGGGGCCGGTGTGGGCGACCTTGGCCTCGTGGAGCGCGTCGAGGGAGTCCGCGGCGGCGAAGGCGGCGAGCGCCTCGTCCCGCATGCGCTCGATCTCTTCCGGTTTCAAGGCCTCGACCTCGACAGGGTCGTACGACTTATTGGGTGCCGACATCTCTTCCCGTGCTTCCGATTGGCTGGCTGACGGTCCCCGTCACCGACTCGCGGACGAATCGTCTCCGGATATTGGGACGCAAAGGTGCCAATGGCCGAGTCTAACGGGGCTGGGGAAAGTGAACGCGCCCGTGGGTTGCTCAGGCCAGGTAAGCCGGTGCCCCCACGGGCAACGTAAATCGGAACTCGGCGCCGCCGCCGCGGGCGCGGCCGACCGTGACGGTGCCGCCGTGGGCCTCGACGATGCCCTTGACGATATAGAGCCCGAGACCCGTGCCCCCGCGCTTGCTGCCCCGCCAGAAGCGGGTGAAGACGCGGTTCATGGACTCCTCCGGGATGCCGGGCCCCTCGTCGCTCACCGTGACCGACGTGCCGGTGTCCTCCCCTTCGCGGGGCGACACCGAGGGCGTGATGTCAATCGTGACGGTTCCCTCCCCGTGGCGCACCGCATTTTCGAGGAGGTTGCTGAGCACCTGGTCGATCTTGTCGGGGTCGGCCCACAGGGCGGGCAGCGGCTGCTCGATGCGCAGCAGGAAACGGTCGGCGGGCTGGCCGGCGGCGACGTAGGCCTGGATGTGCCGCCCGACGGCCGCCCCTATGTCGACGGGCTGACGGCGCACCTCCAGCCGCCCGGAGTCGATCCGTGAGATGTCCAGCAGTTCGGCGATGAGCCGGGTGACCCGGTCCGCGTCGGCGTCGACGGTCTCCAGCATGAGCCGCTTCTGATCGTCGGTGAAGCGTTCCCACTTGGCGAGCAGGGTGGCGGTGAAGCCCTTGACCGAGGTGAGCGGGGAGCGCAGTTCGTGGGCCACGGTGGCGATCAGTTCGGCGTGGCTGCGTTCGGTACGGTGCCGGGCCTCGGTGTCGCGGAGGGTGACGACCACGCGGCGGATGGGCCCGGTGGGGTGGCTGCGCACATAGCGCGCGGCGACGAGGACCTCCCGCCCACCGGGCAGCAGGAGGTTGCGCTCCGGCTGCCGTACGCGGATCGCGAGCCCCCCGTAGGGATCGGTCAGCTGCCACCAGCGCCGCCCCTCGAGATCCTCTAATGGCAGGGCTTTGTCGAGCCGTTGTCCGAGGGCGTCGGCGGCCCGGACGGCGGTGATGCGTTCGGCGGCGGCGTTGAAGCAGATCACTCGGCCGTGCTCGTCGGCGACGACGAGTCCGTCGGGGAGTTCGTCCGGGTCGATGCCGAGCTCGGCGAGATCGCCGTGCCGGGACCCGGGGCCGCGGCGCGCGTCCCGTGCCTCCGGTGCTCTGCTCGTGCCGACCCTCATCCCCGTACCCCACCTCTCGTCAGGCTGTGGGCCCCGAGCCCGCCACCCTACTAGCCGTGAGTGACGGAGCGGCACCCTCCGGGGGCGCGCTGTGCACGGGCGGACGCGTAGAGACATACGGCCGCGGCGGTCGCGAGGTTCAGGCTCTCGGCCCTTCCGTGGATGGGCACGCGGACGACGGCGTCGGCCAGCTCCCGCGTCTCCTCGGGCAGTCCCCATGCCTCGTTGCCGAACACCCAGGCGGTGGGCACGCCCATGGTGCCCTTGTCGAGCTCTTCGTCGAGGTCGTGGTCGCCCGCGCCGTCGGCGGCAAGGATGCGCACGCCGGCGTCCTTGAGCCCGGCCACGGCCCGCTCGACGGGGACGCCGACGGCGACGGGCAGGTGGAAGAGGGAGCCGACGGAGGCGCGGACGGCCTTGGGGTTGTACACGTCGACGGAGGCGTCGGTGAGGACGACGGCCTCGGCACCGGCGGCGTCGGCGCAGCGCAGGACGGTTCCGGCGTTGCCCGGGTCGCGCACGTGGGCGAGGACGGCGACCAGGCGGGGGCGGGCCCTGAGGACCGCGTCGAAGTCGGTGTCCAGGAACCGGCAGATCCCGACGAGACCCTGCGGGGTGACGGTGGTGGAGATGTCGGCGATGACCTGCTCGGCTGCGAGGTGCACGCGGGCGCCGGCGTCACGCGCAGCCCCCACGATGTCCGGGTACCGCTCCGCCGCGTCCGGGGTGGCGAACAGCTCGACGAGGGTCGCCGTGCCCCCGCTCCGGTGCCCCGCGGCCTCCCGCACGGCCTGCGGCCCCTCTGCGAGGAACAGCCGCTCCTTGCCCCGGAAGTTCCGCTTCGCCAGCCGCCGCGCGGCGCCGACGCGCGGGGATCGGGGGGAGATGAGCTCGGGGGTGGCAGGGGGCATGCGGTTCACTTTCGGGGTTCGGGGGTCTGTGCAACCTCTTTCCGCCGCGACGGCTCCAGCCACGACGGCGGTTCTCGGCGGTGCCGGACTGCCGGGTACGACGGGCAGGGTGTCGGCAGGGTGACTCCCCCGAGCCCTTCGAGCAGGGGGTGCCCCTGCGCCCACCCGTGCCGCCAGCGGCACGACTGCCCGCGGCTACGGCTACGGCGACCGGCTGGTGGAGCGGCCACCCGGACATGACCGGACCCGCAGGCCGTCGTAAGCCTGCGGGTCCGGTTCACATCCGGCTGGAGCCGGCGCAGCGCTGTCGCGTCACGCGGCCTTGGGCGCGTTCACGTCCGCCGGCAGGGCCTTCTGCGCGACCTCGACGAGCGCGGCGAACGCACCCGCGTCGTTGACGGCCAGCTCAGCGAGGATCTTGCGGTCGACCTCGATGTTCGCGGCCTTCAGACCCTGGATGAAGCGGTTGTAGGTGATGCCGTTGGCGCGGGCAGCGGCGTTGATGCGCTGGATCCACAGCTGACGGAAGTCGCCCTTGCGCTTCTTGCGGTCGTTGTAGTTGTAGACCAGCGAGTGGGTGACCTGCTCCTTGGCCTTGCGGTACAGGCGCGAACGCTGACCGCGGTAGCCGGAGGCCTGCTCGAGGATCGCCCGGCGCTTCTTGTGGGCGTTGACTGCCCGCTTGACGCGTGCCACTTGTTAACTCCTTGTAGCGGGGCCGTGGTGGTCTTCACACGGCCCGAAACGATTGGGTCCCGGTCCTGACGTACGTACGGCGCGGACTGATCAGAGGATCAAGCGCCGTCGCGTCACTTGCCGAGAAGCTTCTTGATCTTCTTGGTGTCACCCGGGGCCATCTCGGCGTTGCCGGTGAGGCGACGCGTCAGACGGGACGACTTGTGCTCGAGCAGGTGGCGCTTGCCGGCGCGCTCACGGAGCACCTTGCCGGAGCCGGTGACCTTGAAGCGCTTGCTGGCACCGCTGTGCGACTTGTTCTTCGGCATAGCGCCGTTCTCTCCTCGTCGGTGGCGCTCCGGTGCCCGGTCGCTAAACCGGGCACGTCGGAGCGTCGCTCTTGTATCGGTTACATCCTGGGACTGGCGTCCCGGGCTTTCCGGGGTCCGTACGTCCGCGCTGCGGCGGTCGTACGTCCGTACGTCCGGCTCCCCCGGGGCTCACGCCCCGGGATCAGGCCTCGGCGGATGCCTCGGCCGGGGCCTCGGCGGTCTCGGCGTCGGCGGGATTCTGCGAGCGGCCGGGATTGGCCTTCGCAGACGCCTTGCGGGCCTCCTGCGCCTGACGGGCCTCGGCCATCGCCTCGGTCTTCTTCTTGTGCGGACCGAGAACCATGATCATGTTGCGGCCGTCCTGCTTCGGGTTCGACTCCACGAAACCGAGGTCCTGAACGTCCTCCGCGAGGCGCTGCAGCAGTCGGTAGCCCAGCTCGGGGCGGGACTGCTCACGGCCGCGGAACATGATCGTGATCTTGACCTTGTCGCCCTGCTTGAGGAACCGGACGACGTGACCCTTCTTGGTGTCATAGTCGTGCGGGTCGATCTTCGGCCGGAGCTTCATCTCCTTGATGACCGTGTGCGCCTGGTTCTTGCGCGCCTCACGGGCCTTCATGGCCGACTCGTACTTGAACTTCCCGTAGTCCATGAGCTTGCACACGGGCGGACGGGCGTTCGCCGCGACCTCGACCAGGTCCAGGTCGTACTCCTGCGCAAGCTCCAGGGCCTTGGCAAGCGGCACGATGCCGACCTGCTCGCCACTGGGACCGACAAGTCGCACCTCGGGAACGCGAATCCGGTCGTTGATGCGGGGCTCGGCGCTGATGGATCCTCCTCGGTAGCACCTACGGCCGCCTGGCGGACGGCCGCGTATATGTCTGGGTTGACATAAGGACCAACCATCGCGGCGCATGAAAAATGCCCCGGACGGGACACAGGCGGGACTCCGAGCTTTCCGGAGCACCGCCGCGGTGGACCGCGGGGCGCGCTTTCGGGCGACTCCACCGTCCGTACGGAACGGTGGTGGCCGCCTGACCGGTGACCCGCCGCCCCTCGGGGCGGCCAGGTGGGAGATCGGAGCCTCCACTTGTGGGCCGGGCAACCAGGTGTCCGGCCGGTCGTCAGTCAAGGCTAGCAGCTTCGGTCGGCCAGGGCTAATTCAGGCGAACGCACGTCCGGCACCTATCGTGTGGTGCATGAGTGACACCTCCCCCTCGGAATCCGAGGCCCCCACGGAATCCCCGGATTCCGCCGCGCAGCCCGACTTCGACGCCATGACCCGCGACATCGCGGAGGTGCCCGCGGTCGAGGTGATCGTGACGGTCGCCGTCAACCTGATGAGCGCCGCCGCCGTGAAGCTCGGTCTCACCGAGGAGGGCGACAAGTACAAGGACCTGGACGAGGCCCGCAAGCTGGTGCATGCCCTCGCCGGGCTGCTCGACGCGAGCGCGACGGAGATCAGCTCCTTCCACGCGGCGCCGCTGCGCGACGGCCTGAAGTCGCTGCAGCTGGCGTTCCGCGAGGCGTCGGTCGTCCCGGACGAGCCGGGCCAGGGCCCGGGTGAGAAGTACACCGGGCCGGTCTACGGCTAGCCAGGGTCCGACCCGCGACCGTACGAAGAGCGTCACGAACGCACGAACAAGGGCTCGCCCGGGGGCGTCGCTCCGGCCGGCAGGACTGCCAGGTCGAGGCCGCGCACCAGGCGGGCCCTCAGTGTGTCGTCGGCGGCCATCCGCTCGGCCACGGCGCGCGCGGCCTCGGCCGGGTTCGCAGCCGGGTCCAGGACGAGCGCGAGGATGCCGTCGGCCCGGCCCCGCCCGAGGTAGGCGCGCCGCACGGCGGGCTCGGCGGCCACGGCGGCCCGTACGGCACCGGTGACGGCCGGGTCGGCGAGCGGGTCGGTCGTCGTACGGCCCTCGGCGAGGGCCAGCAGCGCGGGGCCCGTCAGTTCGAACGGCACCGGCCCGGAAAGGTCCAGCACGATCGTGTCCGCCTTCTCGTGCGCGGCGGCCTGCAGCGCCTGGTGCAGCGGGACGGCGACCGGGCGGGCCGCGGGGTCCCAGCGCGCCAGCGCGTCCGTGGAGGTGAAGGCGGGCAGGGCGGTGCGGCCACCGGCCTTCAGGGTCGGTACGGCCATCTCGCTGGTCTTCTCGCGGCGCAGCCCCTTCTCGTCCTCCTCCACCTCGCCGAGGATCGCGACGACGGGGACGAGGAGCCGTGCGCCCTTCAGCGCCTCGAGGACGGGCCCCACAGCGGTGCGGTCCTCGGCCCAGGCGGCGAGCGCCGCGCTCAGCCGGGGGTCGGCCGAACCGTCGTCGTCGGAGAAGCCGGAGTCGGGAATGTTCTTGTTCGCCACGGTCACCGACCCTATCGGGGGGTCTTCGCCGGGGCCGTGGCGCCCCTGAGTCACGGCGGTCCCCGCTCTCACGGGTTTCTCAGCGTCTCCTGACACACCTCTCACGCCCGTCCCACGGCGCGCACAGCACAGGTGAAGACCATCGGCGGCCATGGAGTCCCCCAGAGCCCGTCGTCGCCGCCGCGCCCGTCGTCGCCGGTCGTTCGTCTGTACGGCGCTGGCGGCAGCCGTCGTGGCCGGCGGTACGGCGACGGCGACGGTGTACCTGAGGGAGCGGGCGCACGCCGAGGCGGGCGCCGTATCGTCGGGGTCGTCGGTGACGCCCTCGGCGTCGGCCTCGTCGAGTCAGGAGGCGTCGGTGGAACCTGCCGCGGAACCCCCGGTGGACCGGAGCGCGCTGCTGAAGCGGGCGATGGCGTCGGTGGCCGTCGAGGACACGGCGGACGTGGCCGTGGCGGTCCTCTCGATGGACTCCGGGGAGAGCGCCGCGTACGGCGACGGATCCTTCGACACCGCCAGCATCGTGAAGGTGGACATCCTTGCGGCGCTGCTGCTCCAGGCGCAGGACGCCGGCCGGCACCTGACCGCGCAGGAGAAGGCGTACGCCACGGCCATGATCGAGAACAGCGACAACCCGTCCGCGTCGGCACTGTGGACCGCGATCGGGCGCGCCGACGGCCTGGACAGCGCGAACAGACGCCTCGGTCTGACGGACACGGTCGGTGGTGACGGCACGCTGTGGGGGCTCACGCAGACCACGGCGCCGGATCAGCTGACCCTGCTCCGGCACGTGTTCGGCGACGACTCGCAGCTGAGCGAGGCCTCGCGGACCTATCTGCGGGTACTCATGGGCGACATCGCCGAGGATCAGCGGTGGGGGGTTTCCGCGGCGGCGGACGGCTCCGCCTCGGCGCTCAAGAACGGATGGCTGGCGCGGAGCACGACCGGACTGTGGGACGTCAACAGCATCGGACGGGTCACGGTAGGCGGGCGCGACTACCTGGTGGCGGCGCTGTCCGACGGGAACTCGACGAAGGAGAAGGGGATTTCCGTGGTGGAGGCCGCCTCGCGAGCGGCCGTGGCCGTCTTCGGCTGAGCACCGCGGATCGCCTACGGGGCGCTTGTGCGGCCCCTCCACAGCAGTACCGAAGCCACCAGCAGCGCCACGCCCAACGCGCCCGCCAGGGGGCCCGCCCAGCCCGGTGAGTCCGAGGCGGCGTCGGCCTTGTCCGGGCCGGAGCCGAAGTACTCCTCGCCGTACGCCACCGGGTGCAGGGTGTCCGGTCTGAGGCCGGCCGCCGCCTTGATGGCCGCCGCGGGGTCGATGAACCCGAAACCGCGGGAGTCGTCCCGGCCGCCGGTGGGGGCGTTGCGGGCCGTCTTCTCAAGGAGTTGCTTGATCTGGGCCGGGCTGAGGCCCGGACGGGCGGCCTTGATGAGCGCCACGGCGCCCGAGACGAAGGCGGAGGCGGCGCTCGTTCCCCATCCCTCGTAGTACTTGCGGTCCGGGTCGGCGATGACGACGTCGACGCCGGGGGCGCTGACCGTGGCGTACCAGCGGCGGGTGGAGAACGAGGCGCGGGTGCCGTCGCTGTCGACGGCGGTGGCGGCGATGACGCCCGGGTAGGCCGCCGGGTAGGAGGTGTGGTCGCCGAGCTCGCCGCCGTTGCCGGCCGAGGCGACGACGACCGTGCCCTTCTTCAGCGCGTACTGGATCGCCTCGTCCTCGGCCGCTTCGGGGTGCGCGGAGTCGGAGTCGTCGCCGAGGGAGAGGTTGATGACGTCGGCGCCGTGGTCGGCGGCCCAGCGGATGCCTTCGGCGAGGGCGTTGCCGCGGGTGTTCCGGGCCTTCGTACGGGCCGGGTCGCCGTCCTCGAGGATGACGCGGACGGGGAGGATCTTCGCCTCGGGGGCGACGCCGACGACGCCGTCGGTGTCGCCGATGCCGTGGCCGTGCCCGGCGATGATGCCCGCCATGGCGGTGCCGTGCCGGGCCCAGGCCCGGTCGCCGCGCTGGGCGCCGAAGCCGACCAGGTCCTTGGCGGGCAGGACGTTGCCCGCCAGGTCGGGGTGGGTGTCGTCGACGCCGGTGTCGAGGACGGCGACGGTGATGCCCCTGCCCTTGGTCGTCTGCCAGGCCTGCTGGATGTGCAGTGCGTCGAGGGCCCACTCCTGGGCCCGTATGCCGTCGGCGTGGGCGGCGGTGGCCGGCAGCAGGGCGAGGGCGGCGGTGAGGAGGGGGGTGAGCAGGCGCACGCCGGTCGTCCGGGCGCTCATGAGGGCTTCTCCGTGGCCGAGGCGAAGGTCTTGCGCAGGGCCGCCTCGATACGGTCTGCGAGGCCGGCCGCGTCATTGCCGAGCCCCGCCTGGGCGGGGGCGGTCGTGGCGCCGGTCTTCATGGCGTTCTCGGCCGGCTCGGGTTCGGTGACGGTGCGGCCGTCGGCGAAGCCGGAGACGGCGTAGACGACGACGGGGGCGTCGGTGAGGACGGATATCGTCCAGGACGCGCGCTGGGCGTCGCCGAAGCCCGCCGCGACGGTCCCCTCGGCCGCGTACGGGCGGGGCATGAGGTCGGTACGGCGGTCCAGGCCCTCGTCCTTGAAGCGGCTGGCGAGGGCGCCCATGGCCGCGGCGTCGGCCCGTGTGAAGAGCAGTCCGACGGTGGTGACCTGACTGCGGGTCGCGTCCGTGTAGGTGGCGCGCAGCAGGCGCAGACAGCCGACGGGGGCGAGGGCCTTGTGCAGGAGCGGGTCGAAGGCGTCAGCGCAGCCGCTGTCGGGGGCGACGGCGATACGGGTCCAGGTGCGGTCGGCGCCACCGGGGCCGGCGCCCGGGCCGTTGACGGTGGGCGGGAAGAGCCGGTCGACCGGGACGCTGTGCCACAGGGATCCGGCCACGGCGTACGCGCCCCGCGCACCGCCCGGCGAGTCGTCCCCGGTGAGCCAACTGCCGGTCACGGCACCCCCGATGAGACCGAGCCCGAGGACGAGGCAGGCGGCGGACGCGGCGACCCGGGGGTGGATGCGGGCGCCCAGGTGCAGCCGCGGCCTGGGGGGTTCGACACCGCGGGTGTCGGGCTGTGCGAGCGTCACGAAGGGCCGCGGCGGCTGGACGGGGCGCAGCCGCGCGGTGGTCTCCACGATGCCGGGGGCGTCCGCGGCGGGGCGGTGCCGACGGCCGGGGGCGCGTCGGGGAAGCGTGCGGTGGCCGCCGGCGGGGGCGGACCGGGGGTCTCGGCGTG
>NZ_PQSR01000134.1 GCF_002920635.1 Streptomyces sp. Ru72 | reverse complement strand
CTGGGGCACGGAGCCGATGCCACTGCTCTGCGCCACTGTCGCGGCGCGCCCGTCCGGCGGGACGCCGAGCGCGGAGGCCCGTTCTGCCACGGTGTCGGAGTGCCTCCGCGCGGTGTCGACGACCTCGTCGAGCTGGAGGTGGATGGAACGGAAGCGCGGCCCGATGATGTTCCAGTGGATCTGCTTCGCCACGAGGGAGAGGTCCAGCAGATCGACCAGCGCGCCCTGCAGTGCCTCGGAGACGGTCTTCAGGTCCGTGTCGGGCAGCGGGCTCTTCACGACGTACATCGGCATCCTCCGCGAGCGTTCGTACGACCCCGAGCCCCCGCCCTCCACCATGACGGCCCCACCCGGACCCGGCAAACGGGAGTCACGCCGGCGCAGGAGCGCGCGAGAGCCCCGGCCGTGCCCCTCCAGGTCTCCCCGGAGAGGCCCCGGCCGGGGCTCTCGTACAGCTTGCCGCCTCACCCGCTCCCGCGCGTGAGGATCAGGCGGCCACCACGTCCACTGCCTCGGCGGGCGCCTTGATCGTGACCCGTTCCGGTGGGACACCGGTGACGGACACGGAGTTGAGCATCGGGCGACGCACCGGTGCGGGCACCGGCTCGGTGGCCGCCGCCGACTGTGCCAGCTCGGCGAGCGCGAGCTCGTCGCTCACTTCCCGCATGAGCTCGGACATCCGTACGTCCAGCGCGTCGCAGATCGCGGAGAGCAGCTCGGAGGACGCCTCCTTCTGCCCCCGCTCCACCTCGGAGAGATAGCCGAGCGAGACTCGGGCGGTCGAGGAGACTTCGCGCAGAGTACGGCCCTGGCGCTGGCGCTGCCGACGCAGCACGTCACCCAGCAGGCGACGGAGCAGAATCATCGGTGGCTCCCTCCTCGGACCGCGTAGCCGCATCCTTCTCGCCCCACCGTACCGCCTTGCGCCGCGGCCGTGCGGGGAGCGCTGTTGTGTTCACTGAAAGCTGCAAACATCAAGTCCCCCCGTTCTGTTCCGTATCCTGTGCCCGCTCATTCCCGGTCTGTTCGCCCGCAAGCTGCTCCAGGAGCAGTGCGAGCACGCTCCGTACACTCTCCATACGGATTTCCGCACGGTCGCCGTTCAACCGCAGGGAGGCCACTTTCTCGCCACCAAGTTCGTCGGAAACGTCTTCGAAGGGCCCGGCGACGGCCACGAAGACCGTGCCGACCGGCTGTCCGTCCTGTGGGTCGGGGCCGGCCACTCCGGTCGTGGCGAGTCCCCAGTCGGCGCCGAGCGCCTTGCGCACGCCGGTCGCCATCTGTCCCGCGACCTGCGGGTCCACCGCACCGCGGGTATCCAACAGGGTACCGTCCACACCGAGCAGATCCCGCTTGAGATCGGTGGCGTACGCGGTCACGGAGCCGCGGAAGACGGCGGACGCCCCGGGCACCGCCGTGAGCTCCGCAGCCACCAGGCCACCGGTCAACGACTCGGCGACGGCGAGGGTCTCGCCTCTCACCATGAGTAGTCGCAGCAGCTCGGCGGCCATGGAATTCACCGTTCGGCCTCCTCGGCCGCGGCCCGGCGCTCGGCGATGCCGCGCCTGCGCAGGACAATGGCCTGTCTCACATAGTCGAGCCCGGTGACCACGGTCAGCACGATGGCCACGGTCATCACCCAGAACCTCAGGGTCGCCAGCCACCCCGTGAGCGCCAGCACATACATGCCGACCGCCACGCCCTGCGTCAGCGTCTTCAGCTTGCCGCCCCGGCTCGCCGGGATCACCCCGTAGCGGATGACGAGGAAGCGCAGCAGGGTGATACCGAGCTCCCGGCCGAGTATGACGGCCGTCACCCACCACGGCAGATCACCGAGCCAGGACAGACAGATCAGCGCCGCACCCATGATCGCCTTGTCGGCGATGGGGTCGGCGATCTTCCCGAAGTCGGTGACCAGGTTGTAGGTGCGGGCCAGATGGCCGTCGAACAGGTCAGTGATCATGGCGATGGCGAAGGCCGCCCAGGCGAGCGAGCGCCACGCCGGGTCGTACCCGCCGTCGGCCAGCATGAGGGCGACGAAGCCGGGGACGAGGAGCAGGCGGAGCATCGTCAGAAGGTTGGCGACGTTCCATACGCTGGCCTGGTTGACCGCGGCGGCCGTCAGCTTGCCGCCCCGCGCCGGCCGTGCGCCCTCCTGCCCGTCGGCAGGGCCGGAGCCACCGGGTGCGTCCGGGCCGTCCGGGCGGCTGACCGACTTGGCGACCGAGGCACCGGCGGGCCTTTTGGCCGGCGTGGACGCGGACCTTCCGCTCGCGCCCGAGGCGCCCGGAGTGGACGCCGCCCCACGCGCACCGGAGGAGCCACCCGCCGCGGAGGCTGGGATACCGGTCATCTGCCCGCCTCCTCAGGACACCCGAGCGCCCCCGCGAGGGGCTCGGCCACCAGATCGACACCTTCCGTACCGACCACCTTCGCCTCGACCATACGGCCGACGCTCAGGCCCGCGCCCCTCGTGAACAGCACCTGGCCGTCCGTCTCGGGCGCCTGGTGCGCGGCGCGGCCGTACGCGGCGACCTCGTCGTCGTCCTCGCCCACCGACTCCACGAGCACGTGGACGGTCTCGCCGACGCGCTCCTCGGCGCGCTGTGACACCAGCTCCTCGGCGAGCCGCGAGATGTGGGCCAGCCGCTCGGCGACGACGTCCTCGTCGAGCTTGTCGTCGTACGTGGCGGCCTCCGTGCCCTCCTCGTCGGAGTAGCCGAAGACACCGATCGCGTCCAGCCGGGCGCCGTTCAGGAAACGCTCCAGTTCGGCCAGGTCGGCCTCGGTCTCGCCGGGGAAGCCCACGATGAAGTTGGAGCGCACGCCCGCCTGGGGTGCCTTGCCGCGGATCGTGTCGAGCAGCTCCAGGAAGCGGTCGGTGTCACCGAAGCGCCGCATGGCGCGCAGCACGCCGGGCGCGGAGTGCTGGAAGGACAGGTCGAAGTAGGGCGCGACCTTGGGGGTCGAGGTCAGCACGTCGATCAGGCCCGGGCGCATCTCGGCGGGCTGGAGGTAGCTGACGCGGACCCGCTCGATGCCGTCCACCTCGGCCAGCTCCGGCAGCAGGGACTCCAGGAGGCGGATGTCGCCCAGGTCCTTGCCGTAGGAGGTGTTGTTCTCGGAGACCAGCATGATCTCCTTCACGCCCTGTTCGGCCAGCCAGCGGGTCTCGTTCAGCACGTCGCTCGGGCGGCGTGAGATGAAGGAGCCGCGGAAGGAGGGGATGGCGCAGAAGGAGCAGCGCCGGTCGCAGCCGGAGGCGAGCTTGACCGAGGCGACGGGCGAGCCGTCGAGCCGGCGGCGCAGGGGTGCCCGGGGGCCCGAGGCCGGGGCGACGCCCTCGGGGAGGTCCGTCGGGGCGCCATGCCCGGGCAGAGCCACGTCGGCCGCCGACTGCCGCTCCGCGGGGCTGATCGGCAGCAGCTTGCGGCGGTCGCGCGGAGTGTGGGAGGCGTGGACGCCGCCGGACAGGATGGTCCGGAGCCGGTCGGAGATGTCCGCGTAGTCGTCGAAGCCGAGCACGCCGTCGGCCTCCGGCAGGGCCTCGGCCAGCTCCTTGCCGTACCGCTCGGCCATGCAGCCGACCGCCACCACGGCCTGGGTTCTGCCGTGGCCCTTGAGGTCGTTCGCCTCCAGGAGGGCGTCCACGGAGTCCTTCTTGGCGGCCTCGACGAAGCCGCACGTGTTCACCACGGCGACGTCCGCGTCCTCGGCGTCCTCCACGAGCTGCCAGCCGTCCGCCTCCAAACGGCCTGCGAGCTCCTCCGAGTCCACCTCGTTACGGGCGCAGCCAAGGGTGACGAGTGCGACGGTACGGCGTTCAGGCATGGGCTCAAGACTACTTCGTCCCACTGACAGCCCACGTCGACGGGGTTGGCCGATCTTGGCCAACCCCGTGTGTCCGTGCCCTGTCCGTGCCCCTTGCGTACCGCCGGGTGCCGCTCGGTCAGCCGGTGACGGGGTCGCCCTTGGTGTAGGTCAGGCGCTCGACCTGGCCGGGCCGGAAGTCGTCCTGGATCTTCTTGCCGTTGACGTAGAGCTGGATGGCACCCGCGTCGCCGAGGACGAGGTCGATCTTCTCCTTGTCCTGGAAGGTCTGCGAGTCGCCCTTCTTGAGCAGTCCGTCGAAGAGGGTGCGGCCGTTGTGGTCCTTGGCGGAGATCCAACTGCGGCCGTCGGTGGCGCTCACCTGGACCGTCACCTTGTCCCGCGGCGCGGCCGCGATGGCGCTCTCGGACGGCTCGGGCTTCTGTTCGGCCGGCTTGCTGCTCTTGGGCGTGGGCGAGGCGGGCTTTCCGGTGGTCGCCGGAGGGCCCTTGGCGACCGGCGTGTCGGCGGTGTCCGAACTGCCGGTCCCCTTGATCAGGGTGAACGCGACGAAACCGATCACCACGACTATGGCGGCGACCATGGCCGCGGTCCAGTTCGGCGCCCGCCGGTCGGGCCGGATGCGCTCCGCCTCGAAGAGCGGGGCCGCCGGGGTCGGGGCGGGCCGTGCGCCGTGCTCGGCGGCGTACTGATCCAGCAGCGGGGCCGGGTCGATGTGCACCGCGCGCGCGAGCGTGCGGATGTGACCGCGGGCGTAGACGTCGCCGCCGCACGGGGCGAAGTTGTCCTCTTCGATCGCGTGCACGATGGCGACACGGACCCGGGTGGCGTTGCTGACGTCGTCGACGGTCAGGCCGGCCGCGATCCGCGCCTGTCGCAGGGCTCGGCCGATCGAGGGGCGATCCGACGCGGAGGCGTCGTCACCACCGTCTTCGAACGGACGAGCGTCCTCAGGGGAGTTGCCGTCAGGGGAGTTGCCGATGGACACGGGGGCGCCTTTCGAGCGTGTAGCCACCTGTGCTGGAAGTTCAGTCTAGGCGGGGTGCGAAAGGGTGGGGCAACCGGGCGGTAGGGCTTTGTACGCCATCAGAATGGCCGGTCATCCTGATGCCGGGAGGCAGGTCTGTTCTCTCTCAACTTGACGTCCGATGGCGGGAAACGGTTGCTCACGGAACACTTACGAGTGGGTCACGGCCGAGCGTCCGAGCGCCCCGCCGGGCGCACTCGGGCCCGCTCGGCCGGCCCTCTCGTGTGCGGCCCGGACCGTCCGGATCCCTACGGTTGAGACTCCCCACGGATGAGGGCGAGCACGCCGTCCAACTCGTCGGGTTTCACGAGAACGTCACGTGCCTTGGACCCCTCGCTGGGGCCGACGATGTTCCGCGACTCCATGAGGTCCATCAGCCGCCCGGCCTTGGCGAAGCCGACGCGCAGCTTGCGCTGGAGCATCGAGGTGGATCCGAACTGGGTGGAGACGACCAGCTCGGCGGCCTGGCACAGCAGGTCGAGGTCGTCGCCGATGTCCTCGTCGATCTCCTTCTTCTGTTTGCCGCCGACCACGACGTCGTCCCGGAAGACCGGCGTCATCTGCTCCTTGCAGTGCCGGACGACGGCCGCGACCTCCTCCTCGGTCACGAACGCGCCCTGCATGCGCACCGGTTTGTTCGCGCCCATCGGCAGGAACAGACCGTCGCCCTTGCCGATCAGCTTCTCGGCGCCGGGCTGGTCGAGGATGACGCGCGAGTCGGCCAGGGAGGAGGTGGCGAAGGCGAGCCGGGAGGGCACGTTCGCCTTGATCAGGCCGGTGACCACGTCCACGGACGGCCGCTGCGTGGCCAGCACCAGGTGGATGCCGGCTGCGCGCGCGAGCTGCGTGATGCGCACGATCGCGTCCTCGACGTCCCGGGGCGCGACCATCATCAGGTCGGCCAGCTCGTCGACGATCACCAGCAGGTACGGGTAGGGCTGCAGGTCACGTTCGCTGCCCTCCTGCGGCTTCACCTTGCCGTGCCGGACGGCCTCGTTGAAGTCGTCGATGTGCCGGAAGCCGTAGGCCGCCAGGTCGTCGTAGCGCAGGTCCATCTCGCGTACGACCCACTGGAGCGCCTCGGCGGCCCGCTTCGGGTTGGTGATGATAGGCGTGATCAGGTGCGGGATGCCCTCGTACGCGGTCAGCTCGACCCGCTTGGGGTCGACGAGGACCATGCGCACGTCCTCCGGGGTCGCGCGCATCATGACCGACGTGATCAGGCAGTTGATGCACGACGACTTGCCGGAGCCGGTGGCGCCGGCGACCAGCAGGTGCGGCATCTTGGCCAGGCTGTGCATGACATAGCCGCCCTCGACGTCCTTGCCGAAGGCGACCAGCATCGGGTCGTCGTCCTCTGCGGACTCGGCGAGGCGCAGCACGTCACCGAGGTTGACCATCTCCCGGTCGGTGTTGGGGATCTCGATGCCGACCGCGGACTTGCCGGGGATCGGGCTGATGATCCGCACGTCGGGGCTGGCGACGGCGTACGCGATGTTCTTGGTGAGCGCGGTGATCCGCTCCACCTTGACGGCGGGGCCGAGCTCGACCTCGTACCGGGTGACCGTCGGACCGCGGGTGAAGCCGGTGACGCGGGCGTCGACCTTGAACTCGGTGAAGACGTTGGTGAGTGCGTCGACGACGGCGTCGTTGGCGGCGCTGCGCGCCTTGCCGGGACCGCCCCGGTGGAGCAGGTCCAGGGAGGGCAGGGCGTAGGTGATGTCCCCGGACAACTGGAGCTGCTCGGCGCGCGGCGGCAGCTCGCGGGGCTCCGGCGGCGCCTTCTTCGTCAGGTCGGGCACCGCCGTCTGGGACGCGGGCTCCGCCGGCTGGGGGCGCGCGGCCGGCACGGGCGTCGGCGTCGTCGGCTCCCGGTCCGTGACGCTCACGCCCTGGGTGAGGTCGGCGACGACCGGGGACGGCGGCATGCCGTGCAGGACGGCACCGTCCAGGG
The DNA here is from genome assembly GCF_002920635.1 of Streptomyces sp. Ru72. Lineage (GTDB taxonomy): Bacteria > Actinomycetota > Actinomycetes > Streptomycetales > Streptomycetaceae > Streptomyces. The sequence continues at coordinate 11,332 of NZ_PQSR01000134.1, read as the reverse complement.
CCGCGGCGGCGGCCGCCGCGACGTCCACGGCGTCCATCTCCCTGCCCATGGCGGGCTGCTGCACGGCGGGGCGCCGCGGACGGCCGCGGCGCCGGGAGAGCGCCTCCTGCTCGGCTCCGTCCGGGTCGTACACGTCGGGGGCGGGGCCACGGCGCCGGGTGCGGGGCAGCGCCTCGCGCCACTGATCGTCGTAGCGTTCGTCGTCCTCGGTCAGGACCTGGTCCTCCGGGTCGTGCAGGAGCCCGAGCCTGATGCCGAGGTGGCGCAGCCGCCGCGGGATGGCGGTGACGGGGGTGGCGGTGACGACGAGCAGGCCGAAGAACGTGAGCAGCACGAGCAGCGCCACGGCGAGGGCGCCGCCCATGGTGTACGTCAGCGGGGTGGCCGCGGCCCAGCCGATGAGCCCGCCGGCGTCCCTTATCGCCTGCATGCCGTCGCCGCGCGCGGGGGCGCCACAGGCGATGTGCACCTGGCCGAGCACACCGAGGACGAGCGCGGACAGGCCGATGACGATGCGGCCGTTGGCCTCCGGGCGCTCCGGGTGGAGGATCAGGCGCACGGCGATCACGCCGAGCAGCAGCGGCACCAGCAGGTCGAGGCGGCCGAAGGCGCCGGTCACCAGCATCTCGACGAGGTCGCCCACGGGACCGCGGAGATTGGCCCAGGTGCCGGCGGCGACGATCAGCGACAGCGCGAGCAGCAGGAGCGCGAGACCGTCCTTGCGGTGCGCCGGGTCGAGCCCCTTCGCGCCCCGCCCGAGGCCGCGGAACAGGGCTCCGACGGCGTGCGCGGCGCCGAGCCAGAGGGCGCGTACGAGTCTGTACACGCCCGCGGTCGGATTGGGCGCCGGCGCGGGGGCGGGCTTCTTCGCCGCTGCCTTTTTCGCGGGTGCCTTCTTGGCGGCGGCTTTCTTGGCGGGGGCCTTCTTCGCCGGAGCCTTCCTGGGAGCGGCCGCCTTCTTCGCGGGCGACTTCTTGGCTGCGGGACGTGGGGCCATGGGTGTGAGATTACCGGTGGAAAGGGCAGGGAACACACGCCCCTGCGGCTTCACCCGTTCGTGTCGCCCCAGGAGATGCGCGATGTTGACGTCGCCTCAGCCGGGCGCTCACGGCGCCGCGCCGGTCCCCGACCCGCGTCAGGTCTGCGAAGGCACCGACGGCGCCCCGCTGCCCGTCCCCGGCTCCAACGCGTCCAGCGCCCTGCGCAGGCCCGTGAGTTTGCGCTCGAGGTGGGCCGCCGTCGCCACCGCGGCCGCGTCCGCGGACTCGTCGTCCAGCTGCTTGGACAGTGCTTCGGCCTGCTCCTCCACCGCCGCGAGCCGCGCCGAGAGCTCGGCGAGGATGCCCGCCGGCTCCTTGCTGTCGCCGCCTCCGGACTTGCCGCCCTCCATCTGGAGCCGCAGCAGGGCCGCCTGCTCCCGCAGTTGGCAGTTCTTCATGTACAGCTCGACGAAAACGGAGACCTTGGCCCGCAGCACCCACGGGTCGAACGGCTTGGAGATGTAGTCCACCGCACCCGCCGCGTACCCCCGGAAGGTGTGGTGCGGGCCGTGGTTGATGGCGGTCAGGAAGATGATCGGAATGTCCCGGGTCCGCTCGCGCCGCTTGATGTGCGCGGCGGTCTCGAAACCGTCCATGCCCGGCATCTGGACGTCCAGCAGAATCACCGCGAAGTCGTCCGTCAGCAGCGCCTTGAGCGCTTCCTCCCCGGACGATGCCCTGACCAGCGTCTGATCGAGCGCAGAGAGGATGGCCTCCAGCGCCAGCAGATTCTCCGGCCGGTCATCGACCAGGAGGATCTTGGCCTTCTGCACCATGGCCCGCCCTCCTCGCCCCGGCTTGGGGCCTCCCCTGTCCGCAGGACTCGGGATGACACCGCCCGGCGCCGCCCCAGGGGACGACTCCCTTGCGCCGCCCGTCCTTGTGCCGGTCATCGTAGCCGCACCCCGCCTGTCGCCACACCCTGTCACCGCGATGTCACTGTGCACATAGCAGAAACGCGGCAGGAGACCAGAACGTTCCCCGCACACCGCACTTCTACACGGCTCCCGCCGCCCTCACCCGGCAACTCCGCGTGAACGGCAGGGCTTCTCCGCCATCCCTTCACTCCACGCGCATCCACTGCTCCATCACCGACAGAAGATGATCGGGATCGACCGGCTTGGTCACATAGTCGGAAGCGCCCGACTCGATGGCCTTCTCCCGGTCACCCTTCATCGCCTTCGCCGTCAGCGCGATGATCGGCAGCCCCGCGAACTGCGGCATCCGCCGGATCGCGGTGGTCGTGGCGTACCCGTCCATCTCCGGCATCATGATGTCCATCAGGACGACCGCGACGTCGTCGTGCTGTTCCAGGACCTCGATGCCCTCACGGCCGTTCTCGGCGTACAGCACCGACAGACCGTGCTGTTCAAGGACGCTGGTCAGCGCGAAGACGTTACGGATGTCGTCGTCGACGATCAGTACCTTCTCCCCGTCGAACCGCACGCCCTGCCGCGGCAGCACGCCTCCCTGAGGCTCACCGCCGACCTGCTCCTGGCCCGCTCCGCCCCCACCCGCGGTCACGGCCCTGCGGCGGCGCCGGAAGAGCGCCGCGGGACCGTTCTGGGTCTCCTGGTACGACTTCACCTCGGCCGGGGTCTCGATGTCCGGCGCGGACAGCTCGGCCTCGGAGGCCAGCAGCTCACCGGCTTCCAGGGCGGGCGCGAGCTGAGGGTAGCCGTGCGGCGGCAGTTCGCTCGGGTGCAGCGGCAGGTACAGGGTGAACGTCGAGCCGCGGCCGGGCTCGCTCTGCGCGTGGATCTCACCGCCGAGCAGCCGGGCGATCTCCCTGGAGATGGACAGCCCGAGGCCCGTACCGCCGTACTTGCGGCTGGTGGTGCCGTCGGCCTGCTTGAACGCCTCGAAGATCACCCGCATCTTGCTCGCCGGGATGCCGATACCGGTGTCGGCCACCGAGAAGGCGATCATCTCCGCGTCCGCGTCCCGCAGCGAGCCGGCCTCCAGGAGCTGTTCCCGGATGGCCGTCGGGACGTCACCGCCCGCGGGGCGGATGACCAGCTCCACGGCCCCGGTGTCGGTGAACTTCACCGCGTTGGACAGCAGGTTGCGCAGCACCTGCAGCAGCCGCTGCTCGTCGGTGTGCAGCGTGGCGGGCAGCTCCGGCGACACCCGGACCGAGAAGTCGAGGCCCTTCTCCGCGGTCAGTGGCCGGAAGGTGGCCTCCACGTAGTCCACCAGCTGGACGAGCGCGATCCGCGTCGGCGAGACGTCCATCTTGCCCGCCTCGACCTTCGACAGGTCCAGGATGTCGTTGATCAGCTGCAGCAGGTCGGAGCCGGCGCCGTGGATGGTCTCGGCGAACTCCACCTGCTTGGGCGAGAGGTTGCCCTCGGCGTTGTCGGCCAGCAGCTTGGCCAGGATCAGCAGCGAGTTGAGCGGCGTCCGCAGCTCGTGCGACATGTTGGCGAGGAACTCGCTCTTGTAGCGCATGGACACCGCGAGCTGCTCGGCGCGCTCCTCCAGGACCTGCCGCGCCTCCTCGATCTCGGTGTTCTTGACCTCGATGTCACGGTTCTGCTGGGCCAGCAGCTCGGCCTTCTCCTCCAGTTCGGCGTTGGACGCCTGGAGGGCCTTCTGCCGCTGCTCCAACTCCTCCGACCGCAGCCTCAGTTGCTCGGTCAGCTCCTGCGACTGCTTGAGCAGCACCTCCGTCTTGGTGTTGACGGAGATGGTGTTCACGCTGGTCGCGATCATCTCGGCGATCTGGTTGAGGAAGTCCTTCTGGATCTGCGTGAACGGCGTGAAGGACGCCAGCTCGATGACGCCGAGCACCTTCCCCTCGAAGAGCACCGGAATGACGATCACCTGGGCGGGCGGCGCCTCCCCGAGCCCGGAGGAGATCTTCAGATAGCCGCTCGGCGCGTTCTCCACCAGGATCGTGCGCCTCTCCATGGCCGCCGTCCCGATCAGCGCCTCACCCGGCCGGAACGACGTCGGCATGGAGCCCATGGAGTAGCCGTACGAGCCCAGCATGCGCAGCTCGTACTGGTCGTCGTTCTCGGCGCTCACGTCCTGGCCGTCGACCAGCGGCATGGCGACGAAGAACGCGCCGTGCTGCGCGGAGACCACCGGCGTCAGCTCGCTCATGATCAGCGAGGCCACGTCCTCGAGGTCACGGCGGCCCTGCATCAGTGCCGAGATACGGGCCAGGTTGCCCTTGAGCCAGTCCTGCTCCTTGTTCGCGATCGTGGTGTCGCGCAGGTTGGCGATCATCTTGTTGATGTAGTCCTGAAGCTCCTGGATCTCCCCGGAGGCGTCCACGTCGATCTTCAGGTTGAGGTCGCCCCGCGTCACCGCGGTCGCCACGCGCGCGATGGCGCGCACCTGCCGGGTCAGGTTCCCGGCCATCTCGTTCACGGACTCCGTCAGGTCCCGCCAGGTGCCGTCGACGTCCCGCACGCGCGCCTGACCGCCGAGCTGACCCTCCGTGCCCACCTCGCGGGCCACGCGCGTGACCTCCTCCGCGAAGGAGGACAGCTGGTCGACCATCGTGTTGATGGTGGTCTTCAGCTCCAGGATCTCACCGCGCGCGTCGATGTCGATCTTCTTGGTCAGGTCGCCCTTGGCGATGGCCGTGGTCACCATGGCGATGTTGCGCACCTGACCGGTCAGGTTCGACGCCATCTGGTTCACGGACTCGGTGAGGTCCTTCCACGTGCCGGCCACACCCGGAACGTAGGCCTGGCCGCCCAGGATGCCGTCCGTGCCCACCTCGCGGGCCACCTTGGTGACCTGGTCGGCGAACGAACTCAGCGTCTTCACCATCGTGTTGAACGTGTCCGCGAGCTGCGCGACCTCACCGCGCGCCTCGATCGTCACCGTCCGCGTCAGGTCTCCGTTGGCGACCGCCGCCGCGACCTGGGAGATGTTCCGCACCTGCATGGTCAGGTTGTTGGCCATGAGGTTGACGTTGTCGCTGAGGTCCTTCCAGATGCCCGTGACCCCCGGGACGTGCGCCTGACCTCCCAGGATGCCCTCGGTGCCCACCTCGCGGGCCACCCGCGTCACCTGCTCGGCGAACGACGACAATTGGTCGACCATCGTGTTGACGGTGGTGACCAGTTCCAGGATCTCGCCCTTGGCGTCGACGGTGATCTTCTTGGACAGGTCGCCCTTGGCGACCGCGGTCGTGACCTCGGCGATGTTGCGCACCTGCATGGTCAGGTTGTTCGCCATGCCGTTCACGGACTGCGTGAGGTCCTTCCAGGTGCCGGAGACGCCCTGGACCTCCGCCTGACCGCCCAGGATGCCCTCCGTGCCGACCTCACGGGCGACGCGCGTGACCTCCTGGGCGAACGACGACAGCTGGTCCACCATCGTGTTCAGCGTGTTCTTCAGCTCCAGGATCTCCCCGCGCGCGTCCACGGTGATCTTCTGGGACAGGTCACCGCGCGCCACGGCGGTGGCGACCTGTGCGATGTTGCGCACCTGCGCGGTGAGGTTGCCCGCCATGCCGTTCACGGAGTCCGTCAGGTCGCGCCACACGCCGGCCACGCCCGGCACCTGCGCCTGGCCGCCCAGCCGGCCCTCCGTGCCCACCTCGCGGGCCACCCTCGTCACCTGCTCGGCGAAGGCGGAGAGCTGGTCGACCATCGTGTTGATGGTGTTCTTCAGCTCCAGGATCTCTCCGCGCGCGTCCACGTCGATCTTCTGCGACAGGTCACCGCGCGCCACCGCCGTCGTCACCTGGGCGATCTGCCGCACCTGGGAGGTCAGGTTGCCCGCCATGAAGTTGACGGAGTCGGTGAGCTCCTTCCAGGTGCCGCTCACGCCCGGCACGTCGGCCTGGCCGCCGAGCCGCCCCTCGGTGCCCACGTCCCGCGCCATCCGCGTGACCTGGTCGGCGAAGGCGGACAGCTGGTCCACCATCGTGTTCACGGTGTTCTTCAGCTGGAGCATCTCGCCGGAGACGTCCACGGTGACCTTCTGCGACAGATCACCGTTGGCCACCGCCGTCGTCACCTGGGCGATGTTGCGGACCTGACCGGTGAGGTTGCGGAAGGCGGTGTTGACGGAGTCCGTCAGGTCCTTCCAGGTACCGGCCGCGCCCGGCACCTGCGCCTGGCCGCCCAGCTCGCCCTCGACGCCGACCTCCCGCGCCACGCGCGTGACCTCGGCACCGAAGGCCGAGAGCTGGTCCACCATGCCGTTGACGGTGTTCTTCAGCTCCAGCATCTCGCCGGCCACGTCGACCGTGACCTTCTGCGACATGTCGCCGTTGGCCACCGCCGTCGTCACGGCGGCGATGTCGCGCACCTGAGTGGTCAGATTCCGGAAGACCGTGTTCACCGAATCGGTGAGGTCCTTCCACGTTCCCGCCGCACCCGGCACGTTCGCCTGACCGCCGAGCCGCCCCTCGGCGCCCACCTCGTTGGCCACGCGCGTGACCTCGTCCGCGAAGATCCGCAGCGTCTCGGTCATCTGGTTGATCGTCTCGGCGAGGCGCGCGACCTCCCCGCGCGCGTCCACGGTGACCTTCTGCGACAGATCACCGCTGGCGACCGCCGTGGTGACCTGCGCGATCCCCCGCACCTGGTCCGTCAGGTTGCCGGCCATCACGTTCACCGAGTCGGTGAGGTCCTTCCACACCCCCGCGACTCCCGGCACCTGCGCCTGGCCGCCCAGGATGCCCTCCGTGCCGACCTCGCGGGCCACCCGCGTCACCTCGGACGAGAACGCGGACAGCTGCTCCACCATCGTGTTGACGGTGTTCTTCAGCTCCAGCATCTCGCCGGCGACGTGCACCGTGACCTTGCGCGACAGATCGCCCTTGGCGACCGCCGTCGTCACCAGCGCGATGTCCCGCACCTGCGCGGTGAGCCGGTACGCCATCGTGTTGACCGACTCCGTCAGGTCCTTCCACGAACCGGACATGCCACGCAACCGTGCCTGCCCGCCCAGCTTGCCCTCGGTGCCCACCTCGATCGCGACCCGCGTGACCTCGTCGGTGAACGTCGACAGCTGGTCGACCAGATTGTTGACGGTGCGGGCGACCTTCAGGAACTCGCCGCGCAGCGGATGCCCCGTCCCCTCGGGACCCGGCGTCCGCAGCTCCATGCGCGGTGACAGATCGCCCTCGGCCACCGCGGACAGCACCCGGCTGACCTCGGAGACCGGCCGGACGAGATCGTCCACGAGCGCGTTGGACGCCTCGATCGCCGACGCCCAGGAACCCTCACAGGCACCCGTCTCCAGCCGCTCGGTGAGCTTGCCCTCACGTCCGACCACACGCCGCACCCGCGCCAGCTCGCCGGTCAGGTGCATGTTCCGGTCGGCCACCTCGTTGAAGACGGCTGCGATCTCGGACATGACCCCGTCACCGGAGACGGTCAGCCGCTTACGGAAGTTGCCGTCCCTCATCGACACCAGGGCCGCCAGCAGCCGGTTCAGGGCCGCCGTGTCCACGGCGGTGGTTCCGCCCCGCCCCGCGCGCTGGTTGCCCAGGGACTGTCCGCCTTTCGCGCGCGTCTTCGTGCCACGCGTCGCTGCGCCAGACTCCACTGTGTCCCTCCCGCAGGGATCGACCGTCACTGCTGTGCTCAGGGGTACTGCTCGACGTACCGGTTACCGATGCGTAGTCCTGCCCGATCCGGCCAGGCACACGCGCGTGCTCCTGCCCGGCGTGGCAGAAGACACTCGGCCTGCCCGACCTTCTCCTAGAAGCTTGCCCAGTGTTTCACCATGCCGGAACCAGGCCATAACAGTTCGGCAGCTTCGCACACGCTCCGCACACTCTCCGGACGTAAACACCGGCGACCGGCATCCGCATGGACGGCGAAGGTAAGTAACCTTGCATGCGGCTGTCCAGCCGCAGCGGTCGACCGGCCTGGGCGGTGGCACGAGCACGAGCGGGCAGGCATCGGAGGGGCGCCGCACCATGACCACCGGACTGCATCCCGGGGGACCACCCCAGGATCCCCGGCAGAGTGAGGACGAGCCACTGCCTCGGCAGGAGGGGGTCGGCCCGGGAGCCATGCACGTCGAGAACCGGACGAGGAGTTCTGTGATCACCGCGCGCGCGGCCGCCAGCTTCGAGCCCGTCGGACGATCGGTCGCAAGCGCCCGGTCCTTCGTCCGCGACACCCTCCAGGGCTGGGGTTTCGCCGACATCGTCGACGACGCCGTGGTCCTCACCAGCGAGCTGGTCACCAACGCCGTCGTCCACGCGGGCACCGCCGCGGACGTCCTGTGCCTGCGCAGCGACGACGGCGTACGCATCGAGGTCGCCGACCGGTATCCGGAACGCGAGATCCCGCTGCAGTCGACCGCCGTGGACATGGGCAGCCCGGACCGGGAGGGCGGCCGCGGTCTGCAGCTGTGCGCCGCCCTCGCCGGCCGCTGGGGCGTGGAGTACACGCCCACGCACAAGCAGGTCTGGTTCCAGCTCGCCCTGCCCGAGCGCCCGGTCGGCACCCGCACGGCGGGCCCCGCGCTCCCCGCCGACCTGCTGCCGCTCGCCGACGGCCGGGTCCGCGTCGCGGTCGTCCAGATCGACCGCTCCGGCTGCATCACCGCCTGGAACGAGGACGCGGAGGAACTGTTCGGCTACGCCGGGGAACAGGTCACCGGCAAGCCGCTCACCGACCTCGCGGCCTGGCCGCACACCCCGGGCACCGGCACGGGCATCGCCGAGGCCCTCCAGCTCTCCCGCTGGGAGGGCAGCTACGGCATCCGCGGCTCCGACGGCCGCGTCATCCCCGTCTACGCCTCCCACCTGCGGGTGCGCGACACAGCGGGCGAGCCGTCCACGGTCTGCCTGCTGGTACGCGACCACGAGCGGGCCGTCCTGCAGACCCCGCTGCGCGGCCCGGCCCCCGACACGACCACGGCCACGGACGGCCAGACCGCGGACCCCTTCGAGGTCTTCATCGGCTCCCCCGCCCCCGACGACCTCGACGGCCTGCTGCAACGCACGGTGGAACGCGCCCGGGACATGCTCGACGGCGACGCGGCCTTCCTGCTGCTGGCCACCGACGACGAGACGGAACTGGAGGTGCGGGCCTCCACCGGCCTGCCCTCCGCCCGCCAGCGCTTCGCCCGCGTCCCCGTCGAGGCCGGCCCCGGCCGCTACGGCTCGGCCCGCATGCCGGCCGTCCACGACGACCTGACGGCCGTACCGGGCGCGGTCCCGCTGCTGAACGGCACCGGTATGCGCTCGGTGGTGACGGTCCCGCTGAAGGTCGAGGGCCGCCTCACCGGCTCCCTCGGAGTGGCGGCCGAGGCACCCTCCCGGTACTCCAACGAGGAGGCGCTGCGCCTGCAGTTCGCGGCCGATCGCATCGCCCTCGCCGTGGAATCGGCACGCCTGGGCGAGCTGGAGCGCCTGCGCCGCGGCTCCCTGAGCTTCCTCGTGGAGGCCTCCGACCTCCTCGCGGGCACCCTGGACCGCGACCAGACGCTGGCCCTGATGGCCCAGATGACGATCCCGACCCTGGCCACCTGGTGCGCGGTCTACACGATCGCCGACCAGGCCTCGGAGCCGTACCTGTCGTACGTCCTGCACGAGGACGAGGACCGCATCGACGGCCTCAAGGCCCTCCTGTCCAAGATCCCGCCCCCGGAGCCGATCCCCACACCGGGCGCCCGCATCTGGACGGCCCCCGGGGAGGCCGCCCACCAGGCGGCCCTGCGCACGTCCATGCGGAGCCTCGGCCTCGGCGAGCCCGCGACGGTCAGCTCCGGCATCGGCACGACGCTGGCGACGGCCTCGGCGGTGGGGGGCGAAACGGTCGTACTGCCGCTGGTGGCCCGCAACCGCGTCATCGGCATGCTCACGCTGGGCAAGCCGACGGACGAACACTTCCGGCAGGAGATCCTGGAACTGGCCGAGGACTTGAGCCGCCGGGCCGCCCTCGCCCTGGACAACGCCCGGCTGTACTCGGAGCGCACGGCCATCAGCCAGTCCCTCCAGCGCAGCCTGCTCCCGCCGGGGCTCCCGCAGATCGACGGCGTCGAGGTCGAGGTCATCTACCGCGCGGCCGGCGAGGGCAACGAGGTCGGCGGCGACTTCTACGACCTCTTCCCGATCCGCGACGGCGCCTACGGCTTCGCCATCGGCGACGTGTGCGGTACGGGCCCGGAGGCCGCCGCGGTCACGGGCCTGGCCCGTCATGCGCTCCGGCTGCTGGCCCGCGAGGGTTTCGGCGGCCCGGCTGTCCTCGAGCGCCTGAACTCCGCGATCCTCGACGAGGGCGCCCGCAGCCGCTTCCTGACGCTCCTCTACGGCGAGTTGTGGCCGCAGGAGGACGGCAGTGCGGTACTGAAGGTCGTGTGCGCAGGCCATCCGCTGCCGCTCCGGCTGCGCCAGGACGGCACGGTGGAACCGGCGGCCGAACCGCAGCCGCTCCTCGGTGTCATGGAGGACCTGGAGCTGTACGAGCAGACGGTGACGCTCGACCCGGGCGACGTCCTGCTGTGCGTCACGGACGGCGTCACGGAACGCCGCGAGGGCCGGCGCATGCTGGGCGACGACGGTCTCGCGGACGTGCTGACCACCTGCACGGGTCTTACGGCCGGCGCGGTGGCGGCCCGCATCATGCGCGCGGTGGAGCGCTTCGCCTCCGACGCACCGTCGGACGACATGGCGATTCTGGCGATGCGCGTCCCGGACCTTCCCAAGGAGTGAGGATCCTGGACATGGCTCCGGGACATGAGAAAGGGCCTCGCCCTGCTGGGCGAGGCCTTTTTCTTGGAGCCCCCAAACGGAATCGAACCGTTGACCTTCTCCTTACCATGGAGACGCTCTGCCGACTGAGCTATAGGGGCCTGTCGCGCTTTTCGAGGTTTCCCTCGCGGCAACGGGATAGATCATACCCCGAACTGACGTGTGCTCCCAACCATCGGGGCACCGGTTCAGAGAGCGGCCTGCAGCAGTCCGCCCAGGGCATTGCACGCGGAGACGATCCTGTTCATCTCACGTTTGGTCAGGGACGCGTCCACCGGAAGCGAGAGCGTCTCATCGGCGGCCCGCTCGGTCTCCGGCAGATGCACGTCGCGCCGGAACGCCGGCATACGGTGCACGGGCGTCTTCACCGGAACCCGGCACTCAACTCCCCTGGCCCGTACGGCCCGTGCGAAGGCGTCGCGATCGGGCCGCCCGTTGCCCGGCACCCGCACGACGTACTGCTGATAGGTGTGACCGCCGCCGTCCTCGGGCGTGCGCACGCCCCGCAGCCGCTTGTCGAGGTACGCCGCCCGCTCCCGCCGCTGCGCCACCTCGGCGTACGGCGTCTCGGACTCGCCCTGCTCCAGCACCAGCAGGCCGTGGCGCT
>NZ_PQSR01000133.1 GCF_002920635.1 Streptomyces sp. Ru72 | reverse complement strand
CGTCACCAGACCCACCGACCAGGGCGGCCTCGGCTTCGGCCTGAAGTGGAACATGGGCTGGATGCACGACTCCCTGGTCTATGTGTCCAAGGACCCGATCCACCGCAGGTACCACCACGACGAGATGACGTTCTCGATGGTGTACGCCTACAGCGAGAACTACGTCCTGCCGATCTCCCACGACGAGGTGGTGCACGGGAAGCAGGCCCTGGTGTCCAAGATGCCGGGCGACTGGTGGCAGCGGCGCGCCAACCACCGCGCCTACCTGGGCTTCATGTGGGCCCACCCGGGCAAGCAACTCCTCTTCATGGGGCAGGAGTTCGCCCAGGGCGGCGAGTGGTCACAGGCCCAGGGCCTCGACTGGTGGCTGCTCGACCCGCAGTACGGGGCGGAACCCGACCACCGGGGCGTGCGGGACCTGGTCCGCGACCTCAACACGGTCTACCGCCGCACCCCGGCCCTGTGGCAGCGGGACACCGACCCGGCCGGCTTCCGCTGGGTCGTCTCGGACGCCGCCGACGACAACGTGTTCGCGTTCCTGCGCCACGACTCGGACGGCAGGCCTCTGCTGGCCGTGTCGAACTTCTCGCCGGTCGTCCGGCACGAGTACCGCCTGGGCGTCCCGGACGACGTCCCGGCCTGGCACGAGGTACTGAACACGGACGCGGCGGCGTACGGGGGCAGCGACGTTCGCAACCACGATCCCCTCGTCCCCGAACGGGGTGCCGGACACGGCATCCGTCTGATCCTTCCGCCCCTGGCCACGGTATGGCTGCTTCCCGCAGTCGGGTGAGCGCCGACCGTCACTCTGTCCGAGAAATTGTTTGCCGTCCAGAAAGTCGGGAATGGGCTGATTAGTGCTTCGGACAGGAGGCACGTCCGTGGGAGCCGGCTCACCGGCCCCGGGTGTGTTCCCCGTGCTGTTCCGTGAGTGCGCCCTCCCATGGTGACTGTCCAATCAGCCCCTCGAGGGAGTTGACAAGCACATGCGCATCACGGTCAAGGCAAAGCAACACCCGCACGACGACGCCCCTGACACCACCGACGCCTTCGCTCAGCTGCGCGGGCTGCCCGACGGCCCCGAGCGGCAGGCGCTGCGCGACGAGATCGTCCGGTCGTGGCTGCCGATGGCCGAGCGCATCGCCCGGCGCTACAGAGGCAGGGGCGAGTCCGTCGAGGATCTGTGTCAGGTGGCCGCTCTCGGGCTGGTCAAGGCGGTGGATCGCTACGAGCCGGCGCGCGGCTACGCGTTCGAGAGCTATGCCATCCCCACCATCACCGGCGAGATCAAGCGTCACTTCCGGGACCACATGTGGGTCCTGCACGTGCCGCGGCGCGTCCAGGACCTGCGCAACCGGGTGCGGGCGGCCGTCAAGGAGATCGGACAGGAGACCCCGGGGCACGGCCCGACCGTCGCCGAGATCGCCGAGCACGCGCATCTCAGCGAGGACGACGTGCGGGTGGGGCTGGAAGCGATGGACAGCTTCACCGCGCTCTCCCTGGACGCGGAGGTCGCCGGGAGCGACGACGGCTACGCGCTCGGTGACGCACTCGGCGACTCCGACGCCGGCTACGACCTGATCGTCGACCGGGAAGCCGTCAAGCCGTGTCTGCGCTCGCTGCCCGAGCGTGAGCGCACCATCCTCTATCTGCGCTACTTCCAGGGGATGACCCAGAGCCGCATCGCGAGCCAGCTCGGCATCTCCCAGATGCACGTCTCGCGCCTGCTCAGCGGATGCTGTGCGCGTGTGCGTGAGGAGGCCCTCTCCGACAGCGCCTGATGCCCGGCCCCGGCCGATCCGCCCTGCCGGCCCGCCGCGGTATCGGTTCGCGTCGCATCCGGCCGCCCGAGCCGCTTGTCGACCGGACGGCCGTTTGCGGTGGGCTCACTGCCGAACCCTCCCGGGAACGGTTGGCCAGTGCGCCGACACCTTCCGGACTATCCGCGAGAGGGTGTTTGAAACACGAGGCGGGAACACGCGGCGTCAGTGCGGCGGCGGACCCTCCGGCAGTTGCGTGGGGCCGTAGCGGTCGAGCGTGTCCTCCAGAAGGACGCGCAGGTGGTCCGGCAGATCCCCGTCGCGGCCCCAGATCAGTATCATCTCCGCGACATTGCGCAGCTTGATGTTCGCGCGCTGCGAGACCTCCCGGAGCACCTCCCATCCCTGGCCGGGCGTCACATGGCCGAGGGCGACGAGCATGCCGATCGCCTGGTCCACCGTCGCGTGCGAGGTGACGGCCTCCTTCAGCTGGCAGATCTCCTCCTCCAGCTGGAAGATCCGCTCGGCCTGGGAGGTGGCGTCCGGCTCGTCCTCTCCCGGACGGGCTTTCGAGGTCATCGTCCCCTCCGGGGTGCTGTGGTCTTCGCCGATGTCGGGCTTCCTCCATCGTCCCCACCGGGCCAGGGGTGTGCGAGCCGGGAGAAGGGGTACTGCGGGGACCGGGTCAGGACCGTCGGCCGGGGAGGTGAAGCAGCCATGAGCCCTTCCGAGGACACCCGGGCGAGCGCGTACGACGCGACCCCGTTCCTGCCGGACAGTGGTGATCTCGCCGCATACCGGCGTGCCGCCGCCGACTGCCACGGCTGCCCCCTGTACGAGAACGCCACCCAGACCGTGTTCGGCCGGGGGGACACCTCGGCGCGGGTCGTGCTGGTCGGCGAGCAGCCGGGCGACCAGGAGGACCGGCAGGGCGAACCCTTCGTGGGCCCGGCCGGACGCCTGCTGGACAAGGCGCTGACCGAGGCCGGTATCGACCGCGGCACCGCGTATGTCACCAACGCGGTCAAGCACTTCAAGTTCACCGTCGTCCCCGAACGGGGCAAGAGGCGCATCCACAAGGCGCCCAGCCTCCGCGAGATGAGCGCCTGCAAGCCCTGGTTGCGCGCCGAGCTGGACCTGATCCGGCCCGATGTCGTGGTGGCCCTCGGCGCCACCGCCGCCAAGTCACTGCTGGGCGGCTCCTTCCGGGTGAGCAAGGACCGCGGGAGCCTGCTGCCGCTGCCCGGCGCCGACGACGGGCAGTACGTCGTCGCGACGGTGCACCCCTCGGCGATCCTGCGCGCCGACGACCGGGAGGCGGCGTACGCCGGGCTCGTGTCCGACCTGAAGGTGGCGGCGCGGGCGCTGAACGGGCAGGGGTGAGCGGCGCCCCGTACCCGCCTGATCCGGCGATCCGCGGGTACCCGGCCCGGCATGAGCACGATCCTGTCGCGCCTGCCGTGGCGCAAGAAGCCGACCCGTACTGCCACCGAGGAGGTTCTGGAGGAGGTGAAGGAGCAGGGCCACGAGGACGACACCGACACCGGCGGGGGCACCGGGGGCGGCGCGGGTGACCCGATCACCCCGAGTCTCCAGGCCAACCGGAAGACCGCCGAGGGACGCCCCTCCGACCGAGAGCCGTGACCCACCGCTCGACGAAGGAGGGAACACCCGTGGACCACACCCGAGTGCCGATTCTCGAAGCCCTGCGCCGCTACCACGAGCGTGGGGAGCTCGCCTTCACCCCGCCCGGGCACAAACAGGCCCGCGGCGCCGACCCGGAGGCCAGAGAGCTGCTGAGCGACGTCTTCAGCTCCGATGTGCTCGCCTCGGGCGGTCTCGACGACCGCCGCATGACCGGTGACGTCCTGGTGCGGGCTGAGGAGCTGATGGCGGACGCCGTCCATGCCGAGCACACCTTCTTCACCACCTGCGGCAGCTCGCTGTCCGTGAAGGCCGCGATGCTCGCCGTGGCGGGCCCGCACGAGCAGCTGGTGGTGGGCCGTGACGCCCACAAGTCGGTGGTCTCCGGACTGATCCTGGCCGGCATCGAGCCCGTCTGGGTCGACCCGCAGTGGGACGAGCGGCAGCGCTTCGCCCACGCCCCCTCACCGCAGGCCTTCGCCGAGGCCCTCGACCGCCATCCCGAGGCGCGCGGCGCCCTGGTCACCAGCCCGACCCCGTACGGCGGCTGCGCGGACCTGGCCGCGATCGCCGAGGTCTGCCACGCGCGCGGCCTGCCGCTCATCGTCGACGAGGCGTGGGGCGCGCACCTGCCCTTCCATCCGGATCTGCCGTCCTGGGCGATGGACGCCGGCGCGGACGTCTGCGTGACCAGCATCCACAAGATGGGCAGCGGATTCGAACAGGGCTCCGTCTTCCATCTCCAGGGGTCGTTGATCGATCCCACCTCCCTGAAGTCGCGTGCGGACCTGTTGGGCACCACCAGTCCCTCCGTCCTCATCTTCGCGGGACTCGACGCCTGGCGCCGCCAGATGGCCCTGCGCGGCAAGGACCTGCTGGACGACGCGCTGCACCTTGCGGGGCAGGTCCGAGCCGGCGTCGAGGAGATCCCGGGCCTGGAGGTCCTCGGGTGCGACGATCTGGTGGGGCCGGGCCTGTCCGCGGACTACGACCCGCTGCCCGTCACCATCGACGTCAGCGGCCTCGGCACGAGCGGCTATCGCGCCGCCGACTGGCTGCGCGCCGAACACCACATCGACATGCACCTCTCCGACCACCGCCGGATCAGCGCACAGCTCACCTTCGCCGACTCGCCCGACACCACCCGGCCCCTGCTCCAGGCCCTGCGCGACCTCGCCGGGCACGCCGACGAGCTCGCGGCCGGTCTGCCGCACCCCGAGGTGCCGACGGGAGAGGCGATGCGGCTCGAACAGGTGCGCCTGCCACGTGACGCGTACTTCGGACCCAAGGAGTCCGTGCCCCTGGAGCAGGCGGCAGGCCGGATCTCCGCCGAGATGATCACGCCCTATCCGCCGGGCATCCCGGCCGTCCTGCCGGGCGAACGCCTCACCGAGCCGGTGCTGCGCTATCTGCGCACGGGCCTGGAGTCGGGCATGAACCTCCCCGACGCCGACGACCCCGAACTGCGCACCGTCAGCGTGTGCCGCTGAACCCTCTCCGCGCCCGCACGAGGGGCGGTCCCGCTGCGGGACCGCCACTCGGCCCGTAGGTACCTCACGGGGACCACGGGTGTCCCCGCCCAGCGCTCCGTCGCCATGCTGCGGACGGCGACACCCCGACGGGTCACCACAACGAGCGCGGTCCCTCGCCCGCCGGTCCCATGGACGTGTGACCACGCCCCCGGACGACTGCCTCGCCCGCAACGAGTGGATCTGCGGCGCCTACCTGAGCACCCGCCGCCACATCCTCCTCGACGCGGTGCTCCAGCATCTGCAGCTGGTCACGGCCTCCGTCGTCATCGGACTGCTCGTCGCGGTCCCGCTCGCGGTCCTGGCGCGCCGCCTGCGCCGGGCCGCCGCACCCGTCCTCGGCGTCACCACGGTCCTCTACACGATTCCGTCGCTGGCCATGTTCTCGCTGCTCCTGCCCCTGTACGGGCTGTCGGCGACCCTGGTCGTCACCGGGCTCGCCCTGTACTCGCTCACCCTGCTCGTCCGGAACGTCCTCGCGGGGCTGCGCGCCGTTCCCGAGGAGACCAGGCAGGCCGCGCTCGGTATGGGCTACGGGCCGATCCGGTTGCTGCTGACCGTGGAGCTGCCGCTCGCCCTGCCCGCCGCCATGGCCGGCCTGCGCATCGCGACCGTCTCGGCGGTGTCCCTGGTCACGGTCGGGGCGATCGTCGGCTTCGGCGGTCTCGGCAACCTCATCTACGCGGGCATGAACACCTACTTCAAGGCACAGGTGCTGACCGCCTCCGTGCTGTGCGTGCTGATCGCGGTGGCCGCCGACGTGCTGCTGCTCGGTGTGCAACGGCTCGCGACCCCCTGGGCGAGGGCGAGAAGCCGGTGAGGACCCTCGGCGGCACCTGGCACTGGCTCACCGACCCGGCGCACTGGGCGGGCGACGACGGCATCGGGCACCGGCTGCAGCAGCACCTCGTCCTGACCGCCGTCTGTCTCCTCGTCAGCTGCCTGATCGCACTGCCCGTCGCCCTCGTCCTCGGTCACCTCGGCAAGGGCGGCGCACTCGCCGTCAACCTCTCCAACGTGGGCCGCGCCGTCCCCACCTTCGCCGTGCTGGTGCTCCTGCTGCTCACCCCGATCGGCGCTTGGGGCGACGGCCCGACCGTCGTCGCTCTCGTGCTGTTCGCGGTGCCTCCGCTGCTGACCAACGCGTACGTCGGCATACGGGAGGTCGACCCCGACGTGGTGCGAGCGGCGCGGGGAATGGGCATGACCGGCCGGCAGCTGCTCCTTCGCGTGGAACTGCCCCTGTCGCTCCCCATGGTGCTGGGCGGGGTGCGCATCGCCGCCGTCCAGCTCGTCGCCACCGCCACGATCGCCGCGCTGGCCGGCGGCGGCGGACTCGGCCGCATCATCACCGCGGGCTTCAACCTGGCCAGTACGCCTCAAGTAGTCGCCGGGGCGGCCCTGGTGGCCGCGTTCGCCCTGGTGGTCGAGGGGATCTTCGAGGCCGTCGAGCGGCTGGCGCCGCGCCGTTCGAGGGACCGGCGATGAGACGGTACGCGGCGCTCGCGTCCGTCCTGCTGGTCGCCGGCTGTGTGACGGGCCCCTCCCTGGAGACCCGGGGCCGGGTCACCGCGCCGCCCGGCGACAGCAGGCACCTGACGGTCGGCTCGGCCGGCTTCACCGAGAGCGACCTGCTCGCCCACATGTACGCCCTGCTGCTGGACCGGGCCGGCTACACGACCTCCCTCATCACCGTCGCCAACCGCGAACTGTACGAACCCGCCCTGGAGTCCGGGCAGATCGACGTGATCCCGGAGTACGCGGCCACCTTCGCGGACTGGCTCCAGGCGAGGACCCACGGCGCCGGGGCCGCGCCCGCCGGCTCGCCGGACCTCGCCGCCACCATGAGCGCGCTGCGGAGACTGACCGCGCCCCGCGGGCTGACGGTGCTCGACCCGGGCCGCGCGGTCGACCGGAACGCCTTCGCGGTGACCCGCGCGTACGCCCGCGACCACCACCTGAGGACCCTGAGCGACCTCGGTCGCTCCGGCCTGAAGGTGCGGCTCGCGGCCGGGGACGAATGCGTGCGCCGGCCGTACTGCGCACCGGGCTTGAGGAAGACGTACGGCATCGACATCACCGGTGTCGACCCCAAGGGCGTCGGCACCACGCAGGCCAAGCGGGCCGTCCGGGACGGGCGGGACCAGATGGTGCTGACCACCACGACGGACGCCACCCTCGACGCGTTCGGGCTCGTGCTGCTCGCCGACGACAGACACCTGCAGAACGCGGACTACGTCGTCCCGGTCGTCAACCGCGCCCGGGCGGGCGGCGTCCGTGTCACCAAGGCCCTGGGCGCTCTCAACTCGGTCCTGACGACGGAGGACCTGACGTCCCTGAACCAGCGGGTGGACAGCTGGCGGCGGTTGCCGCAGGACGTGGCCCGCGCGTACCTCGAGGACAAGGGTCTCCTGAAGTGACGCAGCGGGTGGGCGTCCCGTCCGCTCAGGAAGCCGATGAGCGGCACCGCACGAGACGCGCCCCAGCAGGACGACACGACGCCCGACTGGGCGCGCCGTGGCTGTCGGGTTGCCCGCCACCGTCCGCCGCCCGGTCCTGACGCGCACGCCCTACGTCTCGGGTGCTCCGACGAAGCGTTCCAGCAGTGAGCACAGCAGTTCCTGGTCGTCCTCCTCCAGGCAGTCCAGGAGCTGGGCACCCACCTCGTCGGCGATCCGCGAGGCCTCGGCGAACAGGGCTCCGCCCTCTTCGGTCAGCTCCACCGCGTGGGCGCGCCGGTCGGTCGGCGAGGGTCGCCGCACGGCCAGACCGCGGGCCTCCAGGTCGTCGACCGTGCGCACCATCGAGGACTTGTCGCTGCCGGTGAGGTCGATGAGCCGGCGCTGGCTGAGCGCCCCGTGCCTGGTGAGGTTGAGCAGCACCCCGTAGTGCCGGCCCTCGATGCCGAGCGGACGCAGCGCTTCGGCGAACGTCCGTGCGGCCCGTCGCTGGGCGAGACGGAGCAGCGGGCCGATGCGCGCGGGGCCGGCATCGGGCGCGGGGGAGGCGGAGCGGGGGGCGTTCATGGCCGTCCAGCATAGGGCAAGCCGAGATTGGTTCCCAAGAGATAGTCCCATCTGGCACTATCTCATCCATGCCTAATCAGATCGTTCCTTCCCCGCGCCCGGTGGCGGATCCGCCCGCACCCGCCGACGGTGGCCGCCACTCGGTGCGGCCCTGGGCCCTCGTGCTCTTCCGGACCGTGGTGACATGCGAGGCCGTCCTGGCCCTCGGACAGGCGGTACTGGCCGGGAGCTTCCTGTCCGGTCACTACGGAGCCCTCGACCTGCACGCCCTCAACGCGACCGCCACCGGGATCGTCGCCGTCGCCCAGATCGTGGCTTCGGTGCTGCTGTGGCGGCCCGGTGGCGGGCCCGGCCGGCCGGCCCTGATCAGCGCCGCGCTGTTCGGGGCGGAGGCGGGACAGATCGCCATGGGGTACGCGCGCGTGCTCGCCGTCCACGTCCCGCTGGGCGTGGCGATCATCGCCTGCACCGTGCTGATGCTGGTCTGGGCATGGCGCCCGGAGCGTTCCCGTCGTGCGGAGGGACGCGCATGAGCGGGGGCATCGGCCGACGCCGCCTGCTCGCCGCGGCGGCCCTCGGCGGCGGCGCGCTCACCGCCGGCGGATGGGCCATGGCCTCGGGCGCGCTCACCCCCGGTCAGCCGGGGCTGCTGCTGCGCAGCCAGGCTCCCCTGCCGCCGCGGTTCGCGGTGCCGCTGCCCGTGCCGTCCGTGCTCCCGCCGGTGCGCTCCGACGGCACGACGGACGTGTACGAGATCACCCAGCGGACGGCGCGCCTGCGTATCCTGCCCGGTCTGGAGACCACCGCCTGGACCTACGGCGGCACCTTCCCCGGGCCCACGCTGGTCTCGCGCTCGGGGCGCCGCACGGTGGTGCGCCACCGCAACGAACTGCCGCACCCGACCGTCGTCCACCTGCACGGCGGCCACACACCGTACGGCAGCGACGGCTATCCGACCGCGCTGATCCTGCCGCGCGGCGGCACGGTGACCGGTGCGGACGACATGGCGGTGATGCCGGGGACGGCGGGGATGCCGGGGACGACCGGCACGGCCGGGACCGCCGACTCCCACGACATTGCAGCGGTCCTGCGCACGTACACGTATCCGATGGAGCAACGGGCCGCCACCCTCTGGTACCACGACCACCGCATGGGCTTCACCGGCCCGAACGTCTGGCACGGCCTCGCTGGTTTCCACCTCGTCCACGACGACGAGGAAGAGGCGCTGCCGCTGCCCCGCGGCGACCGCGACGTCCCCTTGATGATCACCGACCGGTCCTTCGCGGCCGACGGCTCCTTCCGGTACCCGGCCCTGGACGCGGCACAGCACACACCAGGCGTCAGCGAGCGCTACATGGACGGCGTCCTGGGCGACGTCATCCTGGTCAACGGGGCACCCTGGCCGGTACTTCCGACCCGGCGGCTGCGCTACCGGCTGCGCCTGCTCAACGCCTCGAACGCCCGCCGCTACCGTCTGGCGCTCGACCCTCCGCCCCCGGGCGGCGGCGGTCTGGTGCAGATCGGCGGCGACGGCGGCCTGCTTCAGACGCCGCTCGCGCACGACTCGCTGGACATCGCCCCGGCCGAACGCTTCGACGTGGTCGTCGACTTCTCCCGCTACCGGCCCGGCACCCGTGTACGGCTGGTCAACCAGTTGGGCAGCGGCAGCACGGCGGCCGTGATGCGGTTCGACGTCTCCACCGCCCGGCCACCGGCCGACGACTCACGCATACCGGCCCGGCTGTCCGCGATACCCACGCCGCGCCCGGACCGGGCCACGGCGGTGCGGACGTTCCACTTCCAGCGGAGCGCCGGATCCACCGGCTGGACCATCAACGGCCGCCCCTACGAGCCCGGCAGGCCCCTGGCAACCGTCCGGCTCGGCACCACCGAGGTGTGGCGGTTCGTCACCGACTTCCATCACCCCGTCCATCTCCACCTGAACCATTTCCGGGTGACCGCCCGCAACGGCCGCTCGCCCGGGCCGTACGACGCGGGCTGGAAGGACACGGTCGACCTGCGTCCCGCCGAATCCGTGGAGATCGTCACCCGGTTCACCGACTACCCGGGCCGCTACATGCTGCACTGTCACAACCTGGAACACGAGGACATGGCGATGATGGGCGACTTCGTCACGGAGTGAACCCGTCCGCCGAGCGGCGCAGCGCCTCGTGCAGTCCGGCCGGGGTGAGGACACCGAGGAAACGTGCCCCGTCCAGGACCGCCACCCACCCGGCGTCGTGCCGGAGCATCACCTCGAACGCCTGCTTGAGCGAAGCGCCCACCGGAACCCAGCAGTCCATCAGGTGGGCGTGGTCGCGGACGAGGCCGCCGCCCGCCAGCTCCTCGGTGCCGACCCAGCCGTGCAGACCGCCCTCCGCGTCGAGGACGACCGCCCGGAGTGCGCCCTCGGCGCGCAACCGGGCCTCGGCCCGCCGGGCGGGCTCCTCGAGGCGGGTGACCGGCGGCTGTCCGAGGTCGCCCGGCTGGACCTCCGTCACCGACAGCCGCTTCAGCCCACGGTCCGCGCCCACGAAAGCGGCGACATACGGCGTGGCAGGCCGGCCCAGCACCGCCCCCGGCGTGTCGAACTGCTCGACGCGCCCCTGTCCGTACACCGCGATCCGGTCGCCCAGCCGCACCGCTTCCTCGATGTCGTGCGTGACCAGCAGCACTGTTTTGCGCACGGCCGCCTGCATCCGCAGGAACTCGTCCTGCAGCTGCTTCCGCACCACCGGGTCGACCGCTCCGAACGGCTCGTCCATCAGCAGCACGGGGGGATCGGCGGCGAGCGCCCGCGCCACTCCGACCCGTTGCCGCTGACCGCCCGACAACTGGTCGGGGTAGCGCGGCCCGTACGTCCTCGGGTCCAGTCCCACCAGCTCCAGCAGCTCGGCTGCGCGCGCCCGTGCCCTCGCCCTCGGCCAGCCGAGCAGCAGCGGGACGGTGGCCGTGTTGTCGAGCACGGTCCGGTGCGGGAACAGCCCCACCTGCTGGATGACGTAGCCGATCCGGCGCCGCAGCCGCACCGGATCGACGGCCGAGACGTCCTCACCGCCCACCACGACACGCCCGGAGGTGGGTTCCACCAGCCGGTTGACCAGCATCATCGTGGTCGTCTTGCCGCAGCCGGACGGCCCGACGAGCGTGACCAGTTCACCCTCGGCGACCTCGAACCAGAGGTCGCGCACGGCCGTCGTGCCGTCCGGATACCGCTTGGTGACCTGCTCGAACCGGATCATTCCCTCACGCTAACCGCGCCGGTCACTCACCGCTCACCAGCACCACCTCCAGGGTGCGCGGACCGTGCACCCCCTCGACCCGGTCCAGCTCGATGTCGCTCGTCGCGGACGGCCCGGAGATCCATGTCAGCGGGCGTGCCGGGTCGAGTCGTTCCAGGGCCTGGGGGACGGAGGAGACCACCTGGTCGGGCACGCGCACCACACAGATGTGGTGGTCGGGGACCAGAGTGATACGGCGGCGGCCCTGGTCCGGTGCGCCGTCCAGCACGATGGTGCCGGTCTCGGCGATGGCGACGGCGCAGCCGGTGACCACGCTCTGCACCTTGTCCAGGTCCTGCGGCGTGCTCGCGGCTCGGTCGTGGACGCGTGTGGGATCGGCGGCCGACATCCACTCGGGGGGAAGCCCCGGGGGGACGAGCACATACTGCGACCCGCGTTCGGCAAGCAGCCGCATGATGAGGTACGGCAGCTCCTCCGCGTCCGCCCGGTGCACGACCGCCCGGTAGTCCGCCAGGTTCTCCGCCAGCAGATCGACCGTCTCCTCGACGGTGCGGTCGCCGTGCTGCCGCAGATAGTCCCGGGAAACGGCCTGGTCGTACGCCGTGTCGTCCTTCGGTACGTCCGCCAGCGCGCGCCGCACCCGGCCCAGGATCTGCTCTCTGCTGGTCACTTTCCCTCGCCTCCGTCCTTGCCGCCCCGGGTCCGCTGCCACCAGTCGCGGAACGGCTCCGCCGGCACCTGCGGCAGGTCCCGGCTCGCGCTCCACGCCCGGCCGGGGCCCGGCAGCGTCCGTGGAAGGAAGCGGCGCGAGCGGGACGCCAGCCGCTGACCCGTCCGCAGCGCCCCGGGGCGGCCGAACGCCCAGCGTGCCGCCCGCATCGCCGCCCGCTCGGCGGCATGCCCCTTCGCGGGCCGCAGCACGACCTTGTTGCCGCCGCGTGTCACCGGCCCGCCCTGCACGACCCGTTCCCGCAGATGCACCAGCACCTCGGGGATGTCGATGGCGACCGGGCACACCTCGTAGCAGGCACCGCACAGCGAGGACGCGTACGGCAGCGAGGCGTCGATCTCGCTCTGCGTGCCCCTCAGCTGGGGACTGAGGATCGCGCCGATGGGCCCCGGGTACACCGAGCCGTAGGCGTGTCCGCCCGCCCGCTCGTACACCGGGCAGACGTTGAGACACGCCGAGCAGCGGATGCAGCGCAGCGCCTGGCGGCCCACCTGGTCGGCGAGCGTGTCGGTGCGCCCGTTGTCGAGCAGGACCAGATGGAAGGTCCTCGGTCCGTCCTCGTCGGTCGTGCCGGTCCAGGTGCTGGTGTACGGGTTCATGCGCTCGGCCGTGGAGGAGCGCGGCAGGGTCTGCAGGAACACCTCCAGGTCCCGCCAGGTCGGCACGATCTTCTCGATGCCGACCACCGAGATCAGCGTCTCGGGGAGGGTGAGGCACATCCGCCCGTTGCCCTCGGACTCCACCACGACCAGCGTGCCGGTCTCGGCGACCATGAAGTTCGCGCCGGAGATCCCGACCTTGGCGCGCAGGAACTTCTCCCGCAGGTGCAGCCGGGCCGCCTCGGCGAGTTCGGCGGGGGTGTCGGTCAGTCCCTCGGGGGCGGGACGGCCCCACTCGGCCATCTCGGAGCGGAAGATGTCCCGGATCTCGCCGCGGTTGCGGTGGATCGCCGGGACGAGGATGTGGGAGGGGCGGTCCTTGCCCAACTGGACGATCAGTTCGGCCAGGTCCGTCTCGTAGGCGCGGATGCCCTCCGCCTCCAGGGCCTCGTTGAGGCCGATCTCCTGGGTGGCCATCGACTTGACCTTGACGACTTCGGACTCGCCCGTCGCCCTGACCAGTCCGGCCACGATCCGGTTGGCCTCGTCCGCGTCGGTGGCCCAGTGCACGGTGCCGCCAGCCGCGGTCACCGACTCCTCCAACTGCACCAGATACCGGTCGAGATGGCGCAGCGTGTGGTCCTTGATCTGCCGGCCCGCCTCCCGCAGCGCCGCCCAGTCGGACACCTCCGCGACCGCCTTGGCTCGCTTGGCGCGGATGGTGTGGGTGGCATGGCGCAGATTGCCGCGCAGGGTCCGGTCGCGCACCGCCTCGTGCGCCGCCGCCGGGAAGGCGGGCATACCGAGATACGTTCCGCTCATACCAGCGGCTCCTCTTCCGTGCTCGCCAGGATCTCCGCGATGTGCACCGGCCGCATCCCGACCCTCAGACGCGCCATCGTGCCGCCGATGTGCATCAGACAGGAGTTGTCGGCCGCGCACAGCACCTCCGCGCCCGTCGACTCGGCGTTGCGCACCTTGTCGGCGCCCATCGCCGCCGAGACATCGGAGTTCTTCAGCGCGAACGTGCCGCCGAAGCCGCAGCACTCCTCGGCCCCCGGCAGCTCGGCCAGCTCAAGGCCCTTCACGGCCTGGAGCAGCCGCCTGGGCCGGTCGCCCAGGCCCAGGCCCCGCAGGCCGTGGCAGGTCGGGTGGTAGGTCACCTTGTGCGGGTAGTAGGCGCCGACATCGGTCACTCCCAGCACGTCCACCAGGAACTCCGTCAGCTCGTAGGTCTTGGGGACCACGGGTGCCAGGGTGGCCGCGAGTGTGTCCCCGCGGCCCTCGGCCCGTGCCCGTTCACCCATCCGCGGATACAGCTCCCGCACCATCGCCCCGCACGACCCCGACGGCGTCACGATCGCCTCGTAGTCACGGAAGACATCGGAGAACTTCATGGCGAGCGGCTCGGCCTCGTGTCGGTATCCGGTGTTGTAGTGGGCCTGTCCGCAGCAGGTCTGCGCCATCGGGAAGTCGACGTCGACGCCCAGTCTGGTCAGCAGTTTCACCACCGCTCGGCCGGTGTCCGGATAGAGCGTGTCGTTGACGCAGGTCAGGAACAAGGCGACACGCATCGCGGCTCCTAGAGGTCGATCATCGGATGAGTGCAGGGTAGTCGGCGGGCGCGGTCTGGGGGAGACCCCGGCTCAGGACGCGGCGAGCCGGGACTCCGCCGCGCGCCACAGGGCCGTGTCGCCGCGCGGTTCGTACCGCGTGAGCGGCTGGGTGGCGGCGAGCAGCCGGCGCATCTCGGCCCGGTCGCCGACGAGCCCGTGGGCGCGGGCCTGGACGAGGACGTTCCCGAGGGCGGCCGCCTCCGTCGGACCGGCCACCACCGGCAGCCCGCAGGCGTCGGCGGTCAGCTGGCACAGCAGGGCGTTGCGGGTGCCGCCCCCGACGATGTGGACCACGTCCACCGGGTGGTCGGCGAGCCGCTGGGCCTCGGACACGGCCCGGCGGTGGGCGAGCGCGAGCGAGTCGAGGATGCACCGTGTGACCTCGGCGGGGGAGTCCGGCACCGGCTGCCCCGAGGCCCGGCACGCCTCGGCGATGCGCGCCGGCATCCGCCCGGGCGCCAGGAACGCCGTGTCGCCGGCGTCCACCACGGACCGCAGCGCCGGGACCTCGGCGGCGGCCGACAGCAGCTCGGGCAGGTCCGGGTCGCCCCACTCCCGTACGCACTCCTGGAGCAGCCACAGACCCATGATGTTGCGCAGATAGCGGACCGTGCCGTCCAGGCCGAGTTCGTTGGTGAAGTTCGCGGCCCGGCTCTCCTCGGTCAGCACGGGTGCCCGGAGCTCCAGGCCGGCCAGCGACCAGGTGCCGGTGCAGATGTAGGCGAACCGCTCATCGACGGCCGGTACGGCGGCCACCGCGGACGCCGTGTCGTGCGAGCCCACGGCGGTCACCGGCACGGGACCCCGCAGACCCGTCTCGTCCAGCACCTCGGGCCGCAGCACACCGGCCGGGTCGCCGGGCCGGCGCAGCGGTGCGAACAGGCTCAGGTCGATGTCCAGCCGGGTCGCGACGCCGTACGCCCAGTCGCGCGTGCGGGGGTCGATGAGCTGGGTGGTGGAGGCGTTGGTCAGCTCGGTGCCCTGCTCGCCCGTCAGCCAGTACGTCAGCAGGTCCGGGATGAGCAACAGCCGCTCGGCCTGGGCGAGTCGGACGGTGGAGCGGGCCGCGGTCAGCTGGTACAGGGTGTTGAAGGGCGCGTACTGAAGGCCGGTCGCGGCGTACAACTCCTCCGCGGGGACGGTGGCCCAGACCTTCTCCGCGACCCCCTCCGTGCGGGCGTCCCGGTAGTGGACGGGGTTGCCGAGCAGGGCTCCGTCCGCGTCCAGCAGGCCGTAGTCCACGGCCCAGCTGTCGATGCCGACCGAGTCGACCCGGCCGGCCGCGCGCAGCCCTTCGATGACGCCCGCGTACAGCGACAGGATGTCCCAGCGCAGCCCCTCGGGGATCCGCACGGGCCGGTTCGGGAAGCGGTGCGCCTCGGTCAGCTCCAGGGTGCCGGGGCCCACGCGGCCGACCATGACGCGCCCGCTGGACGCGCCGAGGTCGACCGCGGCGTAAGACTGCACGGCGCTCACCGCAGGAAGGCGGCCGCGACGCCGGCGTCGACCGGGATGTGCAGTCCCGTGGTGTGGGTGAGGTCCCCGCCGGTCAGCGCGAACACGGCGTTCGCGACGTGCTCCGGCAGCACCTCCCGCTTGAGGATGGTCCGCTGGGCGTAGAACTCGCCGAGCTTCTCCTCCGGCACCCCGTACACGGCCGCGCGCTGCGCGCCCCAGCCGCCCGCGAAGATGCCGGAGCCGCGCACCACCCCGTCCGGGTTGACCCCGTTCACGCGGATGCCGTGCTCGCCCAGCTCGGCGGCCAGCAGCCGCACCTGGTGCGCCTGGTCGGCCTTCGTCGCGGAGTAGGCGATGTTGTTGGGTCCGGCGAAGACGGCGTTCTTGGAGGCGATGTAGACGATGTCGCCGCCCAGCTCCTGGGAGATCATCACGCGGGCCGCCTCCCGCGAGACGAGGAAGGAGCCGCGGGCCATGATGTCGTGCTGGAGGTCCCAGTCCTTCACCGAGGTCTCCAGCAGCGGCTTGGAGACGGAGATGCCGGCGTTGTTGACCACGAGGTCGACGCCACCGAACGCCAGCACGGCGGCCTTGAAGGCGTCCGCGATCTGCTCCTCGGAGGTGACGTCGACCGTCACGGCGACGGCCTTGTCCGGCCCGCCCAGCTCCTCGGCCACGGCGGCGGCGTTCTCGGCGTCGAGGTCGGCGACGACGACGCAGGCGCCCTCGGCCACCAGCCGCGCGGCGATCGCCTTGCCGATCCCGCTGCCGGCCCCCGTCACCAGCGCCACCCGCGTGGCCAGCGGCTTGGGCTTCGGCATCCGCTGGAGCTTGGCCTCCTCCAGGGCCCAGTACTCGATGCGGAACTTCTCGGACTCCTCGATCGGCGCGTACGTCGACACGGCCTCGGCGCCGCGCATCACGTTGATCGCGTTGACGTAGAACTCGCCGGCCACGCGGGCGGTCTGCTTGTCCTTGCCGAAGGAGAACATGCCGACGCCGGGCACGAGCACGATCGCCGGGTCGGCCCCCCGCATGGCGGGGGAGTCGGGCAGAGCGTGCCTCTTGTAGTAGGCGGCGTACTCCTCGCGGTAGGCGGTGTGCAGTTCCTTCAGCCGGGTGACGGCCTCCTCCAGCGGCGCCGTCGGCGGAAGGTCGAGGACCAGCGGACGGACCTTGGTGCGCAGGAAGTGGTCCGGGCAGGAGGTGCCCAGCGCGGCGAGCCGAGGGTGCTGGGCTCGCGCCACGAAGTCGAGGACGACCTCGGAGTCGGTGAAGTGCCCGACCTGCGGCCTGTCCTGGGACGCGATCGCCCGGACATGCGGCGCGAGGGCCGCGGCCCGCCCCCGGCGCTCGGTCTCGGGCAGGGCCTCGTACCCCTCGATCACCGGGCCGAACGGCTCGGGCCGGCCCCGCTCGGCGAGGAAGGCCTCGGCGGTGCGGATGATGTGCAGGGAGTTGCGCTCGCACTCCTTCGAGGTGGCTCCCCAGGCGGTGATGCCGTGCCCGCCCAGGATGCAGCCGATGGCCTGCGGGTTGGCCTCCTTGATGGCGGCGATGTCCAGCCCGAGCTGGAACCCGGGCCGCCGCCACGGCACCCACACCACGGTGTCGCCGAAGCACTCGGCGGTCAGCTTCTCCCCGTCGGCCGCGCAGGCGAGCGCGATCCCGGAGTCGGGGTGGAGGTGGTCGACATGGGGCGCGTCCACGAGACCGTGCATGGCGGTGTCGATGGAGGGGGCGGCCCCGCCCTTGCCGTGCAGACAGTAGTCGAACGCGGCGACCATCTCGTCCTCCCGCTCGACACCGGGGTAGACGTCGACGAGGGCCCGCAGCCGGTCGAGCCGCAACACCGCCAGCCCGGCCTCGGTCAGGGTTCCGAGATCACCCCCGGACCCCTTGACCCACATCAGCTCGACATCACCGCCGGTGACGGGGTCGGTGTCGGTGCCCTTGGCGGAGGCGTTGCCGCCGGCGTAGTTGGTGTTACGGGGATCGGAGCCGAGCCGATGGGAACGGGCGAGGAGAGCGGCGGCTTCGGGGTGGAGCGACATATCCAGTCCTTCATAGACGAGGGGTGAGTGGAGCGCGCCCCATAGGGGCGCGGGTCTGTATCGATTTGCGGCTCCGCCGCGATGGGGGTCCCCCTGTTCGAGCGAAGCCGAGAACTTGGGGGAGCGACCAACCACATCCGGCCCGCAGTCTGCGAACGGCCTTACCCGGCAGACGCAGCGCAGCGCCTACGCACCCCAACCGGCCTGCTGACCGCCCACGCGCTCCTCAACGATCTTCTGAGCCCATCCGGACCGGGCGTACGCCCCCATGGGGTCGGGGTCCAGCCCCATCTCCTCCCGCACCTCCGCCAGCAGCGGACGAACGTCCGTGTTGTACGCGTCCATGAGCACCGCGTTGGCGCCCAGCACATCTCCCGCCCGCTGCGCCGCGGCGAGCGCCTCCCGGTCCACCAGCAGCGCCTTGGCCGTGGCCTCCTGGACGTTCATCACCGAGCGGATGATCGCCGGGATCTTCGCCTCGATGTTGTGGCACTGGTCGAGCATGAAGGCGACCTCGGAGGTGAACCCGCCCCCGCGCACCACCTCGTACATGATCCGGAACAGCTGGAACGGATCCGCGGCCCCCACCATCAGGTCGTCGTCGGCGTAGAACCGCGAGTTGAAGTCGAACCCCCCGAGCTTGCCCTCGCGCAGCAGCGTCGCCACGATGAACTCGATGTTGGTGCCCGGTGCGTGGTGCCCGGTGTCCACCACCACCTGCGCCTTGGGTCCCAGCTTCAGGCAGTGCGCGTACGCCGTCCCCCAGTCCGGCACGTCCGTCGTGTAGAAGGCCGGCTCGAAGAACTTGTACTCCAGCAGCATCCGCTGCCCGTCGCCCAGCCGCTCGTACACCTCGGCGAGGCCCTCCGCGAGCCGGTCCTGCCGCGCACGGATGTCGTCCTGCCCGGGGTAGTTCGTCCCGTCCGCGAACCACAGCTTCAGGTCCCTCGACCCGGTGGCGTCCATGATGTCGACGCACTCCAGCAGATGATCGACGGCCTTGCGCCGCACCGCCGCGTCCGGATGGCAGATGCTGCCGAGCTTGTAGTCGTCGTCCTGGAAGGTGTTGGAGTTGATCGCGCCGAGCCTCACGCCGCGCTCCTGCGCGTACTTGGCGAGCGCGCCGTAGTCGTCCACCTTGTCCCACGGGATGTGCAGTGCCACGGTCGGCGCGACGCCCGTGAACTCGTGCACCTTCGCCGCGTCGTCCAGTTTCTCGCGCGGATCGCGGGGGACGCCTGCCTGCGCGAACACCTTGAAGCGCGTGCCCGAGTTCCCGTACGCCCATGACGGCGTCTCGACGGCCTGGGTCTTCAGAGCGGCCTTCACCGCGGCGAGCTCGGTCACTTGGGGGCTCCTGTGGCATCGGTGGGCATGGGTGGGGGACGCCATGCGTGAAACGATTCAGGAAGGGAAGCTAGGAGCCTCTACCTGGAGTGTCAAGGCTTTCGGCGGGCCGATCCTGCCGTGACCGCGTCGTGACGTTGCCTATCGAAATTTTTCGAGGCGACCCCATTGACGCGACATGGCTGGCCCGCCTAACGTCCCGGCAACCAAGTTGAAACCTTTCACGACGCCGCGAGGACTACCTGCCGGTGTCGTCGAGGAGCCCCCATGACCCACCCGTCCGACACGGGTCCGGCCCCGGTGCTGGCGCTCAGGGACATCTCCAAGTCCTTCGGCGCGGTGCGCGCCCTGAGAGACGTGTCCCTGGAACTGTTCCCCGGTGAGGTGCACGCGCTCGCCGGCGAGAACGGC
>NZ_PQSR01000132.1 GCF_002920635.1 Streptomyces sp. Ru72 | reverse complement strand
AGGTTGTTCATCCGCTGGATGTCATGGGGGTGCAGGCCCGTCGTGGGCTCGTCGAAGACGTAGGTCACGTCGGTGAGTGGGGAGCCGAAGTGACGGATCATCTTGACGCGCTGCGCCTCGCCGCCCGACAGCGTGCCCGACGGCCGGTCGAGCGAGAGATAGCCGAGGCCGATCTCCGCGAACGAGTCGAGCGTGTGCTGCAGCTTGGCGAGCAGCGGGGCCACCGACGGCTCGTCCAGGCCGCGGACCCACTCCGCCAGGTCGCTGATCTGCATCGCGCAGGCGTCGGCGATGCTGATCCCCTTGATCTTC
This sequence comes from Streptomyces sp. Ru72, assembly GCF_002920635.1. GTDB lineage: Bacteria > Actinomycetota > Actinomycetes > Streptomycetales > Streptomycetaceae > Streptomyces. The sequence goes on along the minus strand of NZ_PQSR01000132.1, from coordinate 19,192 downwards.
GACGACCGGGCCGCCTCGCTCAGCCGGGTGCCGCCGCAGTCGGGACAGGCGGTGAAGGTGACCGCCCGGTCCACGAACGCCCGGATGTGCGGCTGCATCGCCTCCCGGTCCTTGGCGAGGAACGACTTCTGGACCCGAAGGACCAGCCCCTCATAGGTCATGTTGATGCCGCTGATCTTCATCCTGGTCGGCTCGTGGCGGAGGAAGTCGTGCAGCTCCGTCTCGGTGTAGTCGCGGATCGGCTTGTCCGGGTCGAGGAGACCGGAGTCCTTGTAGAGCCGCATGTTCCAGCCGCCCGCGTTGTAGCCGGGGATCGTGATCGCACCCTCGGCGAGCGACTTGGTCTCGTCGTAGAGCTGGGTGAGGTCGATGTCGGTCACCGTGCCCCGGCCTTCACAGCGCGAGCACATACCGCCGGTGATCTGGAAGTCGCGCCGCTCCTTCACGGTCTTCCCACCGCGCTCGAGTGTGACCGCGCCCGCCCCGCTGATCGAGGCGACGTTGAAGGAGAACGCCTGGGGCGAGCCGATGTGGGGCTGCCCGAGCCGGCTGAAGAGGATGCGCAGCATCGCGTTGGCGTCGGTCGCGGTGCCGACCGTGGAGCGGGGGTCGGCGCCCATGCGCTGCTGGTCGACGATGATCGCGGTGGTCAGCCCGTCGAGGAAGTCGACCTCGGGCCGGGCGAGCGTCGGCATGAAACCCTGCACGAACGCGCTGTAGGTCTCATTGATCAGCCGCTGCGACTCCGCGGCGATCGTGTCGAACACCAGGGAGCTCTTGCCCGAGCCGGAGACACCGGTGAACACCGTCAGCCGACGCTTCGGTATCTCGACGCTGACGTCCTTGAGATTGTTCTCGCGCGCGCCGTGCACGCGGATCAGATCATGGCTGTCGGCGACGTGCGGCGCAGGCGACTGCGTGTCCGTTCTCGTGGCCATGCTCATGGTGTCTCCATCTGTCGGGCGGGCCGCCTGCGCGGTCTCCGTGGGATCGCCTGGCTCGATCAGACCGGCTCCGAGCGTAACGGCCGGCCTTCCTCGGGCCGGGCTGATCGGCGGGGCCGGGCGTGATCAACGCATCCCGCCGCGTCCCACGTCGTCGCGATCCCCGAAGGAATGGTGGAATCCGTGGAGGTCACCCTAGGCGGGCCTCGATGACCGGCGCTTCTCGAATCCTGATCGGTGACGAAGACGGCCCGGCCGACAGTTCAGGGCCGTGGGGCGGATGCCGGAGCGGATCGGGGCAATCGGTGGTGTCCGGGGCCGGCGCTGGTCCACGACTCGCCGGCCCCGGACACGGCGCGAGCCGCCCGGCTGGGGAGTGGTACGCCGCCGTCCTCGCCCTGCCCTGACGACCGGCCGGAGCGCGATCTGCGGCACGCCCGAGCGGTGCCGAGCGAGTCACATATCCGGAGACGTCACGAGGCGACCCCGGTCAGGGCGAGGAATTCGCTTCGGGAGCGGGCGTCGGAACGCAGCAGCCCGAGCAGGGTCGAGGTCATGGTGCTGGAGCCGGTGGCCTGGACGCCGCGCAGGGTCATGCAGGTGTGCTCGGCCTCGATCACCACACCGACGCCCTTGGGCTCCAGGTGGGTCTGCAGCCAGTCGGCGACCTGCTTGGTGAGGCGTTCCTGGACCTGTGGGCGGCACGCGAAGTGCTCCACGACACGGGCCAGCTTGGACAGGCCCAGAATCCGGCGGCCGGGCAGGTAGCCGACGTGGGCGGTGCCGACGAACGGCAGCAGATGGTGCTCGCACACCGACCGCACGGGGATGCGACGTGCCAGCACGAGTTCGTCGTAGCCCTCGTCGTTGGGGAAGGTGGTCAGATCGAAGGGGCGGGGGCTGAACAGTTCGGCATACGCGCGGGCCATCCGGCCCGGTGTGCCACGCAGGCTCTCCGAAGCGGTGGAGACGCCGAGGGACTTGAGGAACTGGCCGGCCGCCTCTTCGGCGGCGGTCAGGTCGACGCCGCCGGGTTCGTGGACCACCCGCAGGGCGCGCCCTGCGGGTGCCGCTTCTTCCTGGCCGTCGGGGTGTATTCGGGCGGTGGCGCGGGAGACGAGGTCGGTCATGTCAGCTGCCGCCGGTACCGAGGGCGGTGAGCAGGACCAGGACGAGGGTGACCACGGCGAGCAGGCCGTGTGCCAGCACCACCGGCAGCGGGAAGTGCCGTTCGGCAGGGACCGCCGCGTCGGCTCCTCGAGCGGTCGCTGCCGTCGCTGCGGCCGTAGCCGTGGCACGGTCGCGGTAGACAGGGATCCAGCGGGCCAGCATCACGAACCCCAGCAGGGCGACCGGCAGGAGCAGACCGAACGCCGTCCAGGCCAGGGCGCTCTTGTCGGCCACGACATAGATGATCCACACCACCAGTCCGACCGCGGCCAGAGCGAAGTGCCCGAAGACCACCGGTGCGGGCAGGCGGCTGGCGCCGGACTGCTGCTGCCGGATTCCGCCGCGTTGGATCCAGGTACCGAGCATGTAGAAACCGCCGAGGGCGGTGACCACCCAAGCGATGAGCGCGGCGATGTCCATGGGTGACTCCCGGATGTGAAGGTGACAATGAGGTCGGAGGACCGGCCGGCGCACAGGCGCGCCGGCAGGTTCAGACGGGCGAGCCGGCGTCCCGCGTGCCGCGGCCGGACGTATATCCCTCGGCCTGGGTGCTCTCGTCGGCGACCCGTACGCCGTAGCGGTAGGCGAGCTTGCCGCCCAGGAATCCCGAGACGCCCAGGACCGCGAGGCTCACCGCGGACAGGACGAGCCGGCCGAGACCGACACTCGCGCCGCCCGTGTAGTCGCCGTGCCGCCACAGGAAGTTGACGGCGTAGGCCGCGGTCACCAGCAGGTTCAGGGTCATGTGGATCAGGGCGGTACGGAAGGCCCGGGTGCCGGTGGGGATCGCGAACATGTCGAGGAAGCCCACCATGGCCGCCAGTAGCGCACCGATCACACCCACCCCGATCAACCATTCCGAGCCCTGGGTCAGGAATCCGGGACGGTCGACGACGTGAGAGGCGATGTCGAACGCCAGGCTGGCCACCCAGGCGCCGATCGGAACCGTGACCAGGATCGGGTGGAACGGATGGCCGTACGGGCCGGCGAGCGAAGCGCTGACCGGGCGCTTCGCCGGAAGCTGGGACTCACTGGTCATCGCGACCTCCTATTTCACCAACAAATCTTGGTCTTATTGAGGCCGGGTCGTCAAGCCACCCGAACCCGTGAGGTGAGGGGAACGCCTGTGCGCATGCACGAGAGAGTCGCAGGGGCCTGGCTCCTCGCCACCCCACCACCCGACTCCGCCATCTAGTCCGATCGGCGATGTGAGCACGCGCACTTGTAGCGGGTGTGTGGAGGTCGTCGAGGTTCCAGCCGGCCGGGGCGGGCATCGGACGGCATGGCCGGGGCCGACGCCGCCACCCGCGGACCGGCCTTGAGGTTCCGTTGGCAGGTTGCAGGTGACGGCCGTACCCCCGGGGACTCAGATGCTGAGCGTGATGGCGGCAGCGATTCCGCCCAGGGTCAGGGCGAAGGCGCCCTCGGCCCAGCCGCCCGCACCCCAGGGGAAGAGCCGGTCGACGGCCAGCCGTCCGGGGCCGATGGCGGCGACGGCCAGGGCGACGACCGCGATGCAGACGCTGTACTCCACGCCGCCGTCGGTCTCCCACAGGCCGTGGGCGCCGGTCACGGTCGCCATGGCATTGATCATCACCCCGATGAGGGCGGCGGCCGCGAGCGGGGTGAGCAACCCCGCGGCCAAGCCGAGGCCGCCGAGGAACTCGGACAGACCGCAGAGCGTCGCGAAGACCTTTCCCGGTCGGTAACCGAGGGCTGCGAACCCCTGTCCGGTCGCGGTCAGGCCCTTGCCGCCGAAGAGCCCGAACAGTTTCTGGGCGCCGTGCCCGGCCATCAGCAGTCCGAAGGTCAGCCTGATGAGCAGGAGCCCGAAGTCGGACGCCGGTGACCTCGCTGTGACGGGGTGCCGCGCCGCCGGTTCCGCAGGAGCCGAAGCCCGGCGCGTATAACTCTTCGTAACCATGGGATGCTCCCGTGAGCACGTACCGGGGTGCTTCCCCGTCCGGACCCGGCGCCGGATCCTCCCGGCCGACGGCGAACAGACGCACGGCATCGACGAAGGATGCTTCCGGGCGCAGGTCGTCCTACCGCCGGCTCACCGCGCGCAGGCGGTTTCCGATGCCGAGGGGCCTTCGGACACGCCGTCCGCGCGCAGTTCGACGCAGCACGCGTCGGGTCGCGGGGCGAGCACCGCTGTGGTCTTGTCGCTTCCCAGGCCGTGGAGATAGCCGGCCAGGAAAGCCTGGTTGACGGCACAGACCAGTTCCGGAGCCTTGGCCGCCAGGGGGTGGAAGGGGCAGTTCCGCAGCCGTAGCAGGGCGGGAGCGGCACGCTCCGGCTCGTATCCGAACTCCTCGAGCGTGTCGGCGGCCAGGGTCAGTCCCCGCTCGGCGCCGAGCCGTCCGGGGCGTGTCCGTGTGCGCTCGGCGGCGCCCAGGCCTTCCCCGCGCCGGTATGCCACGCGGAGCGCGGCGTCGCGGGCGGATTCGGCCTTGCTCTCGGTCAGGACGGCCTCGGTCAGGACGTCGGCGAGCATGCCGTAGCGACGCTCGGGGATGCTCACCGCGATGGCATCGCTCACCGGCTCGTAGACCTTCGGCCTTCGCCCGACCTTGCGGATGCCGGCGGGAGATTCGTACCGGGCGTGGAGCAGGCCGACCGCCACCATCTTGTCCAGGTGGAACGCGGCGAGCTTGCGGGAGATCCCGACGCTGTCGGCCACCTCCTCGCGCGTGACCGGGCGCCGCTCCTGCCGGATGAACTCGAACATACGGCGGCGCAGATCGTCGCCGAGGGCGGCGAGGGTGGTCAGCGAGGTGTGATCCAGTCCCACGGGGCCCATCATATCGCCAAGGGCATTAGGTGAAACCGTCGAGATCCCGCTTCTTCCGGAAGAGGCCCCCCGCGTTGGCACCGCCCTCCCGAGGGGAGGGCACGAACTGCATGCGGCACCACTCGGTAATGACATCGCCAAGCTTCTCTGAAGTCGGACTCCTGGAGTTGTTAGGTAAGGCTCGCCTGACTTAAGTTCAGCGCGTCCCCGCACGTCAGACCGGAGCTTCCCCATGTCCAGCGCGAACATCGCCCTGCTCGGCGCAATCGCAGGCTTCACCATCTACCTCGGCCTCCCGATCGGCCGCCTGCGCACCCCCACTCCTCGGCTCAAGGCGGCCCTGAACGCCGTGGCCATCGGCATCCTCACCTTCCTCGTGTGGGACGTGCTCACCCATGCCTGGGAGCCGGTCGACGACGCACTGGGCAAGCACGAGTGGGCAACGGTCGCGTCCGGCGGCGCCACACTGGCCGCGGGCCTGACGATCGGACTCGCCGGGCTCGTGCACTACGACGCCTGGATCACCCGCCGCCGGACCGCCGCCGCACGGCCCGCGGGACCCGGCGCCGCCGCCACCGCCGAACTGGCACCCCGGACACGCAGCCAGGCCGGCTCCCTCGCGCTGATGATCGCCACCGGCATCGGCCTGCACAACTTCGCCGAGGGGCTGGCCATCGGCAACTCGGCCGCCAAGGGCGAACTCTCCCTCGCCCTCCTGCTGATCATCGGGTTCGGTCTGCACAACGCCACCGAGGGCTTCGGCATCGTCGCCCCCCTGGCCGCCGAGGGCGAACGCCCCTCCTGGCTCACCCTGCTGTTGCTCGGCCTGATCGGCGGCGGCCCCACCTTCCTCGGCACACTCGTCGGCCAGCACCTGGTCGACGACACCCTGTCGATCGCCTTCCTCGGCCTCGCCGCCGGGTCGATCCTCTACGTCGTCATCGAACTGCTGGCCGTCGCCCGTAGGACCGGACTCAAGACCCTCACCACCTGGTGCATCCTGGTGGGTCTTCTCCTCGGCTTCGCCACGGACGCGGTTGTCACGGCAGCCGGCGCCTGAACCCACCGGCCGTGCACCCGGGGTCCAGCGCTCCGCTCGCACACCCCTGGTCGCCATCCGGGGGTACGGCCGATCGGCGGCGGTCCGGACCGGACCGCCACCGATCGGCCGTACCGAGGCAGACTCCAGGCGTCCGACGGCAGCCAGATGGAGGCCATGTCTGCGGAGGGAGGAAGGACGCCGTTCCGCCGAACAGGTGCGCGAGGTGAGTGGGCGTCGGTTGGCTGCCTCACCAGGGACGATGCGGCGACGGCGGGACCGCTCGTGAATCCCCTGGGTGACCGATCGGTTGCACAGAGCCACGAGTTCTTACACGGTGGGCTCAAGATCCGAAGTTCACCGAAAGGACACCCATGTTCGGTCTGCCCACACGCCGTACCGCTTGCACCGTGCTCTGCGCCGCTTTCCTGGTCGGTGTCGCCGGCCCCGTAGCAGTGGCGGGCGACTCGGCCGGCGAGCGCAGCCATGCGGCGTCTGCGCACACACGCGTCGCCGGCGCGGACGCGCTTCTGGCACAGCTCAAGAGCCTTCGCGACCCCCGGCTCGCCCCCGTCGCCGACCTGGCGAACGCCGTACTGGAGGCCGACAACGGCCGGCTGCCCGCCGCCGAGGTCGAGAGGCTCGGCAGCGCCGCGCAGGACGCCCTCGCCCAGCTGCAGACCTCGGCAGCTGGGGCCACGGACCCGGAGAGCGATGCGCTGGCCGCCCTGCAGAAGGCGATCGACGACCTCGTGCAGGCGATCGGCTCCGGCGACGCCAGCCAGGTCTCCGCGGCGGTCGCCGCCTTCGTCACCGCTCTGAACAACTACATCGAAGCGGTACTGAACGGCAGTGGCCTGCCCACGCCGACGCCGACTCCCACGCCGACCCCCACGCCGACTCCGACCCCCACGCCGACGACGCCGACTCCGACCCCCACGGCCATCCCGACCGCCACGCCGAGCCCGACCCCCACGCCGACCGTCTCCCTGCCTCCGCTGCCGAGCACCTCGGCCTCCGCGCCGGCCTCGTAGGCCATCCCGTTCCCGACACGTTGACGGACAGCCTGCCTCCGGCGTCGTGAGGCGACGTCCTGAGGAGCGGTGCCGACGGCCACGGCGGGGACGCCGGCACCGCGAAACGTGCACCGGGGTCGGTTTATTCAGGTCGTAGAAGTCACGGCCCGCGACACGGCCGCCAGGGAGATACGGCGTCTCGCCGCGGCACCCACCACTTCATGAGCCGTCGGTGCACGCGGACCCCGCCCCGCTCGTCCAGTGCTCCGACCGGGAACGCAGGGTGGTGGCTGCTCGCCCGGGCGTTGTCGTACCCCAGGTGTAGTGTCCAGCCGGAAGTCAGGCTGAGGCTCTGCGGTTGACGGAGGCGCGCGGGGATGACCAGTACGACAGGCGAGCCGGTGGTGGCGCTGTCCCGGCGCATCGATGCCTCGGAGATCTTCGACGGTTCCCGTCTGCCGGCGGACAAACGCGCGGAAGTGGACAGCGGGCGCGCCTGGTGGCAGACCCAGATCGCGAGCACCCTGGAACGCCTCGCCCACCTGTGCGCCGCCCGGTGAACGCCGAACTCGACGCCCTCAAGTGCGCTTTGGACCGCCAGCGCGAGCACGTCGTGGGGATTCTCGAAGGGCTCTCGGCGGACGATCTGCGGCGGCCGGTGCTGCCCAGCGGCTGGAGCTGCCTGGAATTGCTGCGCCACCTCACCCTGGATGTCGAGCGCTTCTGGTTCCCGGGGGTGATCGCGGGCGAGCCGGATGTGGCCTGCCGGCTCACGGCGGGCGCGGAGGCGCACTGGTACGTACCCGAGGGGATGAGCGTCGAGGAGGTCTTCGCCGACTACCGGGCGGCCATCGCGCGCGCGGACGCCGTGCTCGCCGCCGCCGAGCCCGAACAGGAGCCCGCCGCCTGGCCCGTGGACATCTGGCCGACCTGGCGGCTGCCTGACGTGCGACACATCCTGATCCATGTGGTCACCGAAGTCGCCTGCCACAGCGGCCACTTGGACGCAGTTCGCGAACTGATCGACGGCAGGACGTGGCTCGGCGGCAACCCCTACGCCGGCTAGGAACTGTCCGTCCGGATTCAGGCCTCGACCCGCGGAAGGCCGTCAGGATCGACTCGCTGTGAGCCAGGTGGCCGCCGTCGGCGGAGTGGGTGGCCGCGGTCGCCGCCCGTGCCGGAGGGAGCGGTTTCCCCGACCGATGATGGCCTGCACAGGGCTCGGTCACGCGGCTGCCCTGCTCTTCGCCTGCTCGAACGCGGTCAGGGGGTCGCCGCCGGTGTGCCAGGGCCAGCCGGTGACTGTGCCGCGGAGTGCCTCGAAGACCGGACGGGCCTCCTGCCATCGGTCGGCCGCCGTCAGCGCGTAGGCGAGGAGGTTCAGGTCGGCAAGGGCCGCGGCATGGCGGAAGAAGGCCGGCTGTACCCAGGTGTGGGCCGCACGGTCGAGAGCCTGAGCCGCAGGCCCGTGGGACCAGTGGTTGCGCGCCACCAGCGCTTCGATTCCGCCTCGCGCGAGGACCGCGTGGTACTGCAGGACCTGGGCGGTGAGTTCGGTTGCCGCGCAGGGTGCGTTCGCGGGCATACGGGCGCACAGGGCGTCGACGAACTCGAGCACCTGGATGCGCGAGCCCGCTTCCTCGGGGCTGAGGTAGCGCAGCATGCTCAGGTACGCCTCGCGGTTCCAGCGGTCGCGTGCCAGCACCTCGTTCCACACGGCGAACACCTGCTGCTGCTCCCAGTGCTCAAGGCGGGACACTGCCAGCAACACCACCCAGGGAGTGGGGTCTTCCGGTGCGAGTTCGGCGGCCCGGAAGCAGCTCTCGGTGACTTTGGCCGCGTCCTCCAGGCGTCCCTGGACGCGGCCTTGTACCAGCCGCGTCCATGCGTGCAGGACGAGAGCGCTCGCGTTGCGGGGCTCACGCGCGGCCCAGGCCTCCGGCAGATGCGACGTGGACAGGTAGTCCGCCAGGACGGACATGCGGTGGGTACGGCGGTCCCAGTCGTCCGTGTCCTGGTTCATGAGGCGGGACATCTGGGCTATGCACAGGTCCGTCGTCGCGATCGTGCCGGTCTTGGTGGTCGCCAGAAGGGACTTCAGAAGTCGACGCAGGGGCTCGTCGTCGAGTTCCGGCGCCAGACGTGCCCTTCCGCGGCGGCTTGAGAGAAATGCCATGTCGGTAGGCTAAGGACGACAAGCTGTCGCACAAGGTGTGCGCCAAGATCGTTATCAGTTGCCGTACGACCCTGCGTCACGGTCAGGAGTAGGTCCAGCGCCACCTGCTGCCGCTGGGCGCGCACGTGATGCTCGTACCGCTGGCGTCCGTCGTCGATGCTCCGTGGTCGCTGTTGCGGCAGAACTGGCCGGCGGAGTAGCAGTTCCCCGAGTTGGAGACGATCGAGCAGGTACCCGAAGCGCTCTGGCTGCCGCTGCCGCTACCGCTACCGCTGTCGGATACGGAGCCGCTGTCGGTGGCTGCCCGCGCGGTGACGGTCACCTTCACCTTCACCTGCACCGTCTTCGTCACGGTCGGCCCCGGCGCAGGCGTGGCGGTGGCTGTCGCCGTGGCCGTCGCAGTGACGGTTGCGGTCGGCCGCGGCGCACCGGCCGCCGTCTTGACGCTGTCGCCGTTCTGCCCGCCGGCGCCGGCGCCGACACCGAGGAAGAAGGCGAAGCCGATCGCGGGCAGCACGTACCGCTTCCGTGCCCACTTCGGGGCCGGACGGACCGGCGGAGCGGGCGGTGGCGGCGGTATGTACGGGTTGGCCATGTGTCCCCCCAGGACGAGTCAGAAGCGACGACGCTAGCGCCTGGGGTGCGACTCATGGGAGAGGCGTGGAGGAGTAGTGATCATTTCGTGACGGCCGGCGGTGGCGCCGACTGTCCTCGCCCAGGCGTTTGCGACCCGCCCGTGGTCCATGCGCCGGCCGAAGCTGAAGGGTCTGGAGTGAACCCAGGTGACAGCACCGACGGTCCACGCGGCCCGCGGGGCACTCGGGCCGAGGCGCCGGCGCCGGCCCGGGGCGGCGGTGCAATCCCGTGGCGACTGCGGACCGTATGTACTGATGTGCAGAGGTTCCGGTTGTCCGACTCGCGCCGCGGGTCGGTGATGACCTGGCTGGCGGCCATGGCCCGCAACCTTGCCATCGACGCCGTCCGTTCCCGGCGGCCGGAGCCGGTGGGGCCCGAGGACCTGGACGCGGTGCTGGACGTCGTCGGCGAGACGCCCGAGCAGCGGGCCCTCGCCGGCGAGGCGTCGTCCCGGCTGCGGGCGGCGGTGGCGGAACTCCCGCGCGAGCAGGGGCGTGCTCTGGTGCTGGCGGGCACCTGTGGACTGACGGCCCAGCAGATCGCCGACCGGGAGAAGATCCCGCTGGGCACCGTCAAGGCGCGCATCAGGGCGGCGATGGGCAAGTTGCGCACCACCTTCGCGTCTCCGAGGTGAGGCGACCATGTGCCGTGACGTGACCTGCGAGCAGCTGCGGGAGGAGGGTCCCGAGCTGGCGCTCGGCGTGCTGCCCGCGCGTGAGCGGGCCGGGGCGGTCGCCCATCTGGAACGGTGCGCCGACTGCCGGGAGTACATCGAGGAGCTGACCCTCGTCGGTGACCGGCTGGTCGGGCTGCTGCCGTGCGGTGAGCCGCCGGTCGGGTTCGAGACCCGGGTGGCGGAGGCGCTGACGCAGGGCGCGCCGGCGCGCGAGGGGCGTGCGCAGGCCCGCGGGTCCGGCTTCCCGCGCCGGAGCCTGCGGGGACGGGTACGGCTGAGGGCCGCCGCCGCCATGGCCGCGCTCGCCCTCGGCTTCGGGTTCGGGGGCTGGGCGGTCGGCACGGCGATCGAGGGCGTCACGACCGGGCCCTCGCACCCCGCCGAGGCGGGAGCGCGCATGCTCTGGGCGGGGCTGACGTCCCCGCGCGTCAGCCAGTCGACGGGTGAGGTCTTCGCCCATCCCGGTTCGCCGGGCTGGGTCTACATGACCGTCGACCTCGCCGACGCCGGCATTCCGTACAGCGGGAAGGTCTCCCTCCAACTGGAGCGCGATGACGGCACCTCGGTCCGGGTCGGCAACTTCACTCTGCACGACGGCTACGGCTACTGGGGCGGCCCGGCCCCCGTCGATCCTTCGAGGCTGACCGGCGCCCGGTTGACGTCGTCCGACGGCAAGGTGCTCGCCACGGCCCGCTTCCAAGCCTCGCACCAGGTGTAGAGGCCTCGCACCAGGTGTAGGTGCTGCCCCCGCGTGCGGCGCGGACCCTCCTTCGTCCTTCATTCTGCTGGGCGAGACACCTGCCCGAAATGTAAGAAAAGTCACGAACATCCAATACGTCGGTGCCTGTGATTCGTATAAAAGGCATGGGGTCAGAAACGAAGCTCGCGTCAGACGCCCACGCATGCGCATCTGGCGACAGCCGGCCAGGGGGTCGGGCCGCCGTCGATGAAGCGGCCGATGCGGGGCCTTCCCGACCTTTCCAGCCGGCTCGACGGGGCAAGACGGTCGAACCGCTCGCCACCGAGGACATGGAGCAGGCTCTCGCGGAGGTGCTGGCCGAGGTCGTGGGCATCGAGCAGGTCCCGGTCGACAGTCACTTCTTCGACGACCTGGGTGCCGATTCCCTGGTGATGGCGCATTTCTGCGCGCGGCTGCGCAAGAGGGCGGACCTCCCCTCGGTGTCGATGAAGGAGATCTATCAACACCCCACGATCCGAAGTCTGGCGGCAGCGGTGCCCCGCACCGCGCCCACGCCCACAGTCCCCGCGCCGACCCAGGCGTCGGCCGGGGAGCCGCAGAGCACTGGTGCCCCGCTCGGTGACACTGATGCCCCGCTCGGTGACACCGCCGGCACGGCTCACTACGTGCTGTGCGGAATCCTTCAGGCTCTCGCCTTCCTCGGCTACACCTACCTCGCGGCGATGGCCACCGCCTGGGGGTACGAGTGGATCTCCGTCAGGTCGGGCCTGCTCGATGTGTATGTGCGGTCGGTGCTGTTCGGCGGTGCCGTCTTCGTGGGGGCGTGCGCCCTTCCGATCCTGGTGAAGTGGACGCTCATCGGCCGGTGGAAGCCGGGACAGATCCGGATATGGTCCCTGGGATACGTCCGCTTCTGGGTCGTGAGGACACTGATCCGTACGAACCCGCTGGTGTTGTTCGTCGGCTCGCCCCTGTACGTCTTCTATCTGCGGGCGCTGGGCGCCGACATCGGCCGAGGCGCCGTGATCCTCTCCCGCAACGTGCCTGTCTGCACCGACCTGCTCACCATCGGTGAGCGCACCGTCATCCGCAAGGACTCGTTCTTCCCCTGTTATCGCGCCCGAGCGGGCCTGATCGAGCCGGGCCCGGTCACGATCGGGAAGTCGGTGCTCGTCAGCGAGGCCACGGTGATCGACATCCGGACGGCGTTGGGTGACGGAGCCCAACTCGGCCATGCCTCCTCGCTGCACAGCGGGCAGGCGGTGCCGCAGGGCGAGCGCTGGCAAGGGTCCCCCGCACAGCGGACCGAGGCCGACTTCCAGGTCGTGGGCGAGACGCCGCACGCCACGCTGCGCAGAGCCGTGCACAGCGCACGGCAACTGGCGACCGCCTTCCTTGTGTACGTACCGCTCGCGGTCGGGGGCACCGTCATGCTGTTGATCGCGGTTCCGCAACTCCACATGGTCGTCGAGCCGGGCCCGGCGGTCCTGACCAACGGCACGTTCTACCGGGACGTGGCGGTGGCCGCCGCCGTGCTCGTCCTCGGCGGCGTGGTCGTCGGCCTGTTGCTCGTCAGTGCTCTTCCCCGTGTGCTCCGTCGCGCCGTCGTACCCGGCCGGAACTACCCGTTGTACGGATGGCGCCACTCCGTCCACCGAGCCGTTTCGCGACTCACCAACAGGCGAAACCTCACCCGGCTGTTCGGTGACAGTTCCTGCATCGTGCACTATCTGCGCGCCATCGGCTACGACTTCTCCCACATCGAGCAGACGGGATCGAATTTCGGCACGGAAGTCAGGCACGAGACGCCGTTCCTGAGTTCCGTCGGCAGCGGAACGATGGTCGCCGACGGCCTGTCGATCGTGAATGCCGACTTCTCCAGCACCGCTTTCCAGGTGTCCCGGGCCTCGATCGGGGCGCACAGCTTCCTGGGAAACCGGATCGCCTATCCGGCGCGGGCACGCACGGGCGACAACTGCCTTCTGGCGACGAAGGTCATGGTGCCTGTGGACGGAGAGATCCGGGAAGGGGTGGGGCTGCTGGGTTCACCCAGCTTCGAGATCCCCAGGACGGTCCTGCGCGACAGCCGGTTCGACCGGTTCCGGAGCGGAGAAGAGCTGCGCCGTGGCCTTGCGGCGAAGAACAGGCACAACGCGGCCACCATGGGCTGGTTCCTGCTGGCGCGGTGGATCTACCTCACCTGTGCCGCCCTGCTCGCCGCCGGGGCGGCCGACACCTACGCCCAGCTGGGCGCGCCGGCCATTGCACTCGCGGACGTACTCGTCGTCGTCTTCACCGCGGTGTACTTCGTGCTGCTCGAGCGTCTCGTCACCGCGGCGCGACGGCCAGGCGCCCTGTACTGCTCGATCTACGATCCCCGGTTCTGGTGGCGTGAGCGGTACTGGAAGGTGCCGTCCGAGAGATATCTGCGCTTGTTCGACGGCACTCCGTTCAAGAACGTGATCTGGCGGCTGCTGGGCGTCCGGATCGGGCACCGGGTGTTCGACGACGGCTGCTACGTGACCGAGCGGCCGATGGTGACCATCGGGGACGCGTGCGTCCTGAACGCGGGAAGCGTCATCCAGTGCCACTCCCAGGAGGACGGCACGTTCAAGTCCGAGAGCACCACGCTCGGTCGCGGCTGCACGGTCGGTGTCGGTGCCCTTGTCCACTACGGCGTGACGATGGGCGACGGGGCGGTGCTCGCCGCGGACTCCTTCCTCATGAAGGGAGAGGCGGTCCCGCAGAACTCCCGCTGGGGCGGGAATCCGGCCCGCGAGCTGGAGCGGGGCCACGACGACGTGGGAAGGAGCAGCCGATGACCCTCGCACCCGACGCCCGTGTGCTCCAGCCCGGGGACGAGGAGTTCTGGCGGTCCGTCCTCACCCGCGGCGGGTCCACCACCGTTCCGCGCTGGACGCTCGCCCCGGTGCCGGGCGTGGCACAGCACGAGGTGCCGATCCCCCAGGACGTCATGGCCGCAGTGCGCCGGTTGGCCGACGACTTGGCCGTGCCGCTCAGCTCGGTCCTGCTGGCGGCGCACGCCAAGGTACTGGCCGCCCTGTCCGGCGAGCACGACGTCACGACCGGCTACATCGCCGAGCCGGGCGGCCGGGCTCTGCCGTGCAGGCTGACGACCGATCACCTCCACTGGAGGGCACTGGTACGGGAAGCCCGGCGTGCCGAAACGGACCTGCTGGCGCACAGGCGAGCCCCGGTCGAGGACCTCGAGCGCGAGATGCGGTTGCCCGGTCCCCTGAGCGAAGCCTCGTTCGCCGCGTTCCCGGCAGACCCGGAGGCCGACGCCACAAGGACTGCCGAGCTCGGCGAGCTCCCCGCCGGCACCGTGTGGCAGGTCGTGTCCACGCAGAGCGACGGTGGACACACCCTGCGGCTGCGGTACCGGCGCGATGCAGTGGACGCCCCGTGCGCCGCGCGCATCGTGGGCTACCACCTGACCGCCCTGACCTTGATGGCCGCCGACCCCGCCGCCCCGCACGGCCGGCAGAGTCTGCTGTCCGCCGAGGAGGTCCGCTACCAACTCGACGGACTCGCCGGGCCACGGCGAGAGCTCCCGCAGCGCTGTGTCCACGCCCTGATCGAGCAGCGTGTACGGGACCACCCGGACCGCGTCGCCATCGTGCACGGTCACGGGCAGTGGACGTACGCCGAGCTCAACGAACGTGCCGACCGCATGGCCCGGGCCCTTCTCGGGCTGGGGGCGGGGCGCGAGGACGTCGTCGCGGTGGTGATGGAACGCGACGCGGACTGGACGGCCGCCGTCCTGGGCGTCTTCAAGGCCGGGTGTGTCTACCTGCCCGTCGAGCCGCACTTCCCCGCCGACCGCATCGCGACCATGCTGTCGCGTGCCGGGTGCCGGCTGGTGCTGACCGAGCCCGGCAGCACCACCACCCTCTCGCGAGCCGTGGACGCACTGCCCGGGGTGCGGATCCTGCTGGTCGAGACGGCCTACGGCGCGACGGACGCGGCCGGCGACCCGGACCTGGACGTGCCCCTGGACCAGCTCGCGTACATCTTCTTCACCTCCGGCTCCACCGGCGAGCCCAAAGGCGCGATGTGCGAACACGCCGGGATGCTCAACCACATCCAGGCCAAGATCGAGGACCTGCGGATCGGCGAGGGCCAGGTCGTCGCCCAGACGGCGCCTCAGTGCTTCGACATCTCCCTGTGGCAGTTGTTGGCGGCGCTCGTGGCCGGCGGTCGGACACTGCTGGTTCCCCAAGAGGTGGTCGAGGACGTCCCGCGATACCTCGACACGGTCGCCGAGGGCCGCGTCAGCGTCCTGCAGGCCGTGCCCTCCTACCTCGACGCCGTCCTGTCCTCGCTGGAGAAGTGCCCGCGCGATCTGCCGGACCTGCGGTGCGTGTCGGTCACCGGCGAGGCCCTCAAGAAGGACCTCGTGGAGCGCTGGTTCCGCGCCCAGCCGGGGATCAGGCTCGTCAACGCCTACGGGCTCACCGAGACGTCGGACGACACCAACCACGAAATCATGGACCAGGCGCCGGACACCGACCGGATCCCGCTCGGCCCTCCGGTGAACAACGTGCAGATCCGCGTCGTCGACGACGACCTGTCACTGGTACCGCTCGGCGCACCCGGCGAGATCGTCTTCGCCGGAGTCTGCGTCGGCCGCGGCTACGTCAACGATCCCGAGCGTACGCGCCAGTCGTTCACGACCGATCCCTACCGCCCCGGCGACCGGCTCTACCGAAGCGGCGACCACGGCCGTTGGCTGCCCGACGGCAAGCTGGAGTTCCTCGGCCGCCGGGACAGCCAGGTGAAGGTCCGCGGATTCCGCATCGAGATCGAGGAGGTCGAGAACGCCCTGCTGAAGGTGCCCGGCGTGCGCGCCGGCGCCGTCGCGGTCACCCAGGACGACCGGGACCGGCGCCTGGTGGCCTTCTGCTGCGGTGAGCACCCGCCTGACGACGACACCGTGCGAGAGCACCTGGGCAGGCGACTGCCCGCTTACATGGTCCCCTCGGCCTTCCACTGGCGCGATCACCTCCCGCTGACCGGCAACGGGAAGGTCGACCGCAAGGCCCTGGCAGCGCTCGCCGGGGAACTCGACGGCACCGGATCTCACGGCACCTGCGCCGCAGCGGCGCCGGAGAGCGGCGAACCACCGCGCACACCGACGGAGGAGCGCCTGGCCGCCGCCTGGGCCACGGTGCTCGGCATCCCGCAGCACCGGATCGGTCGGCACGCCCACTTCTTCGACGACGGAGGCGGCACCTCACTCACAGCGCTCCAACTCGCCATCCGGCTCGACCGCACGGTGTCCCTGAAAGACCTCACGCACCATCCGGTGCTCGCCGATCTGGCCCGCCTGCTCGACGCCCGAGCCGCGTCGTCCCCGACCGCTTCGTGAACCGCTGGAGGCAATGCGAGATGTCGTCCCCATTCACCACACGACCGGTCGATCTGGACCTTCGGCTCGGCTCCGTACCGATCCTGACCACCGGCCCGACCGACGATCCCGGCCGCTGGGCGGCCGAACACCGGGACCGCCTGCGCGGCCTGGTCACGGGGCACGGTGCCGTCATGGTGCGCGGCCTGGGGCTGCGCGACGTGGCCGGAACCGCGTCCGTCTTCACCCGGCTGGCCGCCGGGCTGATGGTCGAGAGGGAGGCGTTCGCCGCACGGCACAGCTACGGCACCGGCGTGTACTCGTCGTCGACGTGGCCGCCCAACCGGACGATGTGCATGCATCACGAGCTCAGTTACGCGCTGCGGTTCCCGGGCCTGATGCAGTTCGCCTGCCTGATCTCGCCCAGCAGCGGTGGTGCGACCGCCCTCGCCGACTCGCCGACCGTACTGGCCGCCCTGCCCGAGGCACTCGTCGAGCGGTTCGAGCACGAGGGCTGGTTGCTCGCCAGGAACTACAACGACGACATCGGCGCCCCCTGGACCGAGGCGTTCGGAACCGACGAGCGCGCAGCCGTCGAAGACTACTGCCGCGCCGCGGCCATCGAGTTCGCCTGGCAACCCGACGGCGGCCTGCGCACCAGGCAACGCCGCAGCGCCGTGATCCGTCACCCGCTCACAGGGCGGCGCTGCTGGTTCAACCAGATAGCGTTTCTCAGCGAATGGACGCTGGATCCGGAGATACGCGAATACCTGGTGGATCTCTACGGTCCGGACGGGTTGCCGTTCAACACCCGTTACGGCAACGGCGATGCGATCTCACGGGACATCGTCGATCTCATCAACCAGGTCTACCAGGCCCACACCGTCCGCGAACCGTGGCAGGACGGCGACCTGCTCCTTGTCGACAACCTGCGCACCGCGCACAGCAGAGAGCCCTATGAGGGACCGCGCGACGTCATGGTCGCCCTGGCCGACGCGGTGCACCTGGCCGACTGCTCGCCGACCGTGGAGGTGATGACGCGATGACGACCACCTGCTCGCCCGCCACCCGGCTCACGCCGTCCGGGACCCTACGGGTACCTCCCTTTGCCGTCATCTCCGGCGCGCAGGTGCGGCGTGCCCTGCAGGGACGCGAAGAGCGCGTCGTGGAGTTGGTGCGGGTCGCGTATGGGCTGCACGCCGCAGGAGACTCGGTGAACCCGCCGTCCTCCTTCCTGCGTTTCCACGACCGTCCGTCCTCCCGCATCATCGCGCTGCCGGCGTCGCTCGGTGGTCAGACACGGGTGGAGGGCCTCAAGTGGATCTCCAGCTTTCCCCAGAACGTCACGGTCGGCATCCCGCGGGCATCGGCGGTGCTCATCCTCAACGACCATGACACCGGCTATCCGTTCGCGTGCCTGGAGAGCTCGATCATCAGCGCCTCCCGGACAGCGGCGTCGGCCGCGCTCGCAGCCGACTGGCTGAGCCGGAAACGGCCACGTCCGACCCATCTCGGCTTTGTGGGAGCGGGTGTGATCGCCCGTTACATCCACACGTTTCTGGCCGGCACCGGCTGGTCGTTCGAGAACATCGGCGTGTTCGACCTCTCACCCGACAACGCGACGGCCTTCCGTTGCTGCCTGGAGCAGTCGGGGGCCGCGGGGCCCGTCACCGTGCACGACAGTGCCGAGCAGGTGATCCGCCTCAGCGACCTGGTGGTCTTCGCGACCGTCGCCCCGCGTCCCCACGTCCTCGACCCGGCGTGGTTCGCGCACGGTCCGGTGGTGCTGCACATATCGCTGCGCGACCTGGCCCCCGAGGTACTGCTGGCCTCGGCCAACATCGTCGACGACGTGGAGCACTGCCTGCGAGCCGACACCTCACCGCACCTGACCGAACAGCTCACCGGGAACCGGCAGTTCCTCGACGGGACGTTGGAGGACGTCATGTCCGGGCGCGTCACACCGTCGTCGGACCGCCCTGTGATCTTCTCGCCCTTCGGCCTCGGAGTGCTCGATCTGGCCGTCGGCAAGTACGTCTACGACCAGGTCGCCGAGTCCGGGGAACTGAACGTCATCGACGACTTCTTCCACGAGCTGAACCGCTATGGATGAGCGGCCCGCGGCACCGCGCACCGAGCCGCCCTTCGATCCACGGAGGCCATCGTGCCAGTCATATCCGATCCGTACAGCTTCAACGAGGAGGACCTCTACGTCGACCTGCGGTCGATCTGCGGGCAGCCGCTGTTCCTGAAGTGCGAGGGTTTCAACTTCGCCGGCTCCATCAAGCTGAAGCCCGCCAGGGAGATGGTGGAGGCCGCGGAACGGGCAGGGGTCATCACACCGGACTCGGTCCTGCTCGAGTCCTCGTCGGGGAACATGGGCGTGGCGATGAGCGTGATCGCGGCCAGCAAGGGCTACCGGTTCCTGTGTGTGACGGACTCGCGCTGCAACCTGTCGACCCGGTTGTTGATGGAGGCACTCGGCGCGCATGTCCATGTCGTCACCGAGCCCAGCCCGCACGGCGGTTTCCTCGGTGCTCGCCTCGACTACATCCGCAGGCAGTGCGCTCGGAGCGGGAGGTACGTGTGGCTGAGTCAGTACACCAACGCGAACAACTGGAAGGCGCACTATCACCGGACGGCCCCGGCGATCGCGCGCTCCTTCCCTCG
>NZ_PQSR01000131.1 GCF_002920635.1 Streptomyces sp. Ru72 | reverse complement strand
CCTTGTAGCCGAGCGTGCCGAGCGACAGCGCGACCAGGACGAGTCCGGACACGGCGGCGGTCAGGGCCGGGCGGCGCTGCACGCCGCGCCCGAGGGCGGCGAAACGGGCGTTGTCCGGCTCCCGTTGCCAGGACTTGGAGGGCCAGAAGACCTTCGGCCCGATGAGCGAGACCACGGCCGGGATCAGGGTCAGGCCCGCGATCAGGGTGGCGGCGACCGCGATGGCGAGCGCCGGGCCCATCTGCTTGAGGAACCCGAGCGTGGACAGCACCAGTGCGAGGAAGGCGATGATGACCGCTCCGGCGGCCGAGGCGATGGCCTCTCCCACCCGGTCGACCGCGTTGACCATGGCCTGCTTGGGCTCGTCGCCGGCGCGCAGGCGTTCGCGGTAGCGGAACATCAGGAAGAGGAAGTAGTCCGTGCCCACGCCGAAGAGCACGACGATCAGGATGGACGAGATCGAGCTGTTGGCCTGCAGGTCGAACAGCTTGGTGGCGTAGGCGATCAGCCCGTTGGCGACCGCGGACACCAGGCCGATCAGGATCAGGGGAAGTACGGCCAGGATCGGCGCCCGGAAGATGATCAGCAGCGTCACCAGGATGATCGCGAAGGTGCCGATGCCGATCAGTGCCTGACCGCGCTGGGACGAGTCCTGCTGGTCGAGGGCCTGCGCCGCGGAGCCGCCGAGCTTGGCGTCGAGATGCGTGCCCTTGGCCAGTTCCTTGGCGTCCTCGCGCAACACCTTGGCCGCGTCCGCCTGTTTGGGCTGACCGGCGTTCTTGCTGTCCATCTGGACCAGGGTCAGGGCGTACCTGCCGTCCTTGGACGGCTGGCCGGGGACGACCTTCTGCACCTGGTCGATGTGCTTCTTGCCCAGTTCGGAGGTGATCCGGGCGACGTCCTGCTGGTCGGTGGCGGTCAACTTGCCGCCGTCGGTGCGCTGGTACAGCACGATCGCGGACGGGGTGAAGGCGCTGGGGAACGCCTTCGCCTGGAGGTCCGCGGCTTTGATGGATTCGTAACTCTTGGGCAGGAAACTGCTCTCGTCACTGTTCGAGGGCAGGCTGGGAGCGGTGGCGACGATCGCCACCGCCGCGATTAACCATGCCACGATCGTCCAGACGGGATGTCGGACGACGGCGTTCCCGATACGTCGGAACATGCGGGAGGGTCCTCCTGAGCAGGAAGATCACCGCAGCCCGGGGAGCGGACCCTGGCATCGGCGACCCCGACCGGCACGCACCGAACGGCCGGTCGAATGGTTGTCTTGGGGTCCGATCGTAGTGGCCGCACGCCGAGGCCGTTCCATCGGGCGTCCTCTGATGCGACGACCCGTCACATCCGGAACAGGACCGTCGAGTCTTTGGGGGTGAGGAGGGAACTCTGGTTCGAGGAGGGAGTGTTGGAGCGCGGCACGGCGCGGGCCCGCACCGGCGGGTCCGTCAGCGGCGCTGCCACGGCAGGGCCGACGGGTCCCCCTTCTCCTGGCCCCCCGCCGCCACGGCCTTGAGCTCGTCCAGCGATTCACGCATCAGCTGCGACATGTCGCGCTCCTCGGCGGCCGTGATCCAGCGCTCGAAGCCGACCTTGAAGACGGCGATCCCCGCCTCAGCGGTCAGGCTCGCGGCCGGCTCCCCGACGCCCCGTCGGCGCAGGGTGTCGGCGAGCGCGGCCGACATCGAGGCGAGCTTGATCAGTTCACGCTCCCGGAGTTCCGCGTTCGCCATGATCACGGCCTGCCGCTTCCGGGCGTGCTCGCGCCGGTCGGCGAACACCTTGGAGACCGCGTCAAGGCCAAGGGCCAGCGCGTCGATCGGCGCGGCGGACTCCGGAGCTCCGGCGACCGCCTGCACCAACAGCTCCTCCAGTTCACCGGAGCCGGCGAACAGCACCTCACGCTTGTCGGCGTAGTGCCGAAAGAAGGTCCGCTCCGTGAGCCCGGCCCTTTTCGCGATCTCGGCCACGGTGGTCTGCTCGAACCCGCGCTCGGTGTAAAGCTCCAACGCCGCCTTCGCCAGGCGCCCGCGCGCGTTCGGCTCCCATCTACCCATGCACCGATCCTAACGTGATGACAGCGCCTGACATCAGGTGGTAGCGTCGATGACAGTAACTGACATCAACGGATCGGGGTCTCTGTCATGCGCATTTTTGTCACCGGCGCCTCCGGCTGGATCGGTTCCGCCGTCGTACCCGAGCTCATCGACGCGGGGCACCAGGTCGTCGGCCTCGCCCGGTCCGACTCCTCCGCAGGCGCGCTCACCGCGGCCGGGGCCGAGGTCGTCCGCGGCACTCTCGACGACCTCGGCGTCCTGCGGGACACGGCCGCCGCTTCGGACGGGGTGATCCACCTCGCCTTCAAACACGACATCGCCTTCACCGGCGACTTCCAGGGCGCCGCAGAGGCCGATCGCCGCGCCGTCGACGCCTTCGGCGACGCGCTCGCCGGCACGGACCGGCCCTTCGTCCTCGCCTCCGGCGTGATCGGGCTCGCGCCCGGGCGTGTGGCGACCGAGCGGGACATGCCCACGATCGACGGCTCGCCGATGTCGATCCGACCGGCCACCGCGCAAGCGGTGCTCGCACTCGCCTCGCGCGGCGTGCGCTCATCCGTGGTGCGGCTCTCTGCGACCTGCCACGGCGAGGGCGACAACGGCTTCATGGCGACCCTCGTCGCCATTGCCCGCGCGAAGGGAGTCTCCGGCTACATCGGCGACGGCGCCAACCGCTGGCCGGCCGTCCACCGCTTCGACGCCGCACGGCTGTTCCGTCTGGCGGTCGAGAAGGCCCCCGCCGGATCGGTGTTGCACGGCGCCGCGGAAGAAGGGGTCCCGATCCGCGACATCGCCGAGGTGATCGGCCGTCACCTGGACCTGCCGACGGCCTCCGTGCCCCCCGAGGCCGCGTCCGAGCACTTCTCCTGGCTGGGTGCCTTCCTCCGCGCCGACGCCCCGCTGTCGAACACCCTGACCCGCGAACTGCTGGACTGGGAACCGACCCAGCCGGACCTCCTCACCGATCTCGACAAGGGCCATTACTTCCACGCCTCCGCCACCACCGACTGACCATGGGAATCGGCCGTGGCATCGCCCGGGGGACTGACTCTCCGACTGACTGACGCTTTGGCCGCCCTTCGCCGGAACCGTCGGCCTGCCGGACGGCGCCGCCTGGGATGCGGCCGGTCCGGGCGTCAGCACGCATCCGACTCGAACCATGGGGACATGAGCGGCGGGCCCGGTGTCGCGGAACCCGCCACCCGCTGTCGCACCACCGGTGGCATGTCAGTCGTCGGCCGGCGGCTCTCCGGTGAAGGCGGCGGCCATGCGCAGCCAGGGCGCGGCGTCCTCGTGACGGCCCTGGCGTTGCAGGGTGCGGCCCAGCATCAGGTGGGCGTAGTGCTCCACAGGGTCACGGTCGATGATCTGCCGCAGCTGCTCCTCGGCACGGCCCAGCTGTGCCGAGTGGTAGTAGGCGCGGGCCAGCAGCAGCCGGGGCGCGGTCTGCCCGGGGGCCTCCTCGACGACGGCGGCGAGCAGTTTCGCGGCCCCGATGTAGTCCTTCGCCTCGAACAGCAGCCGGGCCCGCTCCCAGCGCTCCGCCGTGGTCTCCTCGTGCGGGACACCTGCGCCGTCGTCGAACAGGTGCAGGGCGCTCGCCCAGCGGTCCGGCGCGACGCCGCCCGTCGCCGGGTAGTCGTTGAAGGTGTCGCTCATCAGTCCTCCTCCTGGAGTCGTCCGGCGCGAGCACGGTCCCCCACCGGAGCCAGGGCTCAGCCAGTTGCTGTCGGTACGGCACAGTGGACACGCCGCCGTCCGGCGCCCTCAGGGCGCAGGCTCGGCCGAGCGCGTGCTCCCGGTGTCGCGGGCTGCGACCAGTGACGCGGGAGCGGGGGCGTCGGACACGCCGGCCGGCCGGTTCGTGGCGAACTCCTCGCGCAGCACGGGTACGACCTCCACACTCCGTTGACGCGTCGACTGACTGCCCGAACATGTGCCGGTCCATCTCTATTCCTGGCGGGGCACGCGCTCGGAGACCTCCGCCGGTGTCCGCAGCCGCGGCCATCGAGGCGGCGGTCCCGCTGCCCGTGATGGCGGTGCGTTCCCTGCTTCCGGACCACGTCACGACGGCGGACCAGGACCGTGCTCCACGGCGCCGGGCCTCAGGGAAGCAGGCCGCGCAGGGCGGATCCGATGGCGGCGACGCCCTCGTCGATCTCGTGGGCCGGGCCCGCCGCGTAGCCGAGTACCAGGCCCGCAGGGCCGGGCGTGATGCGGTGCCAGGACAGTGGGTGCACCTTGACGCCTCCTGCGAGGGCGGCCGCGGCGAGGTCGGTGTCGCGGAAGCCGCCGTCGCGGGCGCCGCCTGGCGGGTCGCTGAAGGTGACCATCAGGTGCAGGCCGGCTGCCGCCCCGTGGACGCGGGCGCCGGGCAGATGCCTCTCGATCGCTCGAAGCATCACGTCCCGGCGCCTGCGGTGGCGCTGCCGGACATGGCGCAGGTGCCGCTCCAGCTCGCCCGACTCCATCAGGCGGGCGAGGACGAGCTGGGTGAGGACGCCGTTTCCGAGGTCGGCGTACCGCTTGGCCGTGACCAGGGCGTCCCGTCGGTCCCGTGGCACCAGGAGCCAGCCGACTCGGAGCGCGGGGGCGAGCAGTTTTGACACGCTGCCCGCGTAGCAGACGCCGTCGGGCAGCAGCGAGCGCAGCGCAGGCACCGGCGGCCTGTCGTAGCGGTGCTCGGCGTCGTAGTCGTCCTCGATGACCACGCCGCCCTCGGCAGCCCAGCTCAGCAGCTCGCGGCGGCGTTCCCCGTCGAGGACGACCCCGGTGGGGAACTGGTGTGCCGGGGGTCAGCAAGACCGCCCGGGCACGACTGTCACGCAGCGCCCCCACGTCCAGGCCGCCCGCGTCCACGGGGACGGGCACGACCTCGTGGCCGCCGTACTCCAGTTGCTGGCGGGCCCCGAGCGAACCGGGGTCTTCGACGGCGACGCGGCGGATCCCGTCCGCCCACAGGATCTGCCCGAGCAGGCCGAGAGCCTGCGCCACACCCGCGACGACCACGACCTCCTCGGGGTCGGCCCGAATGCCGCGGTTGCGGGCCAGCCAGCCGGCCACGGCCCGGCGAAGGGCGGGCGCACCCCGGGGGTCGCCATAGCCGAAGTCGGCCGGTCCGACTCCGGCGAGGACTGCGCGTTCGGCGCGCAGCCAGGCGGTGCGGGGGAAGGCGGCGAGGTCGGGGACGCCCGGGGAGAGGTCGATGCGGCAGGGCAGGGCGCGCAGGGCGTCGATCAGGCCCTCGCGGTCGCCCGAGCCGAAGAGCCCGGGTCCGGCCGCGGCCCCGGATCCGGCCCCGGCCCCAGGTCCGGCCGCGTCGCGGGCGCGCTCGCGGGGCGCGGCGGGAGCCGCCACGACCACCGTGCCCAGCCGGCCGCGCCCGGTGATCTGACCGGACTCCGCGAGGCGCCGATAAGCCTCGGTGACCACGCCCCGGGTGACGCGCAGCTCCTCGGCGAGTACGCGACTGGCGGGCAGTCGTGCGCCGATGGGCAGCCGGCCGTCGGCGATGGCCGACCGCAGCCGGTCGGCGAGCCAGGCGGTACGCCCGCCGGGCGGTGCCTCACCGATGTCCAGCTGGAGGAAGTCCGAGCCGACAACCGCACTCGAGGCGGCCGTGCCGTCCACCGGCCCGTCCGCTGCCGCCGGCCGCGGGCGCGCACTTTTGGACCCCTGTGCCGATGGCCTTGTGGACCTGTCCATGGCGTCCATTGTCACGGCAGCGTGGGCGGTATGGACACACCTTCCGCTTCGTTCACCCGACTCCTGCCCGGCATGATCGGGATGACGCTGGTCGGCAGCAGCGTCACCGTCTCGCGCACGCTCGTCGACGCCCCGCTGTTCACCACTCAGGCGGTCCGGTACGCGGCCGCCACCGTGATCCTCTTGCTCATGGCCCGGCTCGCCGGTGCTCGCCTGCAGTGGCCCCGTGGACGGGAGTGGCTGTGGCTGGCCGGGATCGCGGTCACCGGTCTGGTGCTGTTCAACGTGGCCGTGGTCCGGGGCGTCGGCCATGCGGAGCCCGCGGTGGTCGCCGTCGCGATCGCGTGCGTACCGGTGGTGCTCGGGGTGGTGGGTCCGGCGCTGGAGCGGCGCAGGCCGAGCCGGCAGGTCCTGTGGGCGGCGCCGGTCGTCATGGCGGGCGCGGTGCTGGTGGAGGGGACGGGGCGCACCGATGCCGTGGGGGTGGGCTGGGCGGTGGTGGCCCTCGGGTGCGAGGCCGCGTTCACACTGCTCGCGGTGCCGGTACTGCGACGGCACTCGCCGTGGGGCGTGTCCGTGCACGCGATGTGGCTGGCCGGTGTGCTGCTGGCCGTTCTCGGCGCGACCTCGGAAGGTCCTTCCGCGGTCGGGGAGTTGTCCGGCGCCCAGTGGGCTGCCGTCGGTTACCTGGCGCTGATGGTGACGGCGGTCGCCTTCGTGCTGTGGTACTCGACGGTCCGCGCCGTCGGGGCCGGACGGGCCGGCCTGCTCACCGGCATCGCACCGCTCTCCGCAGCGGTCGTCGGCGCCGTCTCGGGCAGCGGCGTGCCGGGACCGTCGGTATGGCTGGGCATCGCCGTGCTGATACTCGGCCTGGTCGGCGGCCTGCGCCCCCACGGCGGTCCCGCCCGGGGCCTCGCAGCCAGGGATCAGTCGCCCACGGCGGACTCCTCACCCGTCACGGCCCGCTCCAAGTAGCGGATCTCCCGTACAGGGCGAGTGCGGCACGCCTTCCAGCGGCGCAGTCGGTGGAGCATCCCGGCCGCGTACGGTCCTCTCCCCTCGAGGGTGACACCGCACGGTGCGCAGGCACGACCTGGAGGCAGCTCAGTCCGTCTCGTCGATGCGGAGAACGAGATCGAGCAGCCCGGGGAACCGAGCGTCGAACTCCTCGCGGCGCAGGCGATTGACCCGCCGGGGCCCCTCGTCGCGCTGTTCCACCAGGCCGGCGCCGCGCAGCACGGAGAAGTGGTGGCTGAGCGCGGCTTTACCGACCGGCACGTCGAAGCTGCCGCAGCTACGTGTCCAGTCGGCGGAGCCCGCCAGCTCGCGGATCAGTTGGAGGCGCACCGGGTCGGCGACCGCGGACAGCGCGGTCAGAACAGGGACGTCCTCGGGATCCGTGTGCACCGGCGCGGCACGGTGACTACCACCCGAAGCCTGGTTCGACATGCCCCTCTCCTCATTCTGCGCCCTGCGGAGCGCGCTCCACCGCTTGCCGAGTGTTCGATGAGCATCTTACAGTGCGAGTGTTCGCTTCCCATTGAACACCTTTGCAGAAGGGTGCGTTCCGAGTCATGCGCGCAGTCGAGTTCCAGGAGTACGGCGGCCCCGAGGTGCTGAAGGTCGTGCAGACCGACATCCCCGAGCCGAGGCCGGGCCAGGTGACCATCGACACCGCCTATGCCGGTGTGAACTTCGCGGACCTCAAGGCACGCACCGAGGGCTACCGAGTGCCTTCGCTGCCCTTCCGCCCAGGCCTGGAGGTCTCCGGACGGATCCGGGCCGTCGGCAACGGCGTCGAGGGACTGCGTCCGGGGCAGGAGGTCGTCGCGCTCGTCAACAGCGGCGGTTACGCGGAGGTGGTGGTCGCCGAGAGTGCCACCGTCTTCCCGCTCCCCGAGGGTCTGAGCCTGCGGACCGCGGCCGCCCTGCCCACCGTGCTGCCGACGGCGCACGCTCTGCTCCACGAGGTGGGACGACTGCGCGCCGGGGAGAGCGTGCTCGTGCACGGTGCGGCAGGCGGTATCGGCACGGCGGCCGGACAACTGGCACGGGCAGCCGGCGCCGGTGCCGTGTACGGCGTGGTCTCCTCTCTGGACAAGGCCGAGCACGCCCTCAAGCACGGCTACGACGAGGTGTTCACCACTGACACCTTCACCGACGACGTCCGCCACGCCACCGGCGGCAGGGGCGTCGACCTGGTGCTCGACCCGGTGGGCGGTGACACGCTGCGCCGTGGTCTCGACGCACTGGCCGTCTTCGGACGCCTGGTGTCCTTCGGCAATGCGAGCGGGGCGGAGCCTTGGCGCGTCGGCCAGCCGGAGCTGTACGCGCAGGGCCGGGCCGTCGCGGGCTTCTCCATCCTGACGCTCGCGGAGTCGGCGCCCGAGGCGCTGCGCTCGCTGGCCGAGCGCGCCTTCCGCAAGGTCACCGACGGCACTGTGGACCTACCCGTCACCGCGGAGTTCGCGCTGTCGGACGCGGCCGAGGCCCACCGGCTGATGGGCGGGCGAGCCTCGACGGGCAAGCTGCTGCTGCGGACGGCCGACTGAGCACGCCCGACGGTGACCGGGGGCGGTCGGTCAGTCGCCGCCCCGGCGGGCGCGTGCTTCCGCGAGGAGGAGGTAACTGCTGGCGGTCCAGGTGTAGGCGCGGTCGCGCAGACCGGTTCCGGTGAGAGCGTCGAAGTTCTCGGCGAAGCCGTGGGTCTCGCACAGGGCGCGGAAGCGGGCGCTGATGTCGTCCGCCAGTCGGCGGTGGCCGGCCCTGCGCAGGCCGTCCTCGATGAGGACGGTGGCAGGGGCCCAGATGGGACCGCGCCAGTAGCCGTCGGCCAGGTAGTGCGGTGATGTGGTGAGCTCGGTGGCCAGACCGTACGGCGTCAGGTGGGCCTTGATGCGGTCCGCCAGTGCGCTGCCGACGTGTCCGGGCAGGTGCTCGCCCAGCACGATGGGCATCAGGTCGAGGAGGCTGGCGCTGCTCCAGGTGTTCCCGCTTTCGACCCCCCGGGCGACGAACCTGTCCTGCGCCCAGAGCTGCTCGAGCAGCGTCGACTGGGCGGCATCCGCTGACCGCGTCCAGCGGAGCGCCTGGTCGTCCCTACCCAACTCCGCTGCCAAGACGGCGAGTTCCCGCATCTGGAGGATGAGGAAGGCGGCCAGATCGGCGGTGACGACCACCCGCTCGGGGTCGAAGGTGGTGGCGTTGTCCCAACCGCTGTCGTTGCCGTGCTGATAGTGGGCCAGTTCGCTGCCGGGGGATCGCCGTGCGGTGAGCCAGAAGTGCGTCCACCGTTCCAGCCGGTCGTAGGTCTGGGCGAGTTCGGTGCGGCTGGGAGGTGTCGGCAGACGGCGGCGCAGGTGACCGTGGGCCCAGCCGTGGATGGGCGGTTTGACGAAGTTGTACAGGACCTCGGAGTGGGTGACCGAGTCGGGCAGGGCGCCGCCGGCTTCCTGGTGGTCGAAGGGCAGGGCGAACTGGTCCGACGCGAGTTCGGGGCATCCGGGAGCCAGGGCGAGCGCGTTGAAGCAGTGGTCCCAGCTCCACAGCTTGTCCATCCAGTGCTTGGACATGAGCACGGCAGGCCTTGTGACCAGACCCGCCGGGCGTACCGTGGCCGACCACAGGACGTAGGCGGCGAGTTCGGCGGCCGGGGTGGCGGACGATCGCCAGGGCGCCACCGCCTCGAGGAAGTCCGCGAACGAGCTCCCCGCGGACGCCACGGTCTCGCCGAAGGTCGCCGAGGACGCGTACAGCGGGCGGGACACGTCGAGCTCCTCGAGCGCGATCTCCCAGGTGCCGTGCACGTCGGCGGTGATGACGAGGCCGCGGTCGCTGCTGCCGAGCGCCTGGCCTCCTGCTGTATGGGCCACGGTGCCGGAGAGCACGGTGACGCGGTAACGCCGCCCGGTCTCGTACGACGTGAACACGTGCGCGTCCGCCGCCGGGTCGCGGAAGAAGTACGTGCCGCTGAACGGGGTCAGGGCCTCGGCGGCGGCGGACACCTCGATGCCCAGACCGGTCCCCTTCAGGCGTACGGTGTCCGGCGACTCGAAGGCGAGGTCGACGCGCCCGCCCTCGCCGATCCAGCTGAGCAGGGCGGGTGTCGCCTCGACGCGGGTTTCGGCACGGTCGCCGGTCCCCATGTGCCGCGGGATCAGGCGCAGGACGGCGTGCATGCCGTTCTGGTGGGAGACGAGGTGGAGGTCCTCGGCATACGTCTTCTCCGCCACTACGGGCGAGACGTCGAACCAGGACCCGTGTGTGCTGAACGGGATGTCGTGGACGGAGAAGGCCGGACCGGATCGGGCGGCGGTCATAGGGTGGGACTCGTTTCTCGAGCAGGGGAGATCGGCGGTCCGACGGGCGGACGGTGGAGTGGTGACGAGGTGTGAGGCGGTCAGTCCTTGACGGCTCCGGCGGACACGCCGGCGGCGACGTAGCGCTGGGCGAGGACGAGGATGACCGCGGCCGGCGCCGAGGCCACGACGGCGGTGGCCATGATGGCGTTCCACTCCTGGTTGTTGTTGCCGATGTAGTGGTAGATGCCGAGGGTGATCGGCTCGTGGGCACCGCCGCCCGCCAGCGTGCTGGCGAAGACGAAGTCGGACCAGGACCACAGGAAGGCGAACAGCGACACCGTCACGACGGCGTTGCGGCTCATCGGCAGCACGATCGACCGGAAGGTGCGCCAGGTTCCGGCACCGTCCATCGTGGCGGCCTGGAGCAGTTCACCGGGGATGCCGGACATGAACGCGGTGAAGATCAGCACCCCGAAGGGGACGGCCAGCGTGGAGTCGGCGACGATCAGGCCGGGGACTGTCTGGAGCAGGCCGAGCTGGAGGTAGATGGCGTAGAAACCCATCGCCATGATGATGCCGGGGATCATCTGCGCTGCCAGCAGCACGAAGCTCAGGACGCCGCCGCCGCGCGGGCGCAGCTTGGCCAGGGCGTAGCCGGCGGGTGCGGCCAGGGTGACGGTCAGGGCGACGGTGCCCAGGCCGATGACGAGGCTGGTGCCGAGGTAGGGCACCTGCTCGTCGAGGACGGCGCGGTAGCCGGCCAGCGTGCCGTGGACGGGGAGCAGGTCCGGTGGGCTCTTGCGCATGTCCTGGTCGCGGGTCAGGGAGACGTTGAGCATCCAGTAGACCGGGAAGAGCATGATCGCTGTCAGCAGCAGACCGACGGCTGTCTTGATCCACGTACGGCTGGCGCTTCGGTTCATGACAGTGCCTGCTTTCGCTGGGCCCTGACGTAGACCAGGCCGAACACCAGGGCGGCGACGACGAGGAGGTTTCCGACGGCCGCGCCCGGGCCGAAGGCGGGCAGGAGGTTGCCGAAGCCGAGCCGGTAGGACCAGGTGGCGAAGGTGGTGGACGAGTCCGCCGGGCCGCCCTTGGTCATGATCCAGATGATGTCGAAGACCTTGAGCGTGTAGACCAGGCCCAGGAGCAGCGTGATCGCCGAGACCGGGCGGAGCAGCGGGAAGGTGATGCTCCAGAACCGGCGCCAGGCACCCGCCCCGTCCAGGGCGGCCGCCTCGTACAGGCCGGCCGGGATCGACTGCAGGCCGCTGTAGAGGACCACCAGGTTGAAGGGGACGCCGATCCAGATGTTGGCGATGATCACGGAGGTCAGCGACCACGACGGCGAGGTCAGCCAGTTCACCGGCCCGATACCGATGACGTGCAGGGCGGCGTTGACGATTCCGGAGTCGCTGTTGAGCATCCACGACCAGGTGGACGCCGACACGATCAGCGGCAGCAGCCAGGGCACCAGGAACAGCGCCCGCAGGGTCGCCGACAGCCGGAAGTGCTGGTTGAAGAAGACCGCGAGGGCCAGACCGACGGCGTACTGGAAGACCAGGCACACGGCGGTGAACACCACGGTGTGCAGCAGGGCCGGGGCGAAGGTCGGGTCGTCGAAGACGGTCCGGTAGTTCGCCAGGCCCGTGAACGGTGCGTCACCCTGCACGAACGAGCGGACCGTGTAGTTGCGCAGGCTCAGGTCGACGTTGCGGTAGAGCGGATACGCGTAGAAGAGAGCGAGATAGAGGGTCACCGGCGCGAGGAAGCCCCACGCGGCCCACCGCGTGGAAGTGGACCGGCGACGCTTCCTTCCGTGGTCCGGAGCCGGGGCGGCGGAGACCGCCCCGTTCCCGACGCGCACGGACCGATGGTCCGGCAACTGTGTCGTGTGATGCATGAACGACCCTCGTAACCCGGCTACTTGACGGCCGACTGAGCCGCGGCCAGCGCGTCCTTGGGCGACTTGGACCCGCTGAGCGCGGTCTGAACCGCCTTCCACAACTGCTCAGAGATCTTCGGGTACGTGGTGCCCAGGTCGTCACTGGTACGGCCCTTGGCCGACTTGACCGCGTCCACCCACGGCTTCAGCTTCGCGTTCGCCGCCACCTGCTTCGCCTGCACGTCACCGGTGGGCGCCACGTAGGACAGCGTGGTGTCGGTGTCGTACAGGTTCTGGGTGCTGGTCAGGCAGCTCGCCAGCTTCTCGGAGGTGGCGTAGCGGCCGGTGTCCTTCTGGACCGGGACGGTCACGAACTCGCCGCCGGTCGGGGCCGAGGCGGTGCCTCCCGAGGCGGCGGGAATGGGCAGCACCCCGTAGTCGAAGCCGGCCTTCTCCGCGTTCGCGAGCTGCCAGGTGCCGTTCTCCGCGAACGCGTAGTCACCACTGGCGAACTCCTGCCAGCTGGTCGTCTGGGTGTTGTTGATGACCGAGTTGGGGGCGTAGCCCTTCTTCAGCCAGTCCGTCCACAGTGACAGCGCCGAGACGCCCTCGGGCGAGTCGAGTTGGGTCAGCTTCGCGCCCGAGCCCCAGAACCACGGCAGGAACTGGAAACTGCCCTCCTCCGTACCGATCGCCGAGAAGGTGATGCCCTTCTTGCCCGCCTGCTTGACCTTCTCCAGCGCCGCCGTGAGCGATGTCCAGTCCTTGACCGAGGAGATGTCCACCCCGGCCTCCTTCAGCACCTTCTTGTTGTAGTAGAGGGCGAGCGTGTTGGCGCCGATCGGTGTGCCGTACGTCTTCCCGCCCGACTGTCCGGCCGCGAGCAGGTTGGGGTCCACCTTCGAGGTGTCCAGCTTGTTGTCGTCGGTCGTGGTGAGCACGCCCGCCTCGGCCAGGGTCGACACCACCGGGTTGTCGACGATGAGGACGTCCGGCGAGTTGCCCTGCTGGGCCGCCAGCAGCGTCTTGTTCGCCAGGTCGCTGGTGTCGAACCCGGTCCGCTTGATCTTCACGCCGGCCTGGGTGCCGCACGTGTCCAGCAGATTCGTCCACGCCGAGCCCTTGGCGAACTGCGGGTACGGGTCCCAGACGGTGTACGTGCCGCTGTCCGCCCCCTTGGTGCCGGTGCTGCCCGAGCCGGAGGAGCAGGCGGTGCCGACGAGGGCGACGACTGTCGAGAGAGCGGCGGCAAGGAGCCGTCGGGAGGAGCTGTGCATGGCGGATCCTTCGTTTTCGGGCACAGGGATGCCGTGGGAGGGGCGACGGGGGGAAGTGGGCACGCCGAAAGGCGGGGGGACGGGATGCCCGGTGTCGAGAGGCGGGAGCGAGGGAGGGTTACGGGTACGGCGAACGTGATGGTGCGGTCAGGGGTGCGGGACCTCGGCGGTGGGCGTACCGGCCGCGGGCCCGGTGCTGGCCCGCAAGGAGATCGGCGGCGTCAACAGTTGGTGCCGGGGCGGAGCGTCAGGATGGTCGAGCCGCTCCACCAGCAGTTCGACGGCGAGTCGGCCCATCTCCGCAGCCGGTACGTCCGCCGCCGTGAGCTGCGGGGTCACCGTCTCCGCCCACCGGCCGGCCACGACCCCGGTGACGGAGAAGTCGCGCGGCACATGGCGACCCGCCTGGGCGAGCCCCCGGTACAGGCCGCCCAGCGCGGCCTCGTTCAACGTGACCAGAGCCGTGGTGGCCGGCTCGTCCCGCAGGACCCGCTCCAGACATGCCTGGCCCGACGCGGCATCGTCCCCACAGCAATAGGTCCGCACCACCAGCCCACGCTCGGCCGCGGCCTTCGTGAAACCCTCCAGGCCTCGGTGCGCTGACTCGTAGCCCGCCCGCAGGAGTTGTTCGGGCCGGTTGACGAGCGCGATCCGGCTGTGGCCCAGGTCCGCGAGGTGGTGGACGCACGCCGCCACCAGCGCGGTGTGGTCCAGGCCGACCCACCAGCCACCCTCCGGACGGGCGGTACGCCCGATGGCGACGGAGGGAAAGCCCAGGGCGGCCAGGTGATCGACCCGGTCGTCCTCCAGCCTGATCTCCATCAGGATCGCGCCGTCGACCCGCCGCTCCCCCAGCAACCGCTGAAAGGACCGGTCACTGTCCACACCACTCGGGGACAGCAGCACGTCGTAGTCGTAAGCCGCGGCCGCCTCCACCACACTGCCGATGAAATCCAGCTGCATCCCCGTGTAATGGTTCCCGGCCGGCGGGAAGACCAGACCGATCGTGCTGGTCCGGCCATTGGCCAGGGCACGCGCGCTGGCACTGGGCCGGTACCCCAGCTCGTCGACGACCTGCTGAATCCTGCGGCGCGTCTCCTCCGACACCGGGCGCTTGCCGCTCAACGCGTAGGACACGGTGCTCCGCGAGACACCGGCCCGCCGGGCGATCTCACCGATGTTCACGGTCGCTCCTTGCTCGAACCGGTACGACACTCCTTGAGGGTGAGCGGCCGCCGGTCGTCGGGGGTGGAATGACGTGCGGGGCGAGGACCGGCCGTCGAACCGGTTCGCGTGAAGTGAAGGTAGGAAGGCGACACACGTCTGTCAACACTTCGAACGAGCACCGCCGGAGCCCGGTACGACTCCCGGAGATCGCCGCGTCGGAGGGATTGCTGGTCGCCTGCCCCGGTGCTAGCTTCGCCGAACCGGTTCGATGAAGTGATCAATCGGCAACAGTGAATCCGCCGCTCCCTACAGCCCGGAGGCACGGGCGGGCGTTCCCGGCCTCCTCACACAGTTCCCCGCTCCTTGACGCATGTGACGAACCGATTCGACAGCCTGCTCACTCAAGGGATTGAGGACACGATCGATGTCATCCGCTGACAGACCCGCCCGGCCACGCCGGGCCCCGGCCGCCGTGGCCGTGGCTCTCAGCGCGGGCCTGCTGACCGCGCCGGCCGCCCCCGCAGAGGCGGCCGACCCGCCCCGGCCCACTGCCCATTACGCCTTCGATCAGGACGACCTCGCCTCCGGAAAGATCGCTGACAGCTCCGGCAACGGGCTCACGGCGAGCCTGGTGAACGGCTCCACCGCCCAGTGGGTCGCGGGCCCGGACGGTGGCGGCGCTCTGGCCTTGCCCGGCGGCGCGCCCGACTCGCAAGGCGCGTACGTCCGTCTGCCCCGTGCAGTGCTCGCGGACGCAGCCGACCTGACGGTCTCCGCCCGCGTGAAGTGGAGCGGTGACGACTCGTCCTGGCAAAGGATCTTCGACCTGGGCACCGACACCACGAAGTACCTCTTCACCACCCCGTCCAACAACGGCGGGGTGCTGCGCACCGCCGTGACGACCGGAGGCGGCGGTGCAGAGGCTCAGGTGAGCGGCTATGCGCCGCTTCCCGCGCATCAGTGGCGAACGGTCACCGTCACCCTCGACAGCTCCGCCCGGCGCCTCACCACCTACCTCGACGGCGTCGCGGTCTCCTCCGCCGCGACCGGTGTCAAGGCCGGGGACCTGCTGAACGGTTCCGCAACGGCCGCCGGTTACATCGGCAAGTCCTTCTACCCGGACCCGCTGTTCAAGGGCGCGATCGACGACTTCACCGTGTGGCACACCGCGCTCACCCCCGAGCAGGTGGCCGGCGCGGTCGGGCACGTGCCCACCCTCCAGCAGCTCTCGCAGACGTCGTTCGCAGTCCGTACGACGACGGGGACCGCCCCGTCTCTCCCGGCCGCCGTCCGGTCCTCCTTCTCCGACGGGTACGACCGTGACACGCCGATCGCCTGGGACGCCGTACCGCCGGAGAAGTACGCCCGGCCGGGGACCTTCACGGTTGTGGGAACGGCGTCCGGGCGCGCGGTGAAGGCAACCGTCACCGTCGTCCGCGAGGGACAGTTGGACGTCGACCTCGGCTCGGACACCGGCGCCTTCCACGGCGGCGCCTCCGGCACCCTCTACGGTGTGTACGGGCCGGACGTCCCCACCAACAACCTCATCGAGGGTATGGGCCTGCGCACGGTCTCCACGAAGGCGCAGGACGGCCCGCAGCACCCCGGTGCCGACGCGCTGGAGGTGGTCGGGCCGCTGGCCGACTCCACCGACGGTGACGTGTACATCTACATGACCGACATCCACCGCGGCTTCCCCTACGAGTGGCCGGGCGGCACGCCCGAGGAGAAACTCAAGCTCTACGAGGAGAAGATCGCCCGGCAGGTCGACCAGGTCCTGCGGCTACCGGCGAAGTACCAGGACAACATCGTCTTCGTGCCGTTCAACGAGCCCGAGGGCAACATGTTCGGCACCGGCGCGTGGAGCTACGACAAGGTCAGCTGGCTCAGCGACCCGCACGACTACTTCGCCGCCTGGGACGAGGTCTACAGGCTCATCAAGGGCAGGATGCCGAAGGCCCGCATCGCCGGCCCCAACACCAGCGTTCTGTACGACCAGGTCAAGGGCTTCCTCACCCACACCCTGGCCGCCGGCACCCTCCCCGACGTCATCACCTGGCACGAGCTGAGCCATCCCGAGGCGGTGCGCGCCAATGTCGCCAAGTACCGGGCGTGGGAGAGGGAACTGTTCAAGGGAACCGGTCGTGAGGGCACTCGACTCCCGATCAACATCAACGAGTACGCCTTCAACTACCACACCTCCGTCCCCGGCCAGATGATCCAGTGGGCCTCCGCGATCGAGGAGTCCAAGGTGGACGCGGACATCGCGTACTGGAACATCGACGGCAACCTCTCCGACTCCGCGGTGCAGGCGGGCCGCGGCAACGGCCAGTGGTGGCTGCTGCACTCGTACGCCTCCATGAGCGGACACACCGTGAGGGTGACACCGCCTTTCCCCGGCGAGAACTACACCCTGCAGGGCGTCGCCACACTCGACGAGGACAAGCGGCAGGCGCGGCTGCTCTTCGGCGGATCAACCGGCAACGGCCACATCACGTTCGACAATGTCCCGAAGACGGTCTTCGGGGACCGCGTGCACGCCTGGGTCCGGGAGATCGAGTGGAGCGGGCAGATCGGCGACTCCTCGGGCCCGAAGCTGCTCACGGAGACGAACCTCGAGGTCGGTGACGACGGCAAGGCCGTCGTCGACTTCGGCGACGGCGCGCTGCCGAAGCTGAAGGAGTCCTCGGCGTACGAGATCGTCCTCAGCCCGGCCGGCAAGGCGAAGGGCACACAGTCCCCGCCCGTGCGCTGGCAGGCGTCGTACGAGGCGGAGGACGCCGCCCACACCGGGTCCGGCTACTCCAGGAACGGCCCGGAAGGCTCACCCCGGGACGTGTCGAAGTTCTACACCTCCGGCGGCTACGACGTGGGCGGCCTGCGCACCGGCTCCGACGTCACGCTCGGCTTCACCGTGGACGTGCCCGAGGACGGCGCCTACGACCTGAGTGTCTTCGCCAACTCCCTCAACACCTTCGACAAGGTGAAGGAGCAGGGCCCGACCAACGTCTTCCTGCGCGTGGACGGCAAGGCGGACAGCGAGCAGGAGCTCCACCTGCCTCTGGGCTACAAGTGGGTGGTCTGGGACCACACCGACACCAAGATCCAACTCACCAAGGGCAAGCACACCATCACGCTCGCCGCGAGGAGCCTCGACGGCGGGCGCGCCACCAGGGGCGACGCCATCGTCGACCGCCTCACCCTCTCCCTGCCCGCGCCTTCGGCCGCCACCCAGGTGTACGAGGGCGAACTGGCCTGGCTGGGCGGCGGGGCACGGCCCGTCTACGACCTGCCGGAACACGCCGGTACCCCTGCCACCGGCTCGGGCGCGGTCCGGCTTCCGCGAGGCGCTACGGCCACGTTCTGGGTCTACTCCCCCGCCGACCGGGAAGCCACCCTGAGGGTCGACACCCTCGGCGCCGGGAGCGCCCGGCTGTCCGTCAACGGGTATGACGTCGCGAACGTGACCCGGGGCCGTCGAAGCGTGGCGGTCTCCCTCTCGGGCGGCGTCAACAAGGTGACACTCACCGGCGGTTCGTCCGCCACCCTCGTCGACCGCCTCACGGTCACGCCGACCGAGGGCACCCTCACAGCACGTACCTACGAGGCACAGGACGCCAGGCTCACGGGCTCCGCCACGCTGACCCCGCTCTCCCTGGCCGGCGACGGCACGGCGATCACCGGCATCGGAGGCGATCCCCACAACGGCAACACCGCGACCTTCACCGTCGACGCCGATCGAACCGGCCTCTACGCACTCCGCATCCGCTACTCCAACCCCGAACAGTCCGAAGCCACCCACTACAACCCCGACCCGCTCGCCCGCCACGCCGACATCACCGTCAATGGCGGCGACATGCGACGCGTCGGCTTCCCCCACACCTTCCACCAGAACAACTTCTGGGAACTGACCGTCCCGGTCCACCTGACGAAGGGACGGAACACGATCACCTTCCGCTCCGAGGAACTGCCGAACTTCGACGGCACCACCTACGCCTCGGACACCTTCCCCGGCATCCTGCTCCGCTCCCGCTACGCACCGCTGATCGACCGGATCACCATCGCGCCCTACGCACGGGAGCTCCGATGACGTGATCACCACCGGCGGCCGGCGGGCCGACCGGAGCCGTGCAGTGAGTCACCGCCCCGCTCCGGTCGGCCCGCCGGTGCCGCAACCAGACGCCTGGCCGAGGCCGCGGCCCGGCGAAGGTCCGTTGCGCCTGCTGTGCGAGGCAGCCACCCCTACGGCCTGTCCGACCAGTCCGGTCGTCCGCCCGGAGGGCAGGGCGGGTGGAAATGTCGGACAGGCCGCGTCAAGCAGCGGGGTTGGGGGGTGGACTCCGGTACGCGCACTCCCGCGGGCGTGGCCATCCGCCCGGCGACGCGGCGTACCTCAGGGGGCCGGGCGGCACCGACGGCGGCAAGAACCTCCTTGGCGCCGTCACCACGCGGTGGCCGAGGAAGGCCCCAGTCCTGCCGGAGGGATCCCGGTGGCGACGTGCCCGTCGGCCTCCCCGGCACTCCGTGGCCTCGTACGCCGCCTTGCGGATCAGGTCGAGGACGGGCCTGGGGCTTGGAGAGGCGGCCCGAGCAACTCGCCCCGTGCCGTCAGTCCTTGCAGACGACGACCACCTCGTCCTCGACCGACCAGTGGCGTCGCTCGGATTTGGGCGGGTTGATCCGCACGCCGTAGCCCGAACTCGCCGACGAGTCGTCGTCGCTTCGGTAACCGATGGCGCATTCGCCGCGATGACGCGCCGCGGCCACGACCGTGGCGAAGGACGTCTCACACCCCGGCAGCACGTAGTCGCGGGCCGGCCGCAGTCGAACCCCCGTGCCGTCCGCGGAGAACAGTTCCTCGAACACCGCAGCCAGGTGCCGGTTCTGGGAGATCTGCGCCATGAGCAGGCCGATGAGCTTACCGCTGATGATCACGTCGGCTCCGGGGCCGATGGGGGCCAGCGCCCGGTTGCGGTCGTCGATCAGTTCGGTGACGACCGGCAGCTCGCGTCCGGTGGCCTCCTCGAGTTGGCGCAGAAGAAGGAGGGTGACGAGCGTGCGGTTGTCGGGGTCGTCCGGCGGTTGTCCGGGAGCGGGGTCCTGGCCGAGCACGATGACACTGTCATAGGAGTGAACGTCCAGACGTCGCAGGGTCTCGGGACGGGTGATGTCCCCATGGTGCAGTGTCAGTGTCAGGTCGGTGCCGCTGCGCGAGTCCGCCTCGCTCACCTGGCGGATCGTCGCTTCGCCTTCGTTCGCCACCACG
>NZ_PQSR01000130.1 GCF_002920635.1 Streptomyces sp. Ru72 | reverse complement strand
GGGGGACGGCCCGCGCCGGAGCGGGCCGAGGGCCCGGCCGCGGCGGAGTGCCCGGGGGGCGTCCGCCGTGCCCGGCCGGCGAGAGCCGGCCTGCGCACGAGATCGGCTGAAGAACTCGTCCGTACCGGGCGGCACCGGGGCCCCGGCCGCATCGGACCCGGTCGCGGTCTGAGACCGGGGCGGCTGCTCGGGGCGGGGCGGAGCCGGCGGGAAGGGCGTACGGGCAGGCGGAGTTCGCCGCGGTGCGGCGGGGGTCTGCGGGCCGGACGGGGGTGCCGCCGCGGGCGGCTGCTCCGGGCGGGGCGGGATCGTTCCAGCGGCGCCGTTGCGCTGCGTCGGCCGAGGTCCGTCGCCCCCGGGCGCGGACGTGCCGTTCGCCCCCGCGGGCGGGACACCCCGCGGCGTGGCCGGACGCGGCGGAGGCACGGAGGCGTCGGAACGCGTCGACGGGCGGGGCGGGGGCACGGAGGCGTCGAGACGCGTCGACGGACGGGGCTGATTCGCCGTCTCGTCCGGTTCCGTCGACGGACGGCGCGGAGTCATGGGGTCGCCCGGCGGCGTGGCCGGGCGGGGCGGGGTCGAGGGGCGCGGAGGGGTGGAGGCGCGGTGCGCTTCCGTGCTCATGCACCCCCCGTTTCGTTGTAGCCGGACCTCCCGGGACGGCCCGGGTGTTCGACCGCCCAGGGCGGACGGCCGGTGGGCGTGGTGCGAACGCCGGCCCGTTCCGGGCAGACATACCCGCGCGAGCGGGCGCCCATCCCAGGCGTACGCGCCCGAGCGGAGCAGCCGCTCGCCCACGTGCGCGTCACTCTACGGGTTGATCCGCGTCGAACGGGAACCGGTCCACGTCACCGGCGGCATCTGCCCGGATCGTCCCCCTACCCTGCGGTAATCACATCTGGCAGGCTGCGTCCATGACTGCCCGCGCCGCAGACCGGGCCCGCTACGACCGGGCCACCGCTCATCTCGACGCCCCTGTCGCGATCGTGGACCTGGAGGCGTTCGACGCGAACGCCGACGACATGCTCCGCCGGGCCGGCGGCAAGCCGATCCGTGTCGCCAGCAAGTCCGTGCGCTGCCGTGCACTGCTCGAACGCGTGCTCGCCCGGGACGGTTTCGCCGGCATCATGTCCTTCACGCTCGCCGAGTCCCTGTGGCTGGCCCGTTCCGGTTTCGACGACGTCCTGCTGGCGTACCCCTCGGCCGACCGCCAGGCGTTCGCCGAACTGACCTGCGACCCCAAGCTCGCCGCCGCCGTCTCGGTGATGATCGACGACCCGGCCCAGCTGCGTCTCATCGACGACGCCCGCCGGGGCGGCACCGAAGAGGTGCGCGTCTGCCTGGAGTTGGACACCTCTTTGAAGCTGCTCGGCGGACGGGTCCGCGTCGGCGCGCGCCGCTCGCCGCTGCACTCCCCCGAACAGGTCGCCGAGATGGCCCGCACGGTGGTCCGCACGCCCGGTTTCCGGCTGGTGGGCATCATGGCGTACGAGGGCCATGTCGCCGGTGTCGGCGACGCGGTGGCCGGGCGTCCGGTGCGGTCGCGGGCGATCCGGCTGATGCAGGCCACGGCGCGCAGGGAGCTCGGCCGGCGGCGCGCGGAAGTGGTGCGCGCGGTCCGGGAGGTGGCGCCGGACCTGGAGTTCGTCAACGGCGGCGGCACGGGCAGCGTCCAGTACACGGCCGCCGAGGACGCGGTGACGGAGATAGCGGCGGGTTCCGGGCTCTACCAGCCGCGGCTGTTCGACAACTACACCTCGTTCCGCGGCCGTCCGGCCGCCCTGTTCGCCCAGCCGGTGGTGCGCAGGCCGGGCGTCGGGGTGGTGACCGTGCTGGGCGGCGGCTACCCCGCGTCGGGCGCCGCGGGCCCCGACCGGCTGCCCGTGCCGTATCTGCCCGAGGGGCT
This sequence comes from Streptomyces sp. Ru72, assembly GCF_002920635.1. Taxonomy (GTDB): domain Bacteria; phylum Actinomycetota; class Actinomycetes; order Streptomycetales; family Streptomycetaceae; genus Streptomyces. Next base: position 18,122 of record NZ_PQSR01000130.1, on the reverse strand, counting down.
GAGGTACGACCCGCAGGAGGGACCCGGCGAGGTGCAGACGCCGCTGATGGGCTCGGCCGCCGACGACCTGCTCATCGGCGACAAGGTGTGGTTCCGGCACGCCAAGGCGGGCGAGCTGTGCGAGCGTTTCGACGCGCTCCACCTGGTCGAGGGCGACCGGGTGACGGCGACCGTGCCGACGTACCGCGGCGAGGGGCGCACCTTCCTGTGACGTGACCACCGGCACCGGCGCCAGGCGCCGGTGCCGCCCTCGGGCCGCCCCTGAGGCCGTCGTCACCCGGGGTCACGAGACCGAGGCCCGCTACAGGGGCGTGACGTACGCGCCCGCGATTCCGCCGTCCACCAGGAAGTCGGTGGCGTTCACGAAGGACGAGTCGTCGCTGGCGAGGAACGCGACCGCCGCGGCGATCTCCTCCGCCTCCGCGAACCGGCCGACCGGGATGTGCACCAGACGGCGCGCGGCCCGCTCGGGGTCCTTGGCGAACAGCTCCTGCAGGAGGGGGGTGTTGACCGGCCCGGGGCACAGCGCGTTGACCCGGATGCCCTCCCGCGCGAACTGCACGCCCAGCTCGCGGGACATGGCGAGGACGCCGCCCTTGGAGGCCGTGTACGAGATCTGCGAGGTGGCCGCGCCCATCCGGGCCACGAACGAGGCCGTGTTGATGATGGAGCCCTTGCCCTGGCGCCGCATGTAGGGGATGGCGGCCTTGCAGCACAGGTAGACGGAGGTCAGGTTGACCTCCTGGACCCGCTTCCAGGCCTCCAGGCCGGTCTCGAGAATGGAGTCGTCGTCGGGCGGGGAGATGCCCGCGTTGTTGAAGGCGACGTCGACGGACCCGTAGGTGTCGTAGGCCGCCTTGAACAGCGCCTCCACCTGCTCGGGGTCGGTGACGTCGACCTTCACGAACAGCCCGCCGACCTCCTCGGCGGCGGCCTTGCCGCGGGTCTCGTCGATGTCGCCGCAGACGACGTTCGCGCCCTCGGCGGCGAGGCGGCGCGCACTGGCGAGACCGATGCCGCTGCCGGCACCGGTGACGACGGCGGTGCGGCCGACCAGGCGGCGGCAGATGTGGTCAGAGGTCTGCGAGGTCACTGTCACTGTGCGGGGCCCTCCGTGCTGATGAAGACGTTCTTGGTCTCGGTGAAGGCGGTCAGGGCGTCCGGACCGAGTTCGCGGCCGATCCCCGACTGCTTGAAGCCGCCGAAGGGGGTCCAGTAGCGGACGCTGGAGTGAGAGTTGACGGACAGGTTGCCCGCGCGGACGACCTGGGAGACGCGCAGCGCGCGGCCGACGTCCCGGGTCCAGATGGAGCCGGAGAGCCCGTACGGCGTGTCGTTGGCGAGCCGGATCGCGTCGGCCTCGTCCTCGAAGGGCAGTACGACGGCGACCGGGCCGAAGACCTCCTCGACGGCCACGCGCGCGTGCGGGTCGACACCGGTGAGGACGGTCGGCGGGAACCAGAAGCCCGGCCCCTCGGGCGCCTTGCCGCGGATCCCTTCGGCGTCCGCGGGGACGTACGAGCGGACACGCTCCAGCTGTGCCCTGGAGATCAGCGGGCCCATCTGGGTGTTCTCGTCGGCCGGGTCGCCGACGACGACCGACTCGACGGCGGGGGCGAGCAGGTCGAGGAAGCGGTCGTAGGCGGAGCGCTGGACGAGGATACGGGTACGGGCGCAGCAGTCCTGGCCGGAGTTGTCGAGGAACGACATGGGGGCGGTGGCCGCGGCGGTCTCGAGGTCGGCGTCGGCGAAGACGATGTTGGGGCTCTTGCCGCCGAGTTCGAGGGTGACGCGCTTGAGCAGGGCGGAGCCCTTTGCCAACACCTGTTTGCCCACGGCCGTCGACCCGGTGAAGACGATCTTCGCCACGCCCGGGTGCTCGACGAGCGCGGCACCCGCGACGGGGCCGTGACCGGGCAGCACCTGGAACAGTCCTTCGGGCAGACCCGCCTCCAGGGCCAGTTCGGCCAGGCGAAGGGCGGTGAGCGGAGTCGTCTCGGCGGGCTTGAGGAGCACCGCGTTGCCCGCCGCGAGTGCCGGGGCGGCGCCCCACGCGGCGATCGGCATCGGGAAGTTCCAGGGCGCGATGACGCCCACGACACCGAGGGGTTCGAGGATCGTGACGTCCAGGCCGCCCGGCACGGGGATCTGGCGTCCGGTCAGGCGCTCGACGCCGCCGGCCGCGTAGTCGAGCAGGTCACGGACGTTGCCGGCCTCCCAGCGGGCGTTGCCGATCGTGTGGCCCGCCTCGCGGACCTCCGACTCGGCCAGCTCCTCGAGGTGTTCGTCGACGGCCCGGGCGAACCGGCGCAGCAACCGGGACCGGTCGCCGGGCGGGAGCGCCGCCCACCGGGACTGCGCCCGCGCAGCCCGTACGACGGCCGCGTCCACGTCGGCCGCGGTGGCGGCGGGGACGGTGGCGACGACCTCCTCGGTGGCCGGATTGAGCACCTGCAGATCGAGCTCGTTCGACACGACGTTCGGCACGAAAGAACCCCTCACATGCGTTCGAAGGAGCGGCGCAGCTCCCAGTCGGTCACCGCGGCGTCGAAGGCCGCCAGTTCGACGCGGGCCATGTTGCTGTAGTGCGCGACCACCTCGTCGCCGAAGGCGGCCTTGGCGAGGGCGCTGGTCTCCCAGAGTTCGGCCGCCTCACGCAGGGTGGTGGGCACGTGCGCGTACTCGGCGGTGTAGGCGTTGCCGGGGCACGGCTCGGGCAGTTCCAGCTTCTGCTCGATGCCGTGCAACCCGGCCGCGACCATCCCTGCGACGGCGAGGTGCGGGTTGACGTCGCCGCCGGGGACGCGGTTCTCGAAGCGTGTCGAACGTCCGTGGCCGACGACCCTCAGGGCGCAGGTGCGGTTGTCGTACCCCCAGGCGACCGCGGTCGGGGCGAACGAGCCCGGCTGGAAGCGCTTGTAGGAGTTGATGTTCGGCGCGTAGAGCAGCGAGAAGTCGCGCAGGGCGGCCAGCTGCCCGGCGAGGAAGTGCCGCATGACCTCCGACATCCCGCCGGGGGAGCCGGGCCCGCCGGCCATGGCGTTGTGGCCGTGCTCGTCGGCGAGCGAGAGGTGGATGTGGCAGGAGTTGCCCTCCCGCTCGTTGTACTTCGCCATGAAGGTGATGGAGACGCCTTCCTGGGCGGCGATCTCCTTGGCTCCGGTCTTGTAGATGGCGTGCTGGTCGCAGGTCACCAGGGCGTCGTCGTAGCGGAAGGCGATCTCGTGCTGGCCGGGGTTGCACTCGCCCTTGGCGGACTCGACGGTCATGCCGGCGCCGGCCATCTCGTTGCGGATGCGGCGAAGCAGGGGCTCGATGCGGCCCGTGCCGAGCACGGAGTAGTCGATGTTGTACTGGTTGGCCGGGGTCAGGCCCCGGTAGTTCGCGTCCCAGGCCTGCTCGTAGGTGTCCTTGAAGACGATGAACTCCAGCTCGGTGCCGACCTGGGCGGTGTGGCCGAGGGCGGCCAGGCGCTGGAGCTGGCGGCGCAGGATCTGGCGGGGAGCGGCGAGTACGGGTGAGCCGTCGTTCCAGGCGAGGTCGGCGATGACCATGGCCGTTCCCTCGTGCCAGGGCACCCGGCGCAGGGTGCCCAGGTCCGGGTGGAGGGCGAAGTCGCCGTAGCCGCGGTCCCAGGAGGACATGTCGTACCCGTCGACCGTGTTCATCTCGGTGTCGACCGCGAGGAGGTAGTTGCAGCCCTCGGTGCCGTGTTCCAGCACCTCGTCGAGGAAGAAGCGCGCGGCGAACCGCTTGCCCTGGAGGCGCCCTTGCATGTCGGGGAAGGCCAGGACGACGGTGTCGATCTCGCCGCCCGCGACGAGGGCGTGCAGCTCCTCGAGGCCGAGCGGGGATGTGCGGTCTGCCACGGGGGGTCTCCTTCGGGTCCGCCGGGAGTCATAAGGTATTTGCGACAACCATTGCTTGGGAAGGGGGCACGGCCAGATGGCGCATGCGGAACCCGACGACCTCGCCGCCGGCGTGCGGGACCGTTTGACGCCGGTGCTGCGGCCGGTGCGGGCGGGCAACGGCTTCGAGGAGGCGCTGGAGCAGATCCTCCAGGTGGTCCGCCTGGGGCTGGTGCCGGGCGGGGAGCGGCTCCCCGCGGAGCGCGAGCTGGCGGAGCGGCTGGGGATCAGCCGGGTGACGCTGCGCGAGGTGCTGAAGGTGCTCCAGGACCAGGGCCTGCTGGAGTCGCGGCGCGGGCGCTACGGCGGCACGTTCGTCCTGCCGCGCGTGGACGCGGGCGGCGAGGACGAGCTGCGCCGGCGCATCGAGAAGGTCGACATCGAGGACGTGCTGCGGTTCCGCGAGGTGCTGGAGGTGGGGGCGGCGGGCCTGTGCGCGACGCACGGCCTCTCGGACGAGCAGGCGGCACGGCTGCGGGAGGCCCTGGCCGGCACCCAGGACGCACCGCTGACGGAGTACCGGCGCCTGGACACGCTGCTGCACCTCACACTGACGGAGCTCGCCGGGTCACCGTCGCTGACGGCGCAGTACGCGGCCGTACGGGCCACGGTGAACGACCTGCTGGACTGCATCCCGCTGCTGGTCCGCAATCTGGAGCACTCTCAGCGGCAGCACGAAGCGCTGGTGGAGGCGGTGCTGGACGGGGACGCCGACGGCGCGCGGGAGATGATGCGGGAGCACTGCGCGGGGACGGCGGCGCTGCTGCGGGGCTTCCTGGCCTGAGCACCACCCTTGAAAAGGTATGACTGTGTACCATTTATACCCTGGGAGGCCCGTATGACCGGACGGCCGCTGATCGGCGTGAGCACGTATCTGGAGGCCGGGGCGCGCTGGGGCGTCTGGGAGCTGGAGGCGGCGCTGCTGCCGGCGGGTTATCCGCGGCTCGTGCAGCGGGCCGGCGGGCTGGCCGCGATGCTCCCGCCGGACGATCCGGCACAGGCGGCGGCGACGGTGGCCCGGCTGGACGGTGTGGTGATCGCGGGTGGCCCGGACGTGGACCCGGCACGCTACGGCGCGGCCCGCTCCCCGCGCACCGGGCCTCCCGCGCCCGAGCGGGACGCCTGGGAACTGGCGCTGATCGCGGCGGCGCTGGCGTCGGGCACGCCGCTGCTCGGCATCTGCCGTGGGATGCAGCTGCTCAACGTCGCCCTCGGCGGCACACTCGTGCAGCACCTCGACGGGCACGTCGCCCAGGTCGGGGCGTTCGGCGGGCACACGGTCAAGCCGGTGCCGGGCACGCGCTACGGGGAGGTGGCGCCGGAGTCGGTGTCGGTCCCGACCTACCACCACCAGGCCGTGGACCGCCTCGGGGACGGACTGGTGATCTCGGCGTACGCGGAGGACGGCACACCGGAGGCGGTCGAAATGCCGGGTGCCGCCTGGGTGCTGGGTGTGCAGTGGCACCCGGAGATGGGCGAGGACGTCCGGGTGATGCGAGCGCTGGTGGAGGCGGCGTCCGCCCGCGCCGAGTGTCCTGGTCCGGAGGCCCGGTCGCACTAGCGGCAGATGTGGCCGATGGTCCGGTCTGCGGTCTTCGTCCATCTGAAGAGCCGGGCCTGCTCGTTCCAGGTCTTGATCCAGTCCTCGAGCGCGGTCTTGAACTCGTCGGGTGAGCAGAGCACGCCGCGTTCGAGGCAGCGTCGCTCCAGCCCGGTGAACCACCGCTCGACCTGGTGGATCCAGGACGAGTAGGTCGGGGTGAAGTGCAACTCGAACCGGGGGTGTGCAAGGACAGAGTGCCCACAGCCCGGCCGTCAGCGCGCCAGAAAGCGCCCCGTTCATCCGCACGCGGCTGGGGACATTGACGTGTACGCCGACACTTGTCGAAGACGGCCCGCAGTTTCTGCCCGCTGTCAAGCAGGGGCTTGTCGAAAACCTCCTTCCCGGCCTGGGAGTCGGGGCCGCTCTCGCCCTCCACGTCATGCATGCCTGCCGCCCACGACTGGCCGGGCGTGCAACGCCCGGCCAGTCGGCGGTCGGACTCTCATCAGCGCCTCCGAGGGCACCCCTCGGCCCCGGTGACACCAGCCCCCAGGTCATCGATCGACAGGGGGCGACCGTCATGCCCGACCCGGAGGCCGGCAGCCCCCTTGCAGGACCACGAAAAACACAACGGGCAACCTCTGTCGGGAGCCGTGAGTGCGGCAAGCGGGCGACGACCGGTTCCGTGACATGGGTGAAGGGCCCCCACCGCGTACTGCGGCCCCAGCGGCCTGTTCTTGCCGGCGTGACCGGATGAAGTCACCGACGGGTCCCGGTTGGCCGCTCCCTTGGCGCCCTCCTGTCAAGCGAGAAGCCGTTCGCGTGGCTGTTGCGCCAACATCCCGGGCAATGCATGATGGAACATCGATAGCGCATCATCGATACCACCTCATCGATATCGCCTCATTGAGATGCCCAGTCGCCTCTTCTCGCCGGTCTCCGTCCCCCTGGCCTCCCAGACACGGTTTTCGACCCTTAGGAGAAACTCCATGAAGAACCCGATTTCCCTGTCCGTGCGGAGGCCGAGGACGGTGATCGCCGCCTGGCTGCTGCTGCTCGCCCTGGCCGCGCCGTTCGCCCTCCAGCTCGAAGGGGCGCTCAAGGCCGGCGGCTTCTCCAATCCGCGCGGGGAGTCGGTGCACGCGCAGCGCACACTTGAACAGGCCTTCAAGGAAGCGCCCAACTCCCTGTTGGTCGTCCTGCACGACCCCAGTGGCTCAGTGCAGGGCGCGGTCACCCAGGCACGTCAGGCAGTACAGCGTCCCGGTGTCACCGCGGTCACGGACGAGCGCACCCACCCCGAGTGGGTGTCCAAGGACGGCCGGACGACGTTTCTGCAGGTCGGTTTCACAGGTGACAGCACCACCGTGCAGAACGTCGTACCGGACGTGCGGCGCGATGTGCGGGCCGCGGTCGGCAAGGGCGTGGAGGTGGACGTCACCGGCGGCCCGGCCCTGGACTACGCGCTGAACGTCCACTCCAAGGAGGACGTCACCCGGGCCGAGATGATCGCCTTCCCGGTGCTCTTCGTCGTGCTGCTGCTGGTCTTCCGATCCGTGGTCGCGATGGTGGTTCCGCTGGTCCTGGCCGGTTTCACGCTGGCCGTGACCCAGGCCCTCGGCTACGGAATGGCTCAGCTCACCGACATCAACAGCCTTTTCGGCAACATCGTCTCCATGGTCGGCCTGGCCGTGGCCGTGGACTACTCGCTGTTCATCATCAAACGCTTCCGTGAGGAACTTGCCGAGGGACGGGACGCGCCGGCCGCCGTGGAGCGCTCCATGCGCACTGTGGGGCACTCGGTGTTGTTCAGCGGCCTGGCCGTGGTGGTCGCGCTGTCCGCTCTCTTCATCCCCCGCGCGATGTCCTTCACCAGCATCGCCCTCGGCGGCACGGCCGTGGCGGTGGTGGCGGTCGCCATGGCGATGACGCTGCTGCCCGCGGTGCTGAGCCTGCTCGGACACCGCATCAACGCCGGTACGCTGCGTCGCCGCGGGAAAGCCGCAGCCGCTGCGGACGCAGCACCGCAGCCTGGCCGGTTCCCCGGGCGTCCGGGGCTGGTCCTCGCCGCACTCCTCGTCGGTTTCACCGCCCTGGCGTGGCCGGCCACGCAGCTGACGCTGCGGGTACCGGTGGCCAGTGCGAGCATCCTGCCCTCCGGTGACAGCGCCCGGGTCGGCATGGAGCGCATCAAGAAGGACATCGGCATCCGTGCCATGTTCCCCGTCCAGGTGGTCCTGACCGCCGACGCCAAGGATTCCTCCGCACTGCTCAAAACCGCCACCAGCGTCGCCGAGCACGCGAGGAGCGCCAACGGCGCCGACGGTGTGCAGGCGGTCAGCACCCTGGGCCTGCCCGCCGGTTCGCTGCCCCAGGCGCTCGCCGACGGCACCGGGCTGGACGCCGCGGGCAGGGCGGCCGTCGGGCAGTTGTGGGCTAAGGTCGGCGACACCGTGGTCACCCGCGTCCTGGTCACTCCGGACGCCGACCCGGACAGTTCGGCGGCCCACCACCTGGTCAGCGACCTGCGCTCGCACCTGAAGAGCGAGACCGGCCCCGGAGTCACCGCGGAACTCGCCGGTGCCACCGCCACCGGCTCCGACTTCGACAGCCTGGTCCTCCACTCGGTCCCGCTGGTGGTCCTCACCGTCGCCCTGCTGAGCTTCCTGATCCTCTTCCTGGCCTTCCGCTCGACGGTGTTGCCGCTGCTGGCCCTCGCCTTCAACCTGCTGGTCGTCGGCGCCAGTCTGGGCTTCCTGGCCCTGGTGGCCAGCGGCACCGACCACTCGATCAACAGCGTCACCCCGCTGATGCTCTTCGCCGTCATGTTCGGCCTGAGCATGGACTACATGGTGATCATGATCGGTCGGATGCGGGAGATGCGGCTGGACGGCGCCGCCCACCGTGACGCGGTGCTCGGCGGTCTGGCCCGCACCGCCGGGCTGGTGAACGGCGCCGCCGCCATCATGGTCGCCGTCTTCGTCTCCTTCACCAGCGCCCAGATCAGCATCGTTCGGGAACTGGGCATCAGCCTCGCCGCTGCCGTCGTGCTGGACGCGATCGTGATCCGCCGACTGGTCATGCCGGCCACGCTGCTGCTGCTGGGCGACCGCGTCTGGGGCCGTAAGCACCGATCCGCGGCCCCGGCCGCCGACAGCGTGACGGGCACGGCCGCCGAGGAGGCCGCCGGCGCGACCACCGTACTGCCGTCCACCGGCCCGGAGTTGCCCGCCTCCGGCAGTCTGCTGCGGTGAGCTGACCCGCGGTACAGCTCCGCCGCCCGGCCCGCACCCCGGCCGGGCGGCGGAGCTGCGCGCCGCAGGCGGTCACCCCTGACGAGGGCGATTCCGGCTCCGCGTCGATCGATGTAAGACAGGGCCGGACGACGACACGACGTACTGGCGCAGCCCACACCCGAACCACGGCACCACCTTCCCGCTCACCTTGCTCCTCCGGAAAGCGAGCCGATCGCCATGACGACGCCATCCGTGCCCCCCTTCCTGCACCAGCCCCTCGCCGCCCCGCCACTGGTGAGCGGCATCTTCTGGCGCGGCGCCCGGTTGATCGCCGAGCGTGGCTGGTGCCGCGGCGAAGGACTGCTGCATGTGGGCTCCCCGTACCGGCCGGAAGCGGCCAGCCTGATCGGCGCCCTGCTGTGGGCGGCGACCGGCGACGCGAGAGCGCAGAACGTGGCGTCCCGGCAGGCACTGTCGGTCATCCGCACCCGGGTCGACCCGCACCGCACAGCGCCGTTCGACGACTGGGAGCTGTTGTGCGCCTGGAACGACACGCCCTCACGTAGCCGGGCTCAGGCCATCGCTCTGCTGATGTCGGCGCACGATGCGGCGGTACGCGACTGCACGGGGGATGCTCAGCCGAGCCACGCGCCGGACTCGCGCACCGTCTGAGTGAAGAACTCGCCCGGTTCCTCGACCACGCCGTGGAGATGCCCGAACAACTCGAAGCTGATGAGGCCGAAGAGCTGGGTCCAGCACTCCACCAGACGCGTCGCTGCCCAGTTCGGCAGTTCGCCCGCCACGGACTTCGCCACGCGGGCCGTCCGCTCCACCGGCTGCAGGGTGCCCCGCGACAGGGCCTCGCCGACCAGGCCGATGAGCACCAGGCCGACCCGGGCGGCCGGGCCCACGGTGCTCTGCGGGGCCGCATAGTCCGGCACAGGGGAACCGTAGAGCAGCGCATACTCGTGCGGGTTGGCCACCGCCCAGGCCCGCACCGCCTCCCATACCACCTGCCAGCGATCGGCCGGCGTGCTGTCCGGCGGTGCGCCGGCCGCCGCGTTTTCCGCGCATTCGCCGAGCGAGTCGAAGCCGTCCACGATGAGCGCGGTGATCAGGTCGTCGCGGCTGGGGAAGTAGCGGTAGACGGCCGACGAGGCCATGCCGAGTTCACGCGCCACCGCGCGCAGCGACAGGGAAGCGGCCCCTTGGAGAGCGAGATGGTGACGGGCCGACATCTTGATCTTCCCGACCAGCTCCTCGCGGGCGCGCTCCCTGGCCGTGCGGATCGCGTTCATGGCGCAGATCCTCGCAGTCGTATGAGGCAGTGACAAGATCGGCTTGCTGCGGCGGACCGGTGTCCGGCGGACTGTTCGCTCCCGCCGTACGGGACGACTGCGCGCTTTGCTCGCGCCATACCCGCCCTTACCTGTACGTTAACCTGACGTGCTTTTTGACGCTCTGTGAGGCCTCTAGTTTGCGGATGTCCCTCTGAGGTGATGCAGATTGGGGTGTGCACGCTGTGTCGTCCGTACCGTCGAGGGGTCCCGCCCGGAGGTTCTGCCACGACTCAGCCGTTGCGGGGGAAACGGGCCGCGAGAGCGGCGCCGCTGACGGTACCGTCGGTGATTCGGCGCAGGGCGCCGATCATCACCCGCTTCTCGTTGGGACTCAGCCGGTCCGCCGCTGCCGCGTCCACCGCCGCGTCGATGTCCCGCAGCACCGGCAGCAGCTCCTCGCCCTGTGCGGTCAGGCCCAGATACACCACCCTGCGGTCCACCTGTCCCGGCTCCCGGCTGACCAGTCCACGCTTGACGAGCGTGTCCACGATCCGGCTCGGACTGTGACTCTCACAGACGATCAGTCGCCCCACCTCGGCCAGAGTGAGCGGGGCCCGCTCCGACAGCACCAGCAGGATCTCCGCCTGCGCCGGCGTCAGGTTCAGCGGCCTGAGCTGGGCGGCTAGGTACCGGGCGCCTTCCCGCTGGGCTGCCAGGACCAGATAGCGCAGTTCTGAGTCTTCCTTGGTGCGCGTCGCGGCCAGGACGGACGGGTTCGGGGGCATGCGATACACCTCGCGTGCGTAGGAGATGGGCGCTCATCGACGCCCATCGACAGGCTGTGTCAATGAGGAAACATCGATGAAACATCATTCGATGATACGCCATGAATAACTCAGAGTGCAGGGGCCTGTCACTCCCCTGTCGAGAATCCCTCCTTGTTGAATTCTTTACGAAGACGGTGTTGCAGCACCGATGCTGCAACATGCATGATGTGACATCAGTGACAGGTTATCGATGTTAAAACATCGGAACCCGAACCCGCCTACTGCACCGCCACGCACCTGCGCCCCCCCAACGCACCTGCGACCAAAGGAACTTCCTATGACCGTGCAGTCCCTGGACGTCCCCTCGATCGTTCTCGACGAAGCTGAGAAGGCAGTCGCGGCCATCGCCCGCGGCGAGCTGATCGTCGTAGTGGACGACGAAGACAGGGAGAACGAAGGCGACCTGATCGTCGCGGCCGAGTTCGCCGATGCCGCCGCGATCAACTACATGATCACGCATGGCCGTGGCCTGGTGTGCGTGTCCATCACCGAGGAGCGCGCCGCCGAGCTACAGCTGCCTCCGATGGTGGAACGCAACGAGGACCACAACGGCACTGCCTTCACCGTCAGTGTCGACGGGGGCCCCGAGCACGGCGTCACCACTGGTATATCCGCCCCGGACCGTGCCAAGACCATTGAGCTGATGCTCAACGGCACCAGTGAGGACCTGCGCCGTCCCGGTCACATCTTCCCGCTGATCGCCCGGCCGGGCGGCGTCCTGGAACGTCCGGGCCACACCGAGGCGGCCGTCGACCTGGCCCGCTTCGCGGGTCTCGCCCCGGCCGGCGTCATCGTCGAGATCATCCTTGAGGACGGCACGATGGCGCGCCTGCCCCAGCTGGCCGAGTTCGCCCGTCGTGAAGGCCTGGTACTCACCAGCATCGAGAAGCTGCAGGAGTTCGCTGCGCGTCAGACCAGAGAGGCGAAGTGAGCCGGAGTGACCGGCTGATCATCGGTGCCACGACTGCCGTCTCCCGTCCGGCAGTCGTGCACCGGTATCTCGCCGGCGTCGAAGGAGTGCACCACATACCGGCAGACGGGCCCTTCGTCCTCGTCCCCAACCACAGCAGCTTCGCCGACCACTTCGTGCAGGACGCGCTGATGAACCTCCTGCGCGACAGGCCCAAGTTCTACTTCCTGACCAAGGCGGAGGCGTTCGTCCATCCGCTGCGGCGCCGGTGGACGACCGTGATGGGCGGCATACCGGTGGATCGCGACCAGCCCGGCCGGGACCTGCTCGCGTCGGTGGAGCGGGTGTTCACCGAGGGCAGCGTCCTCGTGGTCTACCCGGAGGGAACCCGCGGCCCCGGGTGGCCGCTCCTGCCTTTCAAGGACGGCGCGTTCCGTTTCGCCGCCCGGGCCGGGGTACCGGTGATCCCGGTGGGCATGTGGGGCGTCCAGCACGTCCTGCCCAGGGGGGCGTACCGGCCCCGCCGGGCCGACATACGGGTCGTCTTCGGGGCACCCCTGGAAGTCGACTCCGCGCTTCCCCGGCCCAAACGCGTGGCGGCGCTGTCCGAGGCGGCCCGCGAGGCACTGGTGTCGCTGGTGGACACCGCCCGCAACCCCACACAGCAGCGCGACCGGCAGGCGTCCCAGGAACTGGCCGACCGGGCCGCGGCAACCGTGGAGACCATGCTCAGCCGTACCGACCCCCAGCCGGCCGCCCGCCGGATGGAACAGGCCGCATCCCTGGTCGCACTGGCGAAGCGAATGGATCCGGGCAACGTGGACGCCCTGGCAGTGGCAGCCCGGCTGACCGGGTTACGCATGATGGACGGCGCCCTGCCACAGCGCCTGCGGCTGTTGCGCCGCTTACGCCGAGAAGCCCAGCGGGTCATCGACGCCGACCCCGATCACCTGATGGGCAACTACCTCATGGGCCGCTGGTACCTCGAGGCACCGCGGATGCTCGGCGGCCGGCCGGAGCAGGGGCTGGGGCACCTGCGGCACGCCGCCGAGATCGGGGCCCCCGACACCCGCTACCTCATGGCCTACGCCGAAGGGCTGATCAAGACCGGCAATCACGCCGGCGCCATGGACCAGTTGCGCGGCATCGTCGCCGCTCCCGCACCCGACACACGCACCGAGGACCGCAAGAGCCGGGCCGCCGCCCTGCTCGCCCGGCTGACCGCTGACCACAGCCCTGACTCGACTCCGGTGGGGTGAAGCCTCATGTATTCGTCACCGATCCTGAGACACGGCAACACGGTGGTGGTCTTCGACGGGCCTCCCCGGCTCATCTGGTCCGCCTCGCGCCCGGGACACTACGCACCTTGCGGGCTGTGGCCCTCCCCGGCGGAGGCAGCCTGTGTGCTCGACCACCTCGCCGACGGCGGCAACGTCCTGGTCATGTTGAGCGAGGAGAACTCCACCGTGCCCATGTACGTCGAGGAGGCCGCCGCCATCCCGGCCGAACTTGCGGACCGGATCGAAGTCACCACCGACGGCGCACTGGCGTACCTCCACCTGACCGCCCTCGACTGGCTGCCGGACCACCTCCGGCAGCGGGGACTGCGCTTCCTGCGCGAGACCGTCCGGGTGCTCGCCAGCCTTCCGGACGCCTTCCTGCCGCCCTTGCTGCTGGAGGAGCCGAGTTCCGAGGCGTCGAACCTGCGCTTCGCCCGGCTGCGCACCGTGCGCACCCTCACCGAGGACCGGATCCTCCCGCTCAGTGACTACCTCTTCGCCCCGGCGGCTTCCGGCCCACACACCGAATGGGAGACCTCCTCATGAACAGTGGCCACGAAGGGGCCGAAACACGGGTCGTCCCGCCCGGCGTCCATGAAGGGCGGGTGGCCATCGTCACCGGTGCCGGGCGGGGGCTGGGGCTGTTGACCACGGAGACCCTGCTGCGGCAGGGTGCCCGGGTGGTCGCCAACCACCGCTCCCCGTCGGAGGACCTGGCACGGCTCGCCGACAAGTACGGTGACCGGCTGATCCTCGTCGCCGGCGACGTGGCGGAGGGCGACACCGCGGAAACCCTCGCCGCCGAGGCCCGCCGGTTCGGCCGGCTGCACGTGCTCATCCACAACGCCGGCATCACCCGCGACCAGCTGCTGGTCCAGATGCCGGTGGAGGACTGGGACGAGGTCCACCGGGTCAACCTGCGCGGTGCGTTCCTCGCCACCAAGCACGCGCTGAAGGTCATGATGCGGGGCCGCTACGGGCGGATCGTCTACGTGTCCTCGCTCGCTGCGGTGATGGGCAACGCAGGCCAGGCGGCCTACGCGTCCTCCAAGGGCGGCCTGCACGGCCTCGCCCTGAGCGTCGCCCAGGAGTACGCCGCCTACAACGTCCGGACCGTCACCCTCGCACCCGGGATCCTGGACACCGGTATGGGCGTGGCTCTGGATCCCGCCCGGCGCAGCTACATGGCCGACCGCGCCCTGATGGGGCTGGGCGACGGCCAGCAGATGGCGGAAACCATCGCCTTCCTGGCCAGCCCCGCGGCCGACTACATCAACGCCACCACGGTCCATGCCGACGGAGGGGTCAGGTACTGAGCGATGACCCTTCACAGTGCGCATGTACTGATCAACGCCCCCGTGGACGTGGTCCGGCAGATCCTGCTCGAACCCGCGGCCCTCGCCGACTGGAACCCCGCGTTCCTGTCGATTGAGGCACCGCGGACCGCGGTCGTCGGCCAGCGGTACCCCATCAAGGTCAAGGGCGGCCTGTCGGGCTTCCTCGAGTACCGCGCGATCAGCGGCACGCTGATCGAGGCCCACTGGGAAACGGTCGGCTTCCGTGAGGACCACAGCTGGGAGCTGAACGCCCACCGCGGAGGTGCGCACGTGCGGCACACCTTCGAGCACCACGGGGTGCTGGCAGGCGTGCTGCGGTCGGCCTTCGCAGGAGTCGCCGAGCTGCGGCTGGGCCGGCTGGCGGCACGGGCCGAGGCCCGCAACACGCCCGCCGGGAGGGTGTGACATGGAGCCGGCCGTACCCCCCGTCCCGCCGCCGGCACCGGCCCCTCCGGTTTCCGTCCCGACGGCAGCCGACGACGACTGGTCGCAGCCGCTGCCCCTGCACCTGGCCGATTCCGCCGGTGAGCCCGGCGAACCGCACATCCTGCGCGGCCTGGACTGAGCAACTCTGCGTCCCGCGGTGGGCCCGCCCCCTCCGGTCGGCGCCCGACGGCACAACGGGCCCACCGCGTTTGCCGACCCTGATCGCCCCGACCCCCGGAGCTCCGCAGTGTCTGCCACCGCCCCAGTGCTTCGCCAGCCGGTCGCACCGGCACACGCCCGCATCCTCGGAGTGGGCGGCTACCTGCCGTCCCGCGTGGTGACCAACGACGAGATAGCACCCAGGATCGACTCCAGTGACAAGTGGATACGGGAACGTTCCGGCATCGCCGAACGCCGTTGGGCAGGCCCGCAGGAGACGATCGCGCACATGGGTGTGGCAGCCGCCGCCAAGGCCCTGGCCCAGGCCGGGGTCACTCCCGAGCGGATCGGCTGCGTGATCGTCGCGACCTCCACGCACTTCCGCCAACTCCCGGCCGTCGCCACCGAGATCGCCCACCTTGTGGGGGCGGAACGGGCCGCTGCGTTCGACCTGTCCGCGGCCTGCGCGGGCTTCACCCACGGTCTCGCCCTGGCCGCCGACATGGTGCGCGGAGGCAGCGCCGAGTACGTGCTGCTGGTCGGCACCGAGCGGATGTCCGATCTCATCGACCACGACGACCGCGCGACCGCATTCCTCTTCGGCGACGGCGCCGGAGCGGTGGTGGTCGGCCCCTCCACCTTTCCGGGCGTCGGCCCCGTGGCCTGGGGTGCCGACGGGGCCCAGCGCACGGCCATCGACCAGACCTCGTCCTGGCTCGAACTGCGCACCGGTCGGCCCGAACGCTTCCCCGCCCTCACCATGCAGGGGCAGACCGTCTTCCGCTGGGCTGTCTACCAGATGGCCGACGTCGCCCGGCAGGCGCTGGAGTCGGCCGGCGTCACCGTCGGCCAGCTCGCCGCCTTCATCCCGCACCAGGCCAACCTCCGGATCATCGACGCGCTCGCCAGGACCCTCAAACTGCCGCCCGACGTAGCTGTGGCCCACAGCGTGGTGCGCTCCGGCAACACCTCGGCGGCCTCCATCCCACTGGCCATCGAGGAGGTGCTCGCGGCCGGCGAGGCCCCGAGCGGCGGCCTGGCCCTGACCATGGGCTTCGGCTCCGGCCTGTCCTACGCCGGGCAGGTCGTGACCCTGCCTTAGGTGATCCCCTCTCCGCCGCCAAGGCGGCCAAGTCGACCCCGCTCAGTGCCCCGGCCCACCGCCCTCCCCGCCGGAGCCGTCCCGACGCGCCCAGGGGAGCGGGCACGTCCACTGGCCGCACGCCGGAAGCGATCACCACCGCGGGCCGGCGCAGACCGGCGATGAGGCAGCCCCGACGTGCCGGAGGCCACATCCCGCGCCGAGCCCCACCTCAGCAGGGACCTCGGCATCGGCTCGCAGACCGCGGCCCACGTGCCGGTGGCGGCTCAGGAGCGCTTCACGGTCAGGACCGGCGACCACCAGGTCGGCCCTCTGACCACCGTCGCCGGCGTCGTGGACCGGATCCTCGTCGCCGGTGACAGCCCCGAAGCCGTTCCGTTCGTCGGTCGGCCCAGCCCATCAACCGACAGGAGACCGAGATGCCCACCACCGACCGCACTGTGCTCGTCACGGGGCTGGGGGCCACGACCCCGCTGGGGGGCGACGTCGCCGCGACCTGGGCGTCGCTGCTGGCCGGCCGCCCCGGGGCGCGGACGCTCACCGAGGAGTGGACTGCGGATCTGGCCGTGCGCTTCGCCGGCCGTGCCGCCGTCGAACCCGCACCGCTGATAGGCAACGCGCTGGCCAGGAAGACCGACCGCTCGACACACTTCGCCTTGGTGGCGGCGCGCGAGGCATGGCAGGACGCCGCCCTGACGGATGTGGACCCCGAGCGGGTCGGCGTCGTGATCTCCTCCGGCGTGGGCGGTGCCGGCTCGCTGCTCGCACAGCACGACCTGCTGCGCGAGCGAGGCTCACGGCGGGTCTCTCCGCACACCGTGCCCATGTTCATGCCCAACGCCGCGGCCGCCTACGTCGCCCTGGAACTCGGAGCGAGGGGCGGCGCGCACGCCACGGCCTCCGCTTGCGCCTCGGGAGCCGAAGCGGTGGCGTATGGCATCGCCATGATCCGCTCCGGCCGGGCCGACGTGGTCGTGACCGGCGGCACGGAGGCGGCCATCCACCCGGTCATCATCAGCGCGTTCGCCAACATGATGGCCATGTCCAAGCGCAACGAGGACCCGGCAGCCGCCTCCCGTCCTTACGACGTGGACCGCGACGGCTTCGTGATAGCCGAGGGCGCGGGCGTGGTCGTACTGGAATCCAGTGCCCACGCGCTGGCCCGCGGTGCCCAGGTCTACTGCGAGGCGGCCGGCTTCGGCCTGACCTCCGATGCCCATCACATCGCCCAGCCGGAACCGCACGGGCGCGATGTCGCCAAGGCCGTCGCCGTCGCGCTGACCGATGCAGGCGCGACACCGTCCGACGTCCTGCACGTCAACGCGCACGCCACCTCCACACCGCAGGGCGACCTCGCCGAGATCGAGGCGCTGCGCCGGGTACTGGGCCGCTCTGCCGGGCAGGTCGCCGTCACCGCCACCAAATCGATGACCGGGCACCTGCTCGGCGCCACCGGAGCCGTCGAGTCGATCGCCGCGATCCTGGCTCTCCGGCACCGGGTGGTGCCCCCGACGATCAACATCGACAACCTCGACCCGCAGGTCGATCTCGACATCGTGCGGGACAAGCCGCGCGACCTCAGTACCGGCCCCGCCGTGGTGCTCAACAACTCCTTCGGCTTCGGGGGCCACAACGTCACGCTCGCCTTCCGTGGCCCCTGACCGTGCGTCAGCATCTCTGTCCGAGGAGATCACCATGCCGGAGAACATCGAACTGCCCGTTCTGCCGAGCACCCACGAGATTCACCGGTGGGTGAGCCAGGTCCTCACCGGCGGTCTCGGGGGCGTCCCGCGCGGCCTCGACGCGCGGGGGCCGATGGCGGAGAGCCCACAGGCACCGGAACCGGCCATGGGCACGGCTCCAGCACCACGACCCGCAGAGCCAGGACGCGGTCACACGACACAGAGCGGGCCGATCTCCGCCTGCTGATCAGCAGGACGTCGGAGCGGGTCCCATCCACCGCCGATGACGTCAGCGACCGTGCGGGGCCCCACCGGGGGCCGGACGCCTGGAGACGCGAGTACGCCTGTCCCCGGCGTGTGTCGCGCGAGACAGGCGCCGATGCGGCTTCTAGAAGCCGCCGCTTCGACCCGGGGCGGTGACGCGAACCATGT
>NZ_PQSR01000129.1 GCF_002920635.1 Streptomyces sp. Ru72 | reverse complement strand
AGGTGATCTTGGTGCCCGCCGCGGCGTCGAGCGCCGTGTAGTAGCGGCACCCGGGCTTCGGCGGGGTGCCCCAGAACGGAGACATGATCTTGAGGGGAGCGCCGGTGCCGAGTTTGTCGGGGACCGACGTGGCAAGGGACGCGAGATCGATCTTGCTGGTGAAACCGTCGGTCGACCCGTTCTTCGACGGAATGTCCGGCTTGGCGACCGTGCTGGCGACGTACGTCGGGAGCAGCTTGTCCGCGGCCTTGCCCGACGTGGCGCCCTCACGCGAACCGCTGTCCGAACCGCTGCAGGCGGCGAGCAGTGGCATACCCCCGGCCACCGCTGCGGTGGCGACCGCCGTGGAGGCGAGGAAGCTTCTCCGGCTGAGCCCGGGAGAGACGGAAGCGGAGTTCGGCGTCATTTGCGTCAACCCTTCGTGGCGCACCAGGACACCCGGCGGTGGGCCGTCGGCTGCGGTGTCGTGACAGGAACTGGCTGAGCTGAGAGGGGACATCCCATTACTGAGACGTGTGCCGTAGTCGAAGCGCTTCGATGTTGCTGCGAGGTTAAGTGAACACCTGGAGGCGCACAAGGGTCGCTTCCAAGATTCCTCCGAGGCGGAACGAGTCGCCCGTATGCACTGCTTGACGCAGTGACGCTGATGTCCTAACACTCCCCTATTGCCCCCTGAAAGGCGTCGAAGCGCTTCGAAAGCCCTCTCTGCTCCATTCAAGGGAATCCCATGTGCCTGCCACACAAAATCCGCACACCCACCTGCCGTTCCGCGATCGCAGCTGCCGTTCGCGAAGCGCATGGACGACCTTCTGCCGCGGCTCACCTCGACGAAAAGACGGGATCCCTGGATCAGTTCACGCCCGCCGTCGAGCCCCTGGGCATCACGGCCTTCCGCACCGGCCAGGAGCCCTGCACGGCATCGCCTGGGCAGGCCGGCCACCGTCTTCCCGCAGGCGGTCGACCTCGGCACGACGTGGAACACCGATCTCGTACGGTGGGCCGGCGAGGCCGTCTCCAAGGAGACCCGCGCGATGCGTGCCCGCGACGACCGGGTGGGCCTGAACGTCCCCGAAGGCTCGGTCCGTCGATCTCCTGGTATCTGACGGTCCGGTACTGGCAGTGCTCACGCTCTCGCCGGGTACGGCCGGACCCCACGGCTTCGCCACGTGAGCGCCGCGTTGTTCGTCGGGGGCCGGTGTGCACGACGTCCGCCCCGGACTGCGTGGCCGGGTGCGGGGGCAGGTGGCCGCGTAGTGGCACAGCCCGGCGAGCCGGCCGCCGGCGAGGCCGGCCAGCTCGAGGCGGACCGTCACCGTGACGCCGCCCGCCATACGCAGCCCGTTGGGTTCCTTCGGAACCGCCCGAGGAGTGACGGGCCGCAGTGGTGGCTCACTGGATGTGGAAGGTGGCGTCGGCCCGGTCCGTCGCCGTGCTCAGAGCCCGGACGTACAACAGGTAGTCGTAGTGGCGGATGTAACGGCCCGGGAGGTTGTACGACTCGTAGGAGACTCCGGCGGAGTCCGCGAGGCCGGCCCGGGCCGTGAAGGAGGCGTCACTGGCGAACAGCGACGTCCCGTCGTTCTTCTCCACCCACACCTCGTAGTTCTTGTGGCGCAGGAAGTAGCCGGGGAAGTTCGCCGACTCCAGGGAGACGGTGCCCGTGCCGGCCAGACCGGCGACGACACGGAACTGCGAGTCGGCCAGCGGCGAGACGTTCGGCTCGATCTTGGCGCGGAAGTCCCAGTGCCGGATGAACCGGTCGGGGAAGTTGTACGAGGAGAGCCGGATCGGGGTGAGACCGTCGGCGACCGGGATGCCGAAGTCGGGCGTGCCGTCGGCCTTCCAGTAGATCTTCTGCACGCGGGTGCGGCGGTTGGGGTCCCTGAGAGGGTCACCGCTGATGTCCTTGTAGCTGCGGTCGTGGTAGACGAGGATGTCCGACTTGCCGTCCTCGGAGACCGTGAACTGGTTGTGCCCGGGGCCGTACTGGCTGGTGGCGGCGTTGCTTGCGAAGACCGGGTTCGCAGTCTTGCTCCATGACGAGGCGCTGAGCAGGTCGGCCGAGGCCGAGGCGGTCAGCATGCCCATGCAGTAGTTGGCATCGGTGGCGCTGGCCGAGAAGGTCAGGAAGACCTTGCCGTTGCGCTGGATCACAGCCGGGCCCTCGTTGACCGTCGCGCCTCCGCCGGTCTCCCACGAGGCGGTCGGCCGGCTGATCATGACCGGGGTGCCGGTGATGGCCCACGGGCTGGACATCCGCGCGATGTAGAGGTTGGTGCCGGTGCCGACGGCCGGGTCGTTCTGCGCCCAGGCGAGATAGCGGGTGCTGTTCACGACGAAGGTCGTCGAGTCCAGGGAGAAGGTGTCCAACGGGAGTGCGATACGCCCCTTCTCCGTCCAGGTCCCCGTGATGGGGTTCGCGGCGGTGCACTCCAGGACGTAGGGCCGAATCCTCCAGACGTTGTCGGCGTCGCCGGCGGCGAAGTAGATGTACCACTTGCCGTCGATGAAGTGGATCTCCGGGGCCCAGATGTGTGCGCCCATCGCACCGCTGGCGTGCTTGGTCCAGATGGTCGTCTCGGTGGCCGACGTGAGCCCCTGGATCGTGGTGGCGCGGCGCAGCACGATGCGGTCGTACTCCGGCACGGTGGCGGTGAAGTAGTAGAAGCCGTCCGTGTGCTTGTAGATGTGCGGGTCGGCCCGCTGCTCGGCGATGGTGTTCGTGTATGTCACACCGGGTGACGCGGGCACGGCGGCGTGGGCGGTACCGGCCGAGACACCGGTGACGGTGGCGGCGGCCGAGCCGGCGATCATGCCGAGGACCGTTCGTCGGGTGAGCTCAGGTCTCACGGATTGCTCCCTCTGGTGCGGGTGGTGCAGAGATACCGTCTGCCCACACCTTCCGGTATTTCGAACACCGTTCGTCAATTCGGCCAGAACATAGGTTCTGGACCTGCCCGAGTCAATGCTTCCGTACAGAAATATCCATCGAGTCGCCCGACGCCCGCCACGAAAAGCCATCCGCGCCAATTCACGCCACCGAGTTACCGGTTGGCGGACCCGCTCAAGGGACTCCGCATGTCGGATGTGTTGACGCGCTCCGTTTCCCCGACTTATTGTCTGCCCGATTCTACGAACAGCGTTCGATATGCCGCACAAATGGGTGTGGTGGATAGTGCGTCGACCACTGAGCTTCCCCCCGGCCGAGCAGTGGGACGGAACGCCGCCGGGAGCAACAGCGGTCGGCACCAAGAGTCGGAGACCCGGTGACCCACCACTGACATCGCCGCACTTCGAAGGCGATGGCCGCCGAGTCTGGACCAGAGGACAGGAGCCCCTGAGAACAGAACGCCGAAGCGTCGCCCACCTCGAGCGCCTTCATGGGTGCCCGAAACCGAGACACCACAGACCGTCCGTCCGGCCCGCACGGCGACACCCCCACCCGGGCGGCAGTCGTCACTTCGCCGCAGAAGCCGTCGCACCACCGACGCACCGGCTCGTGTGCCTGGGACACCGTCACCACGGCGACATGTACCGCACCCGGGAGCCACACCGTCACCCGGATCGGTAACCGTCCTGTCCCGCCCACATCGAGACCGAGCCTGCCCCGCCACTCCGCTCCCCTCTTCGCCCGACGGTGGCACCTGCACGACGACAGGAGATCCACATGACCGCGCTTCGCGCCCGGCTGTCGGTGATATTGCTCGCCGTATGCCTCCTCTTCACAGGTCAAGCCCTGGCCACACCCCAGCGGGCGGCCGCCGCCGACCCCGGCTACCTGATGGTGCACTTCACCGGCGATTCCGCGACCGGCCAGATGTTGTACCTCGCGCACAGCACGGACGGCCTGCACTGGAACGACCTCAACGGCGGAGCACCGGTCCTGAACTCCACGATCGGCACGAAGGGGGTGCGCGACCCCGCACTGGTGCGCTCTCCCGACGGCAGCAAGTACTGGATCATCGCGACCGACCTGTGTGTCCGCTGCGGCTCGACGTACCAGAACGGCAGCCCCAGCTTCGTGGTGTGGGAGTCGACGGACCTGGTGACCTGGTCGAAGCCGTGGCTGCTCAACGCCGCCGGACTGATCCCCGGCGGGCACAACGCGTGGGCGCCGGAGGCGGTCTTCAACCCCGAGACCAACGACTACGTCCTGTACTGGGCGACGAACGCCACGGTGAACGGCGTGTTCAAGTACCGCATCTACTACGCCCGTACCAAGGACTTCCGCACCATCACCACCCCGCAGATCTGGATCGACCCGCCCGGCACCACGGCGGTCGTCGACACCCAGATGACCGAGGTGCCCGCCGGTGTCGGCAACTACCGCTACGTCCGGGTCTCCGGCGACGGCCAGAACACGGTCGAGGGCAGCAACTCGATCCTGGGGACGTGGACCGACCTCGGCAACCTCTCCAGCATCGGTCTCACCGGTAACGTCGTCGAAGGCCCGGTCTGGATGAAGTTCACAGACCGCAACGAGTGGGCGCTCTACATCGACTACAACAGCCCGCAAGGCGTACGCGAATACAGGCCGATCCTGACGACCAACCCGTTCAGCGTCAGCTCCTACCGGCTTCAGGATCCGGGAGGCTACGACATGGGCGGCACCCCGAAGCGCCACGGCGCGATCACGCCCCTCACGGCCGCCGAGGAGAGCCGCGTGCTCGCCCGCTGGCCCGACACCCCGGCCCAGCGGCTGCAGTCGTACAACTTCCCGGACCGGT
Source organism: Streptomyces sp. Ru72 (assembly GCF_002920635.1). Taxonomy (GTDB): domain Bacteria; phylum Actinomycetota; class Actinomycetes; order Streptomycetales; family Streptomycetaceae; genus Streptomyces. Next base: position 15,329 of record NZ_PQSR01000129.1, on the reverse strand, counting down.
ACGTGCGCCAGATCAACTTCGACGTGCGCATCGACCCCGACGTCAGCCCCGCCGAGGACGCCCAGTTCCGGCTCAGGCCCGGCCTGGCGGGCACCGGCACCGTCTCCTTCGAGTCGGTGAACCACCCCGGCTACTTCCTGCGCCACTCCGACTTCGACTTCCAGCTCGCCTACAACGACGGCAGCAGCCAGTTCGCGGCGGACGCGACCTTCCGGCGGGTCGCCGGCCTCGCCGACTCGAGCTGGTCGTCGTTCCAGTCGTACAACTACCCCGACCGCTACATCCGCCACTACGCCTACCAGCTGCGCCTCGACCCGATCACCACCGCGATGGGACGCAGCGACGCCACCTTCCGCGTCAGGAGCTGACCCGACGCCGACACGATGAGCGCATCCCCCCTCACGTCGCGCCGACTGTTCCTCGGCATGGCCGCGGCCGTGCCGCTCCCCTGGAGCTGAGGGGCAACCAGCCCCGGACGCGGTGCCGAAGAGAGCCGAATCCGGCACCGCACCCGGAAGCGTCGAGGCAACCCGCGGCGTACGCACCGCCGGACGCCAGGGCTTCGTCGACGCTCACCTCACAACCCACCCTGTGAAGGAGTTCTTCATGATCAAGCCACCGTGGATACGCAGCGTCAGACGCGCACTGCTCGCGGCCGGTGCCACCGCCGCGCTGGCCGCCGGCCTGCTCACCGCCACGGCCACCACCTCGCAGGCCGCCACCCAGGGGCCGTGCGACATCTACGCCGCGGGCGGCACCCCCTGCGTCGCCGCGCACAGCACCACCCGCGCCCTGTACGGGGCGTACAACGGCCCGCTATACCAGGTCAGGCGCGCCTCCGACAACACGACCAAGGACATCGGCCTGCTGAGCACCGGCGGATACGCCGACGCAGCGCAGCAGGACTCCTTCTGCGCGAACACCAGCTGCGTCATCACCGTCATCTACGACCAGTCCGGCAAGGGCAACAAGCTCACCCAGGCGCTCAAGGGCTACTGGCCCGGTCCGGCCGAGAACGGGAACGACAACCTGGCCAACGCCTTCGAGGCGCCGATCACCGTCGGCGGACACAAGGCGTACGGCGTCTACGTGGCCCCCGGCACCGGCTACCGCAACAACAACACCAACGGCATCGCCACCGGCGACCAGCCCGAGGGCATGTACGCGATCTTCGACGGCACCCACTTCAACGGCGGCTGCTGCTTCGACTACGGCAACGCCGAGACGACCGGCAACGACGACGGCAACGGCACCATGGAGGCCCTGTACTTCGGCAACAGCAAGGGCTGGGGCTACGGCAGCGGCACCGGCCCCTGGGTCATGGCCGACCTGGAGAACGGCCTGTTCTCCGGGGTCAACCGCGGCTTCAACGCCAATGACCCGACCGTCAACAACCGGTTCCTGACCGCCATGCTCAAGGGCGGCCCGAACCAGTGGGCCATCCGCGGCGGGGACGCCCAGTCGGGCGGCCTGTCCACCTTCTACAACGGCGTACGCCCCAACGCCACCGGCTACAACCCGATGAAGAAGCAGGGCGCGATCATCCTCGGCATCGGCGGTGACAACAGCAACACCGGCCAAGGCACCTTCTACGAAGGCGTGATGACCCAGGGCTACCCCTCGGACGCCACCGAGAACGCCGTGCAGGCCAACATCACCGCCGCCGGCTACAACAGCGGCTCGACCAGCACCGGCTCGCTGACGCCCGGCTCCCGGATCTCCCTGCAGGCCACCACCGCGCCCTGCTGCACCTCGGACTACCTGCGCCACAACGACGCCGACACCAAGGTCGTCATCTCCAGCATCAACTCCGCCAGCTCGGCCACCGACAAGGCCGACGCCACCTGGATCGTCCGCGCCGGCCTGGCCAACAGCTCCTGCCTGTCCTTCGAGTCCGCCAACAAGCCCGGCCAGTTCCTGCGCCACTCCAACTACCAGCTCTACCTGAACACCGACAACGGCGGCAGCTCGTTCGCGAAGGACGCCACCTTCTGCCCCACCACGGGCAACAGCGGGGTCGGCACCTCCTTCCAGTCCGTCAACTTCCCCACCAAGTACATCCGCCACTACAACTTCACGGCCTACATAGCCAGTAATGGCGGCTCCAACGCCTGGGACTCCACGTCGTCGTGGGCCCAGGACACCAGTTGGCTCACCGCATCTCCCTGGAGCTGACGCGGGACCGAACCCGTGGGCGCCCGCAGGCCGGGCCGCTCACGGGTTCGGGACGGGAGTTGCGCCGCAGGGCGGAACGATGTCGGGCCAGACGGTCCCGCGGAGGTCGGCGACCGATCCTGCGGAGCCCTTTCCGTGCGGCGCCGGCATCGCTCAGCTATGGCGCCGTTCGGCGTGGACGGCGGTTCGGCCGGCCGACAGCGGCTCATGACACATGCCGGCAGAACCATGACGTCGCGTATTCGCTCTTCTGGCGTCCGATCGCCTCACCGAACGACGTTCGACAGGCGGGCCCGCAAGATTCCCGTCGTCGAGAGATCCGCCCCCTCGTCGCCCAGCGCATCCTTGTCCGCCGGCCCCCATCCCGACACCCGCCTGTTCACGGGTCTGCGGCGGACGCATCTTCACCGCCGTCCTGCGCGAACGCCACACGACGGGAGGACGTGCTCACCGAGCTCGGCTGAGAGCACCTGCGCCGCCATGCCTCCGACGCACCGGCACACCGGACTGACCTGGTCCGCCGACTCCGGAGTCCGAGCAGACGTCCCACGCAGGATCGCCGGCCAGGGGTCAGTGACCACCACCCAGCGCTACCCGCACCCGGACGCACCCAAGATCACGGCCGCCGAAGCGGCGCTCTCCGTCCGCCTCAGCGTGGTGCGCACACCGCGCTCGCTGCCGAGCCGGGTCGTCGTGACCGGCTGACCTCGTTCAAGGACGCCGGTCCCCAACTGGGCTCCAGGAATGATCAAGGGCCGGTTTCGGATACTTCGAAACCGGCCCTGACCTGGACTGTCTCCAGTCGGGACGACAGGATTTGAACCTGCGACCCCTTGACCCCCAGTCAAGTGCGCTACCAAGCTGCGCCACGTCCCGTTGCCCGTCTGACCTGGGGTTTCCCCTGGCCCAACGTGCACAGAAACAATACCGCACTCGGGGCCGTGGTCGCGCATCCCTTTATCCCGCGTTCACTCGCGGCGCCCCTCCTCTGCCGGCAGACCCAGGTCGGGATGGAGGTCGAGGAGGCGGGGCGGCGCCGCCTGGCGCCAGGAGTCGGCGAGGATGTCATGCAGCTCGCTCTCGTCCTCCAGGACGGCGAGGCGCACCCGGATCCAGGCGAACTGTGCCTCGTGGTCGGCGACCCAGAACTTCCCGGGCTCCGCCAGGACCAGTTCGTCCCGCTCCTCCTTGGGGCACCGCACCGCCATGGACGACTCGTCCTCGGGCAGTGTGGCGAACATCTTCCCCGCGACCCGGAACGTGGGCATGCTCCAGGCGATCTTCTCCGTGCTGTCCGGCAGGGAGAGGGCGATACGGCGTACGTCTTCGGCGTCCGGCATGTCTCGCACCGTAGCCAACTGCACTGACAATCGGGCGGCCGGTCAACGAGAGAGCGGCGCCACCCGCTTGTAGAAGATCGTCGTGGACTGCAGGACGCCCGCCGGGGTCGCCGCGAAGTCCGGTATCGAGCCGACGCTGGTCCAGCCCGTGGAGCGATACAGCGACTCGGCGGGGCTGCCGGTCTCCGTGTCCAGGTGGAGCAGGGTGATCCCGGCCTCGGCGGCGGCCCGCTCGGCGGTGGCCAGGAGCCTGCGCGCGAGGCCCTTGCCGCGGGCCTCACGGTGCACCATGAGTTTGACCAGCTCGGCCCGGTGGCGGCCGTTCGGCTTGTCCGGGAAGGCGAGACTCACCGTGCCCGTCACCCGCTCCCCCGCCCGGGCCACCCACACCGCGAGGCCGCCCGCGTGGACCGCGTCCGCCCGCGCCTTCCACCAGGCCACGGCCTCCGCACGGTCCAGCGGCGCCAGGAAGCCGATGGACGCCCCGTTGTGCACGGTGTCGGTCAGCAGATCGGCCAGTTCCTCGCAGCGTGCCCGCACCTCGTCCCCGCCGAGTCTGTCGATCACGGTCACGGGAGCACCACCACCAGCGTGTACCGCACATCCTCCGGCCCCGGGCAACGGAACCGCGTCGGCCCCCAGACCCGCATCCGCAGGCAGTCGCCGGCGCCGAGGCGGTGTTCGACGTCCTGTGCGGTCACCTGCAGCGTTCCGTCGAGGACCCAGATGTGCTGTTCGAGCCCTGGCACAGGCGGCCGGTCGTAGGCGATGTCGGCTCCCGCCGTGAGCCGTCCCTCGACGAGTTCGCCGCGCAGTGCGGGGTGCGGAGGGGACACCGACCGTCGTACGAAGCCGGACGCCGCGTCCTGCCACACCACCTGGTCGGCGGCGCGCACGACCTGCGCCGGCTCCTCCTCCACCTCGCTGAGCAGCCGGGACATGGTACGGCCGTAGACGGCGCACAGCCGGTTCAGCAGCGCGGCGGTGGGGCTGATCTCGGCGCGTTCGGCGCGGGACAGAGTCGAGCGGCTGACCCCGCTGCGCTCGGCCAGCTCGTCCAGCGACCAGCCGCGTTCGGCCCGTAGCTCGGCGAGGCGGGCCGCCAGCCGGGCGTCGACGGAGTCGATGTCATTTCCCATATACGGGACGATATCCCACATCTGAGAAAAACGCAGGTGTCTTGATTCTGGAGGCTCCGGATTGCTGGAGACGGCCGCGCCCGTCAGTCCGCCGTCGCCGCCTCCGCCAGCGCGTCCAGCACAGGGCGGATGAGGGGATGCTCCTCCGCACCCCGGCGCACGGCCGCGAAGACCCGGCGCGTGGGCGCGACGCCGTCGACCGGACGGACCACCACGCCGGCGAGGTCCATGCCGCGCAGGGCCGAGCGGGGCACCAGCGCCACCCCCGCGTCCGCCGAGGCGAGGGCGACGACCGCCCGGAAGTCGTCCGAGGAGTGCTCGAGGCGGGGCTGGAACCCGGCGTGCTCGCAGGCCAGGACCACCACGTCATGGCAGGGGTTGCCGGGATAGGGACCGATCCACCGATCCTTGGCCAGCTCGGCGAGCGGGACCTCCTGGGCGTCGGCGAGGCGGTGGGTGACCGGTACGACGGCGTCGAAGGGCTCGGCGTACAGCGGGATGTGCGTGAGCCGGGGATCGTCGGCGTCCGGCGCCCCCCGGTACTCCACGGCGACCGCCACGTCCACCTGCCGGTCGAGGACCATCGGCAGGCTCTCGTCGCCCTCCGCGTCCTGTACGCGGATCCGGATGCCGGGCGCGCTGCGGGCCAGCCGGGCCAGCGCGGGGGCGACGACCAGACCGATGCCGGTGGCGAAGGACGCCAGCGTCACCGTGCCCGCCGAGCCCGCGCCGTAGGCCGCCAGCTCGGCCTCGGCGCGCTCCAGCTGGGCCAGGACGGCATGGGTGTGGTTGAGCAGGATCTCGCCGGCCGGAGTGAGCCGTACACCCTTGGCGCCACGCTCGACGAGCCGGTGGCCGGTCTCCTGCTCCAGCGCGGTGAGCTGCTGGGAGACCGCGGAGGGGGTGAGGTAGAGCGCGGCGGCAGCGGCTGTCACCGTGCGGTGGTCGGCCACCGCACGGAGGATGTGCAGCCGCCGCGCTTCGATCATGCGAACGATTATCGCAAGAGGTCGGGGTCGCCTCAGACGTCCAGTTCCGCCCGGGCAGCCACGAAGGCGTCGACGGCGCGGTGGACGTCGTCCGTGGAGTGCGCCGCGGACAGCTGTACCCGGATCCGGGCCTGGCCCTGCGGGACCACCGGGTAGGAGAAGCCGATGACGTACACGCCCCGTTCGAGGAGCAGCTCGGCCATGCGTCCGGCCTTCGCGGCGTCACCGATCAGGACCGGGGCGATCGGGTGGTCGCCCGGCAGGATGTCGAAGCCCTCCTCGGTCATCCGGCGGCGGAAGAGTGCGGTGTTCTCCTTCAGCTTCTCGCGCAGGTCGCCTGCGGACTCCAGCAGGTCGAGCACCTTGAGGGAGGCCGCGGCGATCACCGGGGCGAGGGTGTTGGAGAAGAGGTACGGCCGGGAGCGCTGACGCAGCAGGGCGACGATCTCGGCGCGGGCGGCGACGTAACCGCCGGAGGCGCCGCCGAGCGCCTTGCCGAGGGTGCCCGTGACGATGTCGACGCGGTCCATGACGCCGTGCAGCTCAGGAGTGCCCCGGCCGCCGGGGCCGACGAAGCCGACGGCGTGCGAGTCGTCGACCATGACCATGGCGTCGTGGCGGTCCGCGAGATCGCAGATCTCGCGCAGCGGGGCCACGTAGCCGTCCATGGAGAACACGCCGTCGGTGACGATCAGCTTGCGGCGGGCGCCGCCCTCGGTGGCCTCCTTCAGCTGCCGTTCGAGATCGGCGAGATCGCGGTTGGCGTAGCGGAAGCGGCGGGCCTTGGACAGACGGATGCCGTCGATGATCGAGGCGTGGTTGAGGGCGTCGGAGATGACCGCGTCCTGCTCGCCGAGAAGGGTCTCGAACACACCGCCGTTGGCGTCGAAGCAGGAGGAGTACAGGATGGTGTCCTCCTGGCCGAGGAAGGCCGAAAGGCGCGCCTCCAGCTCCTTGTGGACCTCCTGGGTGCCGCAGATGAAGCGCACCGACGCCATGCCGTAGCCCCAGCGGTCCAGCGCCGCGTGGGCGGCGGTGATCACCTCGGGGTGGTCGGCGAGCCCGAGGTAGTTGTTGGCGCAGAAGTTGAGCACCTCGCCGGAGCGGCCGCCCGCGGTGACGCCGACGGTCGCGGACTGCGGGGTGCCGATCACACGCTCGGGCTTGTGCAGCCCGGCGGCGCGGATCTCGTCGAGGGTGGCGCGCAGGTCGTCGCGCACGGAGTCGAACATGGAGAGGCTCCTAAAAGTGCTTACGCCGGGAGGGAGTTACGCGGTCCAGTCGAGGATGATCTTGCCGCCGCGGCCGCTCGCCGCGTCGGCGAACGCAGCCTCGTGGTCGCGGTAGTCGTACCGGCCGGTGATCACGGGTGCCAGGTCGAGTCCGCCCTCCAGCAGAACGGACATCGCGTACCACGTCTCGAACATCTCGCGGCCGTAGATGCCCTTGACGGTGATCATCGAGGTCACGATGCGCGCCCAGTCGACGGGGAACTCCTGGGACGGCAGACCCAGCATCGCGATGCGGCCGCCGTGTGTCATGTTGGCGATCATGTCGCGCATCGCCTCGGGGCGACCTGACATCTCCAGGCCGATGTCGAAGCCCTCACGCAGGCCGAGTTCGCGCTGGCCGTCGGCGATGGCCGCCTCGGAGACGTTCAGGGCGAGGCTCACGCCGATCTTGCGGGCGAGGTCCAGGCGCTCCTCGCTGACGTCGGTGATGACGACGTTGCGGGCGCCCGCATGCCGGGCCACGGCGGCGGCCATCAGGCCGATCGGGCCGGCACCGGTGATCAGGACGTCCTCGCCGACCAGCGGGAAGGACAGGGCCGTGTGCACGGCGTTGCCGAACGGATCGAAGATCGCGGCGACATCGAGGTCGACGGGGACGCGGTGCACCCACACGTTCGTGGCGGGCAGCACCACGAACTCGGCGAACGCGCCGTCCCGCCCGACACCGAGCCCGACGGTCGCCCGGCACAGATGACGGCGCCCGGCGAGGCAGTTGCGGCACTTCCCGCACACCAGGTGGCCCTCGCCGCTGACCCGGTCACCGACGCCCACGTCGGTGACGTCCCGTCCGGTGGCGACGACCTCCCCCACGAACTCGTGCCCGACGACCAGGGGCGTGCGGATCGCCTGCCGCGCCCAGCCGTCCCACGCGCGGATGTGCAGGTCGGTTCCGCAGATCCCGGTCCGCAGCACCTTGATCAGTACGTCGCCCGGGCCGACGACGGGCTCCGGAACGTCCATGAGCCGGAGCCCTGGTTCCGCCTTGTCCTTGACCAGCGCCTTCAACGCTACGGCTCCTGGGAGTGAGGCCCGGCGCAGGGCACGCCGAGGGGGGCCCGCGCCAGGGGAAGGATGTGAAGTCGCTCAGAAATCTGCCGCATCGGGGATCGGCGGTCCATCGAGGATTTCTTAAGCGCGACCGCAGCTTTCCTTCACGCCGCGCGCTGCCGACCCCTTTCCTTCACGCCGCGCGCTGCCGACCCCTTTCCTTCACGCCGCGCGCTGCCGGCCCCTTTCCTTCATGCCGCCGCGGCCGGCCCCTTTCCTTCATGCCGCCGCTGCCGGCCGCTCTCCTACGCGCCCCGCGCTTCCGCACCGCGGGGCCCTGCCGTCAGGCGCGCTCGGCATCACCGGTCTCCCTGGCGGTGATCCGCGCGGTGAGCTCCGCCGCCAGCGACTTGATGGTGTCCAGGCCCGCGCGGCCCCAGGGGCGCGGTCGCACGTCGAGGGCGCAGACCGTGCCGAGAGCGATGCCGGTGCCGTCCATGAGCGGGGCGCCCAGATAGGAGCGGACGCCGGCTTCGTCGACGAGCGGATTGCCGGCGAAGCGGGGGTAGTCACGGACGTCCTCCAGGACCAGGGCCTTGCGCCGGACGACCACATGCGGGCAGAACCCGTACTCGCGGCCCAGGTGGCGGGCCGGTTCACCGGCGGCGCCGTCCGGGTCCGCGGGCGCGGTGAGGGGGCGGTCGTCGGGCTGGTGGAGTCCCGCGAAGTACTGACGGTGTTCCTGGACGAAGGTGACCATGGCGTACGGCACCTCGGCGAGCCCCGCGAGCCGGTCCGCGAAGGCGTCGAACTCCGGTTCCGCGCGCTCCCCGAGACCGAGTCGGCGCAGCCTGCGGACGCGCTCGGGGGCGTCTCCGTCCTGAGGGGTCAGGAGCAGTCGGCTCAGTCTCATGCGCGGGCTCCGCGGCTCGTGGCGGGTGCCGGCGTCTGCTCGAGCAGGTGGCGGACGAGGGTGAGCAGGGTCTGAATCCCGGAGCTTGAGATCCGGGCGTCGCAGCGCACGACGGGGACCCCGGGATCCAGGTCGAGGGCGGCGCGCACCTCCTCCGGGTCGTAGCGGTGGGCGCCGTCGAACTCGTTGACGGCGACGATGAATCCGAGGCCGCGGCGCTCGAAGAAGTCGACGGCGGCGAAGCAGTCCTCCAGGCGCCGGGTGTCGGCGATGATCACCGCGCCGAGCGCGCCCTCCGACAACTCGTCCCACATGAACCAGAAGCGTTCCTGTCCGGGCGTCCCGAACAGGTACAGCACATGCTTCGGGTCCAGGGTGATCCGGCCGAAGTCCATCGCCACCGTTGTCTCGACCTTGCCCTCGATGCCGTCGAGGCGGTCGGTGGCGGCGCCGGCCGTGGTGAGCAGTTCCTCCGTGCTCAGCGGCGCGATCTCGCTCACCGCGCCCACGAAGGTCGTCTTGCCGACGCCGAACCCTCCCGCCACCAGGATCTTCAGCGCGGTCGGGAAGGGATCAGAGCTGTCGTCGTAGTCCATCGAGCACTGCCTCCAGAAGGGACCGGTCGGTGGGGTGGTGGTGGTGTGCGGGGGGCTTGGTGGTGAGCGCCCCGCAGTCGACGAGGTCGGACAGCAGCACCTTCGTGACCGCCGCCGGCAGCCTCAGGTGGGCGGCGACCTCGGCGACCGTGACGGGCGAACGGCACAGGCCGAGCGTCTGGGCGTGCTCCGGGCCGAGGGGGCCGAAGGAGCCGAGGGGGATGGAGCCGGTGGCCCTCACCTGTGACAGAAGGTCCAGCGCGGCGGTCGGGCGGGTGCGGCCGTTGCTGATCGTGTAGGGACGCACCAGCCGCCCGGCCGCGTCGTCGATCCAGGGGCCGTCACCGGCCGTGGTGACGCTCAAGGCCGCATCGCCGTGGGCTGCTCGGCGCTTCGGCGGGGCGCGGTTGTCAGATAGGGTCGCACGCTCTTGACGAGCATCGCCATCTCGTAGCCGAGGACCGCCGCGTCGGCCTCACGGTCGGCCAGGACGGCGAGACAGGTGCCCGAACCGGCGGTGGTGACGAACAGCAGGGTCGAGTCGAGTTCGACGACGACCTGCCGTACGTCGCCGCCGTCCCCGAAGCGGACGCCGGCGCTGCGGCCGAGGGCGTAGAGGCCGGAGGCGAGGGCGGCCATGTGGTCGGCGCTGTCCGGGTCGAGGCCGTGCCCGGCCTTCACCAGCCCGTCGCAGGAGAGGAGGACCGCGCTCGTGGTGTGCGGCACGCGCTGGACGAGGCCGCTCATCAGCCAGTCGAGGTCGTGAGCCTGGGCGGTCGGCGCTTCGCTCGCCATGGTGGATCGACTCCTTGGGGTACGCGGGTCTGCGGGAGCGGGTGGGGTCGGGGCGGTCATCCGGCTGGAGTGCTCCCGTCGTGGCGGTCTGTCAGGTCGTGTTCGGGCGGGGTCGACTCATGCAGGGCTTCCGCGAGGCCGATGCCCCGTCGGAACGCGGCCATCAGGCCGGGGTCGTGGCCGGCGTAGTGGCCGGCGTCCTGGTGGACGGGCGGAGTGGGGCCGCCGCGGAGCTGGGGCGCGAGGTGTTCCTGGGCGCGGCGGCGGGGCAGCGAGGGCCTGCTCAGGGCCGCGCCCGCCACGTCGACGCGCGGCACCGGCGGTCCCGCGTTGTCGGCAAGGGTCGCGCGGTCGGCGGGACGGATGCCGGGCCGGGCCTCGGCCGGGGTGGGCCGGGATGCGTCGATGTCCCGGACGGGCAACGGGGTCCGGGCGGGGTGGGCCGGGATGCCGCCGGGTGCCAGTCGGCGCGGTTCGCGGGGTGCGGGGTGTTCGGACGCGGGGGCAGAGGGATGGGGGGTGGTCCGGGTGTGGAGTGGGGCCGCGACGGCCGTGGTGTGCGGGTCGGCTGCGGTGACCGTGGGCCACGGGTTCGCGGCGTTGGCCGTGTGCCGTGGGCTGGTCGGGGCCGCCGCACCGCGGGAGCCGGATGCACCCCCGGTGCTCCGGGCGCCGTTGGCGACCGCGGTGCCCTGCGGTGCCACCGGTGTCATCGTCGCGGCCGCGCCCGGTGCCGGGCCGAGCAGCCCTTGCGGCAGGACGAGCACGGCCTGCACACCGCCGTAGATGTTGGTCTGCAGCCGGACGTGGATGCCGTGCCGGCGGGCGAGCTGGGAGACCACGAACAGGCCGATGCGGCCGTCCGCCAGCAGACCGGCGACGCTGAACTGGTCCGGGTCGGCGAGCAGGGCGTTCATCTTGTTCTGCTCGGCCTGGGGCATGCCGAGCCCGCGGTCCTCGACCTCCACGGCGAGCCCCGAGGTGACGAGGCCGGCACGCAGCACGACCTGGGTGTGCGGCGGCGAGAACACCGTGGCGTTCTCGACGAGTTCGGCCAGCAGGTGGATGACGTCGGCCACGGCGTGTCCACGCAGGCTGCCGTCGACCGGCGGTACGAGTCTGACCCGCGTGTACTGCTCGACCTCGGCGGTCGCGGAGCGAAGCACCTCGGTCATGGGGACCGGGTTGCTCCACTGCCGGCGGGAGACGGCGCCGCCGAGCACGGCGAGGTTCTCGGCGTGGCGCCGGATGCGGGTGGCGAGGTGGTCGATGTGGAAGAGGCCCTTGAGCAGGTCGGGGTCCTCGATGTCGTTCTCCAGCTCGTCCAGGATGGAGATCTCCCGGTGGACGAGCGACTGCAACCGCCGTGCGAGGTTCAGGAACACCTCGAGCTTCTGTTCGCTGTCCGCCCGGCTGGAGAGTTGTGCCGCCTGGACGACCGCCGCCACGGCGCCGTCGTGGGCGCGCGCCAGCTCCGCGGCTAGCTGTTCGAACTCGTCGGCGTCGGCGGCGGGTGTGCCGCGCGGCGCACGCACGGGCGGTGTCTCACCGCGGCGCAGCGCTTCAACGAGGGCGCGCAGGCCGGCTTCGTCGCGGGCGCTCGCGCGGCGCAACGCGTCGAGTCGGCCGGTCACGGACCGGGCGGCGCGCTCGGCGGCCACGGCGGCGATCACGATGCCCACCACTGTGACTGCGAGGGAGCCCGCGAGCACGGCCCAGAGCGCGAGGGTGGGGCGTGCGCCGGTGGTACGGACCACGAAGAGCACGGCGGCGCAGGCGGCGAGGGCCACCGCGAGGGGCGGCAGGACGGCCAGACGCCGCAGTTGGGGCCGTATCCGGATCTCGGGGTGCGGGAGGACCGCGTGGGCGGCCGGCCGCCCGCGCCGCCCGCCCTCACGGCGGTCTTCGCGTGCGGCGGGTGCGCGAAGGTGAGACATCGGCGTCCTCGTCCTGGGTGCGTCGGGGGCGTGGGCTCCCGCGGGTCTGCGCGACTCGGGCACGCGCCATCGCGGCGCCGGTCGAGAGAGCCGAACTTCCGGCCCTGCGTCGCCCGACGGACACTCAGAGTAGTCGCCCGGGAGGCTCGAGGGGTGGGCTGTTGACAAAGTCCTCCGGAGAGCTTCCCGCTCCGGTATGACCTGTCGTACGACAGACCGATAACCGTGTAGGTCACGCGTTCCCGCTTGCCATCGAAGCGATCAGAGCTGGTCAGAAGTGGTCGCACACAAAAGGCGAGCCGCTGAGGAATTTCCCGCTCCACGGCTCCGACCCGCTCGAACACCGATCGGAAAAGTCAGCCGGCACGGGGGTCTTCCGCTCCCGGACCCCGGACGGCGTCCCCTGGATCGTCACCCGGAGTGTCGGCTGCCGCGCGCTCGTCGACGGCCGCAGTTCGGCGCTGATCGAGCCGGGCGACCGGTCGGCGTCGGAGCGTCTGCCGATCATGACGGACGCGCTTCAGCCGGAGGACGAGGGCACGGGTACTGTCGTTGCCGACGAGCAGGCCGCGGGAGCGGCCGGGAGAACTGACAGCACCACGGGTGGCGCGGAGGAGGACGACTCACTCACGCCGCCTTCATGTGAGGGGATACGACGATGGCTGTGGCACGCCGGCCCACGCTCAGCGACGTGGCGGAGCAGGTCGGCGTCAGCGCCAAGACGGTGTCACGGGTGCTCAACGGTGACGGGCCGGTCGCCGCCGAGACCCGTGAGCGGGTGATGGAGGCCGTGCAGCGGCTGGGCTTCCGGCCCAACCTCATGGCGCGGAACATCCGACTCGGCGGCAGCGACACCGCCATCGGGCTGATCGTGCCGGACATGAGCAACCCGTTCTTCGCCACGGTGGTGAGCGGGATCGAGTCGGTGACGCACGGCCGGGGTCTCACCCTCCTCGTCGGCTCCTCCGCCCAGGACGCCGAACGTGAACGCTCCCTGGTCGGGACGTTCCTGGCCCGCCGGGTCAGCGCCCTGCTCATGGCGCCGATCGTGAAAGCCGAGCACGGCTACCTGAAGGCGGAGCGCTCCGCGGGACTGCCGGTGGTCTTCCTCGACCGCCCCGGCACCGGGCTGGCCGCGGACAGCGTGCTCAGCTCCAACCGACGGGGAGCACGCGAGGGCACCGCGCACCTGATCGCGCACGGCCACCGCAGGATCGGCTTCATCGGCAACACGCCCGCCCACCTCTACACCCGCCGCATGCGTCTGCAGGGCTACCGGGACGCCCTCACGGAAGCCGGGCTGCCGTACGACAGGACACTGGTGGCCGGCGGCCACGACATGCAGTCGGCGGCCGCCGACACCGAGCGCCTGCTGAGCCTGGCGGACCCGCCGACGGCACTGTTCGCGGCGAACAACTTCGCGTCCATGGGAGCCGTGCTGGGCCTTGCCCGGGCAGGCCGCAAGGATGTCGCGCTCGTCGGCTTCGACGACATACCGCTCGCCGAGGTCCTCGAGCCCGCTCTCACCGTGGTCGCCCAGGACCCGGCGGCCATGGGCGCCGCGGCCGCGACGATCGCGCTGGCCCGCCTGGACGGCGACCGCTCCCGAGCCCGCACCACGGAGATACCCACCCGGCTCATCCCGCGCGGCTCGGGGGAACTGCGCCCCCACTGAAGCCGCCGGCGGCACGGCCAAGGGCGCGGCACGGGCGAGGCGCGGTCGCGATCGGCGTTCGCCTGCGACCCGCGGGGCGTGACCCCGTCGATGAATGGCCGGGGATCGACCTGTCCCCCGGATGGGCGGCTGCGTACGATGCGAGCGCTCCCGGCCTTCACAGCACACTCACGGTTTCTCCACAGACCGGGAGCGCGCACGGGCCGTCTTGACGTGCTCATGACCATACCGCGCATGTCCACCCCCCACCGAACGAAGGAGAACCATGGCCGGCGGACTGCTCCTGAGCGGCGCGATCGCCGCTCTCCTCACCACCACGATTCCGGCACAGCACAGCTCCCCCGTCTTCACGGACCCGCCCCCGGACAAGATCGTCATCGACATCGCCACGGTCAACGGCTCCGGCTGTCCCCAGGGCACCACCGCCGTCGCCGTCTCGGAGGACAACACCGCCTTCACGGTGACCTACAGCGACTACCTCGCTCAGGTCGGCGGGAACTCCGACCCCACCGCCTTCCGCAAGAACTGCCAGCTCAACCTGGTCGTGCACGTCCCGCAGGGCTTCACCTACGCCATCGCCAGCGCCGACTACCGCGGCTTCGCCTCGCTCCAGCAGGGCGCGAGCGGCACCCAGCGGGCCTCGTACTACTTCCAGGGCTCCTCGAACACGGCGTCCCGAAGCCACCCCTTCAACGGCCCCTACAACGACAACTGGCAGGCCACGGACAGCACGGACTGGGCGCAGCTGGTCTGGGCGCCCTGTGGAGTCCAGCGCAACTTCAACATCAACACCGAACTGCGCGTCACCGCGGGCACGTCCGCGCCCGGCAAGGTCAGCTTCATGACCATGGACTCGACCGACGGAGACATCAGCACGGTGTACCACATGGCCTGGAAGGAGTGTCCGCGCTCCTGAACCGACGCCGGCGGGCGGGCGGCGCTGCGCTCACCCACCGGCCGGCGCCGCCGCTGCTGCGCGAAGGACAGGCCGGCGTCATGGCGTGGACGGCGCGGTGGACGGCCGCGTGCCGGTGGCGTCCGATGCCGTGTCCTTCTTCCACGGGCCGACGCCGAGCTTCCCCGTGGTGCCGAGGTCGAGTTCCGGGGTCACCGTCACGGGGCGTGCGCCGGGCTTGGCCCAGACGCGAACGTACGGCGCGTTTACCGGAGTTCCGGCTTCGGTGGTGTTCCGCCACACGAGAACCGCGTATGCGCGCTCCCCCGGCTTCAGGGTCACCGGCTCAGGGGAGCCGTCGGCTCCGGTGCCGGGCGCGATCTCATCGCCGTGGACGATCCTCAGGCCGTCGACCGTCCGTACTCACCGTGGAAGTCCGCAGAAGAGAGGAACCCCAGCCGGCGCAGGGCTGGGGTTTCTCGAGGTGGTGCGTATCGGTCAGCAGGTGGAGTCGCCCGCGCGGTGAACCGCTCGTCTACGCGCCGGCGGACCGCACCACATCGCGATCACCGTGGATCAGGCGGGTCAGCGCTGCA
>NZ_PQSR01000128.1 GCF_002920635.1 Streptomyces sp. Ru72 | reverse complement strand
TCCCACTACGCACCGCGGGCGCGCGTCGTCCTCGTCGACCCCGAGAAGGTCATTGCCGAAGCGGAACTCGCTCAGGAGCTGGGGCACCAGGTGGGCGTTTTTCTGCCCACGCCCTTCACCGACGCCCCGGTAAAGGCCCACGCCGTGGTAGCGGTCCCCGCCTCGATGGCCGCCTATGCACGCGGGCTGTACGGGTTCCTGCGCGAACTCGACCAGCAGGGCTGCGACCTCATCATCGCCTCCTTGCCGGAGGAGGGAGGGCTGGGACTGGCGATCGCCAACCGGCTCCGCCGCGCCGCAGGGCCCCGGTCCACCGCGTGACCAGCACCCCCGCCGTGCCCTTACTGCTCCCGGAGGCGGGGGCCGGGCGGATGTATGACGGATTCGGCTGAGCGGCCAGCGGCCTGGCAGACCCGGCGCAGCTCGTGCCGCCAGTCGTTGGTGACGACCGTTCCTCATCCCCGGCACACCTCGCAGGCCGCGGCCCGCGCCAGGTCGGCGCGGGGGACGGTGCTGGGCGCGGTCGGCTCCGTGAGCCATCGGGCGCTGCCCTTCCACGGATGATCAAGCGGTGAACCCGAGGGGTTCCTCAGCCACGGATACGAGGGTCCTGCGACTGCGGCATCACGTTGAGCAGCCACGGCCGGGGCGGTCAGGACGCGGCGGGAACCGCCGCATCGAGGCCGCGGGAGGCGACGAGCTGCGCGCTGCCGTCGGCCAGGCGGTAGCACAGGCCCACCACGGCGGCCTGGCCGGCGGCGACCTTCTCGGCGAGGACCCGGGAGCGGTCCAGGAGCAGGTCGACGGTGTTCCTTACGTGCTCGGCGAGGATCTCCTCGGGCTCAACGTGTCCGGCGGCCCGCGCGGCCAGCACACTGGGGGTGACCCGCTCGACGACGTCCCTGACGTACCCAGCCGGTGTCGTGCCGTCCTCCAGCGCGGCGCACGCCGCGCCGACCGCGCCGCACGAGTCGTGACCGAGCACCACGACCAGCGGGCAGCCCAGGATGTCCACGCCGTACTCGATGCTGCCGAGCACTTCCGGGCCCGTGACGTGGCCTGCGGTGCGCACCACGAACAGGTCGCCCAGGCCGCGGTCGAAGATGATCTCGGCGGCCAGCCGGGAGTCGGAGCACCCGAATAGCACGGCGAAGGGCTGCTGGGACGGTGCGATTTCGGCGCGGCGGGTGGCGTCCTGGTTCGGGTGCTCGGGGGAGCCCGCGACGAAGCGCTGGTTACCGGCCAGCAGCAGCTCGAAGGCGTCGCGGGGCGTCGGGGACTTGATCTCGCTCATGGGCCGCAGCCTAGAACCCGGCACCAGCCGTCGCACTGCCGGGTCCCGCCGCTACTCGTCGGGTCGGGCCACTCTGACGGCTGGGGCAGTACTCCGAGGCGCCCGGCGAGGGCGGCCTCGATGCGGAACCTCAGCGCGCGGCGCAGCTGCCCGGCCCCGTACGGCCACCGGCCCAGAACCCTCCGCTCGTCGTCCACACCCGCACAACGACCCAGGCGTTGCCCACGCTGTCGGCCGAACGACGGGAGAATCACCCTGCGCGCTGCCGTGGCCCTGGCTCACCCGCCGAGGGAAGATCCTCGCGGTCAGCGCCGGTGAACAACTCCAGCAGGCCCTGACGGACAGGTGGGCCTCCGCCGGATGACGCAGCTTCCCGTCCAGACGGAGGGTGTAGCGCGTGCCCCGTCCCTCTCGCTCCCGGCTGAGGTAGCCAGCCTGTTCGAGGGCGCCGACGATGCTCTGGGCGGTGCGCTCGGTGATGTGGCAGGCCGCGGCGATATCACGGATAGTATTTCGGGCCGGTGAGGCTCCCCGCCGGCCGCTCCCCAGGGCACGGGTTCAGCGGCGCAGGGAGGTCTCCTGCTCCAGGCGTGACAACTTCTCGGGGTTGCGCACGAAGTACAGCCCGGTGATGAGACCGTCCTCGGTCCGCACCGCCAGGACGCCCTCGACCTGGCCGCCGATCCGCATGATCAGTGCCGGGTGGCCATTGATCTGCGCCGACTGCACCGCTGCGGTGCCTGCGATCCTGCCCAGCCCTGCCGCCAACAGGGCTGCGACCAGATCGGCGCCGACGACGGGCTCCAGCGCGGCCTGGACCACTCCGCCGCCATCGCTCAGGAAGACGACGTCCGGGGCGAGTTGGTCGAGCAGGCCCTGCAGATCGCCGGTTTCAACTGCACGTCGGAACGCCAGCAGAGGTGCGCGGTTCTCGGCCTGGGAAACAGACGTCCGCGGGCGCCGCGCGGCGACATGGTTGCGGACCCGGTGTGCGATCTGCCGGACCGTGACCGGGGTGTCGATGCCGTACGGAAGCTGAAGGCGTCCGACGGCGGCAACATCAACGTCGTCGGCAGCGGCGACCTCGCCCAGACCCTACTGGGCAGTCGCTCAAGCTGCCGCCCGATGTCCACGGTTTACGGCCGGCTGATGCTCCACCGCTGCCTCGCCCGCGACTGCGAAACCCACCCTGCCCGCTCCGGAGCCGTGATCCGCCTTGCCATGACGGGCCTCGTGGCCTGCCGCCTCTCCGGCGATAGCTCGACTTCCTGGCGTGATGCCGCACGGTCGGATCGATGACGGCTCCGGGGACGAGACACCGGGAGAGCGCGACTTTTGAGCGGTCACCGGTGTGGTGTCACTGGTGTTCGTGGTCCGGTTGTCGTTCCCGTCCGATGGTGCTCGCGCGTGGGATCAGCTGGTGCGGGGCCCGGATCTCCCTTCCGGGGACGGGGGTGGGGCTGCTGATCCGCTTGAGGAGGCGTTCCACGGCGGTCTGGGCGATCATCTTCTTGTCCGGGGAGACGGTGGTGACGGGCGGGTTGGAGTAGCGGCCGTCCTCGATGTCGTCGTAGCCCACGACGGCGACGTCCTCGGGGACGCGCAGCCCGCGTTCGGCCAGGGTGTGCATCGCGCCCAGGGCCACGAGGTCGCTGTAGCAGAAGACCGCGTCGGGCGGCTCGGCGAGGTCGAGCAGGTGTGCCATGGCTCTGGCTCCGTCGGAGCGGTTGAAGCGCGGGGTGGAGATGACGAGTTCCTCCCGTACGGGTATCCCGGCACGCTCGTGGGCCAGTCGGTAGCCGCGGGTGCGCAGCTGGGCCGCCTCGCCGGTGCGGTACGGCTGGTCGCCGATAGCGGCGACCCGGCGCCGGCCGAGGTCGAGCAGGTGCTCGGTGGCTTCGCGGGAGGCGGTGACGTCGTCGATGCCGACGTGGTCGAAGCCGCCGTCGCTGACGCGCTCGCCGAGCACGACGAGGGGCAGGCTCGGGTCGCGTTCGGACAGGTCGGACTGGGCGAGCCCGAGCGGGCTGAAGATGACGCCGTCGAACAGCAGTTGCTGGGAGCCGCGGCTGAGGAACATCTTCTCGTGCTCGGCGTCGCCGTCGGTCTGGTCGATCAGGACGTTGTAGCCCTGCACCCGGGCCGCGCGGATGATGCCCTGCAGCAACTCGGCGAAGTACGGGGTGTCCAGGTACGGCACGACCACCGCGATCTGGCCCGACCGCCCGGCGGCGAGGTTGCGGGCCAGCACGTTGGGCCGGTAGCCGAGCTCGTCCACGGCCCGCTGCACCCGGGCCCGGGTGGCCTCGGAGACGGGCGCGTAGCCGTTGACCACGTTGGACACGGTCCGGCTGGAGACGCCGGCGAGCAATGCGACGTCGCGGAGTGTGACGCCCTTAGCCATATGCCACCTTCATCCCGGATGTCGGTTTCAGCGCTGAAAGTTTCCTCGGAGTTACCTCTTGCAGCGTGGCAAGATCTCGGTTAACACTTTTGCAGCGCTGCAGAGCGTAGCAGAGAGCCCCGAGAAGACCCATGGGGCCGATCCGTAGGAGCCGCAGTGGGAACAGCACCCTCTCACCGGCCGGGAGCCGCTCCCGACCCGATGGGGCATCACTCATTACTTTCTTCTCTGAGCGCGCCGGCGCGCTGATCCCACAACTGCCTCCCTGTTCACCGACGTCACCCGCGCCCACCCTCCCGCGTCCACTGACGTCCGCCCGCCAGGATCCGCGGCGGGCAGTCCACCCGGGCCGGCGTACCCGCATGCCCTCGGGCCGCCGACGCCGTACCTCCGTGTGCCCGGCGCCCCCTGTGGCACCTCGCCGTATCTCGTCCCCTTACCTCCGTCCTCCTGCCCCTTCAGGCACCCTCACCCGGGAGATTGTCATGTCCTCCAGCAGAAAGCCCAGGCTCCGTTCCGTCCGCCGGACCGCCGTCGCGGCGACCTCCGCCGCCCTCGCCGGCGTGCTCCTCGCGGCCTGCGGCGGCGGCAGCGGCGGCGGGAGCGGTGCCGCGAGCAGCGGCCCGGTGCACATCAAGGTGTGGGCCTGGTACCCGGACTTCAAGCAGGTCGTGGACCAGTTCAACAAGACGCACAAGGACGTCCAGGTCGACTGGGT
This sequence comes from Streptomyces sp. Ru72, assembly GCF_002920635.1. Classification (GTDB taxonomy): domain Bacteria; phylum Actinomycetota; class Actinomycetes; order Streptomycetales; family Streptomycetaceae; genus Streptomyces. Next base: position 15,856 of record NZ_PQSR01000128.1, on the reverse strand, counting down.
GCAGGCGGGCGTCGGCCAGGACGAGTACACCAAGCTGAAGACGGCGCTGAAGGCAGGTCAGGGTGCCCCGGACGTCGTCATGCTGGAGTTCCAGGAGCTGCCGACCATCCAGCTCTCCAAGGGCCTGCTCGACATGGGCAAGTACGGCGCGAACGCCGACAAGGGCAATTACGTGGACTGGGCCTGGAAGCAGGTCTCCGACGGTGACCACGTCTACGCCATCCCGGTCGACGGCGGCCCGATGGCGATGATGTACCGGGCCGACCTGTTCAAGAAGTACAACCTGAAGGTTCCCACGACCTGGGCGGAGTACAAGGAGGAGGCGGCCAAGCTGCACGCCGCCGACCCGAAGGCGTACATGACCGACTTCGGCAGCGACGAGACGGCCGGTGGCTGGCGCCAGGGCCTGATGTGGCAGGCCGGGTCCCGCCCCTACACCTACTCGGCGAGCAAGCTGCCGGGCATCGGGGTGAAGCTCAACGACGACGGCGCCAAGAAGGTGTACGAGTACTGGGGCGACCTGGTCAAGAACAAGCTGGTCGACACCCAGTCGTACGCGACCACGGACTTCTACAACGGGCTCAGCAGCGGCAAGTACGCCACCTACATCGCGGCCGGCTGGGGTCCGGGTTACCTCTCCAGCGTCGCGAAGGCGACCGCGGGCAAGTGGCGCGTGGCCCCGTTGCCGCAGTGGACGGCGGGCGGCACCGCCCAGGGTGACTGGGGCGGTTCGACCTTCGCGGTGACCTCGCAGACCGGGCACCCGAAGGAGGCCACCGAGGTCGCCCGGGAGCTCTTCGGCACATCGCAGGCCGCCTGGAAGATCGGCATCGACCAGGCCTACCTCTTCCCGCTGTCCAAGCCGATCCTCAACGGTTCGTACTTCGGGGACAAGAAGTACGACTTCTTCGGCGGCCAGCAGATCAACAAGGTGTTCGTGCCCGCGGCGAACGGCATCGGCAGTTTCGACTGGAGCCCGTTCCAGGACTTCGCCTACAACACCGACACCAGTGAGGTCGGCAAGGCCCTCCAGGGCCAGACCGACTGGTCCGCCGTGAACGACAACGTCCAGCAGCAGGTGACCTCCTACGCGACCAAGCAGGGATTCAAGGTCAGCCAGTAACCGGCCCCAGTCCCCGATTCCCCACTGCCCCCGCAGGCGGCGCGCGAGCGCCGTACGCCCGCCGCCTGCGGCGGCCCGCCACACGCGCAAGGAGATGTGATGAGCCTGCTCCGACAGCAGGGACCCGCGGCGGCCGTGCCCCTGACCCAACCCGTCACCGACGACGGTCCCGCCCACGCCGCCGGCCGGAAGGCGGGCCGGCGCAGCGGAAAGCTGTCCGGCCGCACCCGGCACAAGACCATGGGCCTGTTGCTGGTCACCCCGTTCGGCCTGCTGTTCGCGGCCTTCCTGGTGGCACCGCTGGCGTACGCCTTCTGGCTGAGCCTGAGGACCTCCACCCTGGTGGGCGGTGACCACTTCAGCTGGTTCGCCAACTACGAGCAGACCTTCACCGACCCGCACTTCCTGTCCGGTGTGCGCCGCGTGGTGGTCTTCGGCGTGGTGCAGATCCCGCTGATGCTGGGGCTGGCCCTGCTCGGCGCGCTGATCATCGACGAGGTCACCAGCCGCCTCGCCAAGGTGTTCCGCATGACGCTGTTCATGCCGTACGCCGTGCCCGCGGTGATCGGCGCGCTGATGTGGGGCTTCCTCTACAGCCCCACCTTCGGCCCGGTGAACTCCCTGAGCAACGCGCTCGGCCTGGGGAAGTTCGACCTCCTGGGGCACAGCCTGATGCTGACCTCGCTCGGCAACATCGTGACCTGGCAGTGGACCGGCTACAACATGATCGTCCTGTACGCGGCCCTGCAGGGCCTGCCCCGCGAGGTCTACGAGGCGGCCAAGCTGGACGGGGCCGGCCAGATCCAGACGGCCCTGCGCATCAAGATCCCGATGGTCTCTTCGGCGTTGGTGCTCACCTTGATGTTCACCATCATCGGCACGCTCCAGTTCTTCACCGAGCCACGGGTCCTGGAGCCGACGGCGTCCTCGGTGATCAGCCCGGACTACACACCGAACCTGTACGCCTACAACCTCGCCTTCCAGTACTCGGAGTTCAACTACTCCGCCGCCATCTCCTTCTCGCTCGGAGCGGTGGTCTTCATCGGCTCCTACCTCTTCCTGTTCGCCACGCGTAAAAGGAGCGGACTGAAGTGACGACCGCCGCTGCCCCCGTTCCCACCGTTGCCGCCGCCCAGGCGCCCCGCGCCAAGTCCTCCACCAGGGGGCGCGTCACCGTCAACGCCGTGATGGTGGCCATGATCCTTTACTTCCTGATGCCGTTCTGGTGGCTTGTCGTCGCGGCCACGAAGAACAACGACGCCCTGTTCTCCACCGCGGCCCTGTGGTTCCACCAGCCGGGCTCGTTCTTCACCAACCTCCAGCAGCTGTTCACGTACGACGACGGCCAGTACCTGCGCTGGATGGGCAACACCGTGATCTACGCCGGCGTCAGCGGAGTCGGTGCCACCGCCGTTGCGACCCTTGCCGGGTACGCCTTCGCCAAGTACCGGTTCCCGGGCCGGAACCTGCTCTTCTCCAGCCTCCTCGGCGCCATCATGGTCCCGGCGACCGCGCTGGCCATCCCCACCTACCTGCTGCTGAGCAAGGTGGCGCTGACCAACACCATGTGGGCCGTCATCCTGCCCTCGCTGCTCAACCCGTTCGGCGTCTACCTGGTGCGCGTGTACGTGCAGGAGTCCCTGCCGGACGAGCTGCTGGAGGCCGCCCGCGTGGACGGCGCCGGCGAGATGCGGGTGCTGTTCAACGTGGCGCTGCCGACACTGAAGCCCGCGCTGGTGACCGTGCTGCTGTTCTCCATGGTCGGCACCTGGAACAACTTCTTCCTGCCGCTGGTGATGCTCAACAACGACAAGCTGTTCCCCCTCACCGTGGGCCTTCAGTCCTGGTACCAGGGAGCGCTGATCCAGTCCGGCGCCAACGCGCTGTTCACCCTGGTCATCGCGGGCTCTCTCGTGGCGATCCTCCCGCTGATCGTCGCCTTCCTCCTCCTGCAGCGGTACTGGCGTGGCGGCCTGACCGTCGGAAGCCTCAAGTAGCCGGAAGCCTCACGTAGCCCCCGCCTTCCCCCTCGTCTCGACCACCTCCCGGAGCGACCTTCCATGCTGCACGCCTCCCTGACCGTCGACCCCGCCTTCCGCGTCGCCGACGTGAGTCCCCGTACCTTCGGCTCGTTCGTCGAGCACATGGGCCGCTGCGTCTACACCGGCATCTACGAGCCCGGCCACCCGCTGGCCGACGAGGACGGCCTGCGCCGGGACGTCCTGGACCTGGTGCGCGAACTGGGCGTGACCACCGTGCGCTACCCGGGCGGCAACTTCGTCTCCGGCTTCCGCTGGGAGGACAGCGTCGGCCCGGTCGCCGACCGCCCCACCCGCCTGGACCTCGCCTGGCACAGCACCGAGACCAACGCCTTTGGCCTGCACGAGTTCCACCGCTGGGCCCAGAAGGCCGGCGTCGAACCGATGATGGCCGTCAACCTCGGCACCCGCGGCGTCGCCGAGGCCCTGGACCTGCTCGAGTACTGCAACCACCCGGGCGGCACCGCCTGGTCCGACCAGCGGATCAAGAACGGCGCCCCCGACCCCTTCGGCATCCGCATGTGGTGTCTGGGCAACGAGATGGACGGCCCCTGGCAGACCGGCCACAAGACCGCCCGGGAGTACGGCCGTATCGCCGCGGAGACCGGCCGGGCCATGCGCATGATCGACCCCACGCTGGAACTGATCGCCTGCGGCAGCTCCAGCTCCTCGATGCCGACCTTCGGCTCCTGGGAGGCCACCGTCCTGGAGGAGGCGTACGAGCAGGTCGACTACATCTCCTGCCACGCCTACTACGAGGAGCTCGACGGCGACCTCGGCAGCTTCCTGGCCTCCGGCGTCGACATGGACCACTTCGTGGAGTCCGTGGTCTCCACCGCCGACCACGTCCGGGCCAAGCTGCGCCAGAAGAAGCGGATCAACCTCTCCTTCGACGAGTGGAACGTCTGGTACCTGTCCCGCTTCGAGTCCCAGGACAAGCCCACCGACTGGGCCGTGGCCCCCCGGGTCATCGAGGACGAGTACAACGTGGCCGACGCCGTCGTGGTCGGCGGCCTGCTGATCAGCCTGCTGCGCAACAGCGACCGCGTCACCGCGGCCTGCCTCGCCCAGCTCGTCAACGTCATCGCCCCCATCCGCAGCGAACCCGGCGGCCCGAGCTGGCGGCAGACCACCTTCCACCCCTTCGCCCAGGCCGCCCGCCACGCCCGCGGCACGGTCCTGCGGGTGGAGCCGGTCGCGCCGGTGTACGACACGAAGCGGTTCGGCGAGGTCTCGGTCGTCGACGCCGTCGCCACGCACATCGCCGGCGCGGACGGGGCCGACGAGCTCACCGTCTTCGCCGTCAACCGGCACCAGAGCGAGGACGTCGAACTCGCGATCGACCTGCGGGCGTTCCCCGGTTACACGCCGGTGGAGCACTCGGTGCTCAACGACACCGACGTCCGTGCCACCAACACCCAGGACAACCCCGGCCGGGTCCGCCCGCGCGAGGCCGGCACCGGTTTCGTCACCGACGGACGGCTCACCGTGAGCCTGCCGCCCGTCTCCTGGAACGTCATCCGGCTGCGCCGCGCCGGCTGACAGGCCCCCTCCGACACCCGCCGCTCCCCACCCCCTTTTCCCGGGGGAGCGGCGGGCTTCGCACCACCCCCTCGTCCCGGACATCCCTTGGGAGCCGCCCATGTCCACCACCAGGGAAGGCGCCGGCCACCGCGCCGTAGCCAGACCCCAGGCGATCACGCTGCTGCTGGCCCTGCTCGCAGCCGCCGTCGCCCTCGTCCTGCCCGCCTCCGGCCAGGCGCACGCGATCTCTCGCGCCTCCCAGACGATGTACACCCCGCCGTCGACGGCCCCGTCACCCGGCTCGCTCTACCCGCGCGCCGTGCGCCTGCAGTACAGCGGATCGTCCAACGGCACTCTGCTGGCCACGTTCGAGCAGTACTCCTCGGGCACTCCCGTCTTCCCGATCTACCGCAGCACGGACAACGGCAACAGCTGGACGCAGATCTCCAGCATCAGCGACACCCACAACGGCTTCGGCATGCGCTACCAGCCGTTCCTGTACGAACTGCCCACCCAGATCGGCAACTTCCCGGCCGGCACGATCCTCGCCGCCGGCAACTCCATCCCCAACGACCTGTCCTCGACCGAGCTGGACCTGTACGCCAGCACCGACCACGGCACCAGCTGGTCGTACGTCAGCACCATCGCCACCGGCGGCAAGGCCGACCCGACCAACGGCCAGACCCCGGTGTGGGAGCCGTTCCTGATGGTGTCCGGCTCCAAGCTGATCGTGTACTACTCCGACCAGCGTGACCCCAACAACGGTCAGAAGATCGTGCACCAGGTCTCCACGGACGGCGTGACCTGGGGGTCCGTGGTCAACGACGTCGCGACGTCGACGTACAGCGACCGTCCGGGCATGCCCGTCGTCGCCAAGCTGCCCAATGGCAACTACGTGATGACGTACGAGTTCTGGGGTGCTCCCGAGGGCGGCTTCGCCGTCTACTACAAGATCTCCTCCGACCCGGAGGCGTTCGGCTCCGCGACCGGCATCGCGCTGAAGACGACCGACGGCTACGTGCCCACCAGCTCGCCGTACATCACCTGGCTGCCGACCGGCGGTCCCAACGGCACCCTGGTGGTCAGCGCCAACAGCAGCGACGACCTGTTCCTCAACACGCAGAACGGCGCGGCGGGCGCCTGGACGCGCATCGCCTCCACCGTCCCCGGCGGCTACAGCCGCGGCATGGTCCCGCTGGCCGACGGCCACAGCCTGCTGGTCCTCAGCGGCGGCCACCTGACCAGCACCGGCCTGAACCCGGTCACCTACGGCACGATAGACTTGGGCGGCGGTATCTCGGACGGCGCGACCTACACCGCGTCGAACGCCAACAGCCACCTGATGCTGACCATCGTGGGCGGCTCCACCACCAACGGCACCTACGCCACCCAGCAGAACGTCGACAACGCCTCCGACCAGCAGTGGAAGTTCGTCCAGCAGACGTCCGGCTACTTCAAGATCTTCAACGTGGCGAGCGGCAAGGTGCTGGGCGTGGAGAACCAGTCCACGGCCAACGGCGCCAAGGTCCTGCAGTGGGACGACAACGGCACCCTCGACCACGAGTGGGCCGTGGCCCCGGACCCGGCGGGCGGCTTCACCGCCACCAACCGGATCAGCGGCAAGTTCCTGGAGATCCCGAGCGCGTCGACCACGGCCGGCACCATCGCCGGGCAGTGGGGCCCCACGGGCTGCGCCTGCCAGCGCTGGAACCTCGCCCAGACCGCGCTGCCGAACCTGGCCACCGGTCAGTACCGCCTGATCAACAAGCACAGCGGCGAGTTCCTGGAGATCCCCGGCGCGTCCACCACGGTGGGCAAGCAGGCCGGCCAGTGGGTGAACACCGCCAACAACTGCCAGCTGTGGACCTTCACGGCGCAGAGCGGCGGGGCGTGGACCGTGAAGAACGTCAACAGCGGTCTGTTCCTCGACAACAACGGCTCGGCCTCGGCCGGCGCGGCCGTCGTCCAGAACTCGTCCTCGACCGCGAACTCCCAGAAGTGGACGCTGACGGACGCGGGAGGCGGCTACTTCAAGCTCGTCAACGTCGCCAGCGGCCTGGTGGCGGACGTCGCCTCGGCCTCCACCGCCAACGGCGCGCTGATCGTCCAGTCGGCGGACACCGGCGCCGACGACGAGCTCTGGCAGATCGCCCGGGTCAACTGACCGGTTCCTTCAGCCACTGGGGCCCGGTCGCCGGCCGGGCCCCGCTCCCTCTCAGAGGCGTACACACACCTCTTGCCGTCCACTCGAACATTGATCGAAATACCGAACGATCTGTATGTGAAAGAAGAAGGTCCACCGTGATGGAAGAACCCTGTGTTGTCGGCGTCGACTTCGGAACCCTGTCGGGCCGTGCCGTCGTCGTCCGCGTCCGGGACGGCGCGGAGCTCGCGTCGGCGGAGCACGCCTACACCCACGCCGTCCTCGACCGCACCCTGCCCGACGGCACCCGGCTGCCCCCCGACTGGGCCCTGCAGGTCCCCTCGGACTACGTCGATGTCCTGCGCAACGCCGTACCCGAGGCCCTGGCCCGCGCCGGTGTCCAGGCCGGACAGGTCATCGGCATCGGCACCGACTTCACGGCCTGCACGGTCCTGCCGGTCCTCGCCGACGGCACCCCCCTGTGCGAACTCCCCGAGTACACCGCCCGCCCGCACGCCTACGTCAAGCTGTGGCGCCACCACGCCGCCCAGGGCCAGGCCGACCGGATCAACGCGCTGGCCGCCGAACGCCAGGAGCCGTGGCTGCAGCGGTACGGCGGGAAGATCTCCTCGGAGTGGGAGTTCGCCAAGGCCCTGCAGGTCCTGGAGGAGGACCCGGAGATCTACCACCGCACCGAGCGGTGGCTGGAGGCAGCCGACTGGATCGTGTGGCGGCTGTGCGGCACCTACGTCCGCAACGCCTGCACCGCCGGCTACAAGGGGCAGTACCAGGACGGGGCCTACCCCTCGCCCGAGTACCTGGCGGCCCTGCACCCGGACTTCGCCGGCTTCGTCACCGACAAGCTGGACCAGCCGATCGGGCAACTGGGCGCCGCAGCAGGGCGGCTGACGGCCGAGGCCGCGGCCTGGACGGGGCTGCCGGAGGGCATCGCGGTCTGCGTCGGAAACGTCGACGCCCATGTCACGGCCCCGGCGGCGAAGGCAGTCGAACCGGGACAGATGGTCGCCATCATGGGGACCTCCACCTGCCACGTGATGAGCTCCGACCAGCACGGCACGGTGCCGGGCATGTGCGGTGTCGTCGACGGCGGAATCCTGCCGGGACTGTGGGGTTACGAAGCCGGCCAGAGCGGTGTCGGCGACATCTTCGCCTGGTGCGTACGCACCGGCTTCCCCGCCGAGTACGCCGAGAAGGCCGCGGCCGCGGGCCAGAGCCCGCACGAGTATCTGACCGCCCTCGCCGCCGAACAGAAGGTCGGTGAGCACGGACTGCTGGCCCTGGACTGGCACAGCGGCAACCGCTCGGTGCTGGTCGACCACGACCTCAGCGGCCTGCTCATCGGCCAGACCCTGTCCACCCGTCCCGAGGACGTCTACCGCGCCCTGCTGGAGGCCACCGCCTTCGGCACCCGCACCATCATCGACGCCTTCGAGGCCGCCGCCGTACCGGTGAAGGAACTGATCATCGCGGGTGGCCTGACGAAGAACGCACTGCTGATGCAGATCTACGCGGACGTCACCCGCCGCCCGCTGAGCATCATCGGCTCCACCCAGGGCCCGGCCCTCGGCGCCGCCATGCACGCCGCCGTCGCCGCCGGGGCGTACCCCGACATCCGCGCCGCCGCCCACGCCATGGGCAAGGTCCAGCGCCGGACCTACGTACCCGACCCCGAACGTGCGGCGGCCTACGAGCGCCTGTACGCGGAGTACCGGGTGCTGCACGACTACTTCGGCCGCGGCACCAACGACGTCATGCACCGCCTGCGCCGCATCCGCACCGAAGCCTCCGCCTGAGCCACTTTGTGAAAGGAACCGCCATGACGACACAACCGCAGCCCTACGACAGCCACGAGATCTGGTTCCTCACCGGCAGCCAGGGCCTGTACGGCGAGGAGACCCTGGCCCAGGTCGCCTACCAGTCCCGGAAGATCGCCGAACGCCTCGACGCGGCGAGCGAGATCCCCCTGCGGATCGTGTTCAAGCCGGTCCTCACCGACGCCGAGTCGATCCGCCGCCTGTGTCTGGAGGCCACCGCCTCCGACACCTGCGTCGGCGTGATCGTATGGATGCACACCTTCTCCCCGGCGAAGATGTGGATCGCCGGACTGAGCGCGCTGGACCGGCCGGTGCTGCACCTGCACACCCAGTACAACCTGTCGCTGCCCTGGTCGAGCATCGACATGGACTTCATGAACCTCAACCAGGCCGCCCACGGCGACCGCGAGTTCGCCCACATCGAGGCCCGCGTCGGCGTCAACCGCAAGATCGTCGCCGGCCACACCACGGACCCGCGGGTCGTGAGGCGCGTCGCCGCCTGGACACGGGCCGCCGCCGGCCGCCACACGGCACGCACCCTGCGCCTGGCCCGCTTCGGCGACAACATGCGCGACGTCGCCGTCACCGAGGGCGACAAGGTCGAGGCGCAGCTGCGGTTCGGCTTCTCGGTGAACACCTACAGCGTCAACGACCTGGTGGCCGTGGTCGACGCGGTCGAGGACAAGGCGGCCGCCGAACTCGCCGCCGAGTACGTCGAGACCTACAACGTGGTCCCCGCCCTGCGCCCCGGCGGCATCCGCCACGACTCACTGCTGTACGCCGCCCGCCAGGAACTGGGCCTGCGCACCTTCCTCACCGAAGGGGGATTCACCGCCTTCACCACCAACTTCGAGGACCTCGGCGGACTGCGCCAGCTCCCCGGCATCGCCGTCCAGCGCCTGATGGCCGACGGGTTCGGCTTCGGCGGCGAGGGCGACTGGAAGACCTCCGCCCTGCTGCGCACCATGAAGGTCATGGGCGCCCGACGCCCCGGCGGCACCACCTTCATGGAGGACTACACCTACCACCTCGGCCCCGGCACCCCGCGCGTCCTCGGCGCCCACATGCTGGAGGTCTGCCCCTCGGTGGCAGCCGACCGCCCCCGCTGCGAGATCCACCCGCTGTCCATCGGCGGCCGCGAGGACCCGGTCCGCCTGGTCTTCGACGCCGCCGAGGGTCCCGCCGTCGTCGTCGGCCTCTCCGACCTCGGGGACCGCTTCCGGCTGACCGCGAACGCCGTGGACGTCATGGCCCCGAGCCAGCCGCTGCCGCATCTGCCGGTGGCCAGGGCCGTGTGGAAGCCGCGTCCCTCCCTGGCGGAGTCGGCCGAGAGCTGGCTGCTCGCCGGTGCCCCGCACCACACCGTGCTCAGCTCCGCCGTCGACACGGAGACCCTGACCGACTTCGCCGCCATGACGGGCGTCGAACTGCTCACCATCGACGAGCACACCAGTTCCGAACAACTCGCCAAGGAAATCCGCTGGAACGCCGCCTACCACCGCCTCGCCCAGGCGCTGTGAGAGAGGAAGGGACCATGACCACAGTCGTTCGAGAGGGCCTGCGCCAGGAGGTACTGGAGGCGAACCTCGCCATCCCCCAGGTCGGCCTGGCGACCCTGACCTGGGGCAACGTCAGCGGAGTCGACCGCGAGGCGGGGGTGTTCGTCATCAAGCCCTCCGGAGTCCCCTACGAGGACCTCGGCATCGACCACCTGGTGACGGTACGTCTGCATGACGGCGCCGTCGTCGACGGCGACCTGCGCCCCTCGACCGACACCGAGACCCACCGCTGCCTGTACCTCGCGTTCCCCTCGATCGGCGGGATCACGCACACCCACTCCACCCACGCCGTCGCCTTCGCCCAGGCCCGCCGCGACATACCCGTCCTCGGCACCACCCACGCCGACACCTTCAACGGCCCCGTGCCCGTCACCCGCGACCTCACCGAGCAGGAGTGCGCGAAGGACTACGAGTACAACACCGGCCACGTCATCGTGGACCTCCTAGACGGCAGCGACGACAAGGCCGTCGAGGTCCCCGCCGCCCTCGTCGCCGGCCACGGCCCGTTCACCTGGGGCGCCTGCGCCCGCAAGTCCCTGGAGCACGCGATCATCTGCGAGGCCGTCGCCGAAATGGCTCTGCACACCATGTCCCTGTCACCCACGGCCCCGCCGCCTCGGCACCTGCTGGAGCGCCACTACACCCGCAAGCACGGCCCCGACGCCTACTACGGCAATCCGGATCCGGTGATGCCCTGACGATCCCCCGAGCTCCCGTCACCGGCTCCCCCCGAAAGCTCAGACAGGTGGCGTCCTCCGAGCAGGAACTCGCCTGTCTGAGCTAGGGAGGCCAGTGCTCCTGGCCGTGACGGTTGATGATCAAGGCGCGATCCCAGCTGATCAGGAAGAGCTGCCATGCATAGAAGCCGCGTATACGCCGTTCTGATCGACACACCTGTAGCCGAGGCTGCCAAGTCAGCGGACTTCTGGTCGGCAGCCCTTGGTGTCACAGCCCGGCCGTTTCCTCCGGCACCGGAATTCACCACACTCCATCAGGCCCTGCCGGGGCTGATCATGGCCGTCCAAGCGGTCGACGACGCACCTCGTATCCACCTGGACATCGAGACCGACGACATAGAGGCGGAAACCACGCGCTTGATCGCTCTGGGTGCTGAGCAGGTGTCGCAGTGGCAGGAATGCCGCGTACTGCGAGTGACTGGCGGTCATTTGATGTGCGTACTACCTGTGGAGAGCGACCCGGAGACTTTCCGAGCACAAGCCAACGTCTGGCCATGACGATGCAGTGGGGCATGCCGCCATGGCTTCGTAACCGAGACCGGACACCACATGTCGGCGAGTTTGGGTCGCCGAAATCGACCTCGGCTTCCGCCCCCGGCATGTGGGTCTGGAGGATGAACGCGTTCAGCGGCCCGCGTCCCGCCTCGATCCGTATCTGCGGCCGGCGAACGGCGACATAGGCCCGCACCATCGGATAGGTCACCTCCACCGCACCGTGCTCGTCCAGCAGCCGGTCGAAGATCCGCTTGATGGTATGCCGCTGCTTGCGCGGCGCGTCCAGATCCGCCCGCAGCATCTGGTCGATGGCCGGCTTGAAGGCGTCGAGCCGCGTCTTGCGGGGCGGCAGCTGCTTGCGAGGCTCCGGCCAGACCGACTCCATGGCCGCCTTCACCGTCCGGAAGCCCACCCCGTACTTGCGTTGCAAGGCCCGGTTCGACATCCCCGCCCGGGCATCGCGGCGGATCGCCGGGTACAGATCGACCTTGGACTTCGGTGGCATCAGCGCCCCCTCACCACGCAGAGCACTCCCAGCGTCCCACCGCAAGCCCCCGAGTGGTGTCAAAACTCGGTTCTGGCACAGATCTTGGGGATCGGTCGCGGAGGGTGACGGCGCCGTTCGATTGCAGGGGGCGTGAGCCCGGGCCGTCAGCGTTCCCGCATCCTGGTCCACCACCAGCCGAACATCGCCAACTCGATGTTGTTGGGTTCCGGCAAGGTACGGCGCTCGAATTCCTCATCGATGCGTGTGATCAGTCGGCCCAAGTCCCGTCTGGCTCCGGGAGGAAGGTGCAGCATCGCCAGCTCCAGGTCATCACGGGCGTCTTCCACCTCTATCCCGGGCGAATAGGCCTGGGAGGCGTTCAGATATCGTCCAGGCTGCTTGAAAGCCCACTCGAAACGAGAGAGCGCATTGGCGACCGCGTTGGGCCACATCTCCTGGTCTTCGACGCGGCGGATCGCTGCACGAGTCCGCGCGGAGACACCCCGGACCCTCAGGACCGGATACTGCCATCGTGGCCGCCACCGCTCTGCGCGGACGGCCTTGGGACGCCTACGCGGCATCGCCCTTTCGGATCAACATGAGACCATCCTGCCACGGCTGGGCACTTGGATGCCCCCGGTCCACACACCTGCCGCAGCCATTGTCTGTGCAGATCTTGGGGGGGCGTCTCGCAGTGTCACTGGAGCAGGATCATCTTGCGGAGTAGTCCGAATCCGGCTCGGCCGTAGAGCTGCCGCTTAATCTTCTTGATGCGGTTGACGGCGCCCTCGATACTGCCGGAACTCCAGTCGAGAGTGAGCCCGGCGGTCACAGTGTCGAGGTCTTGGAGTAGGTGGAGGGCGAAGCCGGTAAGGCCAGGTAGCTGGCTGGCGTCAACTGCGTCGACTCCAGGTGGGGAGTGTGGAGCCGAGGCGGTCAGTGAGTATCTCGCCGAAGTCGCGGACATGTCCGGCGGCCGTCTCCAGTTCGGGGCAGAGAGGGGCCAGGAGGTCCTTCAGGCCGGTCCGGTCTTCCTCGGTCAGGGTTGCGGGGTGGCGGGTGATCCAGCCGGTCACCCGCCGCACCGTCGGCGGCCGGGGCGGCGCGCCGGCCGGAGCCTCGCGAAGGGTGGCGATGTAGCTGCGGACCATCTGGTAGGTGACGGGAACTTGCTCGGCTATCAGCTCGCTGTGCAGTCGGGTGACGTGGGTGCATCCCTCGGCGAGTCGCCGCTCCAGGTAGGGCTTGTAGGGGTCGAGTCTGCTGGGCCGGGGCCGGTTTTCGCGGATGGTGTCCTGCCAGTGTGCGGCGTTGGCGTACCGGAGGACGGTGTTGAGGCCCCAGCCCAGGTGTCGGGCGATCGCCCGGCGTGAGCGGCCTTGGGCGAGCATCTCGTGAACCAGGGCGTGTGCTGCCTTCTTGCGCTCGGCACGTCGGCCGACGGGCTCCGGCTCGTCCTGCGGTCGACCGGAAACCAGTCCGGTGGGCTCCAGCATCATGCCGCTGGGCGATGGGTTGCGCAGGCAGTCGCGATGTGCGGCGACGCAGGTCTCCACGGCTCGGCCGAGGCCCTGCCACAGGTGGAACCGATCGGCGACCTGCAGAGCGTCAGGGGCACCGCGCCGGGCGCCTTCGGCGTAGGCGCCCGCCCGGTCCCGGCAGATGATCTCCACGCCTGGGTGACGGACCAGCCAGGCAGCCAGCGGCCCGGCTTCACGCGTCGAAAGCACATCGACCACGCGATGGTCTTCGATGCTGGTCAAGACGGTGGAGTAGGTCTGGCCGCGGCGGATCGCGAAGTCGTGCACGCCCAGCACTCGCGGAGTACTGAACTGCGGGTCAGGCAGTGCCATGACCCTGCGCAACAAGGTCATTCTTCCCGCGCCGAAGCCCAGTTGGGCCGCCAGCCAGGCGCCGGCCCGCCCGGCCAGCGCGAGCCCCACTCGCTCCAGGGCGTGGTTGAGCCGCGTGGTGAACCGTGCGTACGAGGTGGCCAGCCGGGAGAACGGCTCGGCGAAGGTCCGGCGTGGGCAGTCCGCCGACCCGCAGATGAAGCGTCGGACCGTCAGCCGGATCACAAAGCCCTGCTCAGCGAGTGGAAGGTCCTTCAGCCTGCGCTGGTAACGGTCATGAACTCGGTCCGAAAAGCGGCCGTAGTCCGGACATGCGGCTCCGGCAGCGCGGCCTCTCGCCACCACCTCGACCGTACTGAACGCGGCCGTAACCGCCTCGACCTCCACATCGTCGATCCCGGCGAACACCAGCGAGTCCCAGAACGGTGCATCGGCCTGCATGCCCAGCACCATCACCGTCCGCAACCGACCACAGCCGTGAACGGTAGACACCTGAGGGAGCGTCAACTCGGACCGATGGATGGCAGGGCGTACGCGGTCTCACACGAGCCAGTCCCTCGCAATCGAACATCGAGGTAGCGCTTCGCGACAGCTCCCCAAGATCTGTGCCAGAACCCACTACTGCTCGATAAAGCCAGCCTGGAGGAAGGTCAGGGTATCGTCGGGCCGTCGAGGGGGAACCGATGACTTTAAGCACACCAAACACACCCGGCACGCCGAGCACCTTCTCCATCGCAGGTGAATACCGGGTAACCCGGCTCGGTTTCGGCGCCATGCGCCTGCCGACGGGGCCTGGCCCCGACCGGGACGCCGCCATCGCGGTAGCCCGGCGCGCCGTCGAACTGGGCGTCACGCTTATTGACACCGCCCACATGTACGGATGGGGAGCCAACGAGGAACTCCTCGCTGAGGCCCTGCATCCGTATCCGGACGACTTGCTGATCACCACGAAGGTCGGGGTCATTCGGTCCGACGGCCCCGAAGGGTGGGCGTACGACGCACGGCCGGAGAGCCTGCGCGAGCAGGTCGAGCAGGGCCTGCGCCGACTCCGGACCGAGCGCGTCGGCCTGCTCCAGCTGCACCGGATCGACCCGAAGGTTCCAGTGGCCGAACAGATCGGCGCGCTCCGCGAACTGCAGCAGGAAGGGAAGATCAGGCACATCGGGCTGTCCGAGGTCACCACCGCGCAACTTGCCGAGGCTCGGCAGACCGCCGAGATCGCGAGCGTACAGAACCGCTACAACCTTCTCGCCCGAGAGCATGAGCCGGTTGTGGATGCCTGCGAGGCCGCCGGCATCGCCTTCCTCCCCTGGCGCCCCGTGGCTGTAGCAGCCCCCGGCCCGGAATCCGCGCTCGACGCCATCGCTGCCGAACTCGGTGCCACCGCACCTCAGGTCCTGCTCGCCTGGCTGCTCGCCCGTTCCCCGGTCGTCCTGCCGATCCCCGGAACCGGCTCGGTCGTCCACTTGGAGGAGAACCTCGCCGCGGCAGACCTCCGCCTGACCGAGTCCCAGCGGCAGCGCCTCGACCGTATGTCCGTGCCCGCCTAGCACGCCGACCGACGGGTCGGCGTCCAACGTGAACCTGCGCCGTCGGACCGCAGCGGCAGCGTCTGAAGTCGTGAACACGTGCTGGTGGATTGTGACGTTGGGGGCAATTGAAGGCGGGGCGTCTTGGCCCGGGGGTTCGCCTGGCGGCGACCAGTGGGCGGCCGTGCGGACCGGCACGAGCTCGCCGAGACTCATTCGGGTCTGTCAAACGAGCGGTCTAACTGGGGTAGTTGATGGTTACTGGCGGGCCGCTGAGAGTCGGCCGTCGAAGGTGATGTCGAAGGCGTTCAACGCGGTCTTCCAGCGCATGGTCCAGCGGGCCTGGCCCTTGCCGGTGGGGTCGAGCGACATGATGGCCATGTAGACGCACTTCAGGGCGGCCTGCTCGTTGGGGAAGTGTCCGCGGGCCTTGACCGCTCGCCGGATCCGCGCGTTGACCGACTCGATCGCGTTGGTGGTGCAGATGATCCGGCGGATCTCGGTGTCGAACCGCAGGAACGGAGTGAACTCC
>NZ_PQSR01000127.1 GCF_002920635.1 Streptomyces sp. Ru72 | reverse complement strand
CGGCTCGGGCTCCTCATCGACGCCAACATCATGGTGCGGGTCGCACCCGACCGCCTCGACGAGGTGGGTCGCACGCTGGCCCGGCACCCCGCGGTGCACGGCGCCTTCGCCACCACCGGCGCGTCCAACCTGCACCTCGCGATCTGGGTACGGGACCTGGAACACCTCTACCGGTTCATCACACGGGACGTCGGCGGCCCGGGGGTCGACGGCGCCGAGACCGTGATCGTGGGCCACGCGGTGAAACGCCCCGGGAGGGGGCCGGGCGGCAGGGCCGGGTGAACCGAGGGCGGCGCCCGCTTACCCTGGACGCCGGCCCGGACCGACCGGGCCTGCGGCGAACGCATGCAGACGGGCAGGTCGACGATGACGGACTCCTCCGACAGCAGACCCGGGGGACGGCAGTTCCAGGTGGAGGCGCACGGCCTCGACGTGATCGTCGACGCCGAGCGCAAGGGCACTCCGAGGACGCTGTTCTGGCCGTGGTTCGGCGCCAACGTCTCCGTCCTGGGGCTCAGTTACGGCGCCTTCGCGCTCGGCTTCGGGATCTCCTTCTGGCAGGCGCTGGCAGCCGGGGCGATCGGGATCGTGTTCTCCTTCCTGCTCTGCGGTTTCATAGCGGTCGCGGGCAAGCGCGGCTCGGCCCCGACGATGGTGCTCAGCCGTGCGGCGTACGGTGTGCGCGGCAACCGGCTGCCGTCGGTGATCTCCTGGATGCTCACCGTCGGCTGGGAGACCGTCCTGACGGCGCTCGCCACCCTGGCCACCGCCACCGTCTTCGGACGGCTCGGCTGGGGCGGCGGCACCGGGACCAAGGTGGCGGCGCTCGTCCTGGTCGGTGCGCTGACCGTCGTCGGCGGCGTCATGGGCTTCGACCTGATCATGCGCCTGCAGACCGTGATCACCGTGGTCACGGGCGGGCTCACCGTCGTCTACATCGCCCTCGTCGCCGGCCACATCCACTGGCACACGGTCAGTGCCCATCCGGCGGGTTCGCCCCAGGAGTTCATCGGCGCCCTGGTCTTCATGATGACCGGCTTCGGGCTCGGCTGGGTCAACGCGGCCGCGGACTACTCCCGTTATCTGCCGCGGACCTCCTCGAGCCGCGGCGTGATCGGCTGGACCACCTTCGGCGCCTCGGTCGCCCCCCTGCTCCTGCTGGTCTTCGGGCTGCTGCTGGCGGGTTCGTCCGACACCCTCAGCAAGGCCGTCGCCGCCGACCCCATCGGCGCGCTGACCACGATCCTTCCGACCTGGTTCCTGGTCCCGTTCGCGGTGGTCGCGGTGCTCGGCCTGGTGGGCGGCGCGGTGCTGGACATCTACTCGTCGGGCCTGGCGCTGCTCTCCGCCGGGCTGCGGATCCCCCGCCCCCTGGCCGCCCTGGTCGACGGCGTCCTGATGATCGTGGGCTCGGTCTACATCGTCTTCTTCGCCGGAGACTTCCTCGGCCCGTTCATGGGTTTCCTGACGACGCTCGGCGTCCCCATCGCGGCCTGGTGCGGCATCATGCTCGCCGATCTGGCCCTGCGTCGCCGCGACTACGACGAGGACGACCTCTACCGCCCGCACGGCCGCTACGGCGACGTCCCGCTCACACCCCTGCTGCTGACCCTCGCCGCCACGGCGACCGGCTGGGGCCTGGTGACGAACACCGCAGCGAGCTGGCTGGACTGGCAGGGTTATCTCCTCGGCCCCATGGGCCTCGGCGGCACGTCGGGCGCCTGGGCGTACGCCAACCTCGGCGTTCTGGCGGCCCTCGCGGTGGGCTTCCTCGGCACCCTCGTCCTCGGCCGCGGGGGTGTGCACCGGCAGGAGCAGCAGGCCACGGACCGGACGACGAACGAAGGCGCACCGATCGCATGACCGCCGCCGACCTGCTCGTCGCGATCGACATGCAGCGCGTCTTCGCCGATCCCGCGAGCCCCTGGGCCGCCCCCCGTTTCCGGGAGGCGGCGGACGGCATACGGCGCCTGCTGCCCGCCTTCGGGGAACGCGTCACCTTCACCCGCTTCCTGGCACCCCGGACACCCGAGGGCGCCTGGAGGGCGTACTACGAGCAGTGGCCCTTCGCCCTGCAACCGCCGAACGCCCCGCTGTGGCGGCTGACCGACGACTTCGCCGCCGTGGCGCGGCACGTGCTGGACGCGACCACGTTCGGCAAGTGGACTCCCGAACTGGCCGGGCGTGTCGGGCCCGGAGGCCGTCTGGTGCTGGCCGGTGTCAGCACCGACTGCTGCGTGCTGTCCACGGCTCTGCCCGCCGCGGACGCGGGAGTGGAGGTGCTGGTGGTCGCCGACGCCTGCGCGGGCGCCGACGACACCGCCCACGACCGGGCGCTGCGCGTGATGGACCTGTACCGTCCGCTGATCCGGGTGGTCACCACCGGGGAACTGCTCGCCGAGCGCCGGGTCTGAGAGGCGTCCCGCACCGCGGCCTCTCCCGGCCCACGTGTCAGCCGTGCCCCTGACCGGCCGACACCTGACCCGTGCGGCATGCATGGCCCGGCTCGGGATGGGTACGTGGGCGGGAGTGCGCCCGGAGCCACTGGTTCCGGGGCGTCCCGCCCGCACCTACCTGGGGATTTGCCATGGACACTCCGGACAAGAACCACCACCCGACCGCGGCCCAGGCGGCGCTGGACACCCTTGCGGTGGACGCCGGGGACGCGGAGGCGCTGGACACGCTGGCCGGGAGCGATGTGCTCGTCCCCGTGCCGGACGACGCCAGCGAGGAGGACGCCAACAACCCGAACACCGTCGCGCTGCCCGTCCTGGAGCAGCCGGACGGCGAACAGACCGTGCCGGTGTTCACCTCGGAGACGGAGATGGCGGACCTGCTGCCGTTCGTCTCCCGCTACCGCCTGGTGCCGCTCGGCGCGCTCGCGTCCCAGTGGCCCACCGGCGACCTCACCCTGACCATCGACGCGGCCTCCCCGCACGGCCTGACCCTCAACTCGGACGGGGTGCGTCACCTGCTGGCCCGGCCGTAGGGCCCGCGCGCACGGCGGCGCCGGGGGTGGCGGCTCCCGACGCCCTGGAGCACCGGCTGTGCCGGGGCGGGCCGGCCGCGCGGTCCACAATGACCGCATGAGTTGGATCTCCGGCGTCGCCGGCGCCCTGGTCCTGGTGGCCGTGCTCTCCAGCATCGTGCGCACTCTCGTGGTGCCCCGCGGGCTGTACTCGATCCTCGTGTACCGGCTGTGGTGGGCACTGCGGCGGCTGCTGCGGCTGGCCGCGCCCGGGGACCGCTACGAGGACATCGACCGGGCACAGACCTGGCTCGCCCCGCTGATCCTGATCGGCATGCTCGCCATCTGGCTCGGTGGGGCGCTCGTGGGTTACGGCCTGCTGCTGTACTCGGTGTCCCCACTGAGCTGGAGCAACGCCTTCCGTGAGGCGGGCTCGAGCCTGTTCACGCTCGGCTTCGCCAGCGGTATGCGGCTGCGGCTGTCCGCGCTGGACTTCGTCGCGGCGGCCACCGGGCCCGTGGTCATCGCGCTGCAGATCGCCTACCTGCCCACCCTGTACGCCGCCTACAACCGCCGTGAACTGGAGGTCACCCTGCTGCAGTCCCGGGCCGGCGAGCCCGCCTGGGGCCCGGAGATCCTGGCCCGCCAGTGGCTCGTCGAGACCGAGACCGCGCTGCCCGAGCTCTACCGTGCGTGGGAGCGGCTGGCCGCCGACATCGGCGAGAGCCACTCGACCTACCCGGTACTGATCTCGTTCCGCTCGCCGCGCCCGTACCGCAACTGGCTGGTCGGGATGCTCGCCGTCATGGACGCCGCGGCGATGCAGCTCTCCCTCGCGCCGCGCGCGGCGCCACCGGAGGCCCGGCTGGTGCTCCGGGCCGGGTTCACCGCCCTGCGCGACATCGCCCGCTCACTGCGCTTCCCGTTCGAGGCCGACCCGGTACCCGACGCCCCGATCCACCTCACCTTCACGGAGTTCGACGCGGCCGTGGCGATGCTGGAGGCGACGGGCTTCATGGCGGAGCGGACGGCGCGGGAGGCCTGGCCGCACTTCCAGGGCTGGCGGGTCAACTACGAGGCGATCGCATACGAACTGTGCCGCCGCTGCGACGCCGTACCCGCGCTGTGGAGCGGTCCCCGCGACTTCGGCACTCCCCAGATCCCGCCGCGCCGCCCGGTGGACCGGCGGCCCGAGGCGGGGTGAGCACGGCCGCCCCGGGGCCTCGCCGGCCGACCTGATCCCAGAGCAAGGCCCTAGACGTCCCTGCCGGAGACGTC
Organism: Streptomyces sp. Ru72; assembly: GCF_002920635.1. GTDB lineage: Bacteria > Actinomycetota > Actinomycetes > Streptomycetales > Streptomycetaceae > Streptomyces. The sequence goes on along the minus strand of NZ_PQSR01000127.1, from coordinate 16,191 downwards.
GGCCCCGTCGTCAGCGGGCGTCTGCTCGGCGTCGTCGTCCGGCCGGACCGCGCTTCGTGACGGCTGCTGCTCCTCCTCGAGATGCCGCTGCTCCTCCTCGAGATGCCTGCGTACCTCTTCCGGCTTGTCCCCGACCTGTTCCATGACGTCCCTCCGGTTGTCCTGGCCCATGTCGTGCGCGCCGCGGCGCGCACCACCAGGTTCACACGGAGCGGCCACGCATGCGATCGCGCGCATGATGACGGGGCCGGCGGTGCGCCGGGATGACAATCCCGTGCCGCCGGGTCAGGCGGGCCGTCCGGGCCAGGACGTCAGCGTGCGGGCGAGGACCTCGCGTTGCAGCGGCAGCACCTCGGCGTGCAGCGCCCGGCCCTTCTCGGTGAGAGCGACCCAGACCCCGCGCCGGTCCTCCTCGCACACCGAGCGCCGCACCAGGCCGTCCTTCTCCAGCCGCCCGATCAACCGGGACAGCGCGCTCTGGCTCAGGTGCACGCGCCCGGCGATGTTCTGTACCCGGCACTGCTCGCCGTGGGCGGATGTCTCGGCGGCGAGGATGTCGAGGACCTCGAAGTCGCTGGCGCCCAGGCCGTGGGGGTGGAGCACACGGTCGATCTCGCACATGGTGCGCGCGTGCACCGACAGGATGTCCCGCCACTGATCCTCGAGCCGGGAGCCGGCCGTCTTCACTGCCATACCCGCACGGTAACAGAAAAGCCTCCGTTTGTTTACTTTGCAACTAGTGTGTGTGCAAGCACTTCACGCAGGGCGAAACCCCTACGCGGCGGGGTCCTGGAGGAGGCCCACGAGGTTGCCGTCCGCGTCCTTCACCGAGGCGATCAGCCTGCCGCCGCCGACGTCCTGGAGTTCCTGCAGCACCTCCGCGCCGGCGTCCACCAGCGCCGCGAGCCGGGTCTCGATATCGGACACGTGCCAGAAGGGCACCGGCCCGGTCAGGCCCTTGGCGTGCCCGTTCGGGTCCAGCCCGACGTCCTGCCCGGCGGCCCGGAACCCCACGTAGTAGGACTCGTCCACGTACGGCTCCGTCTCCAGCAGGGCGCTGAACATCGACTTGGCCGCGGCCAGGTCCTTGACGGGGTAGATGATGGTCTGCAGGCCCGTGGTCATCGTGTGCTCCTTGGTGGGTGGGCCGACGTCGTCCGCCGGTGGTCCCACGCTACGGAGGGGGAGCGGCGCACGGCTTCTCCAAAACTGACCGGTCGCACGAGGTGCCGACGGCTCGGTGGCCGAGCGGCGTGCCCGTGCGACCGTGAGGTCACGTCGACTCGCGCTTCACCAGTTCCGTCGGCAGGATCACCGCCGCCGGGTCCTCGCCGCCGATCTGCGCCAGCAGGACGCGGACCATCTCGTTGCTGATCCGGTCCCACGGCTGACGGATGGTGGTGAGGGCGGGGCTCACCGCCGTGGCCGCGGGGGAGTCGTCGAAGCCGCCCACCGCCACATCGTCGGGGACCCGGCGGCCCGCCCGCCGGAGTGCGGTGAGCACGCCCTGGGCCATCAGGTCGGAGGCGACGAACACCGCGTCCATGTCCGGCGCCTGCGCCAGCAGCCGCTCCGCGCCCGCCTCACCGCCGGCCCGGCTGTAGTCACCGGGAACGACGAGCTTCTCGTCGAACTCCAGGCCGGCCTCGCCGAGGACCTCCTTGTAGCCGGCCAGGCGCTCCACACCGCCCGGCGTGTCGAGGGGACCCGTGACCACGCCGATCCGCCGCCGGCCCACGGACAGCAGGTGGCGCACCATCTCGCGGGCGCCGTCCCGGTCGTCCGCCGCCACATAGCTCACCTTGGCGCCCAGCCCGATGGGCTTGCCGCACGCGACCAGCGGTGGCCCGCCTCGCGCAGCTCCTCGGCGACCGGGTCACCGGAGTGGCTGGAGACCAGCAGCACCCCGTCGACGTGGCCCGCGGTGATGTACCGGGTGATGCCGGGCACGGAGTGGTGGTTCGACAACGCGGTGGCGAACGGGGTGAGGTTCGACGCCATCGGCCTGTCGTACTACGGCTACGGGCACGGCCCGCTCTCCGACTTCCAGAGCACCATCGACGACGCGGCCTCCCGCTACGGCAAACCGGTGTTCGTCGCGGAGACGGCCTACCCGTTCCGGCTGGACAGCAAGGACTCGCTGACCAACCAGATCGACACCAGCGGTGAGCTGGTGAACGGCTACCCGGCGACCACCGCAGGCCAGGCCGCCTGGCTGCGGGACGTGCTGAACATCGTGGAGGCCGTGCCGAACGGCCGGGGCCTCGGCGTCTTCTACTGGGAGGCCACCTGGACCGCGGTCACCGGCAACGGCTGGGACCCGACCGACCCGTCCTACGGCAACGGATGGGTGAACCAGGCCCTGTTCGACTACGACAACAAGGCGACCCCGGCGATGAGCTGGTTCAGCCACCGCTGAACCACCGCCGGACCACCGGCAAGCCGTGGCCCCGGCCGCTTGTGCGGCCGGGGCCACGCACCTACAAGGAGCCGTTCGGCCCTTCTCAGTTCGGCCCGATCGGGCCTCGGCCCCGCACCTTCCGTCACGGCACAGTGGGACCAGAGGGCGGTACGGAAGGGACGCGATGCTGAAGAGACCCGCCGGCGACAGGCGGCTGCGCATCATGGAGTGGCTGAAGGACCCGGCAGCCCACTTCCCGCCCCAGCGGCACACCGACCTCGCCGAGGACGGCGTGACCTCGGCCGCCATCGCCTCGAAGCTCGGCGTATCCCGCTCCGTCGCCGAGTCCGACCTGCGCCTCCTCGCCGCCATCGGCCTCCTCCGCACAAGGCGGATCCGCCGCCGCACCCACTACCGCCGCGACGAGGTACGGATCGCCGAGGTGGCGCGGATGTTCGAGAAGGGCTGGTGAGTCACGGCGCTCCGACCCGGGCACATGGTCAGCCCACGGAGGAGGCGGCACTGCGCAGTTCGCCGCTGCACGTGGCCCGACCGAACTGACCGGTGGCGGTCGCGCTCTGCACATGCCGACCACGGATGGCCAGGGAGCAGCGGGCCTGACCGCCGTGCTGGTCGCGTACGGCGGGAAGTTTCTCCGACGGCACCGCACTCGAAGTCCGACCAGCCGCTCGGCTTCGCGATCGAGACGGCGTCACCCGACTCCTCCCGGGCGTGGAGAAGCCGCCGGGCTGGTCCAGGTGACGCCGCTCTCGGCGCATCCGGTCAGGGGGAGCGAGAGCAGGAACACGGCAGGGACCGCCGGCGCGACGGCGGAACGGGGTCCCACGCGTGAACTTCTTCACGGTCACGGATGCAGTTCGATCCTCGCCGTCCCTGCCGAGCCCCGGGATCGTCGCGGACGCGCGCGCGGTGAAAAGGTTGTACCCCCGCGTCTGTCCCCCGTGATGTCCATGCCATGACCTGCGCTTGACCAGAAGGAGGGGACCGGTTGGCGTTCCCCAAAGCTGAACGAAGGGTGGACTTCATGGTCGACGGCCTGCGCAAGGGCGGGGCCGGCCGGGAGCAGCTGTCCCGGACGCTGTTCGGTCTCGGCGCGTACGTCGGTGAGGTGCTCGTGCGCCGCGCGGGGGCGGCGTGGGTGGACTTCGACGCCGAGCAGCGTGCCTACTTCCGGCAGTCGGTCGGCGTACGCATGCCGGACGGGCGGGTCTGGAACCCCCTCGGCAAGGTCCTCAACTGCTTCGAGCTGGGCGGCCCCGAGGAGTCCGTGCTGCTGTTCTATCTGACGTTGCACGGCAGAGCACGCAGAACGGCGGAGGCGACCTCCTGACCCGAGGTGGTGCGCGTGGGGGCGGACGGCACGGTCGCGCACGAGTCCGAAAGGGAGCGGGCGCCTCCGGGTACCCCCTGCGAGGATGAACCGTCTTCGCAGCGAAGGGCAGGCACTCATGGACCGTCCCACAGCTCTTGTTCCGCTCGGCTACGTCGGCATCGGTGGCCGGGGGCCCGAGGACGTCGTCGTCGACCGGCGCGGGCGGGTGCTCACCGGTGTGGAGGACGGTCGCATTCTGCGGGTCGACGGGCTCGCCGACCCGGCCCGTACCCGCGTCGAGGTGCTCGCCGTGACGGGAGGCCGTCCCCTCGGCCTGGAACTCCTCCCCGACGGCGACCTCTTGGTGTGTGACGCGCAGCGCGGTCTGCTGCGCGTCGGCCTCGAGGACCGCACCGTGCGCGTGCTGGCCGACTCGGTGGCGGGGGAGCCCCTGCGGTTCTGCAGCAACGTCGTCGCCGTCTCCGACGGCACGGTCTACTTCACCGTGTCCAGCCGCCGCTACCCCTTCGAGGCGTGGATCGGCGACATCGTCGAGCACACCGGAACGGGACGGCTGTTGCGGCTCGCCCCCGGTGCCGACGCTCCCGAGGTGCTCCTGGACGGGCTCCGGTTCGCCAACGGCCTTGCGCCCGCCAAGGACGAGTCCTTCCTCGTCCTCGCCGAGACCGGAGCCCGACGCCTCATCCGCTACCGGCTGACCGGGCCACGGGCCGACTGCGCCGAGCCCTTCCTCGAGAACCTCCCGGGAATGCCGGACAACCTCTGGCGCCAAGGACCCGAAGGTCCGATCTGGGTGGCCCTCGCCGGACCCCACGTCCCCGCCCTGGACCTGCTGCACCGCGCCGCCCCGCCCGTGCGGCGCGCCGCCGCCCGGCTCACGGTGCGGGCCCCGTACCGCCCGGCGGCCATGGCCGGCGTGCTCGCGGTCGATGACGACGGCCACATCCGGCGCCACCTCGTCCGCCATCGCTCCGGTTTCCGCATGTCCACCAGCGCCTGTGTCGCCGACGGCCGGCTGGTGCTCGGCAGCGTATGGGAACGCGGCATCGCCGTGTGCGAGCTGCCCGACGTCGCCGGCTGACCCGCGTGTGCGCGGGCGCCGAGCCCGGAGGTACCCTGTTCCCCGGCCGCGATCATGTCCGCGGCGCGGCGGTGGGGCCCGCCGTACCCGAACCGCGGCAGTGCCGCCGCCAACGGTCCCTACTTGCGATGAGCGTGCCCGTCCGGCAGGGCCCCGGCGAGTAGGAGAAGTACGTCCATGTCAGTCCCGCACCCCAAGAGCGCCGACACCACCGGTGCCGCGCCGCCCGAGCCCGCGCGGCGGCCGTCCCCCTGGCACGGGCAGGGACCCGTCGTCGCGGTCGTCGCACTCGGCGGCGGCATCGGCGCCACGGCCCGCTACGGTGCCTCGCTGCTGTGGCCCGCACGGACCGGGGGATTCCCGTGGACCACCTTCGGTGTCAACCTCGTCGGCTGTGCCGTGATCGGCGTCTTCATGGTCGTGATCACCGATGTGTGGGCGGCTCACCGGCTGGTACGGCCCTTCTTCGGCACCGGCGTGCTCGGTGGCTTCACCACCTTCTCGACGTACGCCGTCGACATCCAGAGGCTGGTCGACGCGGGCCATCCGCGCACCGCACTCGCGTATCTGTTCGCGACGCTCCTCGGGGCCCTCGCCTCGATCTGGCTCGCGATGACGGCCGTCCGTCGCGTCCTGGCGTGGCGGCAGCGATGAACGACACCACCGACCGGCGCCCGCGGAGGCGGCCATGACACGACTGACCGGCAGGGCCCTCAGACTGACCGTCTTCATCGGTGAGCATGACACATGGCACCACAAGCCCCTCTACAGCGAGATCGTGCACCGGGCCCATGCCGCGGGCCTCGCCGGCGCGAGCGTCTTCCGGGGCGTCGAGGGCTTCGGCGCCTCGTCGCTGATCCACACCTCGAGGCTGCTGTCACTGAGCGAGGACCTGCCCGTCGCCGTCGTGATCGTCGACACGGAGGAGCACGTCCGCGCCTTCCTGCCCCAGCTCGACGAACTCGTCACCGAAGGACTCGTGACGCTCGACGACTGTGCGGTCATCCGGTACGCCGGGCGCGGGGAAACCGGGCCCGGGGCAACCGGACACAGGGAAACCGGACGAGGGGACAGGTGAGAACTCGTTGTGAATTGGCTGCTGGTGATCCTCGGTGCCATGGTCGGCGCACCCCTTCGTTACCTCACCGACCGCGCGGTGCAGCTCAAGCACGACACGGTCTTTCCCTGGGGCACCCTGGTGGTCAACGTCGCGGGCTGCCTCGTCCTCGGCCTGCTGACCGGCGCCGCCGCGGCCGGCCATGCCTCGCCGCACCTCCAGCTCCTGCTCGGCACCGGCCTGTGCGGGGCGCTGACCACATACTCGACGTTCTCGTACGAGACACTGCGGCTGACCGAGACCGGCGCGGGGTTCTACGCTGCCGCCAACGTCGTCGCGAGCGTGACAGCGGGCCTCGGTGCGGCTTTTGCCGGGGTTTCGCTCGCCCAGGCCGTGTGGCCCTAGTCGGCGGCCGTCACCGACGCGTAGTACAAATTCCCCAGCACCACCGTCTACAGCACTGTCGACCAACTCCTCAGAACTGGATCCCATGAGCGTCATCAACGTCGGTCAGGCCGCCGTCCTCGGAGTCGTCGAGGGATTGACCGAATTCTCCCCGTGTCCTCGACCGGCCATCTCAAGATCACCGAGGGGCTGATGGGGATTCCCGTCGACGACCAGGCCGTCGTCGGCTTCTCGGCCGTCATCCAGGTCGGTGCGATCGCGGCCGTGCTCCTGTACTTCCTCAAGGACATCGTGCGGATCGTCTCGGCGTGGTTCCGGGGCCTGTTCAACAAGCAGGAGCGGTATCACCACGACTACAAGTTCGCCTGGTGGGTCATCGCCGCGACCGTCCCGATCGTCGTGGTCGGCCTGGCCGCCAAGCCGCTCATCGACGGACCGCTGGCCTCACTGTGGGTGGTGGCCGGCTCGTTGATCGTCGGCAGCGGCGTGATGTGGTGCGCGGACCAGATGGGCCGGCACAAGCGCGGCGAGGACGACACCTCGTTCAAGGACGCGATGCTGGTCGGCAGCTCGCAGATCCTCGCCCTGCTCTTCCCGGGCTTCTCCCGCTCCGGCGCCACCATGTCGACCGCGCTCATCCTCGACCTCGACCGGGTGGCCGCCACCCGCCTCTCCTTCTTCCTCGGCATCCCGGCCCTCACCGGCGCCGGCCTCTACGAGCTGAAGGACGCCCTGGGCACGGGCGTCGGCGCCGCGCCGCTCGCCGTCGGCACGGTCGTGTCGTTCGTGGTCGCCTACGCCTCGATCGCGTGGCTGCTGAAGTTCGTCGCCAAGCACTCCTTCAACGCCTTCGTGATCTACCGGATCGTGGTCGGCGTGGCGCTCCTCGGGCTGCTCGCCACCGGCGTCCTCAGCTGACCGAAACCGTGCTGGCGCCGTCCTGGAGCAGCGCGCGAGCTGATCACCGCTGATCATCGGGGGTCGGGAAGCCGATATTCAGGCGTCCCGGCCCCTGAAAGTTTCCTTACTCCACCCCTTGACAGTCCCGTCCCGTTACCCGGAGGATCAACCCCCGTGAACCTGTCAGACAGCCAGACAGGTGGTCCGGGGCCGCGGCGCGTCAGCGCGATGGAAGCGGTCCTCACCCACCTCCGCGGCGCCATCGAGCGCGGCGAGTACGCGATCGGTGACAAGCTCCCCTCCGAGGCCGAGCTGTGCCGCACCCTCGAGGTCAGCCGCCCCGTGCTGCGCGAGGCCCTGCGGGCCCTGCAGACCATGGGGCTGACCGTTTCGCGGACCGGCAAGGGCACCTTCGTCGTCGCCAACGCCGTCGAGGACCCGACCTTCGGCGACTACGCGGCGAGCGACCTGCTGGAGGTGCGCCGTCACATCGAGATCCCGGTCGCCGGGTACGCGGCACTGCGCCGCACCCCGGAGAACCTGGACCACCTGGCCCATCTGCTGGACCGGATGGAGCGGGAGACGGACACCACCGCGTGGGTCGCGATGGACACCCTCTTCCACCTCGCTGTGGCCGAGGCCGCCCAGAACCCGGTCTTCCGCCGGGTCATCGAGGAGATCCGCGACGCACTGGCGCGTCAGTCGGCCTTCCTCAACGAACTGGGCGGCCGGCGCGAGCAGTCCAACCGGGAGCACCGGGCCATCGTCGAGGCGCTGATGGACGGTTCCGAAGACGACGCGGTGGCGGCCATGGCCCACCACATCGACCGCGTCGAGACGACCCTCACCGACATCCTGCGCCCTGGGCGCACGGATCTCCCCACGGAAGGCGGACCAGAGGCGTGAGCGAACAGCACCTCAAAGAAGAGACGCGCCCATCGTCCGGTCACGTCGACGCCGGAGACGCGGGCTACAGCAAGTCCCTGAAGTCCCGGCACGTCAACATGATCGCCATCGGCGGGGCCATCGGCACCGGCCTCTTCCTCGGCGCCGGCGGCCGTCTCGCCGACGCCGGCCCCTCCCTCTTCGTCGCGTACGCGATCTGCGGCGTCTTCGCGTTCCTCGTGGTGCGCGCACTCGGCGAACTCGTCCTGTACCGGCCCTCGTCGGGAGCCTTCGTCTCGTACGCCCGTGAATTCCTCGGCGAGAAGGGCGCGTACACCGCGGGCTGGATGTACTTCCTCAACTGGGCGACCACCGGTATCGCCGACATCACCGCCGTGGCCACCTACACCCACTACTGGGGCTTGTTCTCCGACATCCCGCAGTGGGTGATCGCGCTCATAGCCCTGGCCGTGGTCCTCACCGTGAACCTGATCTCGGTGAAGATCTTCGGCGAACTGGAGTTCTGGTTCGCCATCGTCAAGGTCGGTGCCCTCGTGGTCTTCATGGCGATCGCCATCTTCCTGCTGGTCACCCAGCACAAGGTCGACGGTGGCACCCCCGGCCCGTCCCTGATCACCGACCACGGCGGCGTCTTCCCCAACGGTGTGCTGCCGATGCTGCTGATCATCCAGGGCGTCGTCTTCGCCTACGCCTCCGTGGAGCTGGTCGGCGTCGCCGCGGGCGAGACCGAGAACCCCGAGAAGATCATGCCGAGGGCGATCAACTCGATCATGTGGCGCGTCGGCCTGTTCTACGTCGGCTCGGTCGTCCTGCTGTCGATGCTGCTGCCCTGGAACAAGTACTCCGCCGGCGAGAGCCCCTTCGTCACGGTCCTGTCCAACATCGGCGTTCCGGCAGCCGGCGGCGTGATGAACCTCGTCGTCCTCACCGCGGCCATGTCCTCGCTCAACTCCGGCCTGTACTCCACCGGCCGCATCCTGCGCTCCATGGCCATGTCCGGCTCGGCGCCGAAGTTCACCAGCGTGATGAGCCGCAGCCAGGTCCCGTACGGCGGCATCCTGCTCACCAGCGGCATCTGTGTCCTCGGCGTCGGCCTCAACTTCGTGGTCCCGGCGGACGCGTTCGAGATCGTGCTGAACTTCGCGGCGATCGGCATCCTGTCCACCTGGGGCATGATCATGCTCTGTCACCTGCTCTTCTGGCGGAAGACGCAGAGGGGCGAACTGTCCCGCCCCGGCTACCGCCTGCCCGGATCCCCGTGGACCGAGATCGTCACGCTCGGCTTCCTCGCCTCCGTGTTCGTCCTGATGTACGCCGACGGCGGCGCGGGCCGCACCACCGTGCTGTGCCTGCCGCTGATCGTCGCCGCTCTCGTCGCCGGCTGGTTCGGCGTCCGCGGCCGGGCCGGCCGCAGTAAATCCCCCAAGGTGAATGTGTGAACCACGCAGTGTTGTACGGAAGTCCGGTCGCCGAGGCTCCTGTGATCCGGGAGCCCCTGCACGCACCGATCGCCCACCTCGTCCGGGGTGGCGTCGTCGAAGGCATCCACTACGGCTCCGTCGTCGTCCTCGACGCGGGCGGCAGAGTGGAGCTGCAACTCGGTGACATCGAGGCCGCCTTCTACCCGCGCTCGGCCCTCAAGCCGGTGCAGGCGGTGGCCATGGTGCGCGCCGGGCTCCCGCTCGACGGCGAGCTGCTGTCGCTGACCGCCGCGAGCCACTCCGGCGAGGAACGGCACCTGGCCGGCACCCGGCGGATCCTGGAGCTGGCCGGTGTCGGCGAGGACGACCTCGGCAACGTCCCGGACCTGCCGTACGACCCGGTCGTGCGCGACGACTGGATCCGGGAGGGCCGCCTGCCCTCCCGGCTCGCCCAGAACTGCTCCGGCAAGCACGCGGCCATGCTGTACACCTGCAAGCTGAACGGCTGGCCGCTGAAGGACTATCTCGACCCGGCCCACCCCCTCCAGCAGGCCATCGCCGAGATCGTCGAGGACCTCACCGGCCAGGCGATCGCCCGGGTGACCGTCGACGGCTGCGGCGCGCCGCTGTTCTCCGTCTCGCTGCACGGGCTCGCCCGTGCAGCGGCCCGCGTCACGACCGCTCCGCCCGGCACCCCGGAGGCACGGGTGGCGGACGCCATGCGCGAGCACGCCGAGATGGCCTCCGGCTCCGGGCGCGACATCGCCGCGCTGATGCGGGCCGTGCCCGGCCTGCTCGCCAAGGACGGCTTCGAGGGCGTCCAGGTCGCCGCGCTGCCCGACGGCCGTGCCGTAGCCGTGAAGATCGCTGACGGGGCGAACCGGGCACGTGTCCCGGTCGCCGCCGCGGCCCTGGCCCGCGCCGGCGTCGACCCGGCGGCGCTCACCGAGTTCGCGGGCGAGCCGCTGCTCGGCGGCGGCGAACCCGTCGGAAGCGTCCGGCCGGTCCGGGCCCTCGACCCCGTCACCCGCCAGGCCTGCGCCTGACCGACTCGTCCACCTCGTCTCGTCCACCTCCGAAAGAGGGCCCGCACCGCCATGACCGCCGCAGCCCACCGCAGCGAACACGACCTGCTCGGCCACCGCGACGTACCCGCCGAGGCGTACTGGGGCATCCATACCCTGCGCGCCAAGGAGAACTTCCCCATCACCGGGACGCCGATCTCCGCCTACCCGCATCTGGTCGACGCCCTCGCCGCCGTCAAGGAGGCCGCCGCGCTCGCCAACGAGGAACTGGGCCTGCTGGCGTCGCAGAAGGCCGCCGTGATCGTGGAGGCGTGCCGGGAGATCCGCGACGGCAAGCTGCACGAGCAGTTCGTGGTCGACGTCATCCAAGGCGGTGCGGGCACCTCGACCAACATGAACGCCAACGAGGTGATCGCCAACCGGGCGCTGGAGTTGCTGGGGCACGCCAGGGGCGAGTACCGGCATCTGCATCCCAACGAGGACGTCAACCTCGGCCAGTCCACCAACGACGTCTATCCGACGGCCGTCAAGATCGCGACGGTGTACGCGGTGCGCGGCCTGCTGAAGGCGATGGCCGTGCTCCAGGACGCCTTCGCGGCCAAGGCCGTCGAGTTCCGCGACGTGCTGAAGATGGGCCGCACCCAGCTCCAGGACGCGGTGCCGATGACGCTGGGGCAGGAGTTCTCGGCGTACGCCGTCATGCTCGACGAGGACCGCAGCCGGCTGGCGGAGGCCGTCGAGCTGATCCAGGAGATCAACCTGGGCGCCACCGCGATCGGAACCGGCCTCAACGCCCCGGCCGGATACGCGGAGGCGGCGAGGCGCCACCTCTCGGAGATCACCGGGCTGCCGCTGGTCACCGCCGCCAACCTGGTCGAGGCCACCCAGGACTGTGGCGCCTTCGTGCAGATGTCCGGTGTGCTGAAGCGGATCGCGGTCAAGCTGTCCAAGAGCTGCAACGACCTGCGCCTGCTGTCGTCCGGGCCGCGCGCGGGCCTGAACGAGATCAACCTGCCGCCGGTGCAGGCCGGTTCGTCGATCATGCCGGGCAAGGTGAACCCGGTGATCCCGGAGGTGGTCAACCAGGTCGCCTTCGAGGTGATCGGCAACGACGTCACCATCACGATGGCCGCCGAGGCGGGACAGCTCCAGCTCAACGCCTTCGAGCCGGTCATCCTGCACTCCCTCTCCGAGAGCATCACGCACCTGGAGCGTGCCTGCCTCACCCTCGCCGAGCGGTGCGTCGCCGGGATCACGGCCAACGAGAAGGAACTGCGGGCGGCCGTGGAGAACTCCATCGGCCTGGTCACCGCGCTCAACCCGTACATCGGCTACGAGGCGGCCACCGGCATCGCCAAGGAGGCCCTCGCCACCGGGCGCGGCGTCGCCGAACTCGTCCTGGAGAAGGGCCTGTTGCCTGCCGAGCGGCTCCAGGCGCTGCTGCGGCCCGAGGTGGTCGCGGGCAGCGGCTCCCCGGAGGTCTGACCTTCCCGGTGAGCAGGGAGAACGCACCCTCGGGGCGGCGGCCGTGGCTGCCGCCCCGCCGTGTGGAGCAGCCCCCACCGCGTCATACGATCCAGCGCATGATCACGAGGTACGTCAGGTGAGCGGTCCGTCGCAGGGGGCGGCACGATGGTGACCATGGCCCCGTCGTTGAACTTCCAGCCCGTGCTGGAACGTATCGCCGAAGAGATGGAGCAGCGCCCCGGTCGTGGCCGGGCCGCCGACTACATACCGGCGCTCGCCGCCCTGGACCCGCGCCGCTTCGGCATGGCCGTCGCCGAACTGGACGGCACGGTGTACGGGGTGGGGGAGTGGCGGGAGCCGTTCTCCACCCAGTCCCTCACCAAGGTCTTCACCCTCGCCCTCGACCTCGCCCGCGAGGGTGACGCGCTGTGGGAACACGTGGGCCGGGAGCCGTCCGGCAACCCGTTCAACTCGCTGGTCCAGTTGGAGTACGAGAACGGCATCCCGCGCAATCCCTTCATCAACGCGGGCGCCCTCGTCGTCACGGACCGGCTGCACACCCGTACCGGTGACGCGGCCGGCACCCTGCTCGACTTCCTGCGCGCCGAGAGCGGCAACCCCCGGCTCTCCTTCGACACGGAGGTCGCCGCCTCCGAGGCCGCGCACGGCGACCGCAACGCCGCCCTCGCGCATTTCATGGCGTCCTACGGCAACATCGGCAACCCCGTGCCGGTGCTGCTCGAGCAGTACTTCCGGCAGTGCTCCCTCACCGCGTCCTGTGCGGACCTGGCCCTCGCCACCGGATTCCTGGCGCGGCACGGCATCCGCGCCGACGGCACCCGGCTGCTGACCCGCAGCCAGGCCAAGCAGGTCAACGCGGTGATGCTGACCTGCGGCACGTACGACGCGGCGGGCGACTTCGCCTACCGGGTCGGCCTGCCCGGCAAGAGCGGCGTCGGCGGCGGCATCATCGCGGTCGTGCCCGGCCGATGCACCCTGTGCGTCTGGAGCCCCGGCCTCGACGAGCGCGGCAACTCCGTCGCGGGCGTCGCGGCACTCGACCGCTTCACCACGCTGACCGGCTTGTCCGTGTTCTGACCGGGACTTCCGTGCCCCCGTGTACCCGTCGATCACGCGGCGGTCACAAGCAGGCCGCCCGCGCGAGAGACGGACGTCGCCCTACGGCCACCCGGCGTTGACACGCTTCCCGGGTGTTGGCCATGGCTTTCCCCGTCGATCTTCGCCGCTGCCAGGCGCTCGGTCTGGCCGGTACCGCCTTTCTCGCACTGGGCGGTGAGACCGCCGGGGCCCTGCCGGTCGAGGATCTGGTCTCCCCGGAGTCCGGGCGCGCCGCGCTCGGGCTGGTGGGGGTGTACTTCGGCGTCGTCCTGCTGATCGCCGCCTGGGCACTGCTCGGCCGGGTGCTCCGCGGCCCCGAACCGCCGTCGCCGCGGGCTCTGCTGCTCGTCCTCGCCACCTGGTCGGCGCCGCTGCTGCTGGCCCCGCCGCTGTTCAGCCGGGACGTCTACAGCTACCTCGCCCAGGGCGCCATGGTCCATGCGCACCTCGACGTCTACGCCTACGGTCCCGCCCAGCTCGGCGGTCCCCTGGCGGACGAGGTGGCTCCGGTGTGGCGGGACACCGCGGCCCCCTACGGACCGGTCTTCCTCGTCGTCGCCTCCGCGCTGTCCGGACTGACCCGAGGAGAACTGCCGGCCGGGCTGCTCGGCATGCGGCTGGTCGCGCTGCTCGGCGTTGCCCTGATGGCGTTCGCACTGCCACGTCTCGCCAGGCACTGCGGCGCCGACCCGGCCGCCGCGCTGTGGCTCGGCGCCCTCAACCCGCTCGTCCTGCTGCACCTGGTCGCCGGCGCCCACAACGACGCCATCATGCTCGGTCTGCTCGGCATGGGCCTGCTAGGGACTGTCTGGAGTTCGCTCTCGTCGTCGCGACGCCCGGCACGCACGCTCGCCGCACCGGCCAAGCGCCCGAGTAGCGCCGCTACTGGGGCGTTCGTCCGGCACGCCGGTCGCACGCACCGAACGCCGTTCCCTCTTCCGCTGGGAAACTCCCAGTCCCCAGCCGCCCGCGGCCGGCTGCACGTCCTCGGCGTCGTCCTGGTCACGCTCGCCGCCCTGGTCAAGGCCCCGGCCGCGCTCGGCCTGCTCGCGGTGATCGCGCTGCGCCGGCACGTCGGCCTCCTACGGGCGACGGTGACGACCACGGTGACCGCACTCGCGACCACCGCCGCGGCCACTGCCGTCGCCGGCACCGGGTACGGCTGGATAGCGGCCCTGAAGACACCCGTCTCCCCGCACAACTGGTCACCCACCAGCGTCCTCGGCCGGGTCACGGGCCGTCTGCTCGAGGGTCTCGGCAGCGACCTCGCGCCCCTGGCGGAACCGGCCTGGCACGCGGTGGGGGTCGCCGCCACCGCCATCACCGTGCTGGTCATCTGGGTCAAGCTGCGGCCGTCCCCGGTCTACGCGCTCGGCCTGAGCCTTGCCGTCGTCGCCGTCCTCGGCCCGGCCGTCCGCCCCTGGTACGCCCTGTGGGGACTGTTCCTCATCGCCGCCGCGGCCCCCAGCACCTCGGTACGCCACCGGGTGGCCGCCGCCACCGCCGTCCTCGCACTCGCCGTGCTGCCGAGCGGCGGCCCGCCGGACCTCGCCCAGGTGGTGCTGGCCGTCTCCGGCGGCATGCTCGCCGTGGTCGTGCTGTGGCAGGCGAACCAGGTGGCCCAGGCGCCCGTACTGGGACGGACGGCGTGAGAGCGCCGCGCACCGAGAAGGGACGGCTCGCCCTCGTCCTCGGCCTCGCCGCCGCCGTGACCCTCTTCACCGCCACCGTGCCGCTGCTTCGCGGCTGGTTCGACCTGCGCGTCTACTACGGGGCCGTGGATGCCTGGACGCACCACCGCGGCCACCTCTACGACTACCGGGTGCCGGGCACGACGTACGGCTTCACCTATCCGCCGTTCGCCGCGCTGTGCATGCTGCCGATGGCGTTCGTCGGCCTGCACACGGCGATCGCTCTCGCCCTGCTGTTCAACCTGGCGGCTCTCGCCGCCGTGGTGTGGATCCTCATCGGCCGGGAGCTGGGCCGCCACGGCTGGTTCGGCTGGGGCCTGGCCGCCTGCGCGCTGGCCCTGTTCGAACCCGTCCGGGACACCTTCAGCTTCGGGCAGGTCAACCTCCTGCTGCTGGCACTCGTGCTCGCCGACGCCTGGCTGCTGTCCACCGGGCGCGGGCGCTGGGCGGGGGCCGGCATCGGACTCGCGGCGGCCGTCAAGCTCACCCCGGCGGTGTTCATCGCTCTGCTGCTGCTCGCCCGCAGATGGCGGGCCGCCGCTGTCGCCACCGCCGTCGCAGGGGCCGCCACCCTGCTCGCGGCATCGGCGGCGCCGGACGCCTCCCGCTACTACTGGACCAGCGCAGTCTGGGACACCACTCGCGTCGGCCGCCTCGACTACGTCTCCAACCAGTCCCTGCAGGGCGTCCTCGCCCGGCTCGCGGCACCGGACGATCCGAGCCGGGCCGTCTGGGCGTCGGCCGTCGTCCTGGTCCTCGCGGTGTGGGCGTGGCGCGCGCACCGGGCGCTGCGCGCGGCGGACTGGCCGGCCGCCTTCGCCCTCACCGGGCTCATCGCCTGCCTGGTCTCCCCGATCACCTGGGTGCACCACCTGGTGTGGCTGCTGCCGTCGTTCGCGGTGCTGGTGCTCGCACGCCGGGTGCGTACCGCGGCCGCCCTGTACGCCCTGCTGTGCACCAGCGTGGTGTGGCTGTGGTTCGACGACGCGTCCGGGATCGACGGCTTCCTCGGCAGCAACACCTACACATGGATCACCCTCGGCCTGCTGCTCGGGCTGCCCGTCGGTCAGTCCCGCTTCGGCCGTCTGCCCAGCAGCCGCAGCGCCAGCGCGACCGCCGCGCCCGTCCCCAGACCGACCGCGCCCGCCAGCGTGCCCGCCTCCGGCCAGTCGGACGGGGCGTCATCCTCCTTGCGGGGGGTCGTCGTCGGCAGCGCGGTGGGACCGGAGCGCGCCACGCCCGAGCCCTCGGGCAGCAGCGAGCCCACCGGCGCCACCCGCCCGGCGGCGTCGAAGCCCCAGTCGAGCAGCGAGCGAGCCTCCTCGTAGACCGTGAGTCCACTGCCCTGCTGCGGGTTCATCACC
>NZ_PQSR01000126.1 GCF_002920635.1 Streptomyces sp. Ru72 | reverse complement strand
GGCCCGCGCCCCGGTTCTCGCAGGCGTTTCCCGCCGCCGGGTTCAGCAGCCCCACGACGTCCACGGTGTTGCCGCACACATTGACCGGCACGTGCACCGGGACCTGGAGGGTGCTGCCGGAGATCAGCCCGGGCGAACCCGCCGCGGTGCCGTCCGCCGCGGAGTCCGCGTGCGCCGGCAGCGCCACGGCCATCGCCCCCGAGGCGGCGGCCACGGCGATCAAACCATTCCGGGTAACCCGATTCATAGGTTCCCTGCCTTCCAGACATGGTCGCGAGCACTCGCCCGCACCCCGTAAAACGCAGACGAACCATCCGAGTTATGGCTTATCTGCCTTTCACCCCATCGAGTGGCACGGTTGTCGAACCGGCGGGAAGGGGTTGCCGCCGGCTCCGCAACCCGGTCACCGGCGCACCGCGCTCACGGGGATCTGCCGCCGAACGACAGCTCCTGCGGCCGGGAGCGGCCCGGCAGAGCCGCGTTCAGGTGAGGGAGAGGTCGGGGGTGTACAGGTCCAGCCAGAGGGCCAGGTCCAGGGCCCGTTCCAGGCCGTGGCGGGAGGCCTGGGTGATCTGCGGGGTGTCGCGGTGGGCGGCCCGGCGCAGCCGTTCGCGGTCGACCAGGTCGAATACCGGGTGGGAGGGGCGGGCGAGGAGGTCCTTCGCGTGTTCCTGGAGGGCGAGGGCGTACTTCGGGTCCTGGGTGGACGGGTAGGGACTCTTGACCCTGTCGTACACGGACTTCGGGATCAGGTCCGCGGCCGCCTCCCGCAGCAGGCTCTTCTCGCGTCCGTCGAAGGACTTCAGCGCCCACGGCGTGTTGTACACGTACTCGACGAGCCGGTGGTCGCAGAACGGCACCCGCACCTCCAGGCCGACCGCCATGCTCGTACGGTCCTTGCGGTCGAGCAGGACCCGTACGAAGCGGGTCAGGTGCAGATGGCAGATCTGCCGCATCCGGTACTCGAAGTCGCTCTCCCCCTCCAGGCGCGCGATGTCCGCGACGGCCGTGCGGTAGCCGTCGGCGATGTACGCCTGGAGGTCCAGCGCCTCTGTGAGGTCGGGGCGCAGGACGTCGGCGTCCTCGCCCCAGCCCCGGCCGTGGCGGACCAGCCAGGGAAAGGTGTCGGCGCGGCGTGCCTCCTCGTCGAAGAACTGCTGGTAGCCGCCGAACACCTCGTCGGCGGACTCCCCGGACAGCGCGACGGTGGACTGCTCGCGGATCGCCTGGAACAGCAGGTAGAGCGAGGCGTCCATGTCACCGAGACCCGTCGGCAGGTCGCGGGCGCGGATGACCTTGGCGCGTACGTCCATGTCGGCGAGGGCCCGGGCGTCGAGCACGATGTCCTGGTGGTCGGTGGCGCAGGCGCGGGCCACGTCGTGCACGAACGGCGCGTCGGGGGTGGCGCGCAGTTCGTCGGCGACGAAGTGGTCGGCCTGTCCGACGAAGTCCACGGCGAAACTGCGCACCTTCTCGCCGTGCAGGGCCAGTTGCCGCGCGGCCAGCGCGGTCATCGCGGAGGAGTCGAGGCCGCCCGACAGCAGGGTGCAGCGCGGTACGTCGGCGACGAGCTGGCGGCGCACGATGTCCTCGAGCAGCGACCGGACGGTGGCGATGGTGGTGCCACGGTCGTCGGTGTGCGGCCGGGTCTCCAACTGCCAGTAGACACGCCGGTGTACGCCCTGCCGGTCGACGGTGACGACCGTGCCGGGCTCCACCTCGCGCATGCCGTCCCAGACGGCGTGCCCGGGCGTCTTGACCAGTGCGAGCAGCTCCCGCAGCCCGTCGAGGCGGACGCGGGCGGGGACCAGCGGGTTGGCGAGGATCGCCTTGGGTTCGGAGCCGAAGAGGACGCCGTCTGGCGTCGGGCGGTAGTAGAAGGGCTTGATCCCCATGCGGTCGCGGATCATCACGAGTGTGTCGCGGCGGCCGTCCCAGAGGGCGAAGGCGTACATGCCGTTGAGACGCTCGGCGAGCGCGTCGCCCCACTCGAGGTAGGCGCGCAGAACGACCTCGGTGTCCGAGTCGGTGGTGAAGCGGTGGCCCAGGGCGCTCAGTTCACGGCGCAGCTCGGTGAAGTCGTAGGTCTCCCCCGAGTACACGAGCGCGACGGTGCCCTCCGGCGTCTCGGCGGTCATCGGCTGGCGTCCGCCGGGCAGGTCGATGATCGCGAGCCTGCGGTGGCCGAGGGCGGCGGCACCGCCGATCCAGGTGCCGCTGTCGTCGGGGCCCCGGCAGGCCATGGTCCGCGTCATCGCATCCAATGTCGCGGTCTCCGTCCGCAGATCACGGTCGTAGGAAACCCACCCGGTGATGCCGCACATGTGTTGCCTCCCGCGTCCGAGCGCCGGGGACACCGCGTTCACCTGCGGTTTCGCAGGAATCCAGCTTCGCCCCGACAAACCAGTTGCATCAAGCAGCTATATGTCGAGCGTGTGTCATGCCGCGGCAGGCGGTCAACGCGTCCGCGACCCGACCGGGCTTGCCCACCCCACTGTTTCGGCCGGGTTTTACGTCTCGTGTACGCGCCGATGGGCCTCATCGAGGGACACGGCCATCAGGTCTCGGCCACGGGCAAAGAGTTCCCCAACGTCCCGGTTCGTCCAGGGGGCCGACGGCTCAGGGTGCGGCACCGCCGCCCAGCGGGTGTCACAGTCTTCACTTTGCACTCAACTGTCCCGAATGCCCGACAAGCGAATCAGTCCTAAGGTGCTCATATGGAGCATGCCCTCAGTCCCACGACTCTCGCGGAACTGCGCCGGCCACGGCCGTACCCCGCGGTGTCGGTGCTGACGCCGACGCACCGCCGCGCGACCGAGCACGCGGAGGACCGGGTACGGCTGCGCAACGCGCTGGCCGACGCCAAGAAGCAACTCGAGGCCGACCCGGCGGTCCCCCGGGAACGCCGTATCGAGGTCGCCGACCAGCTCGACCGGGCACTCGCCGAGGTCGACCTCGCGCATGCCGAGGACGGCCTGGTGATCTTCGCCGCGCCGGGCGAGCACCAGGTGTGGTCGCTGGCCCGCACGGTGCCCGAGCGCGTGGTGCTCTCGGACACCTTCCTGACCCGCAACCTGGTGGCCGCGCAGGTCGCCGAGCGGCCGTTCTGGGTGCTCACGGTCTCGGCCGACCGGGTGACGCTGTGGAACGGCGGTGCCGGCCACGTCGCGGAGGAGCGCGTCGGCGGCTTCCCGCTGACCCGGAGCCGGGAGAACTTCGACGCCGAACGCCAGATGCAGATCGGCGACATGCCGAGCACGTCCCGCGACGAGGCGACCCGCCGCTTCCTGCGGGAGGCCGACACCGCCATGAGCAAGATCCTGCGCAGGTACCCGCGCCCGCTCTACGTCGCCGGCGAGCAGGCCGCGCTGTCCGTTCTGGACGAGCTCGGCACCGTCACCAAGGACGCGGTCCACGTCCGCCACGGCGGTCTCGCCCACGGCACCCCCGACGCCGTGTGGCAGGCCGTCCGGCCGGTGATCGCCGCCGAGGAGCACAGGACCGTCGAGACGGTCAGCCGTGAGCTGGAGTCGGCCCGCGGCCGCAAGGCGTTCGCCGCCGGCGTCGACGAGGTCTGGCAGAACGCCTCCGACGGACGCATCCGCCTCCTCGCGGTGGAGGAGAACTACCGCGTCACGGTCCGCGCCGACGGCGGCGACCACCTGGTGCCCGCCGAGAGCGGCGACCTGGACGCCCGCGAGGACATCGTGGACGAGATCGTGGAGCGCTGCCTGGACACCGGCGCCGACGTCCGCTTCGTCCCTGACGGTGCCCTGGGCGACGCACAGGGGATCGCCGGGGTGCTCCGCTACTGAGCCGCTCACCTGCCGGGGCTTGTGCCGAGGTCGTCTCTCCGCGGTCTACCCTGCCGGGGACGGTCTGCGGACGGGGAGGGCGGGGGCCCATGGGCGAGTTGCTGGGCGTGGCGGTACTGGGTGCGGGGCACATGGGCGCCGATCACATACGCCGGCTGGACCGCGTGGTGAGCGGAGCGAGGGTGGTGGCCGTGGCGGATCCCGAGAAGGACCGCGCCGAAGAGGCCACGGCCGGTGTCGAGGGCGTCCGGGTGCACGTCGAACCGGAGGCCGCGCTGGACGCGCCCGGTGTAGGGGCCGTGCTGATCGCCTCGCCGGGCCCTGCCCATGAGGAGGCGCTGCTCGCGGCCTTCGCGCGCGGACTGCCGGTACTGTGCGAAAAGCCGCTGGTGCCGGACGCCGCCGGGGCGCTGCGCGTGGTGGAGGCGGAGTCCCGGCTCGGTCGGCGCCTCACACAGGTGGGGTTCATGCGCAGGTACGACGCCGAGTACCTGCGGCTGAAGTCGCTGCTGGACAGCGGTCGGCTGGGGCGGGCGCTCATGCTGCACTGCACGCACCGCAACGTCTCCTCGCCTCCCGGTTTCACCACCGCCATGCTGATCAACAGCTCCGTCTCGCACGAGATCGACGCGGCCCGCTGGCTGCTGGGCCAGGAGCCGACCGCGGTGACCGTGCTGCGCCCCGGGTCGTCCTCGAACGCTCCGGACGGCTTGCTCGACCCGCAATTCGTGCTGTTCGAGACGTCGGGGGGCGCCCTCGTCGATGTGGAGATCTTCGTCAACACCGGCTTCGGCTACCAGGTGCGCTGCGAGGCCGTCTGCGAGGGCGGCAGCGCCCGCATCGGCGAGGGGCACTCCATGGTCGTCACGACCGCGGACGGCGCGCGTGAGGAGGTCGCGCAGGACTATCTCGTCCGGTTCGCCGATGCCTACGACCGGGAGGTGCAGGCCTGGGTCGACGCCACCCGGCAGGGGTGGGTCGTCGGGCCCTCCGCGTGGGACGGCTATGCGGCTTCCGTGGTCGCCGAGGCGGGGGTGCGGGCGCAGGAGAGCGGCGAACGGGAGTCGGTCACCCTGGCACCGCGCCCCGAGCTGTACGGGGACGATGACCGCTGACAGCCTCGGCGGACCCGTACACCCATTCACCACCCGTACATGTGCACGACCTGACGTCTGTATCCCAATCGTCAAGTGGCGTACTCTCCCTACGACTTGCGCGGCCGATGCAGCCCGTCACCGGCTCCGACCACCCCTTCCGCAGGGCCTTTGGCATATGCCAGAAGCACCACCGTATCGGGTGTTGCCAAATCCCTTACGCCCCGTCGTCGGCTGTGCCACAGTCGTAACGGTCCTTCCGCCGGACCTGGTCGAACCGTCCCCGCATCGGAGCGCGTCATGCCACCCCATCTCTCCGCGGACCGCCCCGCCCCCCCACCGCCCGGCCACGACTCGGTCGACGCGCTCATCTCGCAGACCCGGCGGCTGCGCGGCGAGGTGGACGCCGTACGGCGAGAGGCGCCCGAGGACGGTACGGACCCCGAGGGCCGGTGGCAGCGGGCGCTGTGCGACCTCGCACTTCATCAACTCAACGACCTCGACGCCCACTTGGCGCAGCTCCGCGACGGCCCGTCACCGGCGCCCGCCGGACCTCCCGCCGGGTCCCTGCTCAGCCGGGTCGGCAGCGCGGAGTGGAACCTGCTGACCGACGAGGCGAGTTGGTCGGGCGAGCTGTACCAGATCCTCGGCCGCGAACCCTCGTCCCCCGCGCTCACCCTCGACGAACTGCCCTCGCTGGTGCACGACGAGGACCGGTCGCTGCTGACGGCGATGGTGACGGACTGCCTGGTCGACGGCAAACCCATCGACGGCGAGTTCCGGATCCGTCGCCCCGGCGGCGAGGTCCGCACGGTGCACATGATGGGCGAGCCCGTGCTCGACGCCGACGGCAGCACGGCCTCGATGTGGGCCGTGCTGCGGGACGTGAGCGAACTGCGCCGCAGCCAACGGACGGTGCGCGAGACCGGCGACGCGATGCAGCGCCACCGGGCCCGGACCGAGCACCGGCTCGCGGCCGAGCTCCAGGAGGCCGTGCTGCCGCCGCGGCGCGGCTCGCTGCGTCTCCCGCGACAGGACGCCGGCGCCCTGGACCTGGCTGCCCGCCATCTTCCCGCCTCCGCGAACGCGCCGATCGGCGGGCACTGGTACGACGCGTTCGACCTGCCCGACGGGGACACGCTGCTCGGCGCCGGCGAGCTCACAGGACACGGCATGACCGTGGCCTCCGGCATGGCGACCCTGATCGGTGCCCTCCGGGGCATGGCCATGGCCGGCACCGCGCCCGGCCGGCTCCTGGGCTGGCTCAGCCAGCTCCTGGACGCCTCCGACCAGCCGGCCCTGGGCAGCGCGGTGTGCTGCCGCTACCGGGCCGCCACCCGCACCCTGAGCTGGGCACAGGCGGGGCACCCCGCCCCTTTGCTGTTCCGCGACGGGACGGGGCGCGTGCTGGCCGGACCGGAGGGCGTCCTGCTCGGGACGAGGTCCCAAGCGGCCTATGGGCAGGCCGAGGAGACGCTCCGGGAAGGCGACCTGCTGCTCCTGCACACCGACGGGCTGGTCCCGCGGCACACCGGCACGGAGGCGGTGCAGAGGCTGCTCGCCCTGGCTCCGCGCCTCCGCGCAGACCGCACGGCCCAGGACTGCGTACGGGCTGTCGTGGAGGAGTTCGGCGAGAGCGGGCGCGAGGACGACGCGTGCGTGCTCGTCGCCAGGGTGGTCTCCTGACGGTCAGGGAGAGGGAGCAGGACGGCTCCGCCCTGTTGTCCGCACCGGACCCACAGGTCCTTTACGTCTGCGCCCGGTTGCCACCCCTCGGCTTCGACAGACCCTTGGGGAGCGCCTGTTCGATCTCCTCACGCAGGTCCTGGATCTTCGGGTAGCTCGAGTACTGCGCGGTGAGCCGGTACATCTCACGCAGCCGGTCCCAGGTGCGCTGGGAGGAGTTCGCCCCCATGGACGTCAGGGCCAGGCGGGCGTAGCGGTCGGCCTGTTCGGGATCGTCGGCGATGAAGCAGGCGGACGCCATGGAGATGTGGTCGAAGATCTTCGACCGGTCCCGGCCGGCTCCGCGCAGCTCCAGCGCCTCCTTGGCGTGGCGCTGCGCGATGAGGGCCGCGCCGGGCTCGTGTTCGGCGAGGGTGCGGTAGGCCAGGGCCTGCATGCCGTGCAGGTCCGCCTCGTCGAACATCTGCATCCAGCTCGGCGGGGGCACGTCCCCCTTGTCGGAGACGAACAGGTCCTCCGCCTCGCCGAGGGTGCGCCGCATGGCCTGTCCCTTGCCCATCGACGCCTGCGCCCAGGCCTCGATGGTGCAGAGCATGGCCTTGGTGCGTGGCAGCACCTCCTCGCCGGAGCCCGATCTGGCGAGCTGCATCAGGTCCAGAGCGTCGTCGGGACGGCCGAGGTGCACCATCTGCCGGGCGGCGCGGGAGAGCGCCTCCCCGGCGCGGGGCCGGTCGCCGCCCTCGCGTGCCGCGTGCGCGGCGATGACGAAGTACTTCTGTGCCGTGGGCTCCAGGCCGATGTCGTGCGACATCCAGCCCGCGAGAACGGCGAGGTTGGCGGCGACGCCCCACAGGCGGCGCTGCAGATGGTCGGGGTGGCGGTAGGCGAGCATGCCTCCCACCTCGTTGAGCTGCCCCACGACCGCCTTGCGCTGCAGGCCGCCGCCGCGGGCCGCGTCCCAGGCCCGGAACACCTCCACCGAGCGTTCCAGCTCCTCCACCTCCTGCGACCCGATGGGGGCGGCCTCGTAGCGGTCGAACCCGGCGGGGTCGGCGTGCAGGGGGTCGTCGTAGCGGGGGGCGTCGGCCGCCAGGGCCGGATCGGTGCGCAGCCAGTCGTGCATGGCGCTGCTGAGTGCGGATCCTGCGGCGAGCGCGGCACCCGCGCCCACCAAGCCGCGTCGGTTGAGCATGAGGTCCATTCCCGTGAATTCGGTGAGGACCGCAGCCGTCCGCTCGGGCGCCCATGGCACTCCGTCGGGGTGCTTCGCACTCCCTTCGTCACGCCGTCTCCCCGCGCGCCCGTGCCGGACCAGACCGAGGTCCTCGATGGTCACGACACGGCCGAGTCGCTCGGTGAACAGCGCCGCCAGCACCCGCGGCACGGGATCGCGCGGGATCTCTCCCATGTCGATCCAACGCCGCACCCGGGAGGTGTCGGTCGCCAGCTGGGGGTGGCCCATGGCCGCCGCCTTCCGGTTGACCATCCTCGCGAGTTCCCCCTTGGACCAGCCGGTCAGGCCGAACAGGTCCGCGAGGCGGGTGTTGGGTTGTCCGCTCACATCAAGCCCCCAGGTTCTCGGCTGAGTTGACAGTAGCCCGCTGTCAGTTGCAGCGGGACTATTCGCCAGGGTTCGCCAGGGTGCGCCAGATGGTGTGCCACGGCTCATCGGGTGTCAGGTAGGAACGCGCCACCCCGACCCGGTCGCCGCAGGGGCATTCCCCAGGGTGCGCCGGCGGCGGCCGGGCCGGGCGGGCGCGGAATTCGCAGGCACACGAAGGGATCTGTCTCACCCATGTACGCAGCATCGTCCTCCGTGTCCGCCCCGCCCCGGCCGCTGCGTCCCCGCCCGGGCGCCGGCGGCCCCTATCTCGAGCCCGCGCGACCGGCGGCCCCCGTGCTCGGTGCCGGCAGGACGCGGCGCGTCCCGGGCGCCGGCCCCCAGCCGCTCAGCGGGAGAATCGACTTGTCCGGCCCCCAGGGCGCGCAACTGCGCACGGCGATCGCCTCTGTGCACCGCATCTGCCCGGAGTTCACCCCGGTGCAGGTACTGCGCCGGAGCGGGCGCTCCGTGCTCCTCGTCGGCACGACGGGACGCAGTACCGCCGTGGCCAAGTGTTTACTGGACCACTCCCCCATCTGGTCCGAGCGCTTCAGGCACGAGATAGCGGCGTACCGGTCGTTCGTCCGGCACCGCCCTCCGGTGCGGGCGCCTCGGCTGATCGCGGCGGACCCCGACAACTGCACCCTGGTCATCGAACGGATGCCCGGCCGGGTGGCCGCGCTGCAGCGGCATCCGGTGGAGGCGCCGCCGCGCGCGGACATCCGTGCGGCACTGGGCGCGATCTGCCGGCTGAACGCGTGGCGTCCCCCGGCGGGCACGTTCGGCGCCCCGCTGGACTACGCGGAGCGGATCTCGCGCTTCCACGATCTGGGGCTGCTCACGGACCGGGACATGGGCGATCTGCAGAAGTTGCTGCACGGCATCGCCCACGCGGCGGGCCGGCAGGGCATGGGCCAGTTCTGCCACGGCGACGCCCTGCTGTCGAACGTCCTGCTCTCGCCGGCGGGCCCGGTGCTGCTGGACTGGGAGCACGCGGGCTGGTACCTGCCCGGGTACGACCTGGCGACGCTGTGGGCCGTCCTCGGCGACGCTCCCGTGGCGCGGCGTCAGATCAGCCAGATCGCGCAGTCGGCGGGGCCGGCGTCACGAGACGCGTTCCTGGTGAACCTGATGCTCGTCCTGACCCGTGAGATCCGCACGTATGAGACGGCCGTGCAGCGTTCGATGCACGACACGGCCCCGGCGGCACCGGGAGTGGCCCACCCGGGCGCTGCGCCGTCCGGCGAGGAGCAGCGGCTGCTGCTGCGGCGGCTGCACGACGACTGCCAGATGGCCCGGCGGGCCGTACGAGCGGCGGTCGGCACTCGCTGACGGGGACGTAGGTCCGCGGAGCGCTCACGAAAACGGCGCACCGCGGACCTTCGTCGTCTCCGGCCGGCCGGGGACCCGTCGGCGGTCGCCCGTTCGGCTCATCGGTCCACACCAGTGACGCCCCGCAGGCCCTGTCACCGCCGTCGCGAAACTCCCGGCAACCGCTGCTGACATGGGAATTCGTGGGCTCGCAGGCATGATTGACGGATCGTCGGTCACCGAGTACCACTGACGGACGTTCGGCCCCCCGCACGCCCCAGAGCGCCCGACCGTCCCAGGAGGCTGCCTTGCGAGGATCCACCACCGACGGCCATGCCCCCGCCGGGCACAGACGCACCTCCAGGACCGCGGGCGCCGTCGTCTCGGCGGCGCTGCTGCTGCCGCTGCTGGGCACCTCCCCGGCCCCCGGGCAGGACACCCCTGACCGCTTGCAGAGCGCGTTCGCCGCCGCGTCCGCCCAGTACCACGTACCGCGGAGCGTGCTGCTCGGCGTCTCCTATCTCCAGTCCCGCTGGGACACGCACGGTGGCGCGCCGAGCGTCGCGGGCGGTTACGGCCCGATGCATCTGACGGACGCCCGCACCGCGATCGCCACCGAGACGCCGCGGCACAGCGAGGGCGCGGACGACGCGCGTGGCGACCAGGCCCGTCCGGCGCCGGCGCCCACCACGCAGGTGCCGGCCGACGCACAACTGCCGGCCCGGCTGCGGACGCTGACCCGGGCCGCCGTGCTGACCGGCCTGTCGGCCGAGCGGCTGCGCACGGACCCGGCGGCGAACATCGCGGGCGGGGCCGCCCTGCTCGCCGCCGCGCAGAAACACCTCGGCGAGCCGCTGAGCGCCGATCCTGCCGACTGGTACGGGGCGGTGGCGGAGTTCTCCGGCGCGGACGACACCGCCACGGCGGCCGCGTACGCGAACGACGTCTTCGCGGTGATTCGCGAGGGCGAGCAGCGCACCACGGACACCGGGGAGAGCGTACGGCTCGCCGCGGACCCGGGCCTCGCTCCCCACACCGCTCAGCTGGGGCGCGCCGGGCTCCGCGCGGCGGACGCGGACGGGACCGACTGCCCGAGGAGCGTGTCCTGCGAGTGGATCGCGGCGTCCTACGCGCAGTTCGGCGACAACGACTACGGCAACCACGACCTGGCGGACCGGCCGGTCTCGCAACGCATCAGGTACATCGTCATCCATGACACGGAAGGCCGGTGGGACGGCGTCCTCAAGCTGGTCCAGGACCCGACGTATGTGTCGTGGAACTACACCGTGCGCTCCACGGACGGACTGATCGCCCAGCACGTGAAGGCGAAGGACGTGGCCTGGCACGCGGGCAACTGGTACGTCAACGCCGCGTCGGTCGGCATCGAGCACGAGGGATTCCTCGCCTCGCCGGACGCCTGGTACACGGAGGCGATGTACCGCTCGTCGGCGCGGCTGGTGAGGTACCTCGCCGGGAAGTACGGCATCCCGCTCGACCGTCAGCACATCCTCGGTCACGACAACGTGCCGGGCCCGACCTCGTCGTACATCCCGCAGATGCACACGGACCCGGGCCCGTACTGGGACTGGCGGCACTACTTCGAGTTGCTGGGCAGGCCGTTCCACGCGACGGCCGGGCCGAAGGGCGGGCTGGTGACGATCCTGCCGGACTACGCGGCGAACCAGCCGCGGTACACGGGCTGCACCACCGCGGGCGAGCCCTGCGCGGCGCACGGCTCCAGCGAGGTCCGGCTGTACAGCGCGCCGGACGAGTCCGCGCCGCTGATCAAGGACATCGGCCTGTACCCCAAGGGCGGCGACTCGACGATCGACGTGAACGACGTCGGCTCGCGGACGTCCACGGGGCAGCGGTACGCGGTCGCGGACCGGGACGGGGACTGGACGGCGATCTGGTACCTGGGCCGGAAGGCGTGGTTCATGAACCCGAAGAAGCAGCCCACGGCGGTGAACGCGTCCGGGTTCGTGGTGACGCCCAGGGACGGTCTCACGGACATCCCGGTGTACGGCCGGGCCTACCCCGAGAAGGAGGCGTACCCCGAGGGGGTGCCCGTGCAGTCGGTCTCGCCGCTGCCGTACCGGCTCCCGGCGGGCCAGCGGTATGTGATCGGCGGCGTGGTGCCGGGTGAGTACTACTACTCGACCACCTTCACCACGGACTCGCACCGGGTGGTGGCCGGCAAGGACCTGTACTACGAGATCCAGTTCGGTCACCGGGTGGCGTTCGTCCGGGCGGCGGACGTGCGGGTGGTGCCGTCGGCCTCGTAGCACGAAAGGAAGGGCCGGGACCACGGGTGGTCCCGGCCCTGAAGTGCCTTCGGGGGTGTCAGCCCTGCTGGAACAGCTCCGCGGGCAGGGGCTTCAGCAGTGCGTACAGGTCGTCGGTGATGGGGCGGTCCCAGGCGGCGATGGTCACCAGGACGCCGTCGCTGCGGTCGAACTGGACGCAGGAGATCCGGCCCTCGGAGAGCTTGAGCCGGCGCACGATGAGGAGGTTGTCACCCTGCATCACCGGGATGTCCTCGCTGCCGACGACGGTGACCTCCTCGTCGTTCTCCAGTGCGAGCAGGAGCTGGGCCACCTCGAAGGGGACCTCGCCCTCGGCGACGTCGCGGGCCGGGGAGCCCTCCGGCAGATTACCGATGATCATCGCGGGGCCGCGACCGCCGAAGAGGTCGTAGCGCAGGAAGACGCCCTGGCAGCTGCCGTCGGGCGCGGGCAGCAGACCGGCACCGAGATTGCCCGGCCAGTCACCCGGGTCCATGGCCAGTACGTCGAAGTCGGGCCCGGCGGGGGTGGCACTGCGGCGGCGGAGGAAGGACATGCCGCCATGGTACGTGCCCGACCGCGAAACCGGGCCCGCCCCCTGGCGAGGCCGATCACGTTCGGCCGGGGCGTGAGCCGATCATGCGCACCGCGCCTGAGCTGGTCACGCTCCGTCGAGCGGGGCGCGCCGCGCGATCACCCGGCGCCTGCTGATCCGCCAACCGTCCCGGCCGCGTACGACGGTGTCGTCGTAGGTCACGCTTCCGCAGGTGCCGTCCGCGTGGACACCGAGCCCTTTGGACAGGGCGCGCACCTCGCCGGAGGTGATCTCGGTGAGCACGACGTTGGTGATGTGGTGCGCGACCGGATTCGCCGTGCCGAGTGCGAGGGTCGCCTCCCGGATGGCGGCGATGCCGGTCAGCGGCTCCCGGCCGAAGTCGGTGACGTCGTAGACGACGTCGTCGGTGAACAACTCGTCGAGCCGGTCCAGCGCACCGGCATCGAACAGGTGGCCGTGCAGGGAGAGCAGCTCGGTGACGGCCATCCGGTCGTCGGCATTCAGTGTCATGGCTTCCACCTCCGGCATGATCATGCCATCGGACCGGGTCGGTGGCGGTGTACACCCGGTCATCCCGTCGGCTCCACCGAGGGCGGGATCACCGCGACGGGGCACGCAGCGTGGAGCAGGACCGCCTGGGTCACCGAGCCGAGCATGCGGGCGGGGGCGAGGAGACGGCGGCGATGACGGCCGACCACGACCAGTTCGGCGCCTCTGGACGCCGCGACGAGGTGGCCCGCCGCGTCGCCGGGGGGCGTGGAAAGGTCGGTCGGCACGTGCGGGTGCTGTGCGTGCCGCGGGCCCAGGAGACTCGCGGCCAGGCTACGGATCTCGTCCTCGACGGCGTCCTCGTCGACGGCCGGAGGCATGAGTTCGCCGGGCGCCGGCCAGATCTCCAACGGCGGCCAGGGGTGGGTGGCGATCACGTGCAGCCGGGCGTCGCGGCGGGCCGCCTCCGCGAAAGCGAAGGCGAGCGTGGCCTCGGCGGGGCTGTCGACGTGCAGACCGACGACCACGCGCCGTCCGGGCGCGACGGGCGGCCCCTCGTGCACCTCGCGGCCCGGGCGCGGCACCACGACCACCGGGCAGGCGCTGTCGCGCGCGGCGGCCAGGCTCGTGGAGCCGAGCAACAGGGCGGCGAAGCCGCCGCGGCCCCGTGAGCCGAGCACCATCAGCTGGGCGTCGGCTCCGAGTTCGGGCAGGACCGCGGCCGGGAAGCCGTCCACCGCCAGGTAATCGGTGACCGGACGGTCGGTCCTGTCGTCCAGACGCGCCCTGACCTCCTCGAGCACCGGGTCCTCGGCCGGCGCCGGGGGTCCGGCGACCAGGGCGCCGGGCTGTGCCCAGGGCCCGTACTGCCGCACATGGACCACGCGCAGCGGCACCCCGCGCAGCTGTGCGGCGGTCAGTGCCCAGTCCAGGGCACGCAGGCTGTCGTCCGATCCGTCGACGGCCGCGATGACCGGCTCGGTGCTCATGGAATCCTCGCCTCCGGGACGCGGCTGTGTACGGAGCTCTCAGCACTCAGCCTGACGCAGAGGGCGGCCCCAGGGCGGGTTCACCGGCCGCGTGTCCGGAGATCCGGCAGCGGGCGAGGACTCAGGTGAGGTCGAACTCCCCCTCCCGCGCTCCCGACACGAACGCACCCCACTCCGCGGGGGTGAAGATCAGGGAAGGGCTCTCGGGGCGGCCGCTGTTGCGCATCGCGATGAAGCCCTCCACGAAGGCGATCTGGACATCCCCGAGCCCTCGGCTGCTGGACTGCCACTCGGCGTTGCTGAGGTCCAGCTCCGGCTTGTCCCAGCCCGCCGGCGGGCGCTGCTGGATGGTGCTCTCGGCCACGTCCGTGCTCCTCCCGGTTCGTCGTCCGCGGCCAGCCTAGCGATCGCATCGCACGGCCGACAGGGCACGTGAGGAGGATGCGTTCAAGAGCTCGGCGGCCGGTCGCCGACCAGCCACATGGAGAAGAACTGCGACCCGCCGCCATAGGCGTGCCCGAGCACCCGGCGGGCGCCGTCCACCTGGTGTTCCCCGGCCTGCCCGCGCACCTGGAGCGCCGCCTCCGCGAAGCGGATCATGCCGGAGGCGCCGATGGGGTTGGTCGACAGCACACCGCCCGACATGTTGACGGGGAGGTCTCCGTCGAGTTCGGTCACCCCGGCCTCGGTGAGCTTCCAGCCCTCGCCCTCGTCGGCGAAGCCGAGGTTCTCCAGCACATCGGTTCGTACCAGGAGAAGGGCACGTAGATCTCGGCCGCGTCGATGTTCCGGCGCGGGTCGGCGATCCCGGCCTGCCGGTAGACGTCGGCGGCGCAGTCCCTTCCGGCCCGGGGTGAGACGAAGTCCTTGCCCGCGAAGAGGGTCGGCTCGCTGCGCATGGCGCCGCCGAGCATCCAGGCGGGCGGCCGGGGCGAACGGGCCGCCCCCGCACGGTCGGTGAGCACCATCGCGCAGGCGCCGTCGGAGGAGGGGCAGGTCTCGGAGTAGCGGATCGGGTCCCAGAGCATGGGCGAGGACTGCACCTTCTCGAGCGTGATGTCGTGCTCGTGCAGATGCGCGTACGGGTTCTTGAGCGCGTTGCGCAGGTCCTTGTACGCGACCAGCGAGCCGATGGTGTCGGGGGCGCCGCTGCGCCGCATGTACGCCCGTACGTGCGGCGCGAAGAAGCCGCCCGCGCCGGCCAGCAGCGGCTGCTGGAAGGGGATCGGGAGCGACAGGCCCCACATGGCGTTGGACTCGGACTGCTTCTCGAAGGCCAGGGTCAGCACGGTGCGGTGGACACGGGCCGCGACCAGGTTCGCGGCGACGAGCGCGGTGGAGCCGCCGACCGAACCGGCCGTGTGCACCCGCAGCATGGGCTTGCCCACGGCGCCCAGGGCGTCGGCGAGGTAGAGCTCCGGCATCATGACGCCCTCGAAGAAGTCGGGCGCCTTCCCGATGACGACGGCCTCGATGTCCGCCCATGCCAACTCGGCGTCCCTGAGGGCACGTCCGGCGGCCTCCCTCACCAGCCCCGCGATCGACACGTCCCGGCGCGCCGCCACGTGCCTGGTCTGGCCGATCCCTGTGACGGCCACGGGTTCCTTGCTCATCGGGGACCCCCTTCGAGTACGGCGACCAGGTTCTGTTGCAGACACGGTCCGGAGGTGGCGTGGGCCAGGGCGCGGTCGGACTCGCCGCGGTGGATGCGGGCGGCGGCCTCGCCGACGCGGATGAGCCCGGCTGCCATGACCGGGTGGGCGGCGAGGGCGCCGCCGGAGGGGTTGACCGCGACGCTGTCGTCGAGGCGGAGCGCCTTGCGCAGGATCACCTCCTGGGAGCTGAACGGGGCGTGCAACTCGGCGGTGTCGACGGGCCGTTCGAAGGCACCGGCCTTCTCGGCGGCGAGCCGCGTGGACGGCGAGTCCGTCAGGTCGCGCACGCCGAGCCCGTGCGCCTCGATCCGGTGGTCGATGCCCCGGATCCAGGCGGGCCGTGCGCACAGCTCCCGGGCCCGCTCCCCCGCCGCGAGGATCACGGCGGCGGCTCCGTCACCGATCGGCGGGCAGTCCCCGGTGCGCAACGGTCGTACGAGGTAGTCACCCTGCGGTACCGAAGCCTTCAGCTGGGCCTGGGAGTTGGTGCTCGCCGCCGCGCGGTTGCGGGCGGCGACGGCGGCCAGCGCCGGCTCGTCGGTCTCCCCCGCGTCGATGAGCGCCTGAGCCTGGAGGGCGGCCAGGGCCACGGAGTCGGGCCACAAGGGGGCGACGTAGTAGGGGTCGAGCTGCCGGGTCAGCACGTCCCGTACGGAGCCGGGTGAGGACTTGCCGCAGGAGTAGACGAGCGCGGTGTCGGCGTCGCCGGTGAGCAGCTTCGTCCACGCCTCGTACAGCGCCCAGGCGCCGTCCATCTCGACGTGCGACTCGGAGACCGGCGGCCAGGCACCGACGCCGTCGAGGGCGAGGGTGAAGGAGAAGGCGCGGCCGGCGAGGTAGTCGCTGGAGCCGGAGCAGGTGAAGCCGATGTCGGCGGTCCTCAGCCCGGTCCGGTCCAGGACCTCGTGCAGCACCGGCATGAGCATCTCCACCTCGGAGAGCTCGTCGCTGGTGCGCCGGTGGTCGGTCTGGGCGAAGGCGGCGACGGCGATCTCGCGGGTCACAGCAGCTCCTTGTACGAGTCGTAGTCGGCGTCGGGTTCGCCGGTGGGCCGGCAGTGGTCGGGGTGGCGCGCCCCTTCGGTCCACACCGGCTCGACCCGCAGCCCCATGCGGACCTGGTCGTAGGGGATGCCCCCGATGCGGCCGTGCAGCGCCAGGTCGGCCCCGTCGAGGGCGATGTGCGCGTAGACGTACGGCACTTCGATGTCGAGGTTCTTCGCCTTGATGTTGACGATGCAGAAGGTGGTGACCGTGCCGCGGGGACCCACGTCGACCTGCTCGTGTGTGGCGACACCACAGGTGAAGCAGGCGCCGCGCGGCGGTACGTACACCTTGCGGCACGTCGGGCAGCGCTCGCCGACGGTGCGTCGCCCGGCGAGGGCGCCTATGTAGGCGCACTGGGCGCGGCCCGGCGAGTAGGTGTAGTCGAGGCGGGCCGGGGCGACGATGCCGGTGATCGCGTCCGCGAACTCGCCGTCGTGGCCCGCCGGCCGGGCCGGTTCGCCGTCGTACGGCTCGAAGCAGGCGATGTCCGTGATGGCGCCGGAGCGCTCCTCGGCCCAGCGGATGCGGACCCGCAGGCCGGTGCGGACGGCCTCGGGGCCGGGGGCGTCGAGGGCATGCAGCAGGGCGGTGTCGGCGCCGTCGAGCTTCACCAGCACCCAGGCGAAGGGAGTGGCAAGAGGCTGGCCGCGGGGGGTCTCGTGGTTCCAGGCCCAGGTGGTGACCGTGCCGGTGGGGGCGACCTCGACGAGGTCGCGGATCTCCTCGGCGGTGACGGGGTCGTACTCGACGGGCGGGACGAGGGTGCGGCCGTCACGGGGCCTCACCCCGAGGACGACGCGTTCGCGCAGGCCGGTGATGCTCGTCCCTGTTCAGCGTGTCGTCGTCCGGCGCGATCATGTCGGAGACCGTCCGCGCGCAGTTCCAGGCGCTCGTCCCGAACGCCGTGCTGCTGAACAACTTCGGTTCCTCGAAGTCCGGCTTCAACGGCACCGCGACCCCGGACTCCGGCCCCGGCCGCGGCTTCCGCATCCGGGTCAACTCCCGTACGCGGGTCGTGGAACCGGTCACCCACGAGCCGGTGCCGGCCGGCGAGGTGGGCCGCATCGCGCAGCGCGGGCACGTACCGCTCGGGTACTACAACGACCCGGGGAAAACGGCCGAGACCTTCTTCGAGAAGGACGGCGAGCGCTGGGTGCTGCTCGGCGACATGGCGACGGTCGACGAGGAGGGCGTCGTCACCGTCCTGGGGCGTGGCTCGCAGTGCATCAACACCGGCGGCGAGAAGGTGTACCCGGAGGAGGTCGAACAGGCGCTCAAGTCGCATCCGGACGTGTACGACGCACTGGTGGCCGGGGTCCCGGACGCCACTTGGGGCAACCATGTGGCGGCGGTGGTGCAGGCGCGCCGGGGCGCGGCGCATCCCTCCCTGGACGACATCCAGGCGCACTGCCGGACACGGCTCGCGGGCTACAAGATCCCGCGCCAGCTGGTCGTCACGGAGGCCATCCGGCGCTCGCCCAGCGGCAAGGCGGACTACCGCTGGGCCAGGGAGGTGGCGGTCGCGGCGGACGGCTCCGCGCGCCGGTGACGGGGCGCATGTCTCCACTCTGAGCGGGAACGGCTCGATCCCAGGCTGAACCGTCGCCACGGAGCACGCTGTCGCGAGGCCGCGGCCGTCAGGGCTCGGGCAGTTCAGGAACCCGAGCCCTGGGCCGATCCGCGCAGAGGGGTGGTCAGGTGCGGTAGCCGGCGCTCTCCCGGTGGTCCGGCATCGCGCCGAGCCGCTCGAAGCGCTCCTGGACGTTGGCCGCGAAGGCCTGCTGCTCGGAGCCCGGGTAGCTCTGCCCGGTGCTCTGCATGGCCACCGTCAGGACACCGCTGATCGGCGCCCCGGGCGACGTACGCACCGGGGTGCACAGGAACGTGAACTCCTGCGGCCGTGGATCGTCGTACGTGGTGAGGGAGACCTGGGACAGCGTGGTGGGCTGCCCGGTGCGGTAGGCGTCGTCCATCGCGTTGAAGACGCCTATGGCCTCCAGGCCGGGCAGCACCATCCGGCCGGGGCTGAACTGCGGGACCATGCCGAAGGCGGCACCCTGCTTGCCGTTGGCGTAGCGCAGCAGGTGGTTGGGGCCCTCGGTGAGCATGATGGGGAAGGGTGCGCCGTCGAAGACGGCGAACAGCTCCTGCTGCTGTGCCAGCAGGCTGTCCCGCAGTTTGAAGTCGGACAGCAGGGTCTGGCTGAGTTCCTGCATGCCCTCGCGCAGGCCGCGGTCCCAGGCGCGGGGCTTGAAGTCGGCGACGCACACGGTGCCCAGGATCATGCCCGTGTTGTCGCGCAGCGGGGTGCCGAGGTAGGAGCGCACGCCGAGGTCGTTGACGAGGGGGTTGCCCTTGAAGCGGGGGTAGTCGAAGACGTCGTCCAGGGCGAGTTGGGATCCCTGGGCCACCACATGGGGGCAGAAGCCGTAGTCGCCGGGAGCCTCCCGGGAGAGGTTGCTGAGGTCGAAGGCGATCCCACCGCCGTCGGGGTTCACCTTGTCGTCGGGCGACGCGGTGGGCACGTACATGCCGCGGAACATCTGCCGCTCGTCGTTGATGAAGTTGACCATGGCCAGAGGTGACTGGGTGAAACTGGCCGCCAGCCGCGCGACACGGTCGAACGTGGCCTCCGCCTCGACGGTGTTGAGGCCGAGAACCTGCAGTCGTAGCTTCCGTTGCTCACCCGCGAGCCGGGCGTGGTCAGGAGAGAGGGGATCCATGAGATCAGATGAAAGCAGAATCCCAGCTTCCGCGGATCGCCCCCTCCGATGATTTCCGTATCACTTGACTCACGCACAACGCCTCGCGGACCCGCGGGACTTGCTCGGAGCACGTCCGGAACCACCGCGTCTGTGTGAGGGCGTGGAGATGCCCAAACCGTGAGTCTGTCCAAATATTTCCAGGTTTCAACCTACGGCGATCACTTCCCGCCATTCCTTGAGCGCCCATCGAGCGGAAACGATCCGGCATACGACAATCGTGCGGCGGGCTGGTTTTCGACGTCGGCGCATTCTCTCCGAACTCCCACTCGAGGATCGAACTTTGGTTCGGATTTCCGTGGGCTGTGACGGACGGGACATGTCGCCGCTGGTGCGGCCCGTGTGTAATGGGTTCGTGCGACGCACCTGCGAGAGAGGGCACGGCAGCGTGGGGCAAGTACGGTTCGAGCTGCGGACCGCCCGTCACGAGAGCGAGCGACAGCGCCGTTTCGGCCAGGGCGCCATGCGCAGTTTCCCGCCAAGATCCATGCCGCTGCCGACGGCCCGCTGCCCTGCCCCGACGAGGGGGCGCCCATCTGCTCGAGAAGCTCTCCTGTCCGTCGGACGAGCCCGGTACGACGGCGTACCGGGCTCGTGAGCGGACCGTCCCTTCCGCCCGGAGACGGGGGCCTGGCGGTAGGGCGGCGTGTCGAACGCCACGTTGCGTCCACCGCGCCGCCCTCGGTAATGCCGTGATGCCGCGTCAACGGCCGGAAGGCCGTGCGGCAAGGTCAACTGCGCCATCTCCTACGGACAGTGGCGAACATCGAAGGAGTAACGTCATGAACAGGTCTGACGCGGACGCCCGGGCGGTGGCGGTGATCGGCGTGGCCTGCCGGCTCCCCGGCGCATCGGGAGCCGACGATCTCTGGGCCCTCCTGAGGGACGGTACGGACGCCACGAGTGAGACCCCTCCGGAACGTTATGACGTAGACGCCCTCCACTCCCCCGTCCCCGGACCGGGCCGTATAGCCAGCCGCCGCGCGGGCTATGTGGACGGCATCGACCACTTCGACGCCGAGTTCTTCGGGATGTCCGCGACCGAGGCGGTGGAGCTCGACCCGCAGCAGCGGCTGTTGCTGATGACGGCCTGGGAGGCGCTGGAGGACGCGGGGCAGCGACCCGACCTGCTGGCCGGCAGCCGGACCGGGGTGTTCGTGGGCAACGCCCGTGCGGACTACCTAGAGTCGGCCCTGCGCCAAGGGCCGTACGGCGCCACCGCCTCGCAGTTGAACAACTTCCGCTCACTGCTGCCCGCCCGGATCTCCCACACCTTCGACTTCCGCGGGCCCAGTGTCGTCGTGGACACGGCCTGCTCCTCCTCTCTGGTCGCCGTCCACCAGGCCGTGCAGAGCCTGCGCTCCCGGGAGACCCCTCTGGCCCTGGCCGCGGGTGTGAACATCAAACTCCGCCCGGACGAGGGTCTGGTGATGACCCAGGCCGGTGGCATGGCCGCCGACGGACGCAGCAAGTTCGGTGACGCGAGCGCCGACGGCCACGCGCCGAGCGACGCCGTGGCGGTCGTCGTCCTCAAGCGCCTGGCCGACGCCGTGGCCGACGGCGACCGCATCCGCG
>NZ_PQSR01000125.1 GCF_002920635.1 Streptomyces sp. Ru72 | reverse complement strand
CCCCGATCGACTATGTGAAGTGGGACTTCAACCGCTGCTTCACCGACGCCGGCTGGCCCGGCGAGCCCTACCCGCAGCGACTGTGGGTCGACCACGTGCGCGCGTTCTACGCCCTGCTGGACCGGCTGCGGGCCGCACACCCCCATGTCGCCTTCGAGTCCTGCTCGGGCGGCGGCGGACGTGTGGACCTCGGTGTCATGAGCCGCACGGACCAGGTGTGGACCTCCGACAACACCGATCCGCTGGACCGGCTCGCCATCCAGCACGGTTTCAGCCAGATCCATCCGGCCCGGGTGATGGCCGCCTGGGTCACCGACAGTCCGAACGCGATGCTCAACGGGCGGGTGAGCTCGCTGCGCTTCCGGTTCGTCAGCGCCATGGCCGGGGTGCTCGGTGTCGGCGGCGACCTCGCCCAGTGGACCGAGGAGCAACTGGCCGAGGCCCGGGACTGGGTCACCCTCTACAAGGAGATCCGGCCCGTGGTCCAGCGCGGTGACCTGTACCGGCTGCGGCCGCCGACGGGCGGGTTGAGCGCGGTGCAGTACGTCCTCGGCGACGAGACCGTCGTCCTCGCCTGGCTCCAGGCACAGCACTACGGCGAGCCGGTCGCCCCGCTGCGGCTGCGTGGCCTGGACCCGGCGGCGACGTACGAATGCCGGGAAACCGGTGAACTGCACCGCGGTGCGGTCCTTCTGCATCATGGGCTGCGGCCCGCGCTGCGTGGTGACCTCGATGCGACGGTCATCCGGCTGCGCCGCATCTGATCGTCGTGTCCGTATTGGCCCTTTCCTCGTATCTCCTCCATGCATGAGCGACTTCTCGCTCTCGCGCTGATGCAGGGCCTGGGGGAGGGGGACGACCTCACGGACCGACACAAACAGACGGCTGACGACCGAGAGCCCCGGACCGCCACTGGTCCGGGGCTCCGGTCTCTCCGCGCGCGTGCGGACGATCGCGTGTGATCACCGGGGTCAGGCACCCGGACGCGGCTGACCGCGCCATCTCATGACGCGGGTGCCACGGTCACGATCACCGCGCCGTGGGGTTGTCGTGGTCGTCGAGAAAGGGGCTGTGGCGTTCGGTGAGCGGACCGACGCCGAGATCTTCACGCATGAGCTTGCGCATCTCGGCGGCTGCTTTGCCGCGTGCCTCCCAGCGGGCGCGATCCTCCGGACTGCTGACGGCAGTTCCGTCGACGTAGCCGTCGCAGATGCGTCGAAGGCAGTGGAACACGCTGTTGGAGGCCTGGACGACGGGCTGGGGCGCGATGAGCCACATCCGTTCCGATGCGATGGCTATGCCCGAGTCCCGAAAGGCTTCGCGCAGCGCCAGCGCCCGTTCGTCGTCGGACGGGTGCTCTCGCTCGGCCAGGGCCCGCAGGGTCTCACCGAGGACCTTCACGGTGGTCGTGTACTGCGTGTAGATGTCGAGCCGCAGCCGAAGGGCTTCTTTGACATCCTCGCGCTTCCACCGATTCCGATCGGCGATGAGAGTGGCGACGATGCCGATCGTGGCCCCGGCCAGGGTGGAGAGCAGTGGCAACCAGTCCATGCGGGCCAGCCTGGGCCATCCCGTGACGGCGGCACCAGGCGGGCTTCGAGCAGATCGCTGCTTTCGGCGGCATCCGCCTGCACATACGCGAAGAACCCGCACTCGGCTGAACCGCTGGTGACGGGGTCTATGGGCACCTCATACAAGGTGCCCCGGCAGGATGCGAACTTGCGGACACGGCTTCGGGGGCCGTGTGCCGACCGGGTTCAGTGTCCGAAGGCTGGTCCAACACCCCTGGTCAGAGACCTATTCCTGATCGGCTCAGACGCGGCGAGTGGTTTATCTCACCATCCGTCAACCTTTTCCTACGGTCGCGTAGCTCACACCCCAAGGTGAATCATGGACCGATGTGGCAGACGATTCGAAGAATGACAACAGATCAGTGATCGGGTCGTACGTGGCGGTGGGGGACAGCTTCACCGAGGGTGTCGGCGACCCGGGGCCCGACGGGCAGTTCGTCGGCTGGGCCGACCGGTTCGCGGTCCTCCTCGCCGACCGGCGGCCCGAGGGATACTTCCGGTACACGAACCTCGCCGTGCGCGGCAAACTGCTCGACCAGATCGTCGAGGACCAGGTCCCCAAGGCCGTCGAACTGGCTCCGGACCTGGTCTCGTTCTGCGCGGGCGGCAACGACATCATCCGGCCGGGCACCGACCCCGACGACGTCGCCGAGCGGTTCGAGCGGGCCGTCGCGGTCCTGACGTCCGCCGTCGGCACGGTGATGGTGACCACCGGGTTCGACACACGGGGCGTACCGGTGCTCAAGCACCTGCGCGGCAAGATCGCCACCTACAACGGCCATGTACGGGCGATCGCGGACCGGTACGGCTGCCCGGTCCTCGACCTGTGGTCGCTCAAGTCCGTGCAGGACCGGCGCGCCTGGGACGACGACCGTCTCCACCTCTCGCCCGAGGGCCACACCCGCGTCGCCCTGCGGGCCGGCCAGGTTCTCGGCATGGAGGTACCGGCCGACCCGGACCAGCCCTGGCCGCCCCTGCCGCCGCGCGGCACCTTCGAGGTACGGCGCGACGACATCCACTGGGCACGCGAGTACCTGGTGCCGTGGATCGGGCGGCGGCTGCGCGGAGAGTCGTCGGGAGACCGGGTGGTGGCCAAGGGGACGCTGTCGCCGGACGACATCAGGGTGCGGATCGCGCAGGCGGTGTGAGGTCCGGGCCTCCTCTCCTCGAACGCCGGATGGGCTGATGTCTCCGCACCGGCTGCACCGGTCGGCAGCATTCAGCCCGCCCGGGGGTCTGGGGGTGGAGCCCGGGCCGGGGTCCGAGGGCGGCAGCCCGGGGTCCCGGACGGCGCCCCGCCGCCGGTGGCCGCGACCGGGGCGTCCGCGTGGTCGATGCCCGCGCCGACGATCTCGGCGGCGAACGGCGAGCTCTCCGACTACGACGTCGAGGCGCTCGCCGCCGCGGTCCGCGGTCGAGGACCTGAGGCGCCTCAGGAACTGAGCGGCACGGTCCCGGAGGGCCGGGACCGCTCGTACGGTCCGTCGGACACCCGCCCACGGAAGCCTCGACGGAGTCGCCCGCCTGTGGAAGGTCGGCACCGCGGTCGTCGGGGCCCGGAACCGCGCGCCCTCCGAGTGACCGTCAGCGCACGGTGGTCGTCCGCCGTTCCACCGGCGGCAGGTCGCAGGAGTCCTTGAAGCCCTGGCTCGTCAGTCCGAGCGCGGCGTTGATGCGCGAACGCAGGTTCTCCACCGCGACCATCGCCGTCAGCTCGACGAAGGCGGGCTCGCCCAGCCGTCCCAGGAGCCGTGCCGCGAGGGCGTCGTCGACGGCGGGCGGGGTGGCCGTCATCGCCTCGGCGTACTCCAGGACATCGCGCTCCAGCTCCGTGTACACGTCGCTGTCGCGCCAGCGCGCCACGTCGACCAGCTTCTCGCGGGCCATACCGCGCTCCCGGCTCACCCAGTAGCCGAAGTCCATGCACCAGGCGCAGCCGATCGCCGCGGACGACGCCATCTCGGCCAGCGCCTTCAGGTCCGGGTCCAGCTTGTTCCACTTCGCCACCGACTGCTCGAACCGCAGATCGCTCCACAGCACGCGCGGCTGGTGGGCGAGCGCCCTGCCGGGGTCGAGGACCTTTCCGTACGTCCGCTTCGAATACCACTCCATGAGGCGGAAGAAGAGCGTGCGGCGCGGGGTTAGGGAGATACGGGCCATGGGGCACCTCCAGTGCGTCGTTCCCGGGCGCTCCGTGGTGAGCGCCCACAGGGGTACGACGGACCGGCGCGCACGGATGTGACATCCGGCCCGGGCGGCGAACGGCGTCCCCGACGGACGCCGCCGTGTGACACGGCCGACCCGGCACTGTCGTACGGGCCGACCATAATGAGGACCTCACCCACTCCACTGGAGGTGCCGTGACCGGTTTCGGTCCCCTGAGCTCCGGGCTCCGCGCGCTGCGACCCACCGCCTTCGGCGTGGATCCCAGCGGGGAGCGCCTGGCGCGCATCCGCAGGTCACCGCACTTCGCGGACGGCGCCTTCGTGAACCCGGAGGGCACCCGGACCCGTCCCTCGGGCGGGTCCGCGCTGGAGCTGGCGAAGATGTACTTCCGCAAGGAGGACCGCGCCCGCCGTGCCCCGGCCGGTCCGATCCCCGTGCACCCGACGACCTACGCCGACCTGGCCAGGCCCCCGGCGAGCGGGCTGCGGCTGACCTGGATGGGTCACTCCAGCGTGCTCGCGGAGATCGACGGGCACCGGGTGCTGTTCGACCCGGTGTGGGGGCAGCGCTGTTCGCCGTTCGACTTCGCCGGGCCCAAGAGGCTCCACCAGGTTCCGTTGCCGCTGGCCGCGCTCGGCCCCGTCGATGTCGTCGTCATCTCCCACGACCACTACGACCACCTCGACCTGCCCACCATCAAGGCCCTGGCCGGCACGGACACCCTGTTCGCGATACCGCTCGGCGTCGGCGCCCACCTGGAGCACTGGGGTGTGTCCCCGGACCGGCTGCGCGAGCTGGACTGGCACGAGTCCACGCGGGTCGGCGGCCTCACGCTGACCGCCACCCCGGCCCGCCACTTCTGCGGCCGCGGCCTGCGCAACGGGCAGCACACGCTGTGGGCGTCGTGGTCCGTCGCGGGCGACGAGCACCGCGTCTACCACAGCGGCGACACCGGCTACTTCGAGGGCTTCAAGGACATCGGCGCGGCACACGGCCCGTTCGACGCCACGATGATCCAGATCGGCGCGTACTCCGATTTCTGGCCGGACATCCACATGACCCCCGAGGAGGGCACGCGCGCCCACCTCGACCTCCAGGGCGGCGAGCCGCGCGGTGTGCTGCTGCCCATCCACTGGGCCACCTTCAACCTCGCCCCCCACGCGTGGGCGGAGCCCGGTGAGTGGACGAAGGCCGCGGCCGGTGCAGTCGGTCAGGCGGTCGCAGTCCCAGTTCCGGGCCAGCCCTTCGAGCCCGCCGGCGACCTCCCCACGCACCCCTGGTGGCGGGATGTGTCCCCGCCGCTGCACCGCGAGTGGCCCGTTCCGGAGATCACCCCGGTGGCATCTCGTGACGACCTCGACCTTGTGGGCGAAGGCTGACCGTGGACGGACCCGCGCGTGTGACGGAAGTCCGTCCTTGAGGCCGGCCTGCACGAGCCGCCGGGCTCAGCGGTTGAACGTCAGGCGCGGTACCGCGTTGCGGGCCAGTGCGTGGGCCTGGTCGGGCCACCAGGTGCCGGCGGGAGGGTCGACGATGCCGTACTCGGGGTCGATCGTGCCGCCGGTGTTGCGCGTGCAGCTGCCGTCGGACTCACCGGGGATCTTCACCCACAGGTAGGCGTCGACGAGCGGGACGCCGGTGTCGGCGGTGGGGCGCGGGCCGAGACCGCGGCCAGGCGCGTTGCACCAGGTCTCCGGGTCCCCGCTGTACTTGCCCGGCGCCGGGGTCCAGGCGCCCCGACCGTTGCGGCT
Organism: Streptomyces sp. Ru72; assembly: GCF_002920635.1. Classification (GTDB taxonomy): domain Bacteria; phylum Actinomycetota; class Actinomycetes; order Streptomycetales; family Streptomycetaceae; genus Streptomyces. Next base: position 15,673 of record NZ_PQSR01000125.1, on the reverse strand, counting down.
GGTGTCGATCACGAAGTGATGCAGCTCGTCGGCCGGCGGGGTGCCCACGTTCTGGTCGAACCAGGCGTCGGTCCACCGCCAGGTGGTGGGGTCCGCGGGGGAGACGGCGTTGCCGGGGGCGCCGTCGTTGGGGGCGGCCGACGAGTAGTACTGGCTGGCGCACCAGTCGGTGTGGCCGCGTGCCTGCTCGGGTCCTTCGGTGGCGAACCAGATGCACTTGGCGACCCAGGTGCCGTATCTGGCGTTGTGGTCGGTGGGGTGGTTGTTGGACACGTTCAGGGAGAAGCCGTCGCCGTACTGGACCCCGGCGTCCTGCAGTCGCTGCGCGATGTCCCCGACGGATCGCCACTGGACGTTGCCGGCGTCCAGGTAGACCGTGGTGCGGGGCCGGGCCTTCAGGGTCTTCACGGCGTACGCGAGGTCGGCGAGGCGGGCGGCCGTGAGTTCGCCGGTCGGGTCGGTGGTGGGCCCGCAGTCCTTGGGAAGGTTGGCCACGCCGTCGGGTTCGACGACGACCACCGCCTTGTCGTCGCCGACGCCGGCGGCGAAGGCGTCGATCCACGTGCGGTAGGCGGCGGAGGATGCGGCTCCGCCGCTGGAGTACTGGGAGCAGTCCCGGCCGGGTACGTCGTAGGCGACCAGGACGGGGGTCCGGTCCACGGCCCGCGCCCGGCGGACAAGCCTGTTCACCTTGACGCGCACCTCGTCGGGTGTGCCCTCGGTGAACCATTCGGCCTGCGGCCAGCTCGCGAGTCTGGCCATGTTCGCGGCGTTCTCGACGTCTCCGTTCGCGAAGTCGACAAGGGCCTGTTTCGCGGCCTTGCTGTGCGGGTCCACGTAGAACTTCGTGGCCGGGGTGATCGCCTCCTGCGCGGGTGTGGCCTGCGCCTGCGCCTGCGTCGCGGTAAGGGCGGCGCAGGCGGTGAGCGCCGCTGTGACGGCAGCGGCGCGGCGTCGTGGGCTGCGTGGTTTCATGTCTGCTCCTGGGTGCGGGTTGATGGGGAGCGTCTGCCGCCGAGGCGAGCTGTCGACCGCCTCCGCGCAAGGCGGTGAGCGGCGGACCCGGCCGGGCTGACTGCGGCGGTGCCCGTGGCCCGGTCGCGGGGCAGAAACGTACCGGGCCACGGCGGTCCGGGGTCAGTAGCCGTAGATCATCTTGTAGGCGACCTCGGGGAGGAACTGACCGGCCGAGGAGCCGGATCCGACGCCGCAGTTGCCGTCGGACTCGCCCGGAGTCTTGATCCACAGGAGCATCTCGGCGCCTCCGCCCTTCTGGGTGGGGGTGCCGATGCGGCGGCCCGGGGGGTTGCACCACTGGCCGTTGGAGCCGTTGCCGTTGCGGCTGGTGTCCACGACGAACGGCTTGGTGTAGCCGTAGCGGGCGCTCAGTTCGCTGTTGACGGCGTTGCCGTAGGCGATGTTCTCGGCCGTGGTGTAGTAGTTGGAGATGTTGAGCGAGAAGCCGTGGGCCTGTCGGAGGCCGGCATCGTGGAGGCGCTGGGCCATGGTCGCCGGGCTCGCCCAGTTCGGGTTGCCGGCGTCCAGATAGACCCAGGTGTTGGGCGCCTGGCGGTTGAACTGCGTGAGGGCACCGGTGATCATGCCTTGGCGCTCGGCGATCTGAGCCTGGGTCATGCAGCCGTAGTCCGCGAGGGAGTCCGGTTCGAGGAGGACGATGGCCGGGCGGCCCGCGATACCGCCGGCGAACTGGGCGATCCAGCTCGCGTAGGCGGACGGCGACGCGGCTCCGCCGGCGGAGTGCCCGCCGCAGTAGTCCCGGTTGTAGATGTTGTACGCGACGAGGATGGGCAGCCTGTCCTGACTGTCCGCCGCTCCCACGTACGCACCGGTGGCGGTGCCGATCGTGCCGCTCCAGGAGCCGAACCAGTGTGCCATCGGGGTGTTGGCGATGGAGGCGTTTATCGCGGACGTCCGGCCGTCGCCGGGGTTGGCGACGACCCACCGCTTCACGCTGGAGTCGGGGTCCACATAGAACCCGCTCGTCATGGTGGTCGGGTCGGCAGCGTGGGCGGACGGTGCGACGGCGAGCGCCAGCGGCAGAGCGGAGAACGCCGCCACGAGGGCGCGGAGTCTGCGGCGCATGACTGTACCTCGGTTTCCTGGCAGGGACGCGTCGCACGCTCTCGTCCCGAGCGTGCGACCGAGCTGAGGAAGTGCGGTGGTACGAGCCCCCGGTGGGCCGACGGGCTCCGGCGGGGACGCGCCCCGAAGGGCCGGAGGCCGGATCTTGGGAGCGCTCCCATCGGAAGCGCTCCCAGGGGACTGAGAGCTGTTGGTGTGTGGCCGGTATCGTGTTGCGCTCTGGGAAGGCTGTCAAGAGGCGGTGCACCACCGGCACTTCTGATGGCGCTGCGCGAGGGCGATCCGCCGGCCGGTGGGTCAGGGGGCGCGGAGATGCCGCAACCGCCGTGCGGCCAGGGCCGTCGCGTGGCCGCGATCGCCGACCGCCCGGCTCAGCGCGCCGTGCGGTTGTGCCCTGCCGGCCCGCCGGTGGGTACGGCGGCCGTGCTGGAACGCAACGAGATCGGGGGGGTCAACAGGATGTGCCGAGGCGGTGTTTCCGGCGCCGCGATGCGTTCCACGAGCAGGGAAACGGCCTTCTCGCCCATTTCCAGGGCCGGTACGTCCGCTGCGGTGAGCGGCGGACGGAAGTCCTCGGCCCACGTCCTGGCCACCACACCGGTGATGGAGAAGTCGTACGGCACTTGGAGGCCGGCGTCCACCAGCGCGCGCTGGATCCCGGGCAGCGCGGCCTCGTTGATGGTGGTGACAGCGGTGACGTCCGGATGGCTGTGCAGGAGCGCCTCGGCGCATTCCTGACCGGAGCGGGCGTCATCCCCGCACGGCACTTCGACGCCCTCGAGGCCGCGTTCGGCCACGGCCGCTTCGAAACCCTCCCTGGCCCTGTGCGCGGGGCCATAACCGGCCGAGATGAGTTCCGGGGAACGAGTGACCAGAGCCACCCGGCGGTGCCCGAGATCGGCGAGGTGCCGCACGCAGTGCTGGACGAGGCCGGCGTAATCGACATCGATCCAGGACATCTGGTGGTCGCCGGCCGTGTGCCCGATCCCGACGAAGGGCAGCCCGACTTTCTGGAGGCGCCCCGCACGAGGGTCCTCCAGGCGGATCTCCATCAGAATGACGCCGTCCACGCGGTTCTCCGAGACCAACCGCTCGAAGGAACGCTCGTGTTCCCCGTCGGAGGGGGACAGCAGCACATCCAGGTCGACCCGGGCTGCGGCGTCGACCACGCTGGCGACGAAGTCCAGTTGCATGTGGGTGAGCCTGTTGCCGGCCGGCGGGATGACCAGACCGATGGTCCGGGTCCGGCCCTCCTTGAGGGCCCTCGCGGTTGCGTTGGGGCGATATCCCAATTCGTTGATCACGTCTTGGATACGTCTGCGCGTGCTGGTGGCGACGGGGCGTTTGCCGCTGAGCGCGTACGACACCGTGCTGCGCGACACCCCCGCGCGCCGAGCTATCTCCCCGATGTTCATGAAACTCCTCATGGCCGCACTCAGGCCGCAAGGATACTGACGGGCGGGGGAGACGCCGTTCGGTCTCGCCGCACTCTGGCGAGACCGACCTGTGCAACAGGGCATCGCCGACGGCCCGGTGCGGGAACGCCAGGGCGTACGGATCCTCCAGAACTCGGCATCGCTCAGGACCATGAGTCCGCGGCGGTGAGCCACGCGCACAGCGTTGCAGCCGTCCCGAGGGACTGGTCATGGATGGCGCTGGGCGAGCGCCAGGTCCCCGGCTGCGCCACGCAGACGGCTGCGGCGCGGCCGGCCGGGCGGACGAAGGACGCAGGACGACCGGGGGCCGTGAGTTTGCGAGGAACGGCGTCGCACTGCCGGAGCCGCCATGCGTTCCGCGTCTCACGTAGTGCGGGAAGGCGTGGAGCGAATCGATTCCACGCAAGCGCTTCGACGGGATGCTACGACCGGGGGTGGTTCGGGTCAACGGTGTGCCGCGCGGGGAATGCGGAGCCGGTGCGCGAGCCGAGGCTCCGTCGCTTGGGTCAGTGCCATGGGTACCGGCCCTCAGTCGTCCGGGTTCGCCAGCTGCCTTGCTGCTCACCGGCATGACGGTGGATCACCCGGATGATCCGGGCCTGGTCGTGGCACACCCGTGCGGCCCACCACACCGGCGCAACGGGCGGTAACGCCGCCGTCCGTCTGCCGCCGCGCCGCAACTTTCGAGCACGCCGAGAGCTTCCGAACCGCAGGAATCAGCCTTCGAATCGATTCCGCGACAACGTTCGCACCAGTGGGCTCCGGACCCTTGACAGCCCCGCGAAACCGGGAGCACCGTCTCCCCCCGAAACCTCTCTGCAATCTCGCTGCGAAGCGACACCTTCAAACGCTTCCGGATCGTCAGCGCCACCAACACAGCCCGATCGGGTTGCGTCGGCACGGTAGGGAGATCGGATGAGAGCCATACGTACAGGACCCCCCCTGCCGTCCGGGCGCGCTGGCGTCCGACGGTTACTCGCGGCGGTACGGCACCGCGGCAGGCCCGGCGTGCCGGACCAGGCGCACGTTCCGCCGCCGCGCTCGCCCCGCTCTCGTTCCAAGACGTTCGCCCGGGCCGGGGCCGCAGCCGCACTCGTCGCCGGGGCTCTGGTCGGCGCCACGGCCACGGCCGGCACGGCCCGGGCGGCCGCGTCCGGGCCGTGCGACATCTATGCGGCAGGCGGCACGCCCTGTGTGGCGGCGCACAGCACGACCCGAGCGCTGTACGCCTCGTACAACGGGCCGCTCTACCAGGTCCGGCGCGCCTCGGACAACACCACCCGGAACATCGGCGTGCTGAGCGCGGGCGGGTACGCCGACGCCGCCGCCCAGGACTCGTTCTGCTCGTCAACGACCTGCCTGATCACGATCATCTACGACCAGTCCGGCCGCGGCAACAACCTCACCCAGGCGCCCGGGGGCGGTGCCGCGGGCGGTCCCGACAACCTCGCGAACGCGACCGCCGCGCCCACCATGGTGGGCGGTCACAAGGCCTACGGCGTCTTCGTGGCGCCCGGCACGGGCTACCGCAACAACCACACCAACGGCATCGCGACCGGGGACAACCCCGAGGGCATGTACGCGATCTTCGACGGGACGCACTACAACGGCGGCTGCTGCTTCGACTACGGCAACGCCGAGACGGACAGCAACGACGACGGCAACGGCACCATGGAGGCCATCTACTTCGGCAACATCAAGGTCTGGGGCTACGGTTCGGGCAACGGACCCTGGATCATGGCCGATCTGGAGAACGGCCTGTTCTCCGGGGTGAACCAGCACTACAACGCGAACGACCCCACCATCAACCACCGGTACACGACCGCCATCATCAAGGGCGGCCCCAACCACTGGGCGATCCGTGGGGGCAACGCGCAGTCCGGCGGCCTGTCCACCTTCTACGACGGGGTGCGTCCAGGCGTCCCGGGCTACAACCCGATGCGGAAGCAGGGTGCGATCATCCTGGGCATCGGCGGCGACAACAGCAAGGGCGCCCAAGGCACCTTCTACGAAGGCGTGATGACCTCCGGCTACCCGTCGGACGCCACGGAGAACGCGGTCCAGGCCAACATCACCGCGGCCGGATACAGCAACGCCTCCGGCGGGACGAGCACCGGTGCGCTGCACGCGGTGGGCGCGGGCAAGTGCCTGGACGTGCCGAACTCGTCCACGACGGCCGGGACACAGCTGCAGATCTGGGACTGCAGCGGCGGTGCCAACCAGATCTGGACCCGCACGTCCTCGGGCCAGCTGACCGTCTACAGCGGCAGCAGCCAGATGTGCCTGGACGCGTACGACAACCAGACCTCCGCCGGCACCAAGGTGGAGACCTGGCCGTGCAACGGCGGCGCCAACCAGCAGTGGCAGCTGAACGCGGACGGCACCGTCACCGGCATCCAGTCCGGGCTCTGCCTCGACGTCACCGGGGCTTCCACGGCCGACGGCGCCCTGGCCGAACTCTGGCCGTGCAACGGTGGATCCAACCAGCAATGGAGCCTCGGCTGACGTGAACGGCTCCGGCCCGTGGCCGGCTCACCGCCGGCCACGAGTCACTCACCACCACACGGGCATCCGCCGGCTCCCGGCGGACGCGTCATGCAGACGACTCGGACGGCAGGAAACGCCGCACGGCACCGCCACCACCGACCCACACGCGCCACCACCGGAGGATGACCATGTCCAGAGCCAGAGCGCTCCGCGGTCTGTGGGCCGCCCCCGCAGCTCTGCTCGCCCTACTGGCCGGCAGCCCGGCCACGGCCGGGGTCGCCGACGCGGTACCGGCCGAGCACCAAACGGCGGCCGCCGTCCTGTATGTGGCGCCGGATGCGGCTCCCGGCGGGAACGGCACCGCCGAGCAGCCGTTCGCCACCATCGACCAGGCGCAGCAGCCCGCGCACCGGCTCTCGGCCGATTCGGACGTCGTGGTCTACCTGGCCGGTGGCACCTACCGGCTGTCCAAGCCGCTGGCCTTCGGTTCCGGCGACGGAGGCCAGAACGGCCACACCATCACCTACCAGGCCGTGCCGGGGCAGCACCCGGTCGTGACCGGCGCCCAGCGCGTCCCAGGTTGGCAGGTACATGATCAGGCGAACGGTATCTGGTCGGCCCACGTCGGCGCGGGCGTGACCACGCGCCAGTTGTACGTGAACGGCACGGAGGCACCGCGGGCGGCGATCCAGGTGCCCCGCTCCGGCTTCGCCTTCACCCGGACCGGCCTGACCGTCACCGACTCCTCCCTCGACTACCTGGCCGGCCTCTCGGACCAGAACCACATGGAAGTCGAGAGCGTCAACTCCTTCACCGACCGCTATGCGCCGGTCCAGTCGATCAGCGGCAGAACCATCACCATGCGGCAGCCCGCGTGGAACAACAACTCCTGGGGCTACGACACCATCAACGCGCCGTTCGCCGGCGGGACGATGTACCTCGAGAACAACTACGCGTTCCTGCGGCAGGCCGGACAGTGGTATCTCGACTCGTCCACCGGCGACCTGTACTACCGGGCCCAGCCGGGGCAGAACCCGAGCAGCCTCGACATCGAACTGCCCCGGCTGCGCAGCCTGCTCGACATCAGCGGCAGCTACGGCTCACCGGCCACCGGCCTCGCGTTCACCGGCATCCGGTTCACGGGAACCTCCTGGCTCGGCCCGAGCGGACCGGACGGCTACGCGGACCAGCAGAGCGGCGCTCACATCACCGGGGCCTACGCGATGCCCGCCGACTGGCTGACCACCTGCAAGTCGGGGTGCACGCAGTTCGAGGCCACCCGTAACCACTGGGCGCAGATGCCCGCGGCCGTGCAGGTCTCCGCCGCCACCGGTATCACCTTCTCCGGTGACACCTTCTCCGAGCTCGGGCAGGCCGGGCTCGGTGTGGGCAACGACGGTGTCGCCACGGCCTCGGGCACCGGACTCGGTGCGGGCGACATCACCGTCACCGGCAACACGTTCACCGACATCGCCGGCAGCGGCATCCAGGTCGGCGGGATCCAACCGGACGCGCACCACCCGAGTGACCCTCGGATGACCAACCAGAACATCGTGATCAGCGACAACCGGGTCAGCGGGGTCGGCACCGACTACAAAGAGACCGCGGCCATCCTGTCCACCTACGTCACGAACGCGACGATCACCCACAACCAGTGCGACCACCTGCCCTACGACGGGATCGACATCGGCTGGGGCTGGGGCATCAACGACCCGGGCGGCAGCCAGGACTACGTCAACCGGGGCACGTACACCTACCAGCCCGTCTACAGCACTCCGACGACGCTGAAGAACAACACCGTCTCCCACAACCTGGTCTTCGACACCAAGAACGCGATGTTCGACGGCGGCAGCATCTACAGCCTGTCCGCGAACCCCGGCTCGGTGATCTCCGACAACTACATGTACGGCAACAGGCACACCACCGCGCTGTACCTCGACGAGGGCTCCCGGTACCTGACGGTGTCCCACAACGTGGTGCAGGACGCCGGTAACTGGGCTTTGACCAATGCCAACGGGAACAACCACACCGACGACAGCACCTTCTCCGGCAACTGGTACAACGGCGGCAACACGTACGTGGCCACCGGTCCTCCGCACAACAACGTCCTCACCGGCAACGTCCAGGTCAGCGGCACCAACTGGCCGCAGGACGCCCAGCAGGTCATCCAGCAGGCGGGCATCCAGCCGCCGGGCGGCGGTGGCGACGGCTTCCCCAGCGGCTACCACCAGCTGGTGATCGGCGGCGACGGCCTGTGCCTGGACGTGTACGGCAACTCCGGCAGCGCGGGCGCCGCGATCGACCAGTGGACCTGCAACGGGCAGAGCAACCAGCAGTTTCAGTTCGTGCCGGTCTCGGGCGGTTACGGGCAGCTGCGGGCGCAGAACTCCGGACTGGTCGTGGCGGTGTCGGGCGGCTCCACGACCGCCGGCACGCCCGACATCGTGCAGCAGGCCCCGGACGGAGCGGCCGGCGCTCTGTGGCTGCCGGTGCAGCAGTCCGACGGCTCCTACGCCTTCCGGAACAAGAACAGCGGCCTGTGCCTGGACGTCTACGGCGGCGGCAGCACTCTTGGCCTGCAGCTCGACCAATGGCCCTGCAAGAACACGGCCGGCAGCAACCAGGACTTCACCCCCCGCTGACCGCTCGCGGGCTCGTCCGCCCACCCACCTGAACTCCGTGACCCGACCCCACCGCAGCACCGTCTCGTGATCGGTGTCCCACCCCCACACAAGGAGGATGATCCTTCATGCTCTGGCGCAACGAGCAGCTCCGCCTCCGCAAGGCCCTGGCCTTGGCCACCGGACTGACAGCCGGCACGGTACTGGCCCTGACCGGGACGGCATCCCCCGCCGCCCATGCCGCTTCCGGCACGCTGGGCGCGGCAGCGGCCGGCAGCGGCCGTTATTTCGGCACGGCCGTGGCTGCCGGCAAGCTCGGCGACTCGACGTACTCCACGATTCTCGACCGGGAGTTCAACATGATCACCCCGGAGAACGAGATGAAGTGGGACACCACCGAACCCTCCCGCGGCAACTTCAACTTCGGTCCGGCCGACCAGATCGTCGGCCACGCCACCGCGCACGGGCAGCGGATGCGCGGCCACACCCTGGTGTGGCACTCGCAGCTGCCCGGCTGGGTCAACTCCATCACCGACCCGAACACGCTGCGCAGCGTGATGAACAACCACATCACCACCGAGATGAGCCACTTCAAAGGCAAGATCTACGCCTGGGACGTGGTCAACGAAGCCTTCGCCGACGGCTCCTCCCAGCACCGCAGCTCGGTCTTCCAGAACGTGCTGGGCAACGGCTTCATTGAGGAGGCCTTCCGCACCGCCCGGGCCGCCGACCCCTCGGCCAAGCTCTGCTACAACGACTACAACATCGAGAACTGGACCGACGCGAAGACCCAGGGCGTCTACACCATGGTGCGCGACTTCAAGTCGCGTGGTGTGCCCATCGACTGCGTCGGCTTCCAGAGCCACTTCGGCGTCGGCGGTCCGCCGTCGAGTTTCCGGACCACCCTGGCCAACTTCGCCGCCCTCGGCGTGGACGTCCAGATCACCGAACTCGACATCGCCCAGGCGTCGCCGACGGCCTACGCCAACACCGTCCAGGCATGCATGAACGTCGCCCGATGCACCGGCATCACCGTGTGGGGGATCAGGGACAGCGACTCGTGGCGCAGCGGCGACAATCCTCTGCTGTTCGACCGCAACGGCAACAAGAAGCCGGCCTACGACGCGGTCCTGTCCGCGCTGGGCGGCAGTACGGGCAACTCGGGAGGCATCGTCTCGGGCGCGGTGTACTCGCTGGGCAATGTCGCTGTCGGCCGGGTGCTGGACGTTCCGGCCGGACAGACGGGGAACGGCACGCCTTTGCAGGTCTGGGACGCCAACGGGGGTGCTGCGAACCAGCAGTGGCGGGCGAGTCAGAACGGTGATGGTTCGTACACGCTGACCAATGTCGGCAGCGGGCGGGTCCTGGACGAGCCGGGTGGGCAGACGGGCAACGGCACACGGATGGAGATCTGGGACGCCAACGGTGGTGCGAACCAGCACTGGCGGGCGAGCCGGAACGGCGACGGTTCCTACACCTTGACCAACGTCGCTTCCGGGCGGGCGCTGGAGGTTCCCGCCGGGCAGAGTGCCAACGGGACGCCCGTCCAGATCTGGGACTCCAACGGCGGCGCCAACCAGCACTGGAACCTCAGGTGAGGTGACAGGCGTCCGGCGCGCGCTCCTGCCCCGGATCGCTTCCGAGTAGCCGAACGAACACCCGCGCCCGGCACGGCGCCCGTCGCCGGACGCGGGTTTCGGGTGCCGTTGTGACCGGCCGACCGGGGTAAAACATGGGATGTATCGGGAGCTGAATCGGCGAGACACGTCTATTGACAGGGTGTCAGGCGCGTGGGATCACTATGGAACATGGGATGTCTGAGGGTTCTCTGTGGCTGCTCCCGAGCGCTCTGACGGGAGGGTCGGCGCTCGTTCTGAACCCCTTCGGGCAGGCACGCCACTCTCTGTCCCCTTCCCCCACATATTCGAGGAACAGAATGCAGCCTTCATCTGTTTCGCCCCGGAGCCCCGCGGCCCGGACACCCCGCTTACCGGTGGCCGCCGCCGTATGCGTGATGGCACTGCTGGCCGTGATGCTGACGACAGCCCCGACATGGTCGGCACCGGCGCCGGCGGCCCCCTTGGTGAGCTCGGCGTCGGGGCGGTGTCTGGACGTCAAGGGCAACGTCGACACGTCGGGCACGGCGTTGGAGATCTGGGACTGCAACGAACAGCCCAATCAGGCGTTCGAGTTCACCTCGGCGGGCGAGCTGAGGACGATGAACGGCACCCGGTGCGTGGACGCCTACGACAACCGGACGGCTCCCGGGGCCCCGGTGGTCATCCGGCCGTGCGACGGGCGACCGACCCAGGTGTGGCGGCAGAACCCCGACGGGTCCGTCACCGCTGTCGCATCCGGATTCTGCCTGGACGTCGACGGGGCGGCCACGGCCAACGGCACCGCGGTCATCCTGTGGACCTGCAACGGCCGGAGCAACCAGAAGTGGAGCACGCCGGCACCTCCGCCTCCGCCCAGCGGATCGGGCCCGTGCGACCTCTACGCGGCGGGCGGTACGCCGTGCGTGGCCGCGCACAGCACGGTGCGGGCGCTCTACCGTTCGTACAACGGCTCCCTCTACCAGGTCAGGCGCTCCTCGGACAACGCGACCCGGGACATCGGCGTGCTGGCGCCCGGCGGCTTCGCGGACGCGGCGGCCCAGGACTCGTTCTGCGCGGGCACCTCGTGCGTGATCACGGCCGTCCGCGACCAGTCCGGGCACGGCAACGACCTGTGGTACCAGGGATCGGCCCAGGTCCCCGGATCGAGTCAGAGCAGCCCCGCGAAGGCGACCTCCGAGTCGCTGACAGCCGGGGGCACCAAGGCGTACTCGCTCTACATCAACCCCGGGAACAGCTACTGGCGGGACGGCCACCTGACGGGCGTGCCGACCGGTGCCGCACCCGAAGGGGCGTACATGGTGACCAGCGGCACCCACGTCAACAACGGCTGCTGCTTCGACTACGGCAACAGCGAGACGACCCGGAAGGCCGACGCCGCCGGAGCCATGGACGCGATCAACTTCGGTACCCAGTGCTGGTTCGGCGGCTGCTCGGGAAGCGGTCCCTGGGTGCAGGCCGATCTCGAATGGGGCCTGTACTCCGGCGGCAGCCAGTCCTGGAACACCAACCAGCGGGCGTTTGAGAACAAGTTCGTCACCGCGATGCAGAAGAACAACGGCACGTCGAGGTTCGCCCTCAAGGGCGGCAACGCCCAGTCCGGCGGCCTGACCACCCTCTGGGACGGCGCTCTCCCCGGCGGATACAGCCCCATGAAGAAGCAGGGAGCCATCGTCCTGGGCAGCGGCGGCGACTGCTGCAAGCCCGGCGGCGGCGCCAACCTGAGCGCCGGCACCTTCTACGAAGGAGCCATCGTCGCCGGCTACCCCTCCGACGCGACCGACAACGCGGTGCAGGCCAACGTCACTGCGGCCGACTACCGCTGACCTCCCTTCAGCACTGCGGGAGGCGGTGGTCCTCCCGCAGGTGCCGAGGGACCGCAACGCGAGCTGTCCCCCGTCCTGCCCGTGCTTTCCCGCACCTAGGCCCAGGAGTCGATGACCTATGCCCATGACCACTGCGAGAGCCAGGGGGCTTCGGCCACCGCCCCCGCTGCTGTCCCTGCGCCGGATCTTGGCGTTCACGTTCTCGGCCGTGCTGCTCGCTGTGACCGTCCCCCTCCTCTCCCTCGGCACGGCGCAGCCCGCCGCCGCGCTCGGCAACGGGCTCGCGCTGACCCCGCAGATGGGATTCAACGACTGGAACGCGTACGGCTGCAATGTCTCCGAGTCGCTGATCAAGTCCACCGCGCAGGCGATGCACACCAACGGCATGCAGGCGGCGGGCTACTCGTACGTCAACATCGACGACTGCTGGATGACTCACAGCCGCGATTCGGGCGGCCACCTGGTCCCGGACCCGGCCAAGTTCCCCGACAGCGTCAAGGGCACCGCGGACTACGTGCACTCGCTGGGGCTGAAGCTGGGGATCACCACGGTCGGCTCCACCACGGTGATGTGGACGCCGAACTCCAGCACCAACAACGAATGGACCATCACCGCGTCTGAACCGACCCGCGACCGACCCTCCCTGTCATCTCCCCACCACGAAAGAAGGAGTGTATGAAACGCAAACCGCTCTTAATGGCCTTCGCGGCCGCGGTACTTCTCGTCCTGGCAGCTGCGGGCACCTCCTTCAGCAGCGGCCCCGGCGCGCCCGCGTCGGCCACGGCCACCGGCGCCCTCCAGGCGACCGCCGGCTGCGGCAAGGCCCCCACGCTGACGAGTGGCACACACACGATCCAGAGCGGCGGCCAGACCCGCAGTTACATACTGCGGGTTCCTGCCGGCTACGACAGCAACCACCCCTACCGGCTGGTCTTCGGTTTCCACTGGCGGGGCGGCACGGCGGGCGACGTCGATTCGGGCGGAGCGGACGGGTACAACTGGTCCTACTACGGCCTCAGGCGCCTGGCGGACAACGCGAACAACAGCACGATCTTCGTGGCCCCCCAGGGCATCGGCAACGGCTGGGCCAACTCCGGCGGCCAGGATGTGGCCTTCGTCGACGCGATGGTCAGCCAGATCGAATCAGGGCTGTGCGTCGACACCACCCAGGTGTTCGCCGCCGGCTTCAGCTACGGCGGCGCGATGTCGTACGCCCTCGCCTGCTCCCGTGCGACGGTCTTCCGCGCGGTCGCGGTCTACTCCGGCGCGAACCTCAGCGGGTGCAACGGCGGCACCCAGCCCGTCGCCTACATGGGTCTGCACGGCATCAGGGACAACGTGCTGCCCATCTCGCTGGGACGGGAACTGCGCGACACCTTCGTCCGCGCGAACGGCTGCACCCCGCAGAACCCGCCCGAGCCGGCCTACGGCAGCCTGACGCACATCATCACCGCCTACTCCGGATGCCGGTCCGGATACCCCGTCGTCTGGGCCGCGTTCGACGGGGCGGGCCACGACCCCGGTCCCATAGACGGTTCCACCGGTGACGGCTGGCGCACCTGGACATCGGCAGCGGTGTGGCAGTTCTTCACACAGTTCGGCTCGGACACGCCCCCGCCCCCGCCCTCCGGCAGCCAGAAGATCGTCGGCCAGCAGTCGGGGCGCTGCCTCGACATCAACAACTTCACCACGGCCAACGGCACCCAGGCACAACTGTGGGACTGCAACGGCGGCTCCAACCAACGGTGGACCTACACCGCCGGAAAGCAACTGGTCGTCTACGGCAACAAGTGCCTGGGCGTCGGCCAGGCAGCGGGCAACGGCACCCCGGCGGCGATCTGGGACTGCAGCGGACAGGCAGACCAGCAATGGAACATCAATCCCGACGGCACGATCACAGCGGTGCAGTCGGCGCTCTGCCTGGACGCCGGCGGCCAGGGAACCGCCAACGGGACGAAAGTCCAGCTGTGGAGTTGCACGGGCGGTGCCAACCAGCACTGGCGCCTGGAGAACTGAAACGCCGGGGCCAGGCACCGCAGCCTGCGGACCTGGCCCCGTGTGATCAGCCCCCGTGCCCGCGGATCGCTTCGAACCGCACCACATCGACAGTCCGGACGCCTCTGACGAGGCCGACCGGAATCGCTCACTCGAGGATTACGAGGTGCCCATGCGCAGACGAAGTTTCAGCCGCAGACATCTGTCCACGGTCCTTGCCGCTGCGGTCGCGGCCCTGGTCACGTTGGCGGCGATGCTCATCGCCGACCCGGCTCAGGCGGCCACCAGCGGCGCGTTGCGCGGTGTCGGTTCCGGACGGTGTCTCGATGTGCCGAACGCCGGCCAGACCGACGGCACGTACCTGCAGATCTGGGACTGCTCGGGCGGGACCAACCAGCAGTGGACCTTGACGGACAGCAACCAGCTGACCGTGTACGGCAACAAGTGCCTGGACGTGCCGGGCCACGCCACCGCGGCCGGTAGCCGGGTGCAGATCTGGTCCTGCAGCGGCGGTGCGAACCAGCAGTGGCGGGTGAATTCCGACGGCACGATCGTCGGCGTGGAGTCCGGGCTGTGCCTGGACGTCACGGGTGCGGGCACGGCCAACGGCACGGCGGTGGAGATCTGGACGTGCAACGGCGGCAGCAACCAGAAGTGGACCGGCCTGTCCGGGACGCCGACCCCGCCGGGAGGCGGCACGTGTTCTCTCCCGTCGACATACCGGTGGACGTCGACCGGTCCGCTGGCGCAGCCGGCGAACGGGTGGGTCTCGCTGAAGGACTTCACCAATGTGACGTACAACGGCAAGCATCTGGTCTACGCATCGAACGTGTCGGGATCGGGCTACGGCTCGATGATGTTCAGTCCCTTCACGAACTGGTCGGACATGGCGTCGGCCGGCCAGACGGGGATGAGCCAGAAGGCGGTGGCGCCCACGCTGTTCTACTTCGCGCCCAAGAACATCTGGGTGCTGGCGTACCAGTGGGGTGCGTCGCCCTTCGTCTACCGCACGTCGAGCGACCCCACCAACCCCAACGGCTGGTCCGCGCCGCAGCCGCTGTTCACCGGCAGCATCCCGAACTCCGCCCCGATCGACCAGACCCTGATCGGTGACGGCCAGAACATGTACCTGTTCTTCGCCGGTGACGACGGCAAGATCTACCGGGCGAGCATGCCGATCGGGAACTTCCCGGGCAACTTCGGCTCGTCGTACACGACGGTCATGAGCGACACGGTGAAGAACCTGTTCGAGGCGCCGCAGGTCTACAAGGTCCAGGGCCAGAACCAGTACCTCATGATCGTCGAGGCTCGGGGTGCGACTGAGCAGCGCTTCTTCCGCTCGTTCACGGCCTCCAGCCTGAACGGTCCGTGGACCCCGCAGGCCGCCACCGAGTCCAACCCCTTCGCGGGCAAGGCCAACAGCGGTGCCACCTGGACCAACGACATCAGCCACGGTGACCTGGTCCGCAACAACCCCGACCAGACCATGACCATCGACCCCTGCAACCTACAGTTGCTCTACCAGGGCAAGTCCCCCAACGCGGGCGGCCCCTACGACCAACTGCCGTGGCGGCCCGGCGTCCTCACCC
>NZ_PQSR01000124.1 GCF_002920635.1 Streptomyces sp. Ru72 | reverse complement strand
GGGCCTCTAAGCCCCTCAGCGTCCGGGACGGGACGACAACCGGTGCAGCCGAAGCGCCAGTTGTATCTCCAGGGCGCGGGCCGGGCTCTGCCAGTCGTCGCCGAGGAGCCGGCCCACCCGCTCCAGGCGCTGCGCCACCGTGTTCACATGCACGTGCAGTTCGTCCTTGGTGCGGGCCGGGCTCATCCCGCAGGCGAAGTACGCGTCCAGGGTGCGGACGAGGTCCGTGCCGCGCCGTTCGTCGTAGGCGACGACCTCGCCGATCGTGCGTTCGACATAGGCGGCGATGTCCCGGTCCCCGGCGAGCAGGAGCCCCAGGAAGCCGAAGTCCTCGGCGGCGGCCCCGTCTCCGGCGCGGCCCAGCAGGCGAAGGGCGTCGAGGCAACGCTGCCCCTCCGCGTATGCGGCGGCCACGGCGTCGGGGTGGCCGGCGAGGTCCTCGACGGGGCCGGAGGCGCCGACGGTGACCGGTTCGTGGACCGCGGTGCCGAGGTGCCGGGCCGTGCGGCGGGCCAGGTCCGTCGCCGTGCAGCCCGCCTCGAGCGGCAGCAGCAGCACCGTACCGCCGTCGCGGGCGGCGGCGAGTCCGTGCCGTGTGGCCGCCAGGTGGGACGCGGCGGACCACAGGCGGCGGCGGGCGGCCGCTTCCTGGTCGGCGTCGGCGGCGGCACCGTCCAGGCGGGCGGCGAGCACCACATGGGTGGCGTCGAGGTCCGCGTGCAGACGGGCGGCACGCTCGCGCAGCACACGCGGATCGCGGTCGCGGGCATCGAGCAGGTCGTCCAGCAGCTCGCCCCGGACGCGCTGTTCGGCCTCGACGGCCGAGCGGCGGGCGAGCAGGAGCAGGGAGGTGACCATGGCCGCCCGCTCCAGGGTGCGCTGGTCGACGGGGTCGAGCCCCGGATGGCCGCGCAGCACCAGCGCGCCGAGCAGTTCGCCGCCGGCGGTCACGGCGGCGATCCAGTCGTCCTCGTGCCGTACGGCGTGGCCCTCGGCGCGGGACGCCTCCAGGGGCGCGGCGGGCGCGACGTCCGCCTCGGTGAACTCGACCGTGCCGTCAAGGACCTGGGACACCGCTGCCGCCACGTCGTGGACGCCGCCGCCGCGCAGGACGAGTTCGGCGAGCCGGTCGTGGACGTCCGAGGCGCGCTCGATGACCGCGCTGCGGTCGCGGATGATCTCGTTGGCACGGGCGAGCCGGGCGAGGGCCGAACGTGTCTCGGTGAGGAGGTTGGCGGTGTCGATGGCGGCGGCGGCCAGCGCCGCGAACGAACCGAGGAGCGCGATCTCCTCCCGCTCGAAGACCCGGGCGCGCCGGTCGGCGGCGAACAGCACTCCGATGACCTGTGCGCCGATCATCAGCGGCACGCCGAGGATCGCCACGAGCCCCTCGTCGCGCACTCCCGTGTCGATCGTCCGGGTGTGCTGGAAGCGGTCGTCCTCGAAGTAGTCGGGCGTCACATAGGGGCGGGCGGTCTGGGCGACGAGCCCGCCGAGTCCCTCCCCCATGCCGAGCCTGAGCTGCTGGAAGCGGGCGGCGACCGATCCCTCGGTGACCCTCATGTAAGTGTCGCCCGCGGCCTCGTCGTGCAGAGTGAGGTAAGCGACGTCGGTGCTCAGCAGGGAACGGGCGCGCTGGACGATCGCCTGCAGGACGGCGTCGAGGTCGCGCAGCCCGGCCAGGTCGTGGGCGGTCTCGAAGAGCGCGGACAGCTCCGCCTCGCGGCGTCGCCTGCCTTCCATCTCGGCGCGCACGTGCAGCGCGAGCCGCTTGGCCTGTTCGAGCGCGCGGATGCGCTCGGGCGGCAGGCCCTCGGCGCGGGCGAGCAGCACCGGCTGCTCGTAGGCGTCGGCCGACGCGCCCCGGGCCAGGAGCTCCAGGAAAGGCGCCTCGGCGCCGGTGCCGGGGCGCTGTGCGGACTGTACGTGATCGCGGGACATGCCCCCAGAATGGCCCACGGCAGGTTCCGGGGCGCCGGGCCTGTGGACAACTTCCGACATGTCCCTGCTCAGTGGGCGGTCCAGCCGCCGTCCAGGACCAGCGACGTACCGGTGATGAAGGAAGCCTGCGGGCTGCACAGATAGGCCACAGCCTCGGCGACCTCCTCCGGTTCGATCAGCCGTTTGACGGCGCTGTCCTGGAGCAGCACCTCGGACAGCACCCGTTCCTCGGGGATCCCGTGCGCCCGTGCCTGGTCGGCGAGCTGCTTCTCCACGAGGGGGGTGCGCACGTACGCCGGGTTCACACAGTTCGAGGTGACGCCGTGCGGGGCGCCTTCGAGGGCGGCGGTCTTCGAGAGCCCCTCCAGCCCGTGCTTGGCGGAGACGTACGCCGCCTTGTACGCGGAGGCGCGCAGCCCGTGGACCGACGAGATGTTGACGATACGGCCCCAGCCCTGTCCGTACATATGGGGCAGCGCTCCGCGGATGAGCCGGAACGGGGCTTCCAGCATCACCGTCAGGACGGTGTGGAACACGTCGGGCGGGAAGTCCTCGAGCGGCCGAACCAGTTGGATCCCGGCGTTGTTGACGAGGATGTCGGTGCCGGCGGCGGCGTGCTCGGCGGCGTCCAGGTCGGTGAGGTCCAGGACGTGTGGTTCGACCGTGCCCGCGAGGTCGCGGGCCACGCCGACGAGGGCGTCGAGGCCGACGGCGTCCCGGTCGACCGCTCTCACCTTGGCCCCGGCGGCGGCCAGCCGCAGCGCGCAGGCGCGGCCGATACCGCCGGCGGCGCCGGTGACGAGGGCGGTGCGTCCGCCGAGATCGACTGAGGTGGTGTGGGGGTGGGGCACGGTCATGTGCCGACCCTAAGGAGTGCCGGTGCCCCACCCCATATGGTCACCACCCATACTTCACAGTGGATTCGTGGGGTCGAACCATGTGGGTGCATCCGACAGGGCCTGCTTGATCCGCAGCAGGGCGTACTGGTTCAGCTCCGGCAGAGAGTCCACCGGGAACCAGCCGACCTCCAGGGACTCGTCGTCGTTCACGCGGGCTTCACCCCCGACGGCCCGGCAGCGGAACGTGATGTCCATGAACTGGCAGGTGTCGCCGTTGCCGTAGGTCACCGGAGCCAGGGCCTGTACGAGGACCACGCGTTCGGCGACGCACCGCACGGCCGTCTCCTCGTACACCTCGCGCACGGCGCAGGCCGCGGGCTGCTCCCCCGGCTCCGGGATGCCGCCGATCGCCGACCACCGGCCGCTGTCGGCCCGGCGCCCCAGCAGCACCCTGCCGTCGTCGTCGAAGACGATGGCGGTGACGCCGGGGAGCCAGAGCAGCTGATGACCGGCGGAGGCGCGGAGGGTCCGGATGAAGTCGGGAGTAGCCATGGGCCGACCCTAACGGGTCGGTTCCGTCACTCCCGCCCCTTCGGCGCGGACGGCCTGGACGCGGCGGTCGCTGCGGCCGCGTGCCGCCGACACCGCCGCCCACCCGAGGCCGCCGGCCGCGACGAGCACCAGGAGCAATTCGGGGAGCGTGCCGAGCCGGGTGGCGGGGGTCGTGTAGGAGCGCAGTGGCACCTTCTGGACGAGCGAGTCGGCGACGAACATGCGCGTGCGCTGGGTGACCCTCCCGTCGGGCATGATGATGGCGCTGACGCCGCTGGTCACCGGGACGGTGACGGTACGACTGTGCTCCACCGCCCGCACACGGGACATGGCGAGCTGCTGGTAGGTCATCTCGCTGCGGTCGAAGGTCGCGTTGTTGCTGGGCACCGAGATCAGCTGGGCGCCGTCGGTGACGGTCGAGCGCACCGTCCAGTCGAAGGCCGCCTCGTAGCAGGTGACCAGCCCCACCTTGGCGCCCGCCATGGTGAACACACCGGGCTTGTGCCCGCGGCTGAAGTCCTGGCGGACCATCGCCGTCCAGTTCGGGTTGATGGCGTTCAGCAACGAGCGCAGCGGAAGGTACTCGCCGAACGGCTGCACCTGCCGCTTGTCGTAGGCGTCGACGGGGCCCTTGGCCGGGTCCCAAAGGATCTGCTCGTTGTAGAGCCTGCCGCCCCGCTCGACGACACCGCCGACCGAGACGGGCACCCCGATGGCCTTCGCGGCGCGTTCGATCACGGCGGCGGCGTCGGGGTTGGCGAAGGGGTCGACGTCGGAGGAGTTCTCCGGCCACAGCACGAAGTCCGGCCGCGCGACCTTGCCCGCCTTGACCTCGGCGGCCAGACGCTCGGTCTCCCGCGCGTGGTAGTCCAGGACGGCGCGCCGCTGGGCGTTGAACTCGAGTCCGGAGCGCGGCACGTTGCCCTGGATGACGGCCACGGTCGCGGCCCCGTCCTCCGCCCTGTCGCTGACCAGGGAGCGGGCGGCGACAGCGCCCGCCACGGGAGCGGCGAGGCTGATCAGCGCCGTGACGGCCGCCCCGCGCCGCAGCGCGCTTCCGGTGCGCCGCCAGTCCACGACGAGCCGCACGATCTCGTAGAGCCCGAAGCCGCACAGGACGACCGCGAAGCCGAGCACCGGGGTGCCGCCGACCGCGGCGAGCGGCAGGAAGACACCGTCCGCCTGACCGAAGGCGATCTTCCCCCAGGGGAAGCCGCCGAACGGCACGCGCGCGCGTGCCGCCTCTCCGGCGACCCACACGGCCGCCGCCCACACCGGCGAGGCGGACAGCCGGGAGACCAGCGCGATGCCCGCGCCGACCAGCGCTATGAAGATCGCCTCAACCGCGACGAGCGCGAGCCACGGCCCGGAGCCGACCTCGACACCGGTCCACACCAGCAGCGGCAGCAGAAAGCCGAGGCCGAACAGATAGCCGAGGCCGAGACCCGCCTTCCAGGTACGGCCGCGCAGGGCCCAGCCGAAGACGGCGAACGCCGGCAGGGCCAGCCACCACAGTGTCCGTGGGGGAAAACTGACGTAGAGCAGCAGGCCGGAGAGCGACGCGGCGGCGGCCGGAACGACACGCCGCACCCGGCGGACGCCACGGGCGGGTGCTGGTGCGGCCGCGGGTTCGAGCTGTTCCGGCTCGCCCACGGATGTTGCGGTGACGGTCACCCGGGGAGTCTACGGCGCGCCACCAGGGCGCGGACAGCGCGGCCCGTGCCTGTACCCCGGACGGTCCGCCGCTTGCCCCCGGACCTGGGCGCCCCCTGCTGCATCGTTTCTGCACAACCCGTCCACAAACCGGCGCATCACCCGATACGGTGTGCCGGAACTCTGCACCACGGCCGGACGGGGCGGCCGGGACGGTCGGGTCCGTCACAGGGGGGCGGCGGTGGGATCCACGGGGACGAAGTCCGAGGCCAGGGCCGCGGACACGGAGGACGAGAGACGGAACGCCTCGGACACGACGGGCGTCCTGGTGCTGGGCGCGTGCGCGGTGTGGTCGCTGATCACGGCCGCCGCCCACGGCGGCAGGCCCGAGGGTGTACTGCTCGCGGTGCTCGCGGTCGCCGCGGGATACGCGTCCGGACGTATCTTCGGGGCGCTGCTCCCGGTCGCGGCACCCGTCGCGGGCGCCCTGGCCGGAGTCGGACTCGCCGTGGCCGCTCCCCACATCGCGGTGGGCCCGCAGATCGCCGTGCCGCTCGGGCGCACCGGCGGCACCGCGGCGCTGCTGACGCTCTCCTCGGGGGCGGCGTGCTGTGCCGCCTGGGCCGCCCGGGCCCCGGCGGCACGGCTGGCGCTGCGTCTGTCGGCCGCCGGGATCGCGGTGGTCGCGGCGGCGATCGGTTCCACGACCGGGCTGGTGGCCTGCACCGGTGTGCTGCTGTGCTCGCTCGCCGCCGACCGGACCCGGCACCGCGTCCCGGCACTCGCCGCTCTGGGGCTCGTGGCGGCCCTGGTGACCGGCTTGGCCTGGGGGATCACCGAGGACCTCCTCCCCGACGGGCTCAGGGCGTTCCTGACCGATCAGCTCAGCCGGCACCGGGTTCTGCTCTGGCACGACGCGCTGGCACTGGCGCACCAGAACCCAGCGCTGGGCGTGGGCCCCGGGCGCTTCGGGGATCTGAGCGTCGCGGCCGCGCAGTCCCTCCTGCCCGACGGCAAACCGCACTCCGCGCCCTTCCAGCAGGCCGCCGAGGAGGGACTGCTCGGCGCGGCCCTGCTCGCGGCGGTCTTCTGCTGGGTTCTGTACGCACTGTGGCGCACCCGGCGCCCCACCCCGCTCGCACTCACGGCGGGCGCCGCGCTGACCGCGCTGGCGGTGATCGCGTCGCTCGGCAACGCGCTGAGCTTCACGACGGTGACGGCGGGAGCGGGACTCCTGGCCGGGATCGCCACCGCGCGTCCGCTGGTGGACGAGGGGCCGCCGGACCCATGAACAGGGGTCGGCCACCGGTACCGCCGGCCGACACAGAGGTGGCCGAGCCGGCGACTCGAACCATGCGGGTAACAGAGGAGGACAGCAGTCAGTGCGTGGCGCCGGGAAGCGTCGGATGCAGCCGGGCGCGGATGACCCGTACCGCCGTCTCGGCGTTGTCCACGGTGATCGTGAAGGTGTGACCGTCCCACAGGCGCAGGACGAGACCCTCACCGCGCCGTACGACGACGGCGGTGCCCTTCTCCGGGCGCCAGCGGTAGCCCCAGCCTCCCCACTGGCGTGGTGTGACCCGGGGCACGAATTCGGCACCGGCGACGTGGGCGAGGGGGATGCGGCGGCGCGGCACACCGATGTGGCCGCAGCGCACCTCGAGGCATTCCTTGTCGACCTTCACGGCGACGTGCACGAACGCGAGCGTGCCGAAGAGGACCAGGAGGCCGGCCGCGATACAGCCCACGACCGACATGACGAGCGGCGCGATGCCGGACGTCCAGGCGGAGTCGACGGCCAGTTCGATACCGAGCGCCATGCAGGCCGCGCCGATGAGCGCCGCCAGCCACTGCGCCCGGTTGGTCGCCCGCCCTGTCCAGATGTCGGGGTGCGGGGTTTCGTCGCCGTGGGGATGGTCCCTCATGCCACGAGAGTACCCATGTTCCGTAACGGGGGCACCGCATCGTGCGACATCACCGGTTCGGGCCACGGTGCTGTCCCCCGCGTCGCTCACCGCGCCGGGCTGACCGCCTGCAGGAACCTGCCCTCGGGATACGTCAGCGCCTCGGCCGGCAGGACGCCCTCCCGACCGCTCAACAGGACGGTCAGACCGCCCTCGGCCGGAGCCTGAGGCGCCGGGACCTCACCGATGCGGCGCAGCGCCTGCGCGGCCACCGCCCCAGCGCTTCCATGCAGGATGAGCGGCGCCGCGCCGGGCTGCTGCACGGCTTCGCGAATGCGGTCGGCGACCAGTTCGTAGTTGGTGCAGCCGAGCACGACGGTCGTGACATCGTCCGGGGTGAGCGCCGCGGCGGCGGCGATCGCGGCCTCGGTCGCGGATTCGTCCGCATGGTGCACGGCGTCGGCGAGTCCGGGGCACGGCACCTCGGTGACGGTCACTCCGTCCGCGAACTCGTCGATGAGCCCGCGCTGGTAGGGGCTGCCCGTGGTCGCGGGCGTGGCCCAGATCGCGACGGGTCCGCCCCCTGCGGCTGCCGGCTTGATCGCCGGGACCGTGCCGATGATCGGCAGGTCCGGTTCGAACCGGGCACGCATCTCCGGCAGCGAGTGCACGGACGCGGTGTTGCAGGCGACGATCAGGACATCGGGACCATGGGCGGCGGCGGCCTCCGCGACGGCCAGTGCCCGCTCCGTGATGTCCTCCGGTGTGCGCGGCCCCCACGGCATCCCGTCGGGGTCCCAGGAGAGGACGAGGTCCGCGTCCGGCCTCAGACGGCGTACCGCGGCGGCGGCCGGCAGCAGTCCGATTCCGGAGTCCATGAGCGCGATCTTCACCCGGCAACCATAGACGATGCGCCCAACGGACCCCGTGGTGGGGCAGACTGCCACGGGTGAGTGCCGTTGTGTGGATCGCCGTCGCGTCACTGGCAGCCTGGATGTGGCTGCTGCTCGGCCAGGGCTTCTTCTGGCGTACGGATGTGCGGTTGCCGCCGCGCCGGGACCCCGAGGAGTGGCCGTCCGTCTGTGTGGTCGTACCGGCGCGTGACGAGGCCGCCGTACTCCCGCACAGCCTCCCCTCGTTGCTCGCGCAGGACTATCCCGGGCGCGCCGAGGTCTTTTTGATCGATGACGGCAGCCGTGACGGCACCGGGGAGCTGGCCCGCGAGCTGGCGGAGCGGCACGGCGGGCTGCCGCTCACCGTCGGCTCCCCCGGCGAGCCTCCTCCCGGCTGGACGGGCAAGCTGTGGGCCGTACGCCACGGAATCGGACTGGCACGCGCGCGTGCGCCCGAGTATCTGCTCCTGACGGACGCCGACATCGCCCACGCGCCCGACAGCCTGCGGGAGTTGGTGGCGGCCGCGCGCACCGGCGGCTTCGACCTCGTCTCCCAGATGGCGCGGCTGCGCGTGGAGAGCGTGTGGGAGAAGCTCGTCGTGCCCGCCTTCGTGTACTTCTTCTCGCAGCTGTATCCCTTCCGCCGGATCGCGGTGAAGGGGTCGCGGACGGCGGCCGCGGCGGGCGGGTGCGTGCTGCTGCGGGCCGACGCCGCCGAGCGGGCCCGGATTCCGGACGCCATCCGGCAGGCCGTCATCGACGACGTGGCGCTCGCTCGCGCGGTCAAGCGGAGCGGCGGCCACATCTGGCTGGGTCTTGCCGACCGCGTCGACAGCGTGCGTCCCTACCCTCGGCTGCACGACCTGTGGCGGATGGTCTCGCGCAGTGCCTACGCCCAGCTCAGGCACAATCCGCTGCTGCTCGTCGGTACGGTGCTCGGACTCGCTCTCGTCTACCTGGTGCCGTCCGTCGCGCTGGTCGCCGGGATCGTCACCGGCGATGTGGCGGCCGTGGTGGTGGGCGGGCTCGCGAAGGCGTTGATGACGGCGACGTACGTGCCCATGCTGCGCTACTACCGTCAGCCGCTGTGGCTCGCTCCGCTGCTGTCGGTCACCGCTCTCCTGTACCTGCTGATGACGGTCGATTCGGCGGTGCAGCACTACCGGGGACGGGGCGCGGCATGGAAGGGCCGCACATACGCGCGCCCGGAGGCGGTGCTGGACGAGCAATGAGCGGGCCGGGGGCGATGGCGCACGATCCGGTCATTTCCTACCCGGTGTCCAGTTCATGCCCCATCCGTAGGCCCGGTCGACGGTGCGCTGCGGGCTGACCCCGCGCTCCGGGACGAGATAGCGGGCCTCGCGCTGGACGACCAGGTCGCCGCCGGTGTGGGTGATGAGGGCGAGCGCGCACACGGTGGAGGGCACCGTGCACTCGTCCAGGAAGAACTCCACCGGGGCGCCGTGCTGCGGCTGGAGCGTGACCGTGGCGTGCAGGTCGGCGAAGGAGCGGGCGCCTTCGTAGATGGTCACGAAGACGAGGATGCGCCGGAAGCGGTCCTTGTGGTCGAGGTTGACGGTGAGGTTCTCGCCGGTGTCCAGTGCTCCGGTGCGGTCGTCGCCGTCGAGGTGGATGTACGGCGGCCGGTGCAGCGAGCCGAAGGCGTTGCCGAGCGCCTGGACGACGCCCTTGCTGCCGTCGGACAGCTCGTACAGGGCGCACAGGTCCAGGTCGAGGTCCGCGTGGCGGGGTACCGCCCGGCCTTTTTCCCGGCCGCCTCCGGAGTACTGCCCGCGCACCTGCCAGTTGAGGTTGACGCGCATCGTTCCGGAGGTGCCGCCCTGTTTGGCCAGCGAGACGGCGGGTGCCTGCTTGGTGAGCGTGACCTTGGTGAGGCGTACCGGGGCGGGGGGCGCCGGCGGGGCGGGAGGCGGGGGCGCGGCGTGCTGCGGCTCGTCCACCGTGATCCCGTAGTCCGTGGCCAGGCCCTCGAGTCCGCTGCTGTAGCCCTGGCCGACGGCGCGGAACTTCCAGGCGCCCTGGCGGCGGTAGAACTCCCCCAGCACGAACGCCGTCTCCACGGTGGCGACGGGGTCGAAGCGCGCGACCTCCGTGCCCTGCCGGGCGTCGAGCACCCGGATGTACAGGCCGGGCACCTGGCCGAACGTGCCGCCGTCGGCCGAGGCGGCGAGTACCACCGTCTCGACCTCGGGCTCGACGCGCGAGAGGTCGACGAGCAGGGTGTCCGTCACCTGGCCGCCCAGGTCCCGCTTGCCCTCGTGGCGCACCGCGCCGGAGAAATGCGCGGGCTGGTTGTAGAAGACGAAGTCTCCGTCCGTACGGACCCTGCCGGAGACGAGCAGCAGCGCCGAGGCGTCCGCGTCGGGCACGCCCGGCCCGGAACGCCGGCCCAGTTCGACGCGCAACGCCGTGGTCGGCACCTGAAGGTTGGACCCCTTGGCCATCGACATGTCCGCCCCCATCCACCTGTCGCCACGCCGGGACCTGGGGCCCGGGCAGCGCCTCGCAGCCGTGGAGCCAACCTAATCCCCCGGGGGGCCCGACTCCCACGACTCGCCCAGCATGGCCGCTGCTCAACCGCCGGTAACCCACCCGGAACTCGGGCTTTACAGGATCCCGACCCCGTTTGCCGCCCCTTTTTGCCAAGTTCGCTCGCATTGGGGATCCCGCGTCACCCCGGACACGGAAAACAACCCTCTTATCGGTCTCCCCAACCAGCACATCGTGGGCTTAACTTATGTCCCATGACCTCCCCCCGCTCCACCTATGGCGGCGGCTACTACTCCGCGTCGCCCTTCCCGGACACTCCGATCTACGACAAGCTCGTCGCCGAGCGGGGCACCCCGCAGATCGCTCCGATCCGGGTCCCCTCCGCGTACGAGACGCCGGGCAGCAGCCTGCCCGCACTGCCGTCGGCGCTGCCCGCGCTGCCGTCCGGGCATTCCCAGCACGCCCCGGCGTACGGCTACCCCCAGACACCGCAGCCCGCGCCGCTGCAGCAGGCCCCGACCGCGTACATCCCGCAGCAGGCGGGGCCGCGCGGCTACCCGGCCCCGCAACAGATGCAGCAGCCGCGCCCGATGGCCTCGGGCTACGAGTCGATGCGCCCCGCGGCGCAGC
The DNA here is from genome assembly GCF_002920635.1 of Streptomyces sp. Ru72. GTDB lineage: Bacteria > Actinomycetota > Actinomycetes > Streptomycetales > Streptomycetaceae > Streptomyces. The sequence goes on along the minus strand of NZ_PQSR01000124.1, from coordinate 11,869 downwards.
GCCCGGCTCCGGCGCCCTACCAGGACCCGTACAACAACGGGCAGCAGTACCGCGGATACTGATCCGCGAACCGGGTGAGGCCGTCGATGCCGGTGGCACGATGGCCTCATGCCGAACCCAGCGCTGCACTCGATTCACGTCCACCCGGTCAAGGCACTACGGGGCCAGGCGCCCCCGGAGGCCGTGGTGGAGCCATGGGGGCTGGCCGGGGACCGGCGCTGGGCACTGATCGACGACACCGGCAGGGTCGTCACCCAGCGCGAGCGCCCGACCCTGGCCCTGGCGGCCGCCGAGCCGCTGCCCGGGGGCGGTGTCCGGGTGTCCGCGCCGGCTCTTGAGCCGCTGACCGTCGCCGTGCCCGATCCCGTCGGCACGACGACCGGGAAGTGGGCGGGAGAGAAGATCGAGACGGTTCCCGCAGGCCCCGAGGCGAGCGAGTGGTTCAGCGCCTTCCTCGGTGAACGTGTGACCCTCGTCCACCTCGACGATCCGGCCACCCGCCGCCCGATCGACGACCCGCCGTACGGGCGACCGGGCGAGACTGTCAGCCTTGCGGACGCCTACCCGGTGCTGCTCACCTCGGTCGCCTCCCTGAATGCTCTCAATTCCCTGATCGCACAGGGTGACCGCGCCGATGAGGGCCCGCTGCCCATGAACCGGTTCCGGCCGAACCTCGTCGTGGCCGGGACCGAGCCCTGGGCCGAGGACGGCTGGAAGCGGATCTCGATCGGCGAGGTCACGTTCCGGGTCGCCAAGATGTGCGGGCGCTGTGTCGTGACCACCACGGACCAGAACACCGCCGAGCGTGGCAAGGAGCCGCTGCACACGCTCGCCCGCCACCGCCGCTTCGGCGGCCAACTCGCCTTCGGGCAGAACCTCGTACCGGAGACGACCGGCCTGGTCCGCGTGGGCGACTCGGTCACGATCCTCGAATAGGGCGGCTGGCCGGCCGCTCCGGCCTTTCCCCCGACGGGGCGGAGCGGGCGCACCGGCCGCCTCCGGCTGCCCGCCCTTGCGCGGAAGTGGATTCTCCGAATTCGCGGCGAGCAACGCCGTGATGCGACACGCAGCTGGGAACCCGGGCGAGGGCCGCGGTCGTTGAGTCCGCATGAGAAGTTCGTGAGAGGCGTGCGGGGCGGGAGAGAGGTGATTTCCCTCTCTCTTCCCGGCCTCGAGAGTGAACGGCCGGGTGCGGGGGTTATCACGGACGGGGAAGGGGGTGCGGGACGTGCGAGCAATCAACGGCCTGTGGCGCTGGCGGCACAATCCGCTGCGCCGTACGACCGACCTGATCGAGGCCTGGGTGGCGTTGGTCGCCCTGCTGCTGATCCTCGTCGCCGCGCCCGTCGCCGGGTCGCTGATCGGTTCGGTCGCCCAGGACTCCCTGCAGCGCTCCGTACGGGACCAGCAGCACAGCCGTCACCAGGTCACGGCCACCGTCGTCAAACAGCTCAACCGCGGCCCGCTGGACCCTGATCCGGACTCCTCGACGACCCGGGACGCGCACAGCCGGGTTCTCGCCGACTGGACCGCCCCGGACGGCACCGCACAGCACGGCGCGGTTCTGGCCACCCTGTCCTCCCCGCGCCCGGGCGACCGTTTCCCGCTCTGGACCGACGACCACGGCCGAATAACCGCCCGCCCGCTGGACGGCGCCACCGCCACGACGCACGCCGTGCTGGCCGGTTTCGGCGCGGCCGCGATGACCGCGGGACTCATCGAGGCCTGCCGCCGGCTGATCGTCTGGCGCCTGGTCCTGCGCCGCTACGCCCGCTGGGACCAGGCGTGGGACAAGGCGGGCCCGGACTGGGGCCGTACCGGCGCAGGCAGTTGACGGCGTTCGGCCTCCGGTCAACCGGCCCCGCCCCCGCACGCTACGGTGGACCCGCCGGGCCGTCCGGCAACTTCGCGAGAACCCGCGTGAGCAACGAGGTGGGGGCACAGCAGCGCCATGGCACAGGGCACGGTCCAGGTGACGCACACCGGCACATCGCGGTGGCGGCGCCGCACGGGTGAATACGCCTCACTCGCCGCCGCCCTGGAGGCCGCGGGCGACGGGGACGTCCTGACCGTCGCGCCCGGCACCTACCGGGAGAACCTGATCGTCCAGCGTGCGGTGACGCTGCGCGGGGCCGAGGGCTCCCCCGGCTCGGTGCGCATCGCGCCGGTGGACGGCGTGCCGCTGACCGTGCGCGCCTCCGCCGTGGTCCAGGACCTGCACGTCGAAGGGCAGGACGCGGCGGCGCCCGCGCTCCTCGTCGAGGAAGGCACACCGGAGCTGGTCGACGTGCGGATCATGACGCGGTCCGCGGCCGGTATCGAGGTCCGCGGCAACGCCCGACCCACGGTGCGGCGCTGCACGGTCGACAACCCGGCCGGTATCGGCATCGCCGTCCTGGACGGCGGTGGCGGGGTGTTCGAGGAGTGCGAGGTGGTGGCGGCGGCCCAGTCGGGCGTCGCCGTGCGCGGCGGAGCGCACCCGCGCCTGGAGCGCTGCCGGGTGCACCACACCTCGGGCGCGGGCCTCTCGGCGACCGGGGAGAACTCCTCGCTGGAGGCGGTCGGTTGCGAGGTCTACGAGGTGAGGGGCTCCGGTGTGCAGATCACCGGGCGGGCTACGGGGCACCTGACGGACTGCGACGTGCACCGCACCACCGCGGACGGCGTCACGATGGACACGGACGCGGTGCTCACCCTGGCCGACTGCCGCATCCACGACATCCCGGAGAACGCCGTCGACCTCAGGTCCCGTTCGGTGCTCACGCTGACCCGCACGACCGTGCGGCAGTTCGGCCGCAACGGCCTGTCGGTGTGGGACCCGGGCACCCGTGTGGACGCCAACCAGTGCGAGATCTTCGACAGCACCGGGGACTACCCGGCGGTGTGGGTCAGCGACGGCGCGACCGCCGTGCTCGACTCCTGCCGGGTGCACGATGTGCCGGACGCCCTGTTCGTCCTCGACCGGGGTTCGCGCGTGGACGTGGTGGACAGCGACCTCTCCCAGGTGCGCAACACGGCGGTGTCGGTGAGTGACGGCGCCACCGCTCAGCTGGACGACTGCCGTGTCCGGGAAGCGGCGACCGGCGCCTGGTTCCGGGACCACGGCAGTGGCGGCACGCTGTCCGGCTGCACCATCGACGGCACCCAGACCGGCGTGATCGTCACCAAGGGCGCCGACCCGACCATCGAGCGCTGCACGGTGACCTCGCCGGCTGAGGCGGGCTTCTACGTCTCGGCGGAGGGCCGGGGCAGCTTCCTGAACTGCCGGGTGACGGGCAGCGGCGGCTACGGCTTCCATGTGATCGACGGCTGCCGCGCCACGCTGCGGAAGTGCCGTACGGAGCGGTGTGCGCGCGGGGGCTACGAGTTCGCGGACGGCGGCCCGGGCGCGCCCGGCGGGGGCGGTGCGATCGTCGAGGACTGCACCAGCGACGAGAGCGCCGGACTGCGTCCCGCGGTGACCCAGGAGACGGCCGTGCAGACGGCGAGCCCGTCGCCCGGTCTGCTGGGCATTCCCAGCCAGCGCACCACCGAGCAGGAGCCGCTGGTCACGCCGGTCCCGGAGCAGCCGAGGCCCGCGCGCACCTCCGAGGCCGTGCTCGGCGAACTGGACGCGCTGGTGGGCCTGGAGAGCGTCAAGCGCGAGGTGCGGGCCCTCACCGACATGATCGAGGTGGGGCGCCGCCGGCAGCAGGCGGGCCTCAAGGCGGCCTCCGTGCGGCGGCATCTGGTGTTCACGGGCTCCCCCGGCACGGGCAAGACGACGGTCGCCCGCCTCTACGGCGAGATCCTGGCCTCGCTCGGCGTCCTGGAGAAGGGCCACCTCGTGGAGGTCTCCCGGGTCGACCTGGTGGGCGAGCACATCGGTTCCACGGCCATCCGCACCCAGGAGGCATTCCACCGGGCGCGCGGCGGAGTGCTGTTCATCGACGAGGCGTACGCACTGTCGCCGGAGGACTCGGGGCGGGACTTCGGGCGTGAGGCGATCGACACGCTGGTGAAGCTGATGGAGGACCACCGCGACGCCGTGGTGGTGATCGTCGCGGGCTACACGGCGGAGATGGAACGCTTTCTGTCCGTCAACCCCGGTGTCGCCTCCCGCTTTTCGCGGACGATCACCTTCGGCGACTACGGTGCGGAGGAACTGCTGCGGATCGTCGAGCAGCAGGCCGAGGAGCACGAGTACCGGCTCGGTCAAGGGACCGCCGAGGCGCTGCTGAAGTACTTCACGGCGATCCCGAAGGGGCCGACGTTCGGCAACGGCCGCACCGCGCGCCAGACCTTCGAGGCGATGGTGGAGCGGCACGCGGGCCGGGTCGCGCAGCTCGCGGAGGCCAGCACCGACGACCTGTCCCTGCTCTACCCCGAGGACCTGCCGGAGCTGCCCTGAGCGCGCCCGCCGGGCGCCGCGCCCGGCACGGAGGAGGTGTTCGCCTCCCGGGGCGCCGGCAGCCCGGGTGCGAGGCGCGCCAGCAGTCGCTCGCGCTCCTCGGCGAACGCGGGGTCCGCCTGGTAGTCGCCGTGTCCGAGGATCGGCGCGGGCAGCGGGTGCTCGGGGGTCCGGCCGTAGGCGAGCGGGTCCTTGAGCGGTGGGTGGTCCACCTGCGGGCCGCAGTCGCCGGGCAGCCGGATCGGGCCGCCGATCGGGTCGGTGAGACGGTACAGATTGCGCCAGCAGTCCACCTCGCGATGCAGGGAGCTGAGCGCGGCCGGGCCGAAGTACGCCGGGAACCAGCGCCCGTAGAGCCGCTCCAGGGGCGAGCCGTACGTCAGGAGGGCCACCCGCCTGCGTGCGGAGGGCCCCAGCTGCCGGGCCGCGGCCGCTGCCAGCACGCTGCCCTGGGAGTGCCCGGACAGGACCAGGCGCCCTCCGGTGGAGCCCGTCCAGGTGGCCATGCGCCAGGTCAGGTCGGGCACGGCGCGCTCGGCGTAGCAGGGCGGGGCGAAGGGATGGGCGGCACGCGGCCAGAACGTGCCGACGTCCCACAGGATGCCGATGGTGCGGCGCGCGGAGGCGTCCTTGTAGGCGCGGCGACCCCACGTGACGAAGAGCAGGAAGCCGATGCCGATCAGCCAGGAGCCGAGGCCCTGGCAGGTCCCGGCCGTGGCCCGCACGAGCGCTGGGCTGCCGCGTGCGGCTCCTTCCGGGGTGTCGCCGGTGGCGAACGCCCCCGCCAGGGCGACGGCACCCAGGAGCAGGGTCATGGCGGAGGTGACGGCGACGACGAGGGGTGCCCGGTCGGTGAGGGCGGCCATCGCACGCGCGTGCGCGATCCGAACGGGGCGGGCCGTGTCCCCGGACTCCCCCGGGTACTCCGATTCGACCGCGACGGTCTCGGCGCGTCGTAGCAGCCGGGTGCGCCGGGCCAGCCTGCCGGCGAGGAGCAGCAGGCCGAGCAGCAGCGGCGGGATCGCGGACGCCTGCCAGGTCAGCAGGGCGGGTGGGCCCGCCAAGGCGTGCCCGGTGCCGTCCAGCCAGCCGGCCACCCGCTGGGCCGCGCCGCTGGACATCACGCCGCCGAGCGCGCACGCCAGCATCGCGACGGCGGGTCCTGCTTGTCCGCGCATCGCGGTGCGTGTGTCGGGATGGGTGCGGTACAGGACGTGGGCGACAGCACCGAGCGCGATCACCAGGACGCCCTGCGCCAGAGCCAGCGCGCCGAAGGCCGCGTCGCCGGGCAGCCGGCCCGACGAGTGCCAGCCGGGTCGGGACCAGGCGGCGTACACCATGGTCAGGACGAGCAGGGCGAGGGCTCCCGCCGGCAGCCCGCGCACCAGGGCCCGGTCGAGATCCTTGTCGAGCCGGTTCTCCGAGCGTCCCCGGCGGCACACCACCCACAGCACGACCACCGCGCCCCCGAGGAACGCCAGGTGCAGCAGCCAGCCGAGCACTTCCAGCTGGACCGAGCCGTGCCGGCGGTCGTATCGGGCGGCGCTGCCGCCGAGCGCGGCGGTGACCGTGAGGAAGCCGGCGGCGGTGTGCGCGGCGCGCAGCCGGGCCACCAGCCGGCGCCCGTACCAGAACCCCGGGCGGCTGAGCGGGACGCGGTGGGAGTCGTTCTCGGGCCCGGGATCGCGTGAGATCGGCTGCTGGGACTCGTAGGCGCTCCAGGTGCGGTGCGACAAGTACCACAGCAGGCAGGTGAGCGCCGTCGGCAACAGCGACGCCAGGGCGAGGCGCCTGCCGGGCCGGCTCCACCACCCCTCGCCGGAGACGGCGGGCGAGAGGAAGCCGAGCCAGGCGTGGCGCCCGGCGCACGCGCGCGTGCCCGCGCACTGCCAGGCCACCAGGTCCAGGGCGACCTCGCAGGCGGCGGCGACCAGCAGCACGGTCAGGGAGAGCCCGACGAGCCGGACGATCACTCCGTACAGACGGACGGTCCGCCGCCGGCCGATGGCCGTGGGGCGCATCCAGTGGGCGAGATTGGCGACCATGAACGGCAGCAGCAACAGCCACAGGGCGCGAGCGGCGTTCCCGGAGGTGAGGTTGCACCAGACGTACGCCTCGGGCACCGGATCGGCGCGGTGTTCGCCGGGCCGCCGTTCCGCGTCGGCGTCTTCGGCCCGCCGGTAGATCGCGGCCGTCTCGTCACCGGTGATCCTCACCGTGCGCGGATCGCCGAGCATCTCCTCGGGCGTGGTGCCGCCGACTCCGTGGACCCGGAGTTCCAGGGCCGCTCCGACCGGCGCGGACGGCTCGGCGAAGTCGCCGCGCTCCCCTTCGTGTTCCCGTGCACGCTCCACTGTTCCGCTCTTCCCCCGTGCTGCGTACGGTGTGTCCCGGGTAGCGACAGGATCTCCGCTGCGCCGGTGGCGGACACCTGCCGGCGCGGAATCTCCCCGATATGTGTGACAGCGGCGGGGAGGGCGGACGGATCCCAGGTGACGGACGATGGCGCCACCTGCGGCGTGGCATGCGAGGATGGGGCGTCCGCGGTGCCGGCGGCGGGAGAATGACCTCGTCGGAGCCGGTTTAGGCGACATGTGGGATGTGATGGGATGAAAGGGGACGGAGCGGACGTGAGCGAGAATCAGAACCTCCTCGCGGAGCAGCGCCGTGCCCTGATCCTGGACGAGGTGCGACGGCGCGGCGGCGTCCGCGTGAACGAGCTGACGCGCAAGCTCGGCGTCTCCGACATGACGGTCCGCCGCGATCTCGACGCGCTCGCCCGTCAGGGCGTGCTGGAGAAGGTGCACGGCGGCGCGGTGCCCGTGGTGGAGGCCAGTACGCACGAACCGGGGTTCGAGGCGAAGTCGGGGCTGGAGCTGACGGCCAAGGAGGACATCGCCCGGGCCGCGGCCGAGCTGGTCACACCGGGCACGGCGATCGCGCTGTCCGGCGGAACGACGACGTACGCGCTGGCCCAGCACCTGCTCGACGTGCCGGATCTGACCGTCGTCACCAACTCGGTGCGGGTGGCCGACGTCTTCCACGCCGCGCAGCGCACCTCGGGCCAGCGGCAGGGCGCGGCCACGGTCGTCCTGACGGGCGGTGTGCGCACCCCGTCCGACTCGCTGGTGGGCCCCGTCGCCGACCGAGCGATCGCCTCCCTCCACTTCGACGTGCTGTTTCTCGGGGTGCACGGCATATCGCTGGAGGCGGGCCTGTCGACGCCGAACCTGGCGGAGGCCGAGACCAACCGGCAGCTCGTGCAGTCCGCACGGCGTGTGGTGGTGGTCGCCGACCACACCAAGTGGGGCACGGTGGGCCTGAGTTCGTTCGCCGCGCTGGAGGAGGTCGACACACTGGTGACCGACGCCGGGCTGCCGACGGACGCGCGGATGGAGATCTCGGAGCATCTGCGGCGGCTGGTGGTCGCGGGAGAGTCCGAGGACGGCACAGACAGCTGACAGCGCGTCAGCTAAGGTGAGCCGGAGCCGGCTTCCGTTCGCGCACGTCCCGCGAGAGGGTTTCGTCCATGGCACACCGTCTGCGCCCGGTGGGACTCGCGTTCACGCGGACCGCTCCCGTGCGGCTCGTGTTCGCCGGGGAGATGGCCGCCTCTCCCGAAGTGGTCTTCCGGGCCCTCGCCGACGACGTCCCCGGCTGGAGCGACTGGTTCCCCGCGGTGAGGTCCATAGGTCTCATCGACGAGGGCGCGGGGCGGACGGTGCGTCTCGCCGGCGGCACCCGCTTTCGCGAGACCATCGTCGCGGCCGAGCCCGACGAGCTGTACGCGTACCGGGTCGACGAGGCGACCGTCCCCGGCGTCCACGCGCTGCTCGAGGAGTGGCGCCTCGCCCCCGCCGGCACGGGCACCCGTGTGCAGTGGACGTGGGCGGCCGACGGCAACGCGCTCTTCCGTCTGCTGATGAGGCTGTCGCGCGGTGCCCTGTCACGGGTCTTCCACGGCGCGGTGACGACCCTGGACCGCAGGCTCGCGGGTCAGGGCTCCGAACGGGACGGGCGCCCTGCCTCCGGCGCCTGAGCCGCACTCCCCCCGTGCTCTTCGAGCAGGGGACACCAGCCACGTCGCCGAGGCGCCGGTCCGGGATCAGCCCGGCCAGACCCCCGTCCGCAGCAGCGACTCGATCGCCGCGGCGTACGGCGCGATGTCCAGTCCCTGTTCGGCCAGCCACACGTCCGAGTAGTACTTGTCCAGATAGCGGTCCCCCGGATCGCACAGCAGGGTGACCACGCTGCCCGTGCGCCCGTCGGCCACCATCTCCGCGACGATCTTCAGCGCGCCCCACAGGCCCGTGCCGGTCGAGCCGCCCGCCTTGCGGCCGATCGCCCGCTCCAGCGCCCGTACCGCGGCGACGGCGGCCGCGTCCGGGACCTTCATCATCCGGTCGATGGCGCCGGGTACGAAGCTGGGCTCCATCCGGGGCCGGCCGATGCCCTCGATCCGCGAACCGCGGTCACAGGTGACCTCCGGATCGCCGGTCGTCCACCCCTGGAAGAAGCAGGAGTTCTCCGGGTCGGCGACACAGACGCGGGTGTCGTACCCCATGTAGTGCACGTACCGCGCGATGGTCGCCGAGGTGCCTCCCGTGCCGGCCGTCGCGACGATCCACGCGGGTTCCGGAAACCGCTCCAACTCCAGCTGACGGAAGACGGATTCGGCGATGTTGTTGTTGCCGCGCCAGTCCGTGGCCCGTTCCGCGTAGGTGAACTGGTCCATGAAGTGGCCCCCGGTCTCCTCCGCGAGCGCGGCCGAGGCCTCGTACATCGTGCGCGGGTCGTCCACGAAGTGGCACCGCCCGCCGTGGAACTCGATCAGGCGGCACTTCTCGGCGCTCGTCGTGCGCGGCATGACCGCGACGAAGGGCACGCCGATGAGCTTGGCGAAGTAGGCCTCCGAGACGGCCGTGGAACCACTGGACGCCTCGATCACCGGGCGGCCCGGCCGGATCCAGCCGTTGCACAGCCCGTAAAGGAACAGCGAGCGCGCCAGACGGTGCTTGAGGCTGCCCGTGGGGTGGGTCGACTCGTCCTTCAGATACAGGTCGATGCCCCAGTGCTCGGGCAGCGGGAAGCGCAGCAGATGCGTGTCGGCGGAACGGTTGGCGTCGGCCTGGACCTTGCGGACGGCTGCTTTCAGCCAGGCCCGGTACTCGGGGTCACTGCGGTCCACGTCGAGGGTCTCGCCGGGTCGGGTCATCTGGGAGGTGCTCACGGCGGGACTCCTGTCGGGGCGTGCCGATGTCCGGATCACTCGGTCGGACCTCTGCATCATAGGCACCTTTCACACACCTTCTCACCTGCATAAACGCATCTTTGAGCCACCCAAAGGCACACCTGGGAGGGGAGCGGGGAACGGGCGGAAATCCGTGGGGGCGCATCCGCGCGAGTGCGCCCGGTCGGCGCCGCCGCCCCGGTATGCGCACTGGTGCGACGCGCCGGGCCGGGGCAGACTGCACCGCGGGACGGGAGCCGGTGCGGCGGGATCCGCCGGGGAGAGTCGTCCGAGCCGGGGATGCACACTGGATCACGACCGAACTCTCGATCGAGGCCGCGGGATCGCGCCGCCGGGCGGGATCCGCAGCGGGCCGAGCCGAAGGCACAAGGGGGCGGACATCATGGCGGAGCCGGAGTTCACGGCCACGGGTGTGCGGATCGGGAAGGGGCTGCGGTCGCTCACCCGGGCCGGGCAGGTCCGGATCAGCGACGGCAGGCTGCGACTGCTCACCAGTTACGGCAGCGAGATCGACAGCGCGCCGGTGCAGGCGGTGCGTGCGTCCCAGCCCTGGTTCGCGCCCGAGGACCGGGCGCTGGCCGATCTGAACGGCACCCGCTACTCACTGACCCTCGGTGATCACGACCCGGCTCCGGGGCAGCCGGGGCCCCCGTCGGCGCGGCGGTTCGTCGAGGCGGTCCGCAAGGCGGCAGGTCGCGGGGGCTGAGCGCGGCGTGAGTTGCGGCGCGGCGTGGCCTGCGTCACGCTGGTCTCACATCACTCTCGGTTTACCGGCGATTACGCTGAAGAACCAGCCGCCGGTCACGACAGCGGGCGGCCCCCGTACGAAGCCGTTCCGCACCAGGCGGCCGGAGTACTCAGCCGCACAGCAGGCGGCGTGCGCACCCGGCCACCCTGCTGGATCCGATCTCCGTGTCTTCTTCCGGACCTCAATTCGGGGAGTCGCAGCCGTGATCAGCCAGCCAAGCAGGCACTGCACGGTGGAGCTCCAAGCCCTGCCGTCGCGGATCGGCCAGGTCCGCAGAATCGTATCGGCGCAGTTGCGCTACTGGCATCTCGATTCCTTGATCGACCGGGCCGCGCTCGGTGTGACGGAGCTGTTGACCAACGTCCACCTGCATGCCCAGCCCGACAAGACGTGCACCGTGGAGATGGAGTTGCTGCTGGACCGGCTCACCGTCTCGGTGCACGACCACGATCCGCGCCTGCCGGAGTTGCGCGCGCCGGATCCCTCCTCCACCAGTGGACGCGGTCTGGCGATGGTCGCCGCCGTGGCCGCCAGCTGGGGGGCGCGTCCGGACGGCGATTCGGGGAAGGTCGTCTGGTTCACGCTTCCCGCGCCGTCAGCGGCGCCGGCCGGGCCGGTGCGCAACCGTACCCCGTACGAACGGGCTCTCGAGGCGTCCGCCTGTGGGCCGGCGGTCGACGAGCACACGACCCGACATGCTCCCGCCCGGTCCGCCGTTGCCGGCTGACCGGGCGGTGACCCTCCTTCCGGTGCGCGCCGGGCGGGTCATTCCGTGGGGACGGCCCGCAGGCCGTCGGGGCGGGCCGCCCGCCAGCAGTGCGGCAGCGTGGACGCGCCGGACGCCGATGGGCCCGTGACGGGCCCTCGACGGGGTGGGTTCCGGCTTTCCGGCCGGCCGTTCCACCGGGGCACCTTGCCGGCGGCGGCGACCCTGTCGGCCGACCGCGCGCCGGTCACCGCGGTCATGCGGGACCGCCCCTGCCCGTGCGGCCGAAGTGCTCGTCCAGCACGGACAGCCGGCGCCAGTACTCGTCCTCGTCGATCTCGCCGGAGGCGAAGCGGCGGCCGAGCACCGCGACCGGCGAGTCGCCGGCGGGGCGGCCGTCCATGGGGCGCAAGGGGCCGCCGCGGCCGCGCCAGGCGGTGCGGCGCAGGACGGTGACGGCGCCTACGACGACGGCCGCCCAGACCAGCGGGAAGAACAGGATCCACGGGCCGGGGCCGCCGTTCCAGTGAGCCAGGGTCTGCATCGTGAGGTCATCTCCCTCGGTGGGTTGTCGGGTGATGCCTCGAGACTGGCTCGCGCAGGGGGTCCGGGTCGTCGTACGGCCGGCGGCAGTGCGCGTACCTCCCGGGGAGCAGGCGGACGGAGGAGTGCTGCTCCCCGAAGAGGCGGCCCACGTCGGCACCTGGACCCGGGCGAGCTGCCGCGGGGACGGCCGGGGTGAGCCGGGTGCGCCCGTCTGCCTCGTCCGGCGAC
>NZ_PQSR01000123.1 GCF_002920635.1 Streptomyces sp. Ru72 | reverse complement strand
GCCGTCGGCAGCACGGCGGAGCGGGCGGTGTACGACGCGTTCGCCGCGTACCGGGAGCTGCTGGCGGGCGCCGGGGAGTACCTTGCCGGGCGTGTGGCCGACCTCGATGACGTGCGGAACCGCATCGTCGCGCGTCTGCTCGGAGTGCCCATGCCGGGCGTGCCGGACAGCGACGAGCCGTACGTACTGGTCGCCCGGGACCTCGCGCCTGCGGACACCGCGCTGCTCGATCCTTCCCTGGTGCTCGGCTTTGTCACCGAGGAGGGCGGGCCGACCAGCCACAGCGCCATCCTGGCGCGGGCGCTCGGCGTTCCCGCCGTGGTGGCGCTGCCGGGTGCGGGCGAGCTCGCCGAGGGCACCATGATCGCCGTCGACGGCAGCACGGGCGAGATATTCGTGAACCCGAGCGACGAGAAGAAGGGGCAGCTGGAGGCCGCGGCGGCGGAGCGCAAGGCGGCACTGGCGGCCTCGACCGGGCCGGGTGCCACGGCCGACGGTCACAAGGTGCCGCTGCTGGCGAACATCGGCGGTCCGGCGGACGTGCCGGCCGCCGTCGAGGCGGGCGCCGAGGGTGTCGGTCTGTTCCGCACCGAGTTCCTGTTCCTCGACGACAACAAGAAGGCGCCGTCCGAGGAGAAGCAGGTCGTGGCCTACCGGCAGGTCCTCGAGGCGTTCCCCGAGGGCCGTGTCGTCGTGCGGGTGCTGGACGCCGGTGCGGACAAGCCTCTGGACTTCCTGACCCCGGCGGACGAGCCGAACCCGGCGCTGGGTGTGCGCGGCCTGCGGACGCTGCTCGACCACCCGGAGGTGCTGCGCACCCAGCTGACGGCGCTCGCGAAGGCCGCGGAGGGGCTGCCGGTCTACCTCGAGGTCATGGCGCCGATGGTCGCCGACCGCACCGACGCCAAGGCGTTCGCTGACGCCTGCCGTGAGGCCGGGCTGCGGGCGAAGTTCGGTGCCATGGTGGAGATCCCGTCGGCCGCGCTGCGGGCGCGCTCGATCCTGCAGGAGGTCGAGTTCCTGTCGCTGGGGACCAACGACCTCGCGCAGTACACGTTCGCCGCGGACCGCCAGGTGGGTGCGGTGTCGCGTCTGCAGGATCCGTGGCAGCCGGCACTGCTCGACCTGGTCGCGCTGTCCGCGGAGGCGGCGAAGGCCGAGGGCAAGAGCTGCGGTGTCTGCGGTGAGGCCGCGTCGGATCCGCTGCTGGCGTGCGTGCTGACCGGTCTGGGCGTCACCTCCTTGTCCATGGGTGCTGCGTCGATCCCCTATGTCCGGGCGACGCTGGCGAAGTACACGCTGGCGCAGTGCGAGCGTGCCGCGGCTGCCGCGCGTGCCGCGGACACCGCCGACGAGGCGCGCAGGGCGGCTCAGACGGTGCTCTCCGGCGAGTAGTCGGCACGCGTCGTCGCTCCGGCGTCGTGCGGCGAGGGGCGCTCCGCCTTCTGGTGGGGCGCCCCTCGCTCGTTCAATGGGCGTGGCCGGGTGTGATGCCGTCGTCTCCGAGCTCGGGTGGGGTGCAGTAGTCGACACCGGATTCGGGTGAGACCAGGTCGCCCGACTCGATGTCGGTGCAGTAGGCGTCGAAGACCTCTGCGGCGGTGAGTGGTTCCAGCCGTTCGCCGCGCAGGCGCCACCCGTAGACGCGGTCGGGGAGGCCGGGCGCTGTGGTGCGCATGACGAGGCCGCCTGCGCTGTGGGTGGCGATGCCGAGGGCGAGGACGCTGGTGAATTCCAGTGCCTCGGTCTCGTCCAGGTGGGCCGTGCCGTCGGGGTCCTCGTCCGCGTGGAGCACGGCGACGAGTGTCTCGGGTGCGGCCGAGACGCTGCAGACGAGGTGGCGGTGGCCGGGGCTCGCCGTGTCGAGGATGCGGGCGACGAGGTGGGAGGCGTGCGCGAAGGCCGAGCGCCCGATGTCCTCGCCGCAGGAGGCGCACGCGCCCAGCCGGGCCAGCACCTCGGTCGCGTACTGCCAGGTGGCCTGCCGTACTGCCTCGTCGATCAGGTCGGGGACGAGTTCGGCCAGGGGCTGTCCTTCGTACGGGACGGCAGGTCCGGTGGCGGCCAGTTCCGCGGTGAAGCGGGTGCGGCTGGTCGGGGCGTCCGGCTCCAGGCCGTTGCGGGAGCAGAACTGCGCGTACTCCTCCGGGTCGAAGAGGGCGACCGTCGTGTGGCTGCCCTGCGCGGCGAGGCTCCTGAGCAGGGCTTCCACCTGCTGCAGGTAGGTCGTGTGGTCGTCGAAGGTGAAGGTGCGGTAGCGCCGCATCGCGGTGAAGTCGTGTTCGTCGGTCAACAGGCCGATGGTGCCGGCGATCTCGCGGCGCAGGACGCGTCGCATGGTCCGCTGCTCGGTGTGCGGCATGAGTCCCCCTACGTACAGTGATTTGTGCTCACTCAACGTAACGGGAGGCACTGACAACGGGCCTGCCGGTCGCGGCGGCCGGCAGGCTGTCGTGGCGGCGGGCGGGGTGGGTCAGGCGCGTTTGCGGGCCAGGTCCTCGTAGAAATGCAGCAGGTCGAGGTTGTCGATGGAGCCCGGGTTGACGGCCTTTTCCAGGGGGGCGCCCTGCAGGAGGCGTTTGACCGGGACCTCGATGCGCTTGCCCGTGAGCGTGTGCGGGACGCCCGGGACTTCGATGATCTCGTCGGGGACGTGGCGCGGTGAGAGCTGTTCGCGGATGGTCTGCTTGATGCGGTTCAGCAGGGCGTCGTCCAGGACGGCCCCGGGGGCCAGGTGGACGAACAGGGGCATCCAGTAGCCGCCGTCGGGCTGTTCGATGCCGATGACGAGGGACTCCCTGATCTCGGGGAGGCGTTCGACGGCTTCGTAGATGTCGGCCGACCCCATACGGACGCCCTGACGGTTGAGCGTGGAGTCCGAGCGGCCGTGGATGATCACGGAACCGCGGGAGGTGACGGTGATCCAGTCGCCGTGGCGCCACACTCCCGGATACATGGCGAAGTAGCTCTCGTGGTAGCGGCTGCCGTCGGGGTCGTTCCAGAAGCGGATCGGCATGGAGGGCATGGGATTGGTGACGACCAGCTCCCCGACCTCGTCGATGAGGGGCTCGCCGCTGGCGTCCCAGGACTGCAGGTCGGTGCCGAGACCGGGCGCCTGGAGTTCACCGATGTGGACGGGAAGAGTCGGTACGGCTCCCGCGAAGCAGGAGCACACGTCGGTGCCACCGCTGACGGAGGCGATCCACAGGTCGTCGCGGACCTCGTCGTGCAGCCAGGCGAAGCCGTCCGGTGGCAGCGGCGAGCCGGTGGTGGCCACGCACTGCACGCTCGTGAGGTCGTAGTCGCGGGCCGGGTGCACGCCCGCCTTGCGGCAGGCCATGACGTACGCGGCGGACGTGCCGAAGAGTGTGGCCCCGGTGCGTTCGGCGACGCGCCACTGGGCGCCGGTGTCGGGGTGGCCGGGGCTGCCGTCGTACAGGACGATCGTGGTGCCCGTCAGCAGGCCGGAGACGAGGAAGTTCCACATCATCCAGCCGGTGGACGTGTACCAGAAGAGGCGGCTTTCGGGGCCGAGGTCGCAGTGCAGGCCGAGCTGCTTGAGGTGCTCGATCAGGATGCCGCCCTGGGACTGGACGATCGCCTTGGGCAGGCCGGTGGTGCCCGAGGAGTACAGCACCCAAAGCGGGTGGTCGAAGGGCACCTGCTCGAAGACGGGCTCGACGTCCGCCGAGGTCAGGGCCGACCACTCCAGGGCGCCTTCGGGGGCGTCGGTGCCGAGGAGCGGGATGTGGACGACGGCACGCAGGGTGGGCAGTTCGCGGCGGAGTTCGGCGACGGTCTCGCGGCGGTCGTGCTCCTTTCCGCCGTAGCGGTAGCCGTCGACCGTGATCAGGACGACCGGTTCGACCTGCTGGAAGCGGTCCAGGACGCTGCGGGCTCCGAAGTCGGGCGCGCAGGAGGTCCACACGCCGCCGACGGCGGCCGTGGCGAGGAGGGCGACGACGGCCTCGGGGATGTTGGGCAGGTAGCCGCTGACGCGGTCTCCGGGGCGTACGCCGAGGGCGCGCAGTTCGGCGGCGAGGGATCCGACCTGACGCCGCAGCTCGGACCAGGTGACCGGGCGGGGCTCGTGGGTCTCGTCGACGGCCAGCAGGGCGGGGTCGTCGGCTCGGGTGTCTGCCGCCCGCAGGGCGTGTTCGGCGTAGTTCAGCATCGCCCCGGGGAACCATTCGGCGCCCGGCATGGAACGGTTGCCGAGCACGCGCGCGTAGGGAGTGGAGAACCGTACGTCGAACCACTCGGTGACGGCCTTCCAGAAGGTCTCCAGCTCGTCCACCGACCAGCGGTGCAGCGCTGGGTAGCCGCCCTCGGCGGGTGCTCCGTGGCGTTCGGCCGCCCAGGCCTGGAACCGGGTGATCTGTGCCCGGGCGATGCGGTCGGCGTCGGGCTGCCAGAGAGGCGTGGGGTTCGCTGAGGTCATGGGGCGGCTCCCGGACTGTGCGCGTCGTGTGCGTTGTCCGCGCACGTGCTGGGGTGTGCGCGTCACGCGGCTGACACGGACGATGCCATGTGATCGACTTCTGCACCAGGGTGTCCCCCACATAGTCGGCATCGCGAAGCTGTGCCCACAACACAGGTGAACGGCAGTTGAACGGCACCCCTGTACGAGGACGTCAGTGGCAGGGTGAGCAGCATGGACGGTCGTGACCTGGTGCGTTCGGTGAAAGCGGTCGGTGCGGGCGGTGCGGCAGGGGGCCTGCGCACCGTGCGGGCAGCCTGGCGCAGGCAGCGTGCCGATGCCACCGGGTTGCCTCGGCGGGGCGCCGAGCGGGCGCGGGTGCCCGGGCCCGTGCGGGACGTGGAGCCCGGGCCGGGCGGGGGTGTCGTACGGTTCGCGCGCACCGAGCTTCGGGTCATGGTCGCCGTGAACGGGGCCGTGTTCTGGGGCTGGGACGGGGTGGCGGCGGAGCCGTCCTACGCCCTCGCGGGCCGCTGCCCCGAGCCGGATCCGCGGGCGGTGCTGGAGCCTGACAAGGACGGCGGCTGGCGTGTCGTGGCGGAGCGCGTCACGGTCGTGGTGTCGCGGTACGGGGCGATCGAGGTGTGTACGCCCGGTGGTGTGACCCTGCGCCGGGACCTGCCGCCCCGGTGGTGGGAGCCGGTGAGCGGTGGCGGCGCGCGCTGGATGCAGCGGGGCGAAGTGCCGCCCGACGCACGGTTCTTCGGCCTCGGGGGGCGGGTCGGGGGGCCGCGGCTGCGCGGGGGGACGTATCGCCTGTGGAACACGGATCCCGGGCGGCCGTTCGGGCCCGGCGACGACCCCCTGTACATCACCATGCCGGTCCAGATGGTGGTGGCCGACGCGGGCACGCACCTGGTCTTCCACGACACCTCGTGGGACGGCACGGTGACGTTGCGCGAGGGTGAGGAGGGGGCGGGCTCCGGGCACGACCGGGCGGGAGCCTGTGAGGTGCGGATGGACGGCGGGCCGCTGCGCTGCTGGGTGATGGTGGGCACCCCCGCGCGCGTGCTGCGCGTCTGGGCGTCGCTGACCGGGGTGCCGGCGGTGCCGCCGGCCTGGGCACTGGGGCACCATCACGCGCGGTGGGGCTTCGGCAGTGAGCACGAGGTGCGCCGGATCGTCGCCGGCTACGCGGAGCACGACCTTCCGCTCGATGCCGTCCATCTCGACATCGATCACCTGGACGGCCACCGGGTGTTCTCGGTGGACCGGGACCGCTTCCCGAAGCTGCCGGTGCTCGCCGAGGATCTGCGCCGGGACGGGATCCGCCTGGTGTCGATCGTCGACCCCGCGGTCAAGGCCGAGCCGGGCGATCCGGTGTACGACAGCGGGCGAGCTGAGGACGCGTTCGTGCGGGACGCCTCGGGGCGACCGGTGGAAGGGGTCGCGTGGCCGGGTGAGACCGTCTACCCCGACTTCACGCACGCGCGCGTGCGTGAGTGGTGGGGCGGGCTCTATGAGGAGCGCCTCGCTCAGGGCTTCGCGGGGTTCTGGCACGACATGAACGAGCCGGTGTCGTTCACGGCGTTCGGGGAGAACACCCTGCCGCGCTCGGCCCGGCATGCGTTGGAGGGCCGTGGCGGTGACCACCGGGAGGCCCACAACGTGTACGCCCTGGGGATGGCGCGGGCCGCGTACGAGGGGCTTCGCGGCCTCGTCCCCGATCAGCGGCCGTTCCTCCTCTCGCGCTCCGGGTGGGCCGGCATGCAGCGCTACGGCGGGACGTGGTCCGGGGACGTGGCCACGGGCTGGCCGGGGCTGCGAGCCTCGCTGTCGTTGGTGATGGGACTCGGTCTGTGCGGTGTGCCGTACTCGGGGCCGGACGTCGGCGGCTTCGACGGGAGTCCGTCGCCGGAGCTGTATCTGCGCTGGTTCCAGCTCGCCTCCTACTTGCCGCTGTTCCGCACACACGCCAGTCCCCGCGCCGGGCGACGGGAGCCCTGGGAGTTCGGTGACGAGGTGCTGGAGCACGCGCGCGGGGTGCTCGCCGAGCGACGGCGGCTGCTGCCGTACTTCGTCACCCTGGCGCATCTGGCGCGTCGCACGGGTGCGCCCTATGTGCGGCCCCTGTGGTGGGACGCGCCCGAGGACAGGGCGCTGAGGGACTGCGAGGACGCCTTCCTGCTCGGCGACAGCCTCCTGGTGGCGCCGGTGCTGGAGGCCGGCGCGCTCCGGCGGACGGTGCTGCTGCCGCCGGGCAGCTGGTACGACACGGTGACCGAGGCGGTGTACGAAGGGACGGGCCACGTGGTGGTCGACGCGCCCCTGGGGCGGATTCCGGTGTTCGCGCGTGCGGGCGCCGTCCTGCCCGTACGGGGTGCGGACGGGGACCTGGAGCTGGAGGTCTGGGCGCCCGCGCGGGGGCGGTCCGGGGGCGGGACAGTGGTGCCGGACTCGGGCGACGGCTGGGAGGAGCCGGAGATCGAGCGCTATGTGACGCGGTGGAAGGGGCGCCGGGTGGTGGTCCGGCGGGAGACGGACGAAGGCCGCAGCGATCCCGCACGTCCGGTGCGGGTGAGGGGCCTGGACCACGCGTGACGCGGGCGGGACGCGCGAGGCTCAGCCGCGCGTCCCGCATGGGCTCACACGTAGCGGCCCTCGAACCATCCCTGCACTGCCAGCGTGTGCAGGGGGAAGGCGAGTTCGGTGGGGCGGCGCAGGAGCTGCCAGCCCTCCGTCTCGTCCGTGCCGGTGGACGGCGGCAGGTCCGCGGCCGGACGCTCCGGGAGAAGCCCGAACAGCAGCAGGTGGCCGTCGGGCGAGCTCATCGCGTCGACGAGCCGCACATCGCGGGCTGCGGCGCCGATGCCGGTCTCCTCCTTGAGCTCCCGGACGACGGCGTGCCGCCAGTCCTCCCGGTGGTCGACGAACCCTCCGGGCAGGGCGATACCCCCGCGCGCGGGCGGGATGGTCCGGGTGATGACCACGAGGGACGTGCCCTTGGTGTCGTACACGGGCTGCAGGGCGACCGCGACGGGCAGCGGGTTGCGGTATGCCACCGTGCCGCAGGCGGCGCAGGTACGGGGCCAGCCGGAGATGCCCTCTCCGTAGGGGGCCCCACAGCTCGAACAGTGGGAGTCGGGCACGAGGTCGACGGCGGACGGAATCGGGGATTCGGACACGTGGCGGACTGTATCCGATCATCTGTGCGGCGTCTGCCGGGGGCGGCTCAAGGGGAGGACGTCAGCGACTCCATGGACACGGGGAAGTCGAAGTAGGTGTCCGGGTAGGGCTCCGGCTTGAAGGTGTAGTGCCACCACTCCTCGGCGAGGTTGACGAAACCGAGGCCCTCGAGGGTGCGCTTCAGGAGCTGCCGGTTGGCGCGCTGCTCGCCGACGACTCCGGGGTCGTCCGTGTGGGCCAGTGTGTCGAAGCAGTCGAAGCCCGTGCCCATGTCGACAGAGTTGTCGGGAAAGCGCTCGGCCTCCGGCGCGTAGCACGGTACGAGCGGCCGGCCGGGCACGTAGGGACGGGTCGGCCTGGCGGGCAGTCGGACGATCGTCAGGTCCATGGTGGATCCACGGCTGTGCCCGGACCTCTCCGCGATGTAACCGTCCGCGAACAGGCGGCTCTTGTCGACCCGCGGATAGAACTCGCCCTTCATCTTCTGGTCGTCGAGGTCCTTGGCCCAGCGCACGAAGTGGTCTACGGCGCGTTGCGGCCGATAGCAGTCATAGACCTTGAGCGTGTAGCCCTCACGCACCAGCTCGACCTGTGCCCGGTGGAGTGCTTCGGCCGCCGGGCGGGTGAGGATGCACAGGGGCTGTCGGTAGCCGTCGATGCGTTCGCCGATGAAGTTGTGCGGCGTGAAGTACCGAATCTCCTCGAGGATCGTCGGGTCCACCGATCTCAGCGCCACGAAGTCCGAAGGCGCCTTGGGCTGCGGCGCGGCCGGGGCGGTGGCCGAGGCGGAGACGACGGCGAGGAGCGCGGCGAGCACGGTGACCAGGCTTCGTACGACGACCGAGAGACGTGTCATGTCCCTGCATTTATCAGTCGAGCTCCGGCGAGGGAAGGACGCCTGTGCCGTTCTGCGGCGCGTCTGCCGATTTCCCGCAGCACGTGGCAGACTCCTGACGTCCCGTCAGGTCTGTGCTCGGGAGGGGCCATGTCGCGCGTCCGCACCCTCGTGGTGGCCGGATGGTTCACGGGCGAGGGAGAAGGCTTCCGCCTTGTCGGCACAAGGTGCTCCGCCTGCCGGTCGGTGTTCTTTCCGCGTGAGGACGCCTTCTGCCGCAACCCCGGCTGCCGGGGCGGCGGCCTCATCGAATTGTCACTTTCCAAACGGGGCGAATCTGGTCGTATACCGACACTCGTTACCGACCCCCATCACCCTATGTGACGAATCCGGAACTTCCATGGAGGCCCTACGCGTTGATCGCGGTGGAACTGGAAGCAGAGCGGATCGTGGTGCTCGGGCAGGCGGTTCCGGGGGTCGCCGTCGCCGACCTGGCGGTGGGCATGGAGGCGGATGTCGTCCCCGGTGTGCTGCACGAGGACGCGCAGACGACCTGGACGACATGGCACTGGCGGCCGACGGGGGTGATGGGATGACGGACGACGTGGCGGTGCTCGGCGCAGGCATGCACCCGTGGGGCAAAGGGGGATGCAGCTTCGTCGCGTACGGGACGGTGGCCGCGCGGGCGGCACTCACCGACGCAGGGGTCGACTGGCGGGACGTCGGCTCGATCGTGGGCGCGGACACCGTGCGGGGCGGTTATCCCGGTTACGTGGCGCGGGCGACGTTCGCCAAGGCGCTCGGCTGGCAGGGGGCACGGGTGACGAGTGTGTACGCGGCGTGTGCCTCGGGGGCGCAGGCGGTCAGCACCGCACGCGCCCAGATCCTTTCGGGGCTCGCGGACGTGGTCCTGGTGGTCGGCGCCGAATCGGCCCCCAAGGGGTTCTTCCGCCCCGCGGGCGGTGACCGGCCCGACGACCCGGACTGGCTGCGGTTCCGGATCCTCGGGGCGACCAACCCGGCGTACTCTCTGTACGCCCGCCGCCGGATGGCCGTCCACGGCGACACGGTGGAAGACTTCGCCCGGGTCAAGGTGAAGAACGGGGCCATGGGAGCACTCAATCCCAACGCCCGGTACCGCAAGCGGGTCACCGCCGACGAGGTCGCCGCATCCGCGGTGGTGGCCGACCCGCTGCGGCTCCTCGACATCTGCGCGGCCTCGGACGGCGGGGCGGCGCTCGTTCTGTCGAGCATGGATTTCGCGCACCGGCACGGAGCGAGGCGTCCGGTGCGGATCCGGGCGGTGTCCACGGTGACGCCTCGCTATCCCCATACGGTGCTGGACCTGCCCGACATCGCCACGGACTCGGCTGTGGCGGTCGAGCCGACTTCCGAGACGTTCCGCGCGTCGATCGCCCGGGCCGCCTACGAGGAAGCGGGGATCGGGCCCGAGGACCTCTCCCTCGCCGAGGTCTACGACCTGTCCACCGCCCTGGAACTGCAGTGGTACGAGGACCTGGGGCTGTGCGCGCAGGGCGAGGGGGCCAAGCTGCTGAGAGAGGGCGCCACGGAGCTCGGCGGGCGCATACCCGTCAACGTGAGCGGCGGAACTGGCGTCGTTCGGTGAGGCCGTCCCGGCGCAGGCGATCGCTCAAGTCTGCGAGCTCACCTGGCAGTTGCGGGGTGAGGCGGGCGACCGCCAGGTGGCGGGGGCGCGGATCGGTATCACCGCGAACCAGGGGCTGTTCGGACTCGGGTCCGCGGTGATCGCGGTGCGGTGACCCGGCGACACCCGGGCGCGCCTTGATGGCCACGAGATCCGCCGCGACTCGCTCCCGGCCGCGGCCAGGTCGGGCATCCCTGGCACCTTCTGACACCACGCCGGATCCCGCCTGCTCTCCCCCGATCCTGCGGATGCCCACCCACCGTTTACGTCGCCTGCCTTGACGCTCCGTGGGTGCGGGAGAAAACTTCCGGATGTCAGTCGGCATCGCCGCATTCGGGCTGTATTCGGGTCAAGCGACCCGAGCCCACACCGGCACCAACGGGTTGTCCCCCACGGGCGGTTCCGCTGCACAGGCACGCTCGTCGCGGACGCCGGGCGGGGTTCGGGATCCCCCCTGCCTTCGGCTGAAGTCGCCAAGGGAAACGCACTCCTGCACGGAGGACCGACACGGGGCCGGACGGACCCCGGGCGAGGGCCTAGGAGCCGCCATGACGCATGCAAGCATCTTCGTCGGCGAGTTGATCGGCACGGCCATACTCATCCTGTTCGGCGCGGGAGTCTGCGCCGCCGTCACCCTGCACTACTCCAAGGCGAGAGGCGCGGGCTGGGTCGTCATCGCCTTCGGCTGGGGCTTCGGCGTCCTCGCGGGCGCCTACACCGCCGCCCCCAAGTCCGGCGGACACCTCAACCCGGCGGTGACCGTCGGACTCGCCGTCGCCGGCATCACCAAGTGGGAAGACGTCCCGTACTACCTGCTGGGCCAGATGGCGGGCGCGATCCTCGGCGCCGTGCTGACCTGGCTCGTCTACTTCGCGCAGTTCCAGGCGAACGCCGAGGAGGACAGGGCCCAGCCCACGCTCGGGATCTTCTCCACCGCACCGGAGATCCGCAATCCGGTCGCGAACCTGGTCACCGAGATCATCGCGACGGTGGGTCTGGTGCTGCCCATCCTGTTCTTCGGCAAGAACCTCGGCACCGGCATCGGCATCATCCCCGGCACGACGGCGTACGGCTCGGGCATCGGCATCCTGCTCGTCTCCCTGCTCGTCGTCGGCATCGGCCTCTCACTCGGCGGCCCCACCGGATACGCGATCAATCCCGCCCGGGACCTCGGGCCGCGCATCACCCACGCCCTGCTGCCGATCCCCAACAAGGGCGGATCGGACTGGGGCTACGCCTGGGTCCCGGTGGTAGGACCGCTGATCGGCGGTGTCCTGTCGGCCCTTGTGTACAAAGCAGCCTTCTGACCCTTTGACGAAGGGGACGTGATGACGGACCACGACCGCGAGTACGTCGCCGCTATCGACCAGGGCACCACATCCAGCCGCTGCATCGTCTTCGACCACAGCGGCGGGATCGTCGCCGTGGACCAGCGCGAACACCGCCAGATCTTCCCCAAACCGGGCTGGGTGGAGCACGACGCCACGGAGATCTGGTCCAAGGTGCAGGCGGTGGTCGCGGGCGCGATCGCCAAGGCCGGGCTGCGTGCCGACCAGATGGCAGCGCTCGGCATCACCAACCAGCGCGAGACCACGGTCCTGTGGGACCGCGCCACCGGCAAGCCCGTCCACAACGCGATCGTCTGGCAGGACACCCGGACTGCCGCGCTGTGCAACGAACTCGGAGGCCCCGACGGGCAGGACCGTTTCCGCGAGCAGACCGGGCTACCGCTCGCGAGCTACTTCTCCGGGCCCAAGGCGGCCTGGCTGCTGGACAACGTGCCCGGGCTCAGGGCGCGAGCCGAGCGCGGCGAGATCGCCTTCGGCACGATCGACTCCTGGCTGATCTGGAACCTGACCGGTGGCACGGACGGCGGACGGCACGTCACCGATGTCACCAACGCAGGGCGCACGATGCTGATGAACCTCCAGACGCTCCAGTGGGATCCCTCCATCCTGTCCGCCATGAACATCCCGGAGGCGATCCTTCCGGAGATCAGGTCCTCCTCCGAGGTCTACGGGACCGCTGTCGGCCAACTCGCGGGCGTCCCCGTCGCCTCCGCGCTGGGCGACCAGCAGGCGGCGGTTTTCGGGCAGGCCTGCTACGACGTGGGGACGGCGAAGAACACCTACGGCACGGGCAGCTTCCTGCTGCTCAACACCGGCACCCGGCCGGTGCCGTCGAAGAACGGGCTGCTGACGACCATGGGGTACAAGATCGGTGACGAAGCGCCGGTCTACTGCCTGGAGGGGTCGATCGCGATCACCGGTGCGCTGGTGCAGTGGTTCCGCGACCAGCTCGGCATCATCCGCACCGCGGACGAGATCGAGACGCTGGCGGCGAGCGTCGACGACAACGGCGGGGCGTACATCGTGCCCGCCTTCTCCGGCCTGTTCGCCCCCTACTGGCGCTCCGACGCGCGGGGGGTGGTCACCGGGCTCACCCGCTACGTCACCAAGGCCCATCTGGCTCGGGCGGTGCTGGAGGCGACGAGCTGGCAGACGCGTGAGGTCGTGGACGCCATGTACCAGGACTCCGGGGTGCCGATCACCACCCTCAAGGTCGACGGCGGCATGACGAAGAACAACCTGCTGATGCAGCACCAGGCAGACGTGCTCGGCGTGCCGGTCATCCGGCCGAAGGTCTCCGAGACGACCTGCCTGGGCGCCGCGTACGCGGCCGGCCTCGCGACCGGGGTCTGGAACGACCTCGACGAGCTGAAGTCCCACTGGCAGAGGGACGTCGAGTGGACACCCGCCATGGAGGCATCGGTCCGCGACCGGGAGTACCGCAACTGGCGCAAGGCCGTGGAGAAGAGCTTCGGCTGGCAGGAGGACGAGGCGGACTGACCCGCACGTCATCACGCGCGTGCGTCGCGCACTGTTCCACGCGCGCGTGCGTCGCCCTTGAGCCACGCGCGCGTGCGCTGCAGCGGCTCGTACCCGGTCGGCGGGGGTACGGGCCGCCCCTGGGTGTCCGCGGATCAGGTGGCAGCGCTCGCGCGGCGGCCGGCCGTGTGCGTCCCGGCGTGCCGGACGACCTCGATCAGCACCTCCTTGACGGACTCCCGCTCGCGGGCGTCACAGAGCACCACCGGTACGTCGTCGTCCAGGTCGAGGGCCTGCCGTACGGCCTCGGCGGGGTGGCGGACCGCGCCGTCGAAACAGTTGACGCCGATGACGAACGGGATGGAGCGGCGCTCGAAGTAGTCGACCGCGGGGAAGCAGTCCTCCAGGCGGCGGGTGTCGGCGAGGACGACGGCGCCCAGGGCACCGGTGGCCAGTTCGTCCCAGAGGAACCAGAAGCGGTCCTGGCCGGGCGTCCCGAACAGGTAGAGCACCAGGTCCTCGCGGAGGGTGATGCGGCCGAAGTCCATGGCGACGGTGGTGGTGTGCTTGCCCTCCACACCACGGGTGTCGTCCACCGGGCGGCCCGCCTCCGTGAGCACCTCCTCGGTGCGCAGCGGCCTGATCTCGCTGACCGCGCCGACGAGGGTCGTCTTGCCCACGCCGAAACCGCCGGCCACGAGGATCTTGAGCGTGACGGGCCCGACCGGAGGCTTGCCGCGCTCACTGCGCCCGAAGATCATCGTTCTCTTCTCCTGCTCGACGAGTATCGGACGGCGGCGGTCCGTATCCTCCGCCGCCCGGGGTTTCGATGACGAGTACGTCGCCCGGGCCTACGTCTGCCGCATCACTGCCCGCGAGGCGCACCACGGTCCCGTCAGCGCGCTCCACCCGGTTGGCGCCGAGTGTTCCGGGCCTGCCGCCCGCCATGCCGTAGGGCGGGATCCTGCGGTGCTGGGAGAGCGTGGAGACGGTCATGGACTCCCGGAAGCGGATGCGCCGCACGGCACCGTCCCCGCCGCGCCACCGTCCGGCGCCGCCGCTGCCGCGGCGCACGGCGAACTCCTCGAGCAGGACCGGCAGTCGCCACTCGAGGACCTCCGGGTCGGTCAGGCGCGAGTTGGTCATGTGGGTCTGCACCACGGACGCGCCCGGGAAGCCGTCCCCGGCGCCGGATCCGGAAGCCACCGTCTCGTAGTACTGGTACCGGTCGTTGCCGAAGGAGACGTTGTTCATGGTGCCGGAGCCCTCGGCCTGCACTCCAAGGGCGGCGTACAGGGCACCGGTGATGGCCTGGGAGGTCTCGACGTTCCCGGCGACGACGGCGGCCGGGTACTGGGGGGCCAGCAGGCAGCCGGGCGGGACGATGATGTCGAGGGGTCGCAGACAGCCGTCGTTGAGGGGGATGTCGTCGGCGATCAGAGTCCGGAAGACGTACAGGACGGCGGCATTCACCACCGACAAGGGCGCGTTGAAGTTGGTCGGGAGCTGCGCGGACGTGCCGGTGAAGTCGATGGCCGCGCAGCGGTTCTCACGGTCCACGCGGACCCGGACGCGGATGACGGCGCCGGAGTCGGTTTCGTAGGCGTACTCGCCGTCGTCCAGGGCGTCGATCACGCGGCGCACGGCCTCCTCGGCGTTGTCCTGGACGTGCTTCATGTACGCCTGCACCACGTCGAGCCCGAAGTCCTCGATCATGCGGCCGACTTCGTCGACCCCTTTGCGGTTGGCGGCGATCTGGGCACGCAGGTCGGCGAGGTTGGTCTTCGGGTTGCGCGACGGGTGGCGCGCCCCGGTCAGCAGACGGAGGGTCTCCTCCTCGCGGAAGCGGCCGCCCTCGGCGAGCAGCCAGTTGTCGAAGAGGACGCCTTCCTCCTCGATGGTGCGGCTGTGCGCGGGCATGGAGCCGGGCGCGATGCCGCCGATCTCGGCGTGGTGGCCGCGGGAGGCGACGTGGAAGAGGATCCGGCCACCGTCCGTGTCGAAGACGGGCGTGATGACGGTGATGTCGGGCAGGTGGGTTCCGCCGTGGTAGGGATCGTTGACGGCGTAGGTGTCGCCCGGGCGCATGCTCTCGCCGCGCCGCCGGATGACCTCCTTGACGCTGGTGCCCATCGAGCCCAGGTGCACGGGGATGTGCGGGGCGTTGGCGACCAGGTTGCCCTCGTGGTCGAAGAGGGCGCAGGAGAAGTCCAGCCGTTCCTTGATGTTGACGGACTGAGCGGTGGACTCGAGGCGGGCGCCCATCTGTTCGGCGATCGACATGAACAGGCTGTTGAAGACCTCGAGCAGGACGGGATCGACTTCTGTGTCCGGCCGGGAACTCTCCGTAATCGCCATGCGTTCCACGACCAGATGCCCGTCGTCTCGGGCCACGGCACGCCAACCGTCGTCGACGACGGTCGTCGCACTGGCCTCGGTGATGATCGCCGGGCCGGTGACGGCTTCGCCGGAAGGCAGTTGCTCCCGGCGGTGGAGAGGCACGTCGCGCCAGGCGCCGCCCGTGTGGAGGCGGACGGTCTCGGGCGCGGCGCGGTGGCCCTCGTACGGGGCGAGGGCGGAGAGATCGGGGGGTTCGGTGACGCCGGTGGCTTCCACGGAGAGCGCTTCGACGACGATCGGGCGGTCGAGCGTGAAGGAGTATGTGGCGCGATGACGTGCTTCGAAGGCATGCCGCATCCTGTCGGGTCCGGTCAGCTCGACGGTGAGCGCGGTGTCGGTGCCGTCGTAGCGCAGCTGGGCTCGGCGGGTGACCCGGATGTGCTCCTCGGGCACGTCCTCGGCGAGGAGTTCGGCGCGTGTGGTGCTCTCGAGGTCGTCGGCGGTCTTCAGGACACCGGGCATCGAGGCGGCCTCCAGGGGTGCCTCGACGGACTGTTCGCGCATGGCGGTGGTGTCTGCGAGCCCGATGCCGAGCGCGGAGAGCACTCCCGCCATGGGCGGTACGAGGACGGTGCGGATACCCAGGGAGTCGGCGACCAGGCACGCGTGCTGGCCGCCGGCCCCGCCGAAGGTGGTGAGCGCGTAGCGAGTGACGTCGTGGCCCTTCTGCACCGAGATCCGCTTGACGGCGACCGCGATGTTGGCGACGGCGATCTGCAGGTAGCCCTCGGCGACCTGCTCGGGAGTGCGGTCGTCCCCGGTCCGCTCGCGGATGTCGTGGGCGAGGGCGGCGAAGCGCTCGCGCACGAGCGCGTCGTCCAGGGGCTGGTCGCCGTCCGGGCCGAACACGCGCGGGAAGTGTGCGGGCTGGATGCGGCCGAGCATCACGTTGGCGTCGGTGACGGTCAGCGGGCCGCCGCCGCGGTAGCAGACGGGTCCCGGGTCCGCGCCCGCCGAGTCCGGCCCTACGCGGTAGCGCGAGCCGTCGAAGTGGAGGATCGAGCCGCCGCCCGCCGCGACCGTGTGGATGTCGAGCATGGGGGCCCGCAGCCGCACTCCGGCGATCCTCGTGGTGAAGACCCGTTCGTACTCGCCGGCGAAGTGCGAGACGTCCGTCGAGGTGCCGCCCATGTCGAAGCCGATGACTCGGTCGAAGCCGGCGAGCTGCGACATGCGGGCCATGCCGACGATGCCGCCCGCGGGCCCGGACAGGACGGCGTCCTTGCCGCGGAACTGTCCGGCCTCCGCCAGGCCGCCGTTGGACTGCATGCACATCAGCCGTACGCCCCGCAGTTCGTCGGCGACGTGCTGGACGTAGCGGCGCAGGACGGGCGAGAGGTAGGCGTCGACGACGGTTGTGTCACCGCGCGGCACCAGTTTCATCAGGGGACTGACCTCACTGGACAGCGAGATCTGCGGGAACCCGGTGCGCGCGGCCAGCTCGCCGATGGCCTGCTCGTGGGCGGGGTGCAGATGGCTGTGCATGCAGACCACGGCGATCGCCCGGACCCCGTCGCCGTACGCCTCCCGCAGCGGTCCGGCGAGGGCTTCCAGGTCGGGGGCGCGCAGGACGGTGCCGTCGGCGGTGATGCGCTCGTCGACCTCGACGACCCGCTCGTACAGCAGCTCGGGCAACTCGATCGCGCGGGCGAAGATGTGGGGGCGGTTCTGGTAGGCGATGCGCAGGGCGTCGCGGAAGCCCCGGGTGATGACGAGGAGGGTGCGTTCGCCCTTGCGTTCCAGCAGGGCGTTCGTGGCGACGGTGGTGCCCATGCGGACGGCGTCGACGGGGCCGCCGTCCTCGAGGAGTGCGCGTACGCCCGCGACGGCCGCGTCCGCGTACCGGTGGGGGTGGTCGGACAGCAGCTTGTGGGTGAGCAGCCGGCCGTCCGGGCGGCGCGCGACGACGTCGGTGAAGGTACCGCCGCGGTCGACCCAGAACTGCCAGCCCGTGGTCACGTCCGTCTCTCCGATCGCACTGCTCGGAACCCTGCCCGCAGATCGGTGATCGGCACGCTGCGGGGGGTCGCCGACGATCACTTGGATCATATCGGGACGGGGGTCGCGGCGCCGCCCGCGCGGGAGGTCACGTCGGCGCCGCCCGCGCGGGTGTCCGCACACTCGGCCGGAGCGGGCGGCGCCCCCGGCTCACAAGGCCCGCAGGCCGTTGATCACATTGCGCAGGATGCTCTCGTCCACCAGCTCGGCGGGCGGTACGGGACGGGTCACGTGGACCAGTTCCTCGTCCACCAGGTCCCCGACGAGCACCCGTACCACGCCGACGGGCAGATCGAGCTCGGCGGCGAGCTCGGCGACCGACTGGGGAGTGTCACGGCACCGTTCGACGATGTCCACGTGCTCCGGGGACAGCGACGGGTCCCTCTCGGGATCGTTCACGTGCGGCTCGGTGACGACCACCGCGATCAGGTCGAGGCGGTGCTGCACCTCATGGCTGGTGCGGCCGCGCGTCATGGCGTACGGACGGACGACCGGTCCGGCCTCGTCGTCGAACCAGTGGCTGCTTCCCTGACCGTCTCGGCTCATGCCGTCCCACTACCCGCCCGAGGGCAGATCGGTGCGCGGAGCGGACCCCAGATGTGTACCGACCCGTTTGACGAGAAGGGTCATCTCGTAGGCCACCTGCCCGACGTCGGAGTCGGCGTCCGACAGGACGGCGAGGCAGCTGCCGTCGCCGGCGGCGGTGACGAACAGGAAGGCCTCGTCCAGCTCGACGATGGTCTGGCGGACTCCGCCGGCGTCGAAGTGGAGGCCGACGCCCTTGGCAAGGCTGTGGAATCCGGAGGCGACCGCGGCCAGGTGTTCGCTGTCCTCCCGGCTCAGCTCGTTGGAGACCCCTGTCGGCAGACCGTCGCTGGAGAGCACGAGCGCCTTGCGGATGCTGGCGACGCGCTCCACCAGGTCGTCGAGGAGCCAGTTCAGCTCCCCCGACGCCTTGTTGGTCGCGGTGGGCCCTGCGGCCTTCGGTGCGGTCATCGACCGTCCCCCTTTGTCGTTCCTCGTGCTGAGCCGTCCTGGGCCTCGTCGCCCGCGGCGTTCTCCTCGCGACCGCGCTGCCAGCCCCGCTGGAGCGAGGCGAAACGGCTGCGAACCTCGTCGGCGTCGCGCTCGGCGCGCCCCGCCCGGTCGGCGGTGCCCGACTGCTCGCGTTCGGCGCTCCTTCCGGGCCCGTCCCTCAACTGCGGGGCGAGGCTGGCCTGCCGGACCCGGCGGGGCAGCGGGCCTGCCACCGCGTCCGCCCCTCCCGCCGCCGCGTCCCGGTTGGCCATGGTCCCGTCCGGGCCGGACGGGGGCCGGGTGCGGCGCCGCTGGGGCAGGGCAGGCACTTCGGCGCGATCATCGGACGAACGCGCGGCGCCGGCCTTGGGTTCCCCGGAGCGGCCGGACGGCCGGCGGTCTTCCTGGAGCCCCCTGATGCCCCGGTCGGGCGGGCTCTGCTCCTCGTCGGCCGCGGATCGCCGCGGTCCCTGTCCGGCGACCGGGCGGCCGTGGGAGCTGACCAGCTTGGGGGCGCGCCGACGCGGCAACGGGACGGGGGCCCCCGGGTGGTCTGTGTCGCCGGGGCGGGCCGCCTCGCGCCGTGTGTCGCGGACCTGCTGGTGCTGCTCGCCCGGGGTGTCCGCGAGGGAACGGCGGGGCCCGACGACGCCAGGTTCGTCGTCCTGCTCGTCGAGGGCGCCCGCGAAGTCGTCGAGCGCGTCCAGGTCGATGGGGGCTTCGAGCTCGATGGGACCGTCCAGGATCGACGCGGGGACGCCCGGGAGTCTGACGGGGGCGTGGGGCAGGGCCGAGGCGCGGTCCTTGCGGGTGCCGGACGCCGTGTCGGGCAGGGCGCGGTCGAGTCGGAAGCCGATGCCGTTGGTGTCCGGGACGTCGTCGGTGAGGAGTGTGTCGGGTATGAAGACGACGGCCGTGGTGCCCCCGTACGGGGACGGCTGGAGGGAGACGCGGACGCTCTGCCGCCGGGCCAGCCGGCTGACCACGAAGAGGCCGAGCCGGTCGGTGTCGGAGAGTTCGAATTCCGGGGTTTCGGCCAGCCGCAGGTTGGCGTCCATGAGCGCCTCTGCGGTCATGCCGAGACCGCGGTCGTGGATCTCCAGGGTGAAGCCGTTGGCTACGCGCTCGCCGACGACCTGCACGGCGGTGTGCGGCGGCGAGAACACCGTGGCGTTCTCCAGAAGCTCGGCCACCAGGTGGGTGAGGTCGGCGACGGCGGGTCCGGTGACGGCGACGCGGGGCAGCCGGCGCACCTCGATGCGTTCGTAGTCCTCGACCTCGGCGACAGCGGCGCGGACCACGTCCATGAGCTGGATGGGCTTGCGCCACTGGCGGGAGGGGGCGGCGCCGGAGAGGATGACGAGACCCTCGGCGTGGCGGCGCATGCGCGTGGTGAGGTGGTCGAGGCGGAACAGGTCGGCGAGTTCCTCGGTGTCGTCCGTCCTGCGCTCCATGGCGTCGAGCAGGGTGAGCTGCTTGTGCAGCAGGACCTGGCTGCGGCGGGCGAGGTTGACGAAGACCTCGGAGACACCGGCGCGCAGCTCGGCCTGCCTGACGGCGGCCTCGACGGCGGCGCGCTGCAGGGTGTTCAGGGCCTGGCCGACCTCGCCGATCTCGTTCTTGTCGTACTCCAGGCGGGGCACCTCGGTCTCGATGTCGACCTGTTCGCCCGCCGAGAGGCGGCGCATGACGCTGGGCAGCCGCACCCCGGACGCCTCGTGGGCCTCCAGGCGCAGCCGGCGCAGGTCGCGGATGAGGGCGCGGCCGATCCGGACGGACATGATCAGGGAGACCAGCAGGGCGATGAGGCCGAGGACGCCGGGGATGGCCGCTTTGATGACGACGTTGACGGCGAGGGGGCGGACGCGGTCCTGGTAGCGGTCGTCGGCCTGCGTGCTCATCCGGTCCAGGCGGTCCAGGACTTGGCCGGCGGCCCCGTCCCAGCTCTTGGCGGTGACGCCGTGCGGGCTGCCGGGAGCGGCGTCGACGACGGCCTGTTCGGCCACGCGCAGCGGCGCGGTGTCGGCGTTCTTCCAGTAGCGCTGGAAGCGTTGGCTCTCCGAGACCGGCAGCAGCGGCAGGCTGACGTCGTACATCACGGAGCGCTGGGTGACGAGGACGGAGACGTCGTGGATGTCGTCGCTGGTGAGCCGGCCTGCGACGAGTGCGGAACCGAGGAGGGCGTCCTCACGGGAGAGCAGTTCGCGGGCGCGGAAGACGTTGACCAGAGCGCGGCCCTGTTTGTCCATCTCCACGTTGTCGAGGAGGTGGAGGTTGGCCAGCAGCGCGAAACAGGGGTCGACGAGACGGTTGTAGAGGTCGAGGGCCTGGGAGCGGTTGACGGTGCCGTCTTCGACACTGCGGCGCAGCGACGTCATACCGTCCAGGGCGTCCAGGATGGAGGTGAGACGCTCGGCGGTCCCCTGCCCCATGTCCTCCTGCAGGTCCTCGTCCTTGCTGTTGCGACGGAGCTTGGCCACCATCTCGTCGGTGGCGGCGCGGCTGCGGCGGAGCGCGGCGAGGGAGTCGGAGGCACGCGGGTCGGCGAGATACACGAGGGTCTGGCGGCGCTCCTGCTGCAGGACGCGGACGGTGTCCTCGGTGGGGTAGCCGACCTCTTCGACGATGTGGGACACGTTGAACAGCGATTGGGCCTCACGGCCGGTGAGGACCGTGGCGAAGGCCCATATCGCGGTCAGGGACAGCAGCGGCACGAGAAGGAGCGCCACGATCTTCCGGCGGATGGACTTCCCGCGAAAGCGCATGGCCTCCCCCAGCTCGGACCCCCTCCGTCCCGGGGGTACACATGTGCGTCAACAAACGGCGTGAGCCTACTACCGACACACGGGTATCTCGAAGGAGCGAGCGGGCGCGCCGCCCACGAAAGACCGGCAGCAGATGGCTAGTTGTCCTGCCATTACGGCACATCGCCTCCCCACGACCGGCACGCGGCGCGGTGGGGCATCCGGCCGGGAATTGGGGGCTCCTTGGCCGAAATTTTTCGTTCGCTGGGAATCTTCGCGGAACGACGATCGTCTTCCTGTATGGGAATTGGGGGCGGAATCGGCCACAGGCGCCGCATGCCGCACTCGGGCGGCGTAAAACAGCGCAAGCCGGGCAGCCACTGGGGAGTCGGTGTCGGGTGACACCGGGACGAGTGGTCTGCGGGCGGTGGGGAGTGACGGGTTGATGGACACGGCGGAGCGGCGCGGGACATCCGGGACGGGCGCCGCGGCGCGCACAGCGGCGCGCGGGGGCCCACAGGGACCGGATCGCGACACTGCGGCGGGCGTGGAGCAGCGGGATGCGCCGTCCTACCGGCCGTTGTGGGTGGAGGAACCCGCGCGTCGGCGGCGGCTGCCGGATCCCGTGCGGACGGCGGCAGTTCGAGCGGTGCTCATCATCGCCGTGACGCTGATCCAGGCGGTGATCGCCGTGCTGTGCACACTGGCCGACTCCTGGCTGGCCTTCCCCATGGTGCTCAGCAGCGTGGCGAGCGCCGTGGTGGCGACGTGGGGCGCGCTGGACGTCTGGGTGACACGCCAGGTGTGGAACCAGCGCTATGGAGTGGTGTCGACCCCGGCCAGCACGGCCCGCGCCCTGCGCCGTGAACGCCGAGCGGCGCGCCGCCGGGCTCGGTCGGCGGAGCGGGCCCAGGAGCGCATACGCCGACGGGGCGGGGCCGGGCAGTTGTCGCATCCGTGACGGGGCGAGGGCCCCTCGTGCCCGGGGGGCGGCACACGCCGGCGGGGCGCGCGGTGGGCGGGCCGCGACCGGGCCCGCCCACCGGTCACGCGGGCAGTCACGCGGGCCGTTTGAACATCCGGGTCGCCGTGATCTCGCTGTGCACCGCCTCCCCGGCCTGGGGCTGCTGCGGCAGTCCCGGCCGAAGGTGTTCCTCCACCCGGATGTACTTCAGGCCCGCCCGCAGGTCGGCGTCGTTGCGCAGCCGGATGACCAGCGGGAACTCGGCGAGAGCGGTCGTGTCGAACAGGCCGGTGGTGTAGAGGAGTTGTACCCCGAGCGCGTCCGAGACGGCCCGCTGCAGCTCCAGCAGGTACGTCGCGTTGGCCCGTCCGATGGGGTTGTCCAGGAACAGCGTGCCCGCGTGGCGGTGCTTGTCGCGGCCCCGGTCGTTCGAGCGCAGGGCGGCCATCGTGCAGTACAGCGCGATGGCGGCGGTGAGCAGCTGGCCGCCCGAGAAGACGTCTCCCATCTGCCCGACCGGCACGCGCTCGGCGCGCAGCACGGCGTCCGGCTTGAGGATCTCGACGGCGACGCCCTTGGGCTGCAACGCCGCGCTGACGCCGCGCAGGAGCAGGGACATGCCGTCGCGGCGCAGGTCGGAGTTCTTCTTCACGGCCGCGCGGGTCGCCTCGTCGATGACCTCGCCCAGCCGTTCGATGAGCGTGGCCTGGTCGGGCTCCTCGAAGCGGATCCGCAGGAACTCCTGCCCCGACCACTCGCCGAGCCCCTCGGGCAGCCGGGACAGGCGCTGGGCAGAGCGCAGGGTCGCCAGCGCTGACTCCACGAGGCCGCGCAACCGGTCCACGATGGAGTCCCGGTTGCGTTCCAGTTGTGCCAACTCGTCCGTCAGGACCCGGAGTCGGGGCGCGAAGGCCTCCGCCCAGCGCTGCGCGTGCTCCGGCAGCGCGGATGCCGGCAGTTCGCGGATCTGCTGGCGGGCGGGTGTGCGGACCTGCTCGTACCGCGTGGAGTTGGCGTGCCGGACAAGTACGTCGCTCGCCTCGCGTACGGCGGCCTCGGCGGCGGACAGGTCGGCGGCGCAGCCCCGCAGGGAGCGGCGGGCCTCGGCGGCGGCCTTCCGGGCCTCGTCCAGGGTGCCCGGGTAGGGCTCCGGCTCTTCGTGTTCCTCCTCCGAGGCGTGCTCGCGCAGCAGGTCTCGCAGCATCGCGGCGATCTCGTCGAAGCCGCTCGCGGCGTCCTCGGCGGCCCGATGGGCCCCCAGGAGTTCGGCATGGGCGTCACGGGCCCGGGTCAGGGACTCGGTACGGGAGGCGAGTTCGGCGGTCGCGGTGCGCAGCAGGGCCTGGGCGTGCTCGGTGTCGCGCGGGACCAGCTCCTCGGGAAGTTCTGTGTGCGCCTC
>NZ_PQSR01000122.1 GCF_002920635.1 Streptomyces sp. Ru72 | reverse complement strand
CGGCGCCAGCGCGCCTCGGGGCGGCGGCGCAGGGCGCCGAGGCCGGTGCAGGGCACGTCCATCAGGACGCGGTCGAAGGTGCCGGGCCGCCACGGCGGCCGGGTGCCGTCGGCGGCGACGACCTGGTACGGGCCTGGATTCCCGGCCAGCGCCTTCGCCACCAGGCCGGCCCGGTGCGGCTGCTTCTCGGAGGCCAGCAGCACGGCTCCGCGCTCGGCGGCGAGGGCGGCGAGCAGGGCGGCCTTGCCACCGGGCCCGGCGCACCCGTCCAGCCAGGCCCGGTCGGGTCCGTCGAGGGGGGCGTTCGCGAGGGCGAGCGCGACGAGCTGGCTGCCCTCGTCCTGGACACCCGCACGGCCCTCGCGCACGGCGTCCACCGAGCCGGGCTCGCCGCCCTCGGTGAGCCGGACGGCGTACGGAGACCAGCGGCCCGGCAGCGCGGCGGGTTCGTCCAGGAGTTCCTCGGTGGTGGAGCGGCCGGGCCGGGCGACGAGGGTGACCTCGGGACGTTCGTTGTCCGCCGCGAGGAGTTCCTCGATGCCGGCGCGTCCGCCGCCGAGGGAGTCCCACAGGGCGGAGACGACCCAGCGCGGGTGCGAGTGCACGACGGCGAGGTGGTCCTCGGGGTCCTCGTCGTACGGGGGCGCCACCCGCTCCAGCCAGGCGTCGAGATCGTCCTGAGCGACCTTGCGCAGAACGGCGTTGACGAACTTGGCCCGCCCGTCGCCGAGCACCACGCGCGCCAGTTCGACGGTCGCGGACACGGCGGCGTGGGTGGGGATCCGCGTACCGAGCAGTTGGTGGACGCCGAGGCTCAGCACGTCCAGCACGGGCGGGTCGACGTCGCGCAGCGGCCGGTCGACGCAGGCGGAGAGTATGGCGTCGTACGTGCCCTGCCTGCGCAGGGTCCCGTACACCAGCTCGGTGGCGAGTGCCGCGTCCCGCCCGTCGATGTCGCCCTTCTCACGCGCCTTGCGCAGCAGCGGCGGCAGGACGAGGTTGGCGTACGCGTCCCGCTCGTCCACCGCCCGCAAGGCGTCGAAGGCGAGGATACGGACGGGGTCCTTCTTGGGCCGGCGGTAGGGCTTGCCGGGCTTGCGGGGACGGCGGGACTGCTCGGTCACGAAAAAGGTGCTCCGGTTGTGGGACGGCGTGCGCTTACAGCGTACGTCCGCGGAATATCGGGCCGACGCGGAGGTCGGCGAGGTCTTCTGCCAGGGGGTGTCCGACCATTGGCGTCGTGTCCCCGGCCAGTTGTGTCAGACACCCCCCAGGGTCTCCGCGGCGCCGATCCGCACCCCGCGCGCCCAGTCAGCGGCCTTCATCGGTTTCTTGCCCTGGGCCTGCACCCATACCAGTTCGACCGCGTGCGAACCGGTGCCCACGTACACGTTGTTCTTGCCGACGGACAGCCGCCCGGGTGCGAGGTCCGTCACCTCGGGCCGGGACGTGACCTGGATGAGCTTGAGCCGTTCGCCGCGGAAGGTGGTCCAGGCACCGGGCGCCGGTGTGCAGGCGCGCACCACGCGGTCGACGCGCAGCGCGGGCGCGGACCAGTCGACCTGCGCGTCCTCGACAGTGATCTTGGGGGCGAGCGTGACGCCCTCGGCGGGCTGCGGCACGGCCTTGAGGGTGCCGTCCTGGATGCCGTCCATGGTGGCCTCGAGGAGTCCGGCACCGGCGAAGGCGAGTCGGGTGAGCAGGTCACCGCTGGTGTCGGTGGGCCGGATCCGCTCGGTGACGGTGCCGTAGACGGGACCGGAGTCCAGGCCCTCCTCGATGAGGAAGGTGGAGGCGCCGGTGATCTCGTCGCCCGCCATGATGGAGTGCTGCACGGGGGCGGCGCCGCGCCAGGCGGGCAGCAGGGAGAAGTGCAGGTTGACCCAGCCGTGGGCGGGGATGTCGAGGGCGACCCGGGGCAGGAGCGCGCCATAGGCGACGACGGGACAGCAGTCGGGCGCGATCTCCCTGAGGCGGCCGAGGAAGTCCTCGTCCCGGGGCCTGTTCGGCTTGAGGATCTCGATGCCGGCCTCCTCCGCCCGTTCGGCGACGGGACTGGCGACGAGCCTGCGCCCGCGCCCGGCCGGTGCGTCGGGCCGGGTGACGACGGCGGCCACCTCGTGCCGGTCCGACGCGATCAGAGCGTCCAGCGCGGGAACGGCGACCTCGGGGGTACCTGCGAAGACGAGCTTCATGGGTGGGTGACGGCCTCTCGGGCGGGAGTTCTGACGGACCCGCAGGTACCGGCCGGACCGGGTCTGCGGGCGGCGCACCAGTCTAGGACGTGGCGGGGCGCGCCCGGCCGCAGGCGGGGGCTCGCAGCGCACGCCATCCGCCGGGGGCGTACGCATATGCTCTTACGCCCCCGCAGCGTGACCACAGGACCGAATGCGCGTTGGTCAAGAAAGAGTTGACCACAAGCGGGCCGCTGTAGCGGCCCGATCCTTTTCAACGCCGGTTCGAGAGGCTTGTTCATGGCCGACCACGCAACCCACGACGCCCAGGCCCGGGCCAGCCTGCACTTGCTGGTGCGGGACATCGAGCGGGTCCGCCGGCAGGTGGACGCACTGCGCACCCTCACCGCCCAGTTGGGCAATGTCTACCGCCCGCGGCGCTCCGGCCCGTCCACGGGCTTCGTCGTCTACGGACGCGCTCCCGCCCCGACCGTCCGTCTCGCCCAGGAGCTGCGGGACAGTGTCGAGACCCTGGTCACCGCCGCCGTGGACTTCGACCGCTCACTCGGCTTCTCGTGGGACGCCGTGGGCTCCGCGCTCGGAGTCACCAAGCAGGCGGTCCACCGCCGTTACGGCGCCCGCCGTGCCGCCGCGCAGGCGGCCGCCGAGGCCGATCGCGCGGCGGAACCGTCCGGTACCCGCACGATCAACGTGGGCTCGGGTATCCCCACGGTGCCCGCGGCCCGCTCGATGCCGACCCAGCCGACGGCGGGCAGCCCCACGCTCCGCGACGAGGCGAGGCCGACCGCCTTCCCCGGACCGCGCAACGGCTGACGCCGCCCCTTCCGCTCTGCCTCCCGGCCGCACCGGGAGGCAGTCCCGTCCGAGCCGCACGACCGATCGGCTCCATCCTCGGTACCCCTGGCCGATGACGGCCGTCACCCGATGTCCGGTGGATCGATCCGGATCCTTACCGCGTCGCCGCCGGCCGCCCGTGCCGTCCGGGTGGCCAGCGCGGTCTTCAGGGCGGTCGCCAGAGCGGCCCCGCTCCCGGGCGGTACGCGCACCAGCGCCCGCTCCCAGCGCTCCCCCGGCGGCGGCCCCCCGACCCTGCGGGGCCGCCCGGCTTCGGTGACCGGCATCGGGACGGGTCCCAACACCTCGGCGGCGGGCGGGAGACGGGCACCCGCGAGGAAGTCCGCGACGGCCTCGGCCGGTCCGGACACCGCCGCCATCCGCGACACCGGTGGAAACCCCAGCTCCGCCCGCTCGGCCAGTTCGCGCACCGCGTGCCCGACCGGATCCCACCGGACGAGCGCCTGCACGGGTCGCAGCGTCGGCTCGGCGACGATCACGACCGTGCCGCCCACGGACTGCGGCCTCACCAGCGCGCCGGCGCCGATCCACCGCCGCAGTGCGTCCTCGCCCGCGCGCAGATCGGGCCGGCCCAACATGGCCCATCCATCCAGGAGCAGCGCCGCCGCGTAACCGCCCTCGGCGACGGGCTCCGCCCCCGGGGTGCTGACCACCAGGGCCGGTGTCCCCGGCACCGTGTCCAGCACCTGCTCGCGCCCCGAGGTGCGCACCGGAACGGCCGGGAAGGCCCGCCCCAGCTCCTCGGCGGTCCGCCGCGCCCCCACGATCTGGGCCCGCAACCGGAACCCCCCGCACTCCGGACAGTGCCAGGCGCTCTCCTCCCGCCCGCACCAGGCGCACCTGAGCTCCCCGGCCTCCTGCCCCGCCAGCGGCCCGGCGCAGTGCCGGCAGCGCGCGGGGGCCCGGCACTGCGCGCAGGCCATCCGGGGCACATAGCCGCGCCGGGGCACCTGCACCAGAACCGGTCCGTGCCGCAGCCCCTCCCGTGCGACCTCCCAGGCGAGCGTGGGCAGCCGTGCGGCCCGCGCCGCCTCGTCGCGTGCGAGGTCCCCGTCGCCCACCGTCCGTACGAGCGGGGCGGTGGCGCGCACCTGCTCGCGGTCGGCGACCAGCGGCGCGGCCCATCCGCTCTCCACGAGCTGCGCGGCCTCGACGGTGCAGCTCCAGCTCCCCAGCAGGAAGCCGCACTTCTCGCGAGTGGCGCGCAGCTCCAGCACCTCGCGGACATGCGGGAAGGGGGCGTGGTCGTCACTGTGACCGGCGTCCCCGTCGTCCCACACGACGACGAGCCCCAGGTTCCGTACGGGCGCGAACATGGCGGCCCGGGTCCCGACGACGGCTCGTACGGCTCCGCGGCGCACGGCGAGCCACTCCCGGTACCGCCGCTCCTGTCCGGCGTCGGCGGTCAGCACCGCATGCCGCCCCTCGCCGATCAGCTCGCGCAGCGCGGTGTCGACCCGCGCCACGGCCCGTCCGGCGGGCACGACGACCAGGGCGCCCCGCCCGGA
Source organism: Streptomyces sp. Ru72 (assembly GCF_002920635.1). Classification (GTDB taxonomy): domain Bacteria; phylum Actinomycetota; class Actinomycetes; order Streptomycetales; family Streptomycetaceae; genus Streptomyces. The sequence goes on along the minus strand of NZ_PQSR01000122.1, from coordinate 19,069 downwards.
GGCGAGCGTGGCCTGCACGGCCCGGGCGATCTCCTGCGCCCACTGGGGCCCGGGCAGGGCGGTCCACACGGCCCGGGGCACACCGCCGGAGGCGAGCGACCGCAGGAAGTCCGCGCCCCGCCCGTACCGCCGCCACGATCCGGGCTCCGGCGCGGGCGGAGGCGCCGGCGGCGCGCCCCACTCAGCGGCCTCCGCGCGGGCGTGCCGCGGCGGGACCGCGAGCTGGAGCACGTCCGCGAGGCTGCCTGCATAACGGTCGGCGACGGCGCGGGCGAGGCCCAGCAGCTCGGGCGAGAGGACGGGTTCGGGGGACACGACCTGCGCGAGCGCCGCGAGGGGCCCGGAGTAGTCGGACTCGGCCACCCGCTCGACCAGAAAACCGTCGATGAGCCCGCCGCCCTCGCGCCGTCCCTCCCGCACCGAGCGCCCGCCGGCCCCGAACCGCACCCGGACCCTGACTCCGGGCCGTGCGACGGCGTCGAGCTCCTCCGGTACGGCGTAGTCGAAGTAGCGGTCCAGGTGCAGCACGCCCTTGTTGACGACCACGCGCGCGACGGGCAGTTCCTTGGCGAGCGAGGCCCCCCGCCAGGTCCGGGGCTTGGCCCGGGGCGCCTTGGCCTTGCGCACCGCGTCCCGCAGCAGGGCGAGCTGCTCGGGTGGTCCGGCGTCTGACCCGCCCGCCCGCTGCTGCCCGTTCTCGCTGCTCACGCTTGCATTCTTACCAAACGCCACTGACACGGGCGTGCGCCGAGACGACTCCGCCCGCGCAGGGTCTGTCCTCGAAGGTCGGATCGGCCGGAAAGACAGGCTTCTCCGGCTCTGCCTGACGGGATCCTTTCCACGCACCGAGGCCCGGCCGCCCCGAAGGGCGCCGGGCCTCGTGACACCGTGCTGGAGGGCCTACAGACCCGCCGCCTTGCGCAGGGCCTCCACCCGGTCCGTGCGCTCCCAGGTGAAGTCGGGCAGCTCGCGGCCGAAGTGCCCGTACGCCGCGGTCTGGGCGTAGATGGGACGGAGCAGGTCGAGGTCGCGGATGATCGCGGCCGGGCGCAGGTCGAAGACCTCGGTGATCGCGTTCTCGATCTTCTCGGCGTCGACCTTGGCCGTGCCGAAGGTCTCCACGAACAGACCCACCGGCTCGGCCTTGCCGATCGCGTACGCCACCTGGACCTCGCAGCGGGAGGCCAGGCCCGCGGCGACCACGTTCTTGGCGACCCAGCGCATCGCGTACGCGGCCGAGCGGTCCACCTTGGACGGGTCCTTGCCGGAGAACGCGCCGCCGCCGTGGCGGGCCATGCCGCCGTACGTGTCGATGATGATCTTACGCCCGGTCAGGCCCGCGTCGCCCATCGGGCCGCCGATCTCGAAGCGGCCGGTGGGGTTGACCAGCAGGCGGTAGCCGTCGGTCTCGAGCTTGATGCCGTCGTCCAGCAGCGCCTTCAGTTCCGGCTCGACCACGAACTCGCGGATGTCGGGGGCCAGCAGCGACTCCAGGTCGATGTCGCTCGCGTGCTGCGAGGAGACGACCACCGTGTCCAGACGGACCGCCTTGTCACCGTCGTACTCGATGGTGACCTGCGTCTTGCCGTCCGGGCGCAGGTAGGGGATCGTGCCGTTCTTGCGGACGTCGGACAGGCGCTTGGACAGGCGGTGCGCCAGGAAGACCGGCAGCGGCATCAGCGTCGGCGTCTCGTCCGACGCGTAGCCGAACATCAGACCCTGGTCACCGGCGCCCTGCCGGTCCAGTTCGTCGTCGTCGCCCTCGACACGGGACTCGTACGCCGTGTCCACGCCCTGCGCGATGTCCGGGGACTGCGCGCCGATCGACACCGACACACCACAGGACGCGCCGTCGAAGCCCTTCTTCGACGAGTCGTAGCCGATCTCGAGGATCTTGTTGCGAACCAGCGTCGCGATGTCCGCGTACGCCTTGGTCGTGACCTCACCGGCCACGTGCACCAGGCCGGTCGTGATCAGCGTCTCCACGGCGACCCGGGACGTCGGGTCCTCACGCAGAAGCGCGTCGAGAATGGTGTCGCTGATCTGGTCAGCGATCTTGTCGGGGTGACCCTCGGTCACGGACTCCGAGGTGAACAAGCGACGGGACACAACGCTCCCTGGGGTTGCAGCGGCTGCTGGCTGATCATGGGCGGACGGGTCGGGGGCTGCGCCCGGCGACGTCCGAGAACAGTTTATCGGTCGCGCTCTGCCACCGGCCCAGGTGTCTCGCCTCTCGGGAGCCCTGTGACCTGCGGCACGGGCATTCTGCCGAATGCCGCAGGTCCATTTCCAGGGTCGCCACGCCTGATTGTCCGAGGTTTGAGTGAGCCTTCAGCCGAATGCAAGATTCAGGACAGACGGCGCGCCACGAGGTCCCACACCGTCTCGGCCAGCGCTTCCTTCGGCCCGTGCGGCACCGGGGTCTCGCTGCCGTCGGCGCCCAGCACGACCGCCTCGTTCTCCTCGGAGCCGAAGGTCTTGCGCTCCCCCACCTCGTTCACCACGAGCAGGTCGCAGCCCTTGCGCGCCAGCTTCGCCCGGCCGTTCGCCAGCACGTCGTCGGTCTCCGCGGCGAAGCCGACCACGATCTGGTCCGGGCGGGCGCGGTCGGCCGAGATCTCCGCCAGGACGTCGGGATTCCTGACCAGGGTGATGGGCTCCGGGTCCTGCCCGTCCTTCTTCTTGATCTTCCCCGGGGCGTAGGTCGCCGGGCGGAAGTCCGCCACCGCCGCCGCCATCACGACGGCGTCGGCGTCCGCGGCCGCCTTGAGGACCGCCTCGCGCAGCTGCACCGCGGTCTCCACCGGTATGACGTCGACTCCGGCCGGGTCGGGCAGACCCGTGTTCGCGGCGATCAGGGTGACGCGGGCGCCCCGGGCCGCGGCCGTGCGCGCGAGGGCGTAGCCCTGCTTGCCGGAGGAGCGGTTGCCGAGGAAGCGGACGGGGTCGAGGGGCTCACGGGTGCCGCCGGCGCTGACGACGACGTGCCGCCCTGCGAGGTCGGGCTCGCTGACGCCTCGGGCGAGCACCCGGCGGCAGATCTCGAAGATCTCGGCCGGTTCGGGCAGTCGGCCCTTGCCGGTGTCGACGCCGGTCAGCCGGCCGACCGCCGGTTCGATGACGACGGCCCCGCGGCGGCGCAGCGTCGCCACGTTCTCCTGTGTGGCCGGGTGTTCCCACATCTCCGTGTGCATGGCCGGGGCGAAGACGACCGGGCAGCGGGCGGTCAGGAGGGTGTTGGTCAGGAGGTCGTCGGCGAGTCCGTGGGCGGCCTTGGCGAGCGTGTCCGCGGTGGCCGGGGCGACCACCACCAGGTCGGCATTCTGGCCGATGCGGACGTGCGGGACCTCGTGGACGTCGTCCCAGACCTCCGTGGAGACCGGGTTGCCGGAGAGGGCGGACCAGGTGGCGGCGCCGACGAAGTGCAGCGCGGAGGCGGTCGGCACGACGCGGACGTCATGCCCGGACTCGGTCAGTCTGCGCAGCAGCTCGCACGCCTTGTAGGCGGCGATGCCGCCGCTGACCCCCAGAACGACCTTCGGCTTGCCCACCGGGCCTCCCCGCACTCGACACCCGTACGCCGCGGCTCATCGGCGTACGGGTCTATGAGACACCACAGGCCCGACAGTCGCGCTGCCGGGCCTGTGGAAAAGCCTACTGCGATCAGTAGATATTACTTATTGCTACCGCGCGGTCACTGGGCCGGGCCCTCGATGGACTCGGAGGTCAGCAGACCCGCGTTGATCTCGCGCAAAGCGATCGAGAGCGGCTTCTCGTGGACGTGGGTGTCCACGAGCGGACCGACGTACTCGAGGAGGCCCTCACCGAGCTGCGAGTAGTACGCGTTGATCTGGCGGGCCCGCTTGGCCGCGTAGATCACGAGGCTGTACTTCGAGTCGGTGGCCTCGAGGAGCTCGTCGATCGGCGGGTTGATGATGCCCTCGGGCGCGGTGATGGAAGAGGACACGCTCTACCTTCCGAAAGATGGGAAAGATCAGTACCGATCAGGCAGACCTGATCACACAACCCTGATCACACAACGTTCATCAAGGCTAGCAGCTCGCGCGCCACATCCTCGACCGAGGTGTTGACCAGGGTCTCGTCGAACTCGGGCTCGGCGGCCAGCTCGGTCTTGGCCGCCTCCAGGCGGCGCTCGATGACCTCGGGCGGCTCGGTGCCCCGCCCGGTGAGCCTGCGCACGAGCTCCTCCCAGGTGGGAGGAGCCAGGAACACGAGCTGCGCCTCGGGCATGGATTCACGGACCTGCCGGGCACCCTGGAGATCGATCTCCAGCAGGACCGGCACCCCGGCCTCCAGATGCTCGATCACGGCGGCCCGCGGCGTCCCGTAGCGGTTGCCGGCGAACTCGGCCCACTCCAGCAGCTCGCCGTTGGCGATCAGCTTGTCCATCTCGTCGTCGGTGACGAAGAAGTAGTGGACTCCGTGCCGTTCACCGGGCCGGGGCGCGCGGGTCGTCGCCGACACCGAGAGCCAGACCTCGGGGTGTTCCTTGCGCATATGGGCGACGACCGTGCTCTTGCCGACCCCCGAGGGGCCGGAGAGCACGGTCAGCCGCGGACGTTCGCTCATGCAGCGATTATTCCAGCAATCCCGGAGTGCCCCGGACTCAGCTGGCGGTACCACCGAACTCGCGCTCGAGAGAGGCGATCTGGTTGGAACCGAGACCCCGCACGCGGCGGCTCTCGGAGATTCCGAGTCGCTCCATGATCTGCTTGGCGCGGACCTTGCCCACGCCCGGCAGGGACTCGAGGAGGGCGGAGACCTTCATCTTGCCGATGACGTCGTTCTCCTGGCCCTGCTTGATGACCTCGTGAAGGGAGGCGCCGGAGTGCTTGAGTCGATTCTTGACCTCGGCCCGCTCCCGGCGAGCCGCGGCGGCCTTTTCGAGCGCGGCTGCGCGCTGTTCGGGGGTAAGGGGCGGAAGAGCCACGCCTACGTCACCTCGGATGTCGAACTGTCGGATACGGACCGGTGAGGAACCTAGTCGCCCCACACCTGGGGAGCTACGAGCAACACGCTTGCCCGCTCTCCCCCACTGCCTTGAGGGCGCGGGAGGTGCCCTCACTCGTCGGAGACTAGCGGGCAAGTCCGCCAGAGTCAGCGAGAACAGCGGAAAAGTCCTGGTCAGCCTCTGTTGAGACGGACCTTTCGGACATATTGCCCCGGATTTGAGGATGTATCCAGACCTCGAGCCGTCCTGGAAGGGTTCTTCCGTGCGCTCGTCGGCCCCGCGAGGCGCTACTCGGGGTCCAGGGCGTCCCGGATCTCGTCGGCGAAGCGTTGCGCGGCGTCACGCAGCGCGACGACGTCGGGACCGTGACGAAGAACACCCCGGCTGACGTTCGGCACGACATTGCGCACCGCCGCGCCGAACACCGCCGGAAGATCGGCCGGAGTGGCCCCCTGGGCACCGATGCCGGGGGCGAGGAGCGGCCCGTTGACGTCCAGGTCGTACGAGGACAGGTCGCCGAGCGTCGCGCCGACGACCGCGCCGAAGGAGCCGAGAGGGTCCTCCCCCGCGTTCTCGGCCGCGAGGTGGGCGAGCATCGTCGCTGCGACGTTCCGTCCGTCGGAGCGCAGGGCGTGCTGCACCTCGCCTCCCTCCGGGTTGGAGGTCAGGGCGAGCACGAACAGCCCGGCTCCGCTCTCCCGCGCCAGCTCCACGGCCGGCTTCAGGGAGCCGTAGCCGAGGTACGGCGAGACCGTGAGCGCGTCGGAGAACAGCGGGGCGTCCTTGTGCAGGAAGGACTCGGCGTACGCGGCCATGGTCGAGCCGATGTCGCCGCGCTTGGCGTCCATGACGACCAGCGCCCCGGCCGCCCGCGCCTCGGCGACCGCCTTCTCCAGGACGGCGACGCCGCGCGACCCGAACCGCTCGAAGAACGCGCTCTGCGGCTTCAGCACGGCGACCCGGTCGGCCATGGCCTCCACGACGGTGCGGGTGAACCGCTCCAGCCCGGCGACATCGTCGTTCAGGCCCCACTCGGTGAGCAGCGAGGCGTGCGGGTCGATCCCGACGCACAGCGGGCCGCGCCCGTCCATGGCGCGGCGCAGACGCGCGCCGAAGGGCTCCAGAGGACTCATGCGGCCTTCCTTACGTCGGCGCCGACCGCGTCGGCGAGGGTGGCGTACGGGCTCGTGCGGAGGCGGGCGAGGAGCCCCTTGTGGATGGCCCGGCTCCAGAAGGGCCCCTCGTAGATGAAGGCGCTGTAGCCCTGCACGAGCGTGGCACCGGCCAGGATGCGCTGCCAGGCGTCCTCGGCGTTCTCGATGCCGCCGACGCCCACCAGGGTGATGCGGTCGCCCACGCGCGCGTAGAGGCGCCGCAGCACCTCCAGGGAGCGCGTTTTCAGGGGCGCGCCCGACAGTCCGCCGGTCTCCTTCACAAGTGCGGGCTGCGACCTCAGGCCGAGCCCCTCGCGCGCGATGGTGGTGTTCGTGGCGATGATCCCGTCCAGGCCCAGCTCCACCGCCAGGTCGGCGACGGCGTCGATGTCCTCGTCGGCGAGATCCGGGGCGATCTTCACAAGCAGCGGTACGCGCCGCGCGCGCACCGTACGGTCCGCGGCCTCGCGGACGGCGGTCAGCAGCGGGCGCAGCGCCTCGGTGGCCTGCAGATCGCGCAGACCGGGCGTGTTCGGGGAGGACACGTTGACGACCAGGTAGTCGGCATAGGGCGCGAGCCGCTCGGTCGACTTCACGTAGTCCTGGGCGGCCTCGGCCTCCGGGACGACCTTGGTCTTGCCGATGTTGACGCCCACCACCGTCTTGAACACCGGAGTACGGGTCGCCAGGCGCGCGGCGACGGCGAGCGATCCCTCGTTGTTGAAACCCATGCGGTTGATCAGCGCACGGTCCGCGACGAGGCGGAACAGCCGCTTCTTGGGGTTCCCGGGCTGCGGCTCCCCCGTCACCGTGCCGATCTCGACGTGGTCGAAGCCCAGCATCGACATCCCGTCGATCGCGACGGCGTTCTTGTCGAAGCCGGCGGCCAGTCCGAAGGGGCCGTGCATGCGCAGCCCGAAGGCCTCCGTGCGCAGCTCCTTGTAGCGGGGCGCGAGGGCGGCCGCCAGGAAGGTGCGCAGCACGGGGATGCGGGCGGCGAGGCGGATCCAGCGGAAGGCCAGGTAGTGGGCCTGCTCCGGGTCCATCCGCTGGAAGACCAGGCGGAAGAAAAGCTTGTACATGTCTCGGGAGTCCTCAGGGTCTTCATGATGCTCATGAAGAGGGGGACACCGTTTCCGGTGTCCCCCTCGCCGGCTGCTAGTCGCGGGCCGCGGTCAGGAATTCGGCGTGTTCCTGGAGTGAGCGGACGCCCACGTCGCCGTGGTTGAGCGCGTCGATGCCCTGGACCGCCGCGGCCAGCGCCTGGACCGTCGTCAGGCACGGCACGGAGCGGGCCACCGCCGCGGTACGGATGTCGTAGCCGTCGAGGCGGCCGCCGGTGCCGTACGGGGTGTTGACGATGAGGTCGACCTCGCCGTCGTGGATCATCTGGACGATGGTCTTCTCGCCGTTCGGGCCGGGGCCGTCGGACTGCTTGCGCACGACCGTCGCGTTGATGCCGTTGCGCTTGAGGACCTCGGCCGTGCCGGAGGTGGCGAGCAGCTCGAAGCCGTGGGCGACCAGCTCACGCGCGGGGAAGATCATCGAACGCTTGTCGCGGTTGGCGACCGAGATGAACGCCCGGCCCTTGGTCGGCAGCGGACCGTAGGCGCCCGCCTGCGACTTGGCGTACGCCGTTCCGAAGACGGAGTCGATGCCCATGACCTCGCCGGTCGAGCGCATCTCCGGACCGAGGACGGTGTCGACGCCGCGGCCGTGGATGTCGCGGAACCGCGACCACGGCATCACGGCCTCCTTGACGGAGATCGGAGCGTCCAGCGGCAGCTCGCCGCCGTCGCCGTTCCTCGGCAGCAGGCCCTCCTCGCGCAGCTCGGCGATGGTCGCGCCCAGCGAGATGCGGGCGGCGGCCTTCGCGAGCGGCACCGCCGTCGCCTTGGAGGTGAAGGGCACCGTACGCGAGGCGCGCGGGTTGGCCTCGAGGACGTAGAGGATGTCGCCCGCCATCGCGAACTGGATGTTGATCAGTCCGCGGACGCCGACGCCGCGCGCGATGGCCTCCGTGGAGGCGCGCAGGCGCTTGATGTCGAAGCCGCCCAGCGTGATCGGGGGCAGCGCGCACGCCGAGTCGCCGGAGTGGATGCCGGCCTCCTCGATGTGCTCCATGACGCCGCCGAGGTAGAGCTCCTCGCCGTCGTACAGGGCGTCGACGTCGATCTCGATCGCGTCGTCGAGGAAGCGGTCGACGAGCACCGGCCGGGAAGGGCTGATCTCGGTCGACTCGGCGATGTACGCGGCGAGGCGGGTCTCGTCGTAGACGATCTCCATGCCGCGCCCGCCGAGGACGTAGGACGGCCGGACGAGGACCGGGTAGCCGATCTCGTCCGCGATGGCCTTCGCCTCCTCGAAGGTGGTGGCGGTGCCGTGCTTGGGGGCCGGGAGACCGGCCTGAGCGAGCACGCGACCGAACGCGCCGCGGTCCTCGGCGGCGTGGATCGCCTCGGGCGAGGTGCCGACGATCGGCACGCCGTTGTCCTTCAGCGCCTGCGCGAGGCCGAGCGGGGTCTGGCCGCCGAGCTGGACCACGACGCCCGCGACCGGCCCGGCCTGCTGCTCGGCGTGCACGATCTCCAGCACGTCCTCGAGCGTCAGCGGCTCGAAGTACAGGCGGTCGGAGGTGTCGTAGTCCGTGGAGACCGTCTCGGGGTTGCAGTTGACCATCACGGTCTCGTACCCCGCGTCGCTGAGCGCGAAGGAGGCGTGGACGCACGAGTAGTCGAACTCGATGCCCTGGCCGATGCGGTTCGGGCCGGAGCCCAGGATGATCACCGCGGGCTTCTCGCGGGGGGCGACCTCGCTCTCCTCGTCGTAGGAGGAGTAGAAGTACGGCGTCCTCGCGGCGAACTCGGCGGCGCAGGTGTCGACCGTCTTGTACACCGGGCGGACGCCGAGGGCGTGCCGCACCTCGCGCACCACGTCCTCGCGCGAACCGCGGATCTCGGCGATCTGCTGGTCGGAGAAGCCGTGCCGCTTGGCCTCGGCGAGCAGGTCGGCGTCCAGGCGGTCCGCTGCGGCCAGCTCGTCCGCGATCTCCTTGATCAGGAAGAGCTGGTCGACGAACCACGGGTCGATCTTGGTGGACTCGAAGACCTCCTCGGGCGTGGCGCCCGCGCGGATGGCCTGCATGACCGTGTTGACCCGGCCGTCGGTGGGGCGCTGCGCCGCCTGAAGCAGCTCGTCCTTGTCCCCGGGCTCACCCACGAACGTGAACTGGCTGCCCTTCTTCTCCAGCGAGCGCAGCGCCTTCTGGAACGCCTCGGTGAAGTTGCGGCCGATCGCCATGGCCTCGCCGACCGACTTCATGGTGGTGGTCAGCGTGCTGTCGGCGCTCGGGAACTTCTCGAACGCGAACCGCGGCGCCTTGACGACCACGTAGTCGAGGGTCGGCTCGAAGGAGGCCGGGGTCTCCTGCGTGATGTCGTTCGGGATCTCGTCGAGGGTGTAGCCGACGGCGAGCTTGGCCGCGATCTTCGCGATCGGGAAGCCGGTCGCCTTGGAGGCCAGGGCGGAGGAGCGCGACACGCGCGGGTTCATCTCGATGACGATCACACGACCGTCCTCGGGGTTCACCGCGAACTGGATGTTGCAGCCGCCGGTGTCCACACCGACCTCGCGGATCACGGCGATGCCGATGTCCCGCAGGATCTGGTACTCGCGGTCGGTCAGGGTCATCGCCGGGGCGACGGTGATGGAGTCGCCGGTGTGCACGCCCATCGGGTCGAAGTTCTCGATGGAGCAGACGACCACGACGTTGTCGTGCTTGTCGCGCATCAGCTCCAGCTCGTACTCCTTCCAGCCGAGGATGGACTCCTCCAGGAGCACCTCGGTGGTCGGCGAGAGCGCGAGGCCGGTGCCCGCGATGCGGCGCAGCTCCTCCTCGTCGTGCGCGAAGCCGGAGCCGGCGCCGCCCATGGTGAAGGAGGGGCGGACGACGACCGGATAGCCGCCCAGCTCCTCGACGCCGGCCAGGACGTCGTCCATGGAGTGGCAGATGACCGAGCGGGCGGACTCTCCGTGCCCGATCTTCTTGCGGACCTCCTCCACGACCTCCTTGAACTGGTCGCGGTCCTCGCCCTTGTGGATGGCCTCCACCTTGGCGCCGATCAGCTCGACGCCGTACTTCTCCAGGACGCCGTTCTCGTGCAGCTTGATGGCCGTGTTGAGGGCCGTCTGGCCGCCCAGGGTGGGCAGGAGCGCGTCGGGGCGCTCCTTGGCGATGATCTTCTCGACGAAGTCCGGGGTGATCGGCTCCACGTAGGTGGCGTCGGCGATCTCCGGGTCGGTCATGATCGTCGCCGGGTTGGAGTTGACGAGGATGACGCGCAGGCCTTCGGCCTTGAGCACGCGGCACGCCTGGGTGCCGGAGTAGTCGAACTCGGCGGCCTGGCCGATGACGATCGGGCCGGAGCCGATGACCAGGACGGACTGGATATCGGTGCGCTTAGGCACGCTGGCCCTCCATGAGCTTCACGAAGCGGTCGAACAGGTAGGCGGCGTCGTGGGGACCGGCCGCCGCCTCGGGGTGGTACTGGACGCTGAACGCCGGCTTGTCGAGCAGCTGGAGGCCTTCCACGACGTTGTCGTTGAGGCAGACGTGGGAGACCTCGGCGCGGCCGTAGGGGGTGTCGGAGACCTTGTCGAGCGGGGCGTCGACGGCGAATCCGTGGTTGTGCGCGGTGACCTCGACCTTGCCGGTCGTGCGGTCCTGCACCGGCTGGTTGATGCCGCGGTGGCCGTACTTCAGCTTGTAGGTGCCGAAGCCGAGGGCCCGGCCGAGGATCTGGTTGCCGAAGCAGATGCCGAACAGGGGCGTGCCGCGCTCCAGGACCGCCTGCATGACGGAGACCGCGTGGTCGGCGGTGGCCGGGTCGCCGGGGCCGTTGGAGAAGAACACGCCGTCCGGGCCCACGGCGTAGACGTCCTCGGCGGTGGCCGTCGCGGGCAGCACGTGGACCTCGATGCCGCGCTCGGCCATGCGGTGCGGGGTCATGCCCTTGATACCCAGGTCGACCGCGGCGACCGTGAACTTCTTCTCACCGATCGCGGGGACGACGTACGGCTCGGTGGTGGCGACCTCGGCGGAGAGGTCGGCCCCCTTCATCTCCGGCGCCTGGCGCACCTCGGCGAGCATCGTGCCCTCGTCGGGCAGCGCGTCGCCGGAGAAGATGCCCACGCGCATGGCACCGCGCTCGCGCAGGTGGCGGGTCAGGGCCCGGGTGTCGATGCCGCTGATGCCGACGACGCCCTGCGCGCGCAGTTCGTCGTCGAGCGAGCGCTTGGCCCGCCAGTTGGAGGACTTGCGCGCGGGGTCGCGTACGACGTAGCCGGCGACCCAGATCCGCTTGGACTCGGGGTCCTCGTCGTTGACGCCGGTGTTGCCGACGTGCGGGGCGGTCATGACCACGACCTGGCGGTGGTAGGACGGGTCGGTGAGGGTCTCCTGGTAGCCGGTCATGCCGGTGGAGAACACGGCTTCGCCGAAGGTCACCCCCACGGCCCCGTAGGCGCGGCCGCGGAAGATCCGGCCGTCCTCCAGGACGAGTACGGCGGGAACCTTCTCAGCTCCCCTGGTGGAGGTCGTCATCGTGCGCCTTCCGTCTTGTGGATCATCTGGTTCAGGGTGTCGACCCAGTCGTTGTGCTCGGCCGCGCGGTCCGAGCGGAAGCCCGAGTCGATCAGCTTGTCGCCGTGGGCCCAGGTCACCACCAGCAGTCCGCCCTCGGTGAGGACCTTGCCGGCGATGCCCTTGTCGAGCCGGACCTCGCGCATCCGCTCGGCCGGGATGAAGAAGTCCGTCGCCCCGGGGCGTACGACGTCCAGGCCCGCGTCCGTCAGCGTGAGCTCGACGCGGCTGCGGGTGCCCAGGCCGTGGGCCACGATGCGGTCGAGCCACTGCCCGGCGGTGGTCGAGCCGTGGTAGCGGCCGCTCATCGTGAGCTTCGCCTCGCCGGGCTCCTCAGGAGCGGTGGGCAGCTCCGGCAGGTCGCTCTGCAGGGTGCCGCGCCACTTCCAGCCCTCGCGCATCAGCCAGTAGACGAGCGCGACGAAGAGGGCGAGTCCGACGAGCCAGCCGATGCGGTCGGTCCAGTCGGTGACCTGGGCCGATTCCTTCTCGGCTGCGAACAGGAGTACAGGTGTCACGTGAGCTTCCCGTCGACGAGCGTGGCCTTGCCCCGCAGCCAGGTGTGCGTGACCCGGCCCGGCAGCTCACGGCCCTCGTAGGGGGTGTTGCGGCTGCGCGAGGCGAAGCCCGCGGGGTCCACCTGCCCACGGTATGCCGTGTCGACGAGCGTGAGGTTGGCGGGCTCACCTGCCGAGACGGGGCGGCCGTGGCCGGTGGCCCGGCCGATCTTCGCAGGCTTGAAGGACATGCGCTCCGCCACGCCCGCCCAGTCGAGCAGACCGGTCTCGACCATCGTCTCCTGGACGACGGACAGCGCGGTCTCCAGGCCGACCATGCCCATGGCGGCGGCGGCCCACTCGCAGTCCTTGTCCTCGTGCGGGTGCGGGGCGTGGTCGGTGGCGACGATGTCGATCGTGCCGTCGGCGAGCGCCTCGCGCAGCGCCAGCACGTCGCGCTCGGTGCGCAGCGGCGGGTTCACCTTGTAGACCGGGTTGTAGGTGCGCACCAGCTCGTCGGTGAGGAGGAGGTGGTGGGGGGTGACCTCGGCGGTGACGTCGATGCCGCGGGACTTGGCCCAGCGGACGATCTCGACGGACCCGGCGGTCGACAGGTGGCAGATGTGGACGCGGGAGCCGACGTGGTCGGCCAGGAGCACGTCGCGCGCGATGATCGACTCCTCGGCGACGGCCGGCCAGCCGCCGAGGCCCAGCTCGGCGGAGACGACGCCCTCGTTCATCTGGGCGCCCTCGGTCAGCCGCGGCTCCTGCGCGTGCTGGGCGACCACGCCGCCGAACGCCTTCACGTACTCCAGCGCCCGGCGCATGATCACCGCGTCGTCGACGCACTTGCCGTCGTCGGAGAAGACCGTGACGCCGGCCGCCGACTCGTGCATGGCGCCCAGCTCGGCGAGCTTCTTGCCCTCCAGGCCGACCGTGACGGCGCCGATGGGCTGCACGTCGCAGTAACCGTGCTCGCGGCCCAGCCGCCAGACCTGCTCGACGACACCGGCGGTGTCGGCGACCGGGAAGGTGTTGGCCATCGCGAACACGGCGGTGTAGCCGCCCCTGGCGGCGGCCCGCGTACCGGTCAGGACGGTCTCGGAGTCCTCGCGGCCGGGCTCGCGCAGGTGGGTGTGCAGATCGACGAGGCCGGGGAGCAGCACCTTGCCGCCGGCCTCGACGACCTCCGCGCCCTCGGCGGACAGGCCGGTGCCGACCGCCTCGACGACCTCACCGTCGATCAGCACGTCCTGCGGCTCGCCGCCGAGCACCTTCGCACCACGGATCAGGGTCTTGCTCATCGGATCTACTTCTCCTCGGTACGGGCGTCGGTGACGGCGGGCACGGTCTTGGAGTCGAACACGGCGCCGCCCAGCAGCAGGTACAGGACCGCCATGCGGATGGAGACGCCGTTCGCCACCTGCTCGACGGCGGTGCAGCGCTCGGAGTCGGCGACCTCGGCGGTGATCTCCATGCCGCGGACCATCGGGCCGGGGTGCATCACGATCGCGTGCTCCGGCATCTTCGCCATGCGGTCGGCGTCGAGGCCGTAGCGCCGGGAGTACTCGCGCTCGGTCGGGAAGAAGGCGGCGTTCATGCGCTCCCGCTGGACGCGGAGCATCATCACCGCGTCGGACTTGGGGAGGGTGCTGTCGAGATCGAACGAGACCTCGCACGGCCAGGAGCCGACGCCGACCGGGAGCAGGGTGGGCGGGGCGACGAGCGTGACGTCGGCGCCGAGTGTGTGCAGCAGGTCGACGTTGGAGCGGGCGACCCGGCTGTGCAGCACGTCGCCGACGATCGTGATGCGCTTGCCGGCCAGGTCGCGGCCGATCCCGGCGTCCCTGCCGACCAGGCGGCGGCGCATGGTGAAGGCGTCGAGCAGTGCCTGGGTGGGGTGCTGGTGGGTGCCGTCGCCGGCGTTGATGACGGCGGCGTCGATCCAGCCGGAGTTGGCCAGGCGGTAGGGGGCTCCGGAGGCGCCGTGACGGATGACGACGGCGTCGACACCCATGGCCTCCAGCGTCTGGGCGGTGTCCTTCAGGGACTCCCCCTTGGACACGCTGGACCCCTTGGCGGAGAAGTTGATGACGTCCGCGGACAGACGCTTCTCGGCGGCCTCGAAGGAGATCCGGGTGCGGGTGGAGTCCTCGAAGAAGAGGTTGACGACGGTGCGGCCGCGCAGGGTCGGCAGCTTCTTGATCGGCCGGTCCGCGACCCGGGCCATCTCCTCGGCGGTGTCGAGGATCAGGACGGCGTCGTCGCGGGTGAGGTCGGCGGCCGAGATGAGATGACGCTGCATCTTTCAGGCTCCGTAGGCGGTTCATTCGGGAGATTTGGTACAGACGGGCGCGCGTCGGGGCGCACTCGCGAGGCGTACGGCGGATCGCCGTACGCCGGAGTGCTAGTGCTGCGCGCCGTGAACGGTCTGCTTCACACCGAGCAGCACGGTGTCGCGACCGTCCTCCTCGGCGAGCTGGACCTTGACCGTCTCCCGCAGCGACGTGGGGAGGTTCTTGCCGACGTAGTCGGCGCGGATCGGCAGTTCGCGGTGGCCGCGGTCGACGAGGACCGCGAGCTGGACCGCGCGGGGACGCCCGATGTCGTTCAGGGCGTCGAGGGCGGCGCGGATGGTGCGGCCGGAGAAGAGCACGTCGTCGACGAGGACGACGAGGCGGCCGTCGATGCCGTCACCGGGGATCTCGGTGCGGGCCAGCGCACGCGGCGGCTGCATGCGCAGGTCGTCGCGGTACATGGTGATGTCGAGGGAGCCGACCGGGACCTTGCGGCCGGTGATCTGCTCGAGCTTGTCGGCGAGCCGCCGGGCGAGGAAGACGCCTCGGGTCGGAATGCCGAGGAGCACCACGTCGTCGGCGCCCTTGGCGCGCTCGACGATCTCGTGGGCGATGCGGGTCAGCACCCGCGCGATGTCAGGACCTTCGAGGACGGGCCGAGCATCGGAATGCCGCGTGTCCATACGGAAAGGACCTCCTTCTCCGCCTCACGGGACGGACCTTAAAGGACGTCGGAATTGCGCCATACACGGTACCAGCTCGCGGGCGGAGCCCGGTCACCCCCCTGGCGCACCGCGTCACCCGTCCGGCGGTCCCGCACGGCGTCTACCACGGAAGGGTCGGTCCGGACCATTCGGCTTGACGGGGAAGAGTCACGCTGCGTAACCTCACAGTGAGTCACCAGCCGCGCGGCCGAGCCGCACGTCGACACCGTGTCCGGGGAGCTATATGTCCAGCGAATACGCCAAACAGCTCGGGGCCAAGCTCCGGGCGATCCGTACCCAGCAGGGCCTTTCCCTCCACGGTGTGGAGGAGAAGTCCCAGGGACGCTGGAAGGCGGTCGTGGTCGGTTCGTACGAGCGCGGCGACCGCGCCGTCACCGTGCAGCGCCTGGCCGAGCTGGCGGATTTCTACGGGGTCCCGGTGCAGGAGCTGCTGCCCGGCACCACCCCCGGCGGAGCCGCCGAACCGCCGCCGAAGCTGGTTCTCGACCTGGAGCGCCTGGCCAACGTGCCGGCGGAGAAGGCGGGCCCGCTCCAGCGGTACGCGGCGACGATCCAGTCGCAGCGCGGCGACTACAACGGCAAGGTGCTGTCGATCCGCCAGGACGACCTGCGAACGCTCGCCGTGATCTACGACCAGTCGCCCTCCGTCCTGACCGAGCAGCTCATCAGCTGGGGAGTCCTGGACGCGGACGCGCGCCGCGCGGTGGCCTCCCACGAGGAGAGCTGACCGCCCAGGTCCCAGCAGAAACGTGCCGCCGGGGTGGTCGGAACCGCATGGTTCCGTCCACCCCGGCGGCGCTTTCGGCCGGGACCTGCCACTTCGCTGAGAACGCCGGAGGGCCCGCAGCACCTGTGCTGCGGGCCCTCCGGCGTTTTCGGGTACTTCTCTTCAGCTCTCGTCGCGGCGCAACGACGGCTTCAGGTCCTTCAGACGCCCGAGGAGGCCGTTGACGAACGAGGGGGACTCGTCCGTGGAGAACTCTTTGGCGAGCTGCACCATCTCGTCGAGCACCACGGCGTCCGGCGTCTCGTCGACCCAGATCAGCTCGTAGGCGCCGAGGCGGAGGATGTTGCGGTCGACCACCGGCATCCGGTCCAGCGTCCAGCCGACCGCGTACTGCGCGATCAGCTCGTCGATCCGCTTCGCGTGCTGCGCGTAGCCCTCGACCAGCTGCATGGTGTACTCGCTCACCGGCGGCTGCCGGGTGTCGGTCCGCGAGTGCCGGATCCAGTCCGCGAGGACCGTCACGACGTCGGCCCCGCGCTGGTCGCCTTCGAAGAGGATCTGGAAGGCGCGCTTACGGGCCGTGTTACGGGCAGCCACGGTTAGCTGTTCACCCGGCCGAGGTAGTCGCTCGTGCGGGTGTCGACCTTGATCTTCTCACCGGTGGTGATGAAGAGCGGGACCTGGATCTGGTGGCCGGTCTCCAGCGTGGCGGGCTTGGTGCCGCCCGTGGAGCGGTCGCCCTGGACGCCCGGCTCGGTCTCGGCGACGGTCAGCTCCACGGCGGCCGGCAGGTCGACGAAGAGGACCTCGCCCTCGTGTTGGGCGACGGTGGCCGTGAAGCCCTCGATCAGGAAGTTGGCGGCGTCACCGACGGCCTTCCGGTCGACGTGCAGCTGGTCGTACGTCTCCATGTCCATGAAGACGAAGTACTCGCCGTCCATGTACGAGAACTGCATGTCGCGCTTGTCGACAGTGGCCGTCTCGACCTTGACACCGGCGTTGAAGGTCTTGTCGACGACCTTGCCGGAGAGCACGTTCTTGAGCTTGGTGCGCACGAAAGCGGGGCCCTTGCCGGGCTTGACGTGCTGGAACTCGACGACGGACCAGAGCTGGCCGCCTTCGAGCTTGAGCACCATGCCGTTCTTGAGGTCGTTCGTGGAAGCCACGGTTGCGGAATCTCCTGGACTGACGTACGACCCCGGGGCAGGCACCTACAGCGCCAGCAGCTCCTTGGTCGTGATGGTGAGTAGCTCGGGTCCGCCGTCCGCCTCGGGGCGTACGACGAGCGTGTCATCGATCCGGACACCACCCCGGCCCGGGAGGTGGACCCCCGGTTCGACGGTGACCGGCACGCAAGCGTCCAGTTTACCCATGGCCGCGGGGGCCAACTGAGGGTCCTCGTCGATTTCGAGTCCCACACCGTGCCCGGTCAACGGCGGCAGCGCCCCGCCGTACCCCGCGCAGTCCAGCACCTGACGTGCGGCCCGGTCCACGTCGCGGTACGCGGCGCCGGGGGCGAGGGCCTGGCGTCCGGCGCGCTGGGCGGCGAAGACCAGGTCGTACAGCTCGATCTGCCAGTCGGCGGGCGAGGTGCCGATGACGAAGGTGCGACCGATCTCGCAGCGGTAGCCGCGGTAGGCGGCGCCGAGACAGACGGAGAGGAAGTCGCCCTCCTCCACACGCCGGTCGGTGGGGCGGTGGCCGCGGCGGCCTGCGTTCGGACCGGTGGCGACGGAGGTGGCGAAGGCGGGTCCGTCGGCGCCGTGGTCGACGAGGCGGCGCTCCAGTTCGAGGGCGAGATGGCGCTCGGTGCGGCCGACGAGGATCGACTCCAGCAGCTCGCTCAGGGCCTGGTCGACGATCTCCGCGCCGATCCTGAGGAGGGCGATCTCGTCCTCGTCCTTGACGACCCGCAACTGCTCGACCGCGCCGCCGAGGTCCGTGAGCCGCAGCCTCGGTGCGACCGAGCGCACGGAGCGGTGCCGGGCCACGGTGAGGTGGTGCTCCTCCACCGCCAGGGCCTCGGCGCCCTGTGCCGCGGCCATGTCGGCGGCGGCGACGGCGGGGTCACCGCCGCTCACCGGCAGAACGCGCACCCGCAGCGCCTCGTCGGGCCGCCCGTCGGCGGGGTGATCGTCCGGAGGTCCGGCGCACACCAGCACGTCCTCGCCCATGCCCAGCAGCAGGACGGCGCCCTTGGGCGCGGCGCCCGCGAGATACCGGACATTGGCGGGGCGGGAGACCAGCGCCGTCCCACCGCCACCCGCGCTGCAGCGTTCCCTGAGCCGCTCCCGGCGGGCCGCGTACACCTCTGACATGACCCGAGCCTACGAGCGGTGGCCGAATATCGCCGGTCCAGAGGGCCGGACGGGCGGCTGGGACGACGCTCCGTGGACGGGGGCTCCTGCTGCGCTACCGCGTCACCACTTCGGAGGGCTGGCGATGGCGCGGGCCAGGACCTCGTCCAGGACGCGGGCCGTGCCCTCCACATCGAGCTGGGAGTTGTCGATGATCGGCAGGCCGGAGCCGTACCAGCCGGCCATGCGGCCGTGGATGCGGGCGACCTCCTCGTCGGTGAGCCGGCGGTTGCCCCTACGCTCCGCGTTGCGCTCCAGGACGATCTCCAGCCCGGGCAGCAGGACGACCGGCAGCAGTCCGGGGCCCACATGACGTTTCCAGCCACCGAGGCCGACCACTGGGCGGTCCGGGAAGACGGCGTCGTCGAGGATGCACGAGATCCCGTTGGCCAGGAAGTTACGTGCCGCGAAGCCGCAGGTGCGGCGGGCCAGGCGGTACTGCGCCTCCGAGTTGTCGTTCCACCCCGACTGGGGGTCGGCGAAGCCCGAGCGGACCCATTCGCGGACGTCGTCCAGGCTGATGTGGGCGGTGGGGACCCGTCGGTGGCCGGCCCAGTACTTGGCGACGCTGGTCTTTCCGGCGCCCGCGGGACCGATGAGCAGCACGGCGAGCGTGGCGGAGGCGGGGTCGGGCGCGCCGGCCGCGGGGGGTGCGCTCGGCACACCGACCGGAGCGCCCGGCGGGAGCCGCATCTGTCC
>NZ_PQSR01000121.1 GCF_002920635.1 Streptomyces sp. Ru72 | reverse complement strand
GAGGGGTACGGGAACATGTCCATGATGAACTTCTTGGGCCTGGCGGCCAGCTCCGGATCGCCTGCCAGGTCCCCGCTCGGGTTCGGCGCCTCATAGGTGCCCTCGGCGTCCCAGAAGTCCTGCCAGCGTGCCTCGATCTCGGCCGCCAGAGCGGCCGTGTAGCGGTGCGGCGCGGCCTCCGCCGACACGGCGGCGGCAGCGGGGTTCGTCTCGCTCATGATCCTCAAAGCTCCATAGATCGTCTCTGCCAGCGGAAATGAAAAAGCCCCTCGCACAGGAGGGGTCGCCGCGCCGATTCCGACCACCCGATGGGCCGGTGGTCGGGACTGATCAGCGCGGCTCGCTAAGCAGAAGGCGTACGGCACGCATGGCGTCAGGGTACCGCAGCGCCCGAGCGCACCGCGACGGGCCGGCGGGGGCACCCCCGGGAGCGGACGCGGGGCCGACCGGGAGCCGGCCCTGGTCCGATCCGGGCCGAGTCGGACCGGGCTCGGAGCGAACCGGATGAACCCAACACCGATCGCAGCCGTACTCAGACATCGACGGTCAGGTGGCGAACGTCACGGAAGGCTGGATCGAGTTCAAATATCACTTCGCATAACCGCAGCCAATCGGACATCGCACCCACGCCGTCGCCCTTTGATAACGGCGCAATAACTGAAACCACGTACCGCTCGGTTTGGAGCCACCTAGAGTGCGGCAGCGGGACCGCCTTCCCGAAACTGTTCGGAGTTGCCCCCATGAACCCTCCACGTAGTAACAGCTCGCTCCCCAAGCCGGGCCGCTCGGCCTACGGCATGGCGTCGGCTGTGGTGCTGCTGCTCATACCCGTCATCGTGCTGTCCGGCGGTAACGCAGTCCGGGACTTCCTCGACTTCGGAGCGGGCGTGCTCTCGCTCGTCTCCCTCAGCTGCTCCGTGATCTGGGGGCTCGTCGCCCAGGACCGGATCTTCCTCAACACCCGGCAGCGGATCGTGGCGCAGGCCGTCCACCGGACGACCGCGGTCGCCTCGATCGCATTCCTCCTGGTGCACGTCACGGTCAAGATCGCGCTCGAACACACGGTGCTGATCGCGGCACTGATCCCCTTCAGCCTCGGCGTCAGCGGATCGGCCGGTCTCATCGGCCTCGGCTCCCTGGCCGGACTCCTCATGATCTTCGTGGGTATCACCGGCGCGCTGCGCAGCAACTTCGCGACCCCGGCGCCGGTCGCGGCGCGCTGGCGGGCGATGCACATGCTCGCCTACCCGTCCTGGTGCGCCGCACTGGTGCACGGCCTGTACGCGGGTCGTGCCGCGAAGCCGTTCTTCATGGTGTCCTACGAGCTGTGCCTGCTCGGGGTCATGGGGGCACTGGCCCTGCGCGCCGCGCCGCGCCCGTTCAAGCGCAAGGTGGCCGACAGGGTCTTCGCGCTCGTCGGCGGCGGTGACATGGCGGGACGCGAGGGACTGGACGCCAGCCGCGCCCGCAACGCCGAGGCGGCGGCCACCTTGGCGGGCTTCTCGGGGCGCTCGGCGGACCGCGCCGGCGGCCGGGAGGGTCTGGTCCCCCCGCAGCCCTCCACGCCCCTCTACGAGGCTCCCGCGGCCCGCACCATGACCCCGGAGCCCGGCAACGGCTTCGCGGCCGCCTACCGAGCCACGTCGGCCGCCCCCCGCGCGCAGGCACCGATGACGCCGGACGCGACCCAGCGCATGGATCTGCCCTTCGACACGCAGGCCACCGGGGCCATGCCGCGCGTCGACGCCGGAGGCAGCACCTCTGGCAGCTGGCCGATCCCGTCACCGCCGCCCGTCGGGGAGGCGCCTCCCTCCGCGTACGACCCGCTCCAGGACACCGGATACACCATCCCCGCCTATGGCAATCCGGGATACAACGGGTACGGCGCGAGTGAGATGTACGACACCGGTGAGACGAACGTACCGTTCGGCACGTACAACTCGAACAACACGTACAACAGCGGTCCCGCAGCGGAAACGCTCCCCGGCGCCTTCGACACGCCGGGAGCCGGCGAACCCTGGAACGCGCCTTCCGGAGGCTTTAAGTGAACGAGGCCCTGCCCGACGTCCCGGAAGTCCGGGTGGTCGGGCTTCCGCAGCTCACGTCGGGCTTCGACCTTGTCGAGAGACTCGACCTGCCGATGCACCTCAAGGTGCACGGCCCGCTCGAGCCGATGGGCGGAGAGCAGCTCGCACAGCTCGCCGAGCAGATCAACCTCAAGGGGCGCGGCGGCGCCGGTTTCCCCTTCCACAAGAAGCTGCGCTCGGTCGCCGAGTCCGCGATCCGCCGCGGCATCCGGCCGGTCGTGGTCGTCAACGGAAGCGAGGACGAGCCCGCCTGCCGCAAGGACACGGTGCTGATCAACCGTGCCCCGCACCTCATCCTGGACGGCGCCCTGCTGGTCGCGGAGGCCCTGGGCGCCCGCACGCTCGTCGTCGGGGTGACACGTGCCTCGACCGAGCGGTCGATGGAGCAGGCGCTGGCCGAGCGCGGGCTGAGCGACCGGCGCGGCGCGCCCATCCGCGCGCGCGTGCAGCGCAATCCCGTGCGCATGGTCACGGGAGCCGCCGCCTCGCTGATCCGCTCGATCGACGGCGGTCCGGCGATCCCTCCGGGGCGCAAGACCAGCGCCTCGCAGAGCGGGGTCGGCGGCGCGCCCACGCTGCTGTCGAACGCCGAGACGTTCGCCCAGCTGGCGATCGCCGCGCGCATCGGCGCCGAGCGCTACTGCAACACCGGTCTGTACGACGAGCCCGGCACCGTCATGCTCACCGTCTCCGGTGCGGTCAACCGCCCCATGGTGATCGAGGTCCCCACGGGCGTCCCGCTGCGGTACGTGCTCCAGCTGGCCGGCGCCCCGCCGGTCCCGCAGGGCGTGCTGACCGGCGGTTACCACGGCAAGTGGATCGACGCGACGACCGTCGACGAGGCGGTCGTCTCGCGCAACTCCCTGGACGCCGTCGGCGGCTCGCTCGGTGCCGGCGCGATCCTGCCGATCAGCCAGGAGACCTGCCCGCTCGGCGAGTCCCTGCAGGTGGCGAAGTGGCTGGCCGAGGAGAGCGCGGGCCAGTGCGGCCCCTGCTACCTGGGCCTGCCCGCCGCGGCCCGCGGCATGGAGGACATCCTCAACGGCGGCGGTCCGGCCGCCCTGGAGGCCCTCAAGCAGGTCGCCAAGGCCGTGAAGAGGCGCGGTGCCTGCTCGCACCCGGACGGCTCGGCGATGTTCCTGGAATCGACCATCAAGGCGTTCACGGACGACCTGGCCGCGCACGTCCTCGGCAACGGCTGCGGCAGGCCCGTGGAGGGTGTGCTGCCGCTGTTCGAGGGCGGCAGGGCCCCGACGGGCATCCCGGGCGGCGGACAGGCCGAGCCGGAGGCGGGGGCCAGCCGGCAGAAGATCTACGTGGACTGGACGCTGTGCCGCGGCCACGGACTGTGCGCAGACATCCTCCCGGAGGTCTTCGAACTGGGCGCCGACGGCTTCCCCACGGTCGCTCAGGCGCCGGTGCCGCTGTACGCGGAGGCGAAGGCCCTGCGTGCCGTGCGCCGCTGCCCGGCGCTCGCGCTGCGGATCGAGGAGGACACCCGGTCCGGCCCGCCGTCGCGCAGCAACCTGCCCGTGCTGTCGCAGGGCCGTGGACGCCGGGCCCTCGGGCGCTGACCAAACGGACGGCGGGCCGCCCTCACCGGGTGGCCCGCCGTTTCGTTGCGCGCACTTGCCTGTGCGAACTGTCCTGTCGGCGTGCGCAGCGGTCCCGCCCGCGTGCACGGGTGTCCGCGGCCGTCGACACCGAACGCACGACGAAGGCGGCTCACCCCTGGGATGAACCGCCTTCAAGTTCTGTGGAGCTAAGGAGAATTGAACTCCTGACCTCCTGCATGCCATGCAGGCGCTCTACCAACTGAGCTATAGCCCCTTGCAGCCACGCGGCGGAACCGCGTATCGGCCTTGTCGCCCGGTTTCCCCGGCGGCGACGCCAACATTACACGGTCCACCGGGTGGAACACCAAATCGTTTCCCGCGCCCCCGCGTCAGGCCGTGGCGAACGAGTAGAAGCGCTTGAGCGTGCAGTGCTCGTCCAGGAGGCGGCCGTAGATCGGCTCCCCCTCCAGCTCGCGGTAGGTCTCGATCGGGTCGCCTTTTATGATCAGCGCGCGTGCGCATTCCTCGCACCAGTACTGGTAGTCCGGGTTGACCGGCTCCATGTCACGGACGATCGGCGTGCCGCTGCCGCACCAGTCGCACTTCCGCCTGTGTGCACCCATCGATCAGCTCCAGCTGTGGCCGCAGGCCGTGCACACGTAGGAAATGCCGCCGTTGTCGCCGAGCACCTGGGCGACGTGGGACGAGCCGCACGAGGGGCAGTCGAGGAGGGTGGCATTCCGACGTGTCACCGCCACTGCGAGAAGATCGTGGACCTCCCCGCGGATGCTCGCTGACATCGCTACTCCCTCCCGTCGGGCCGCGCCCCCTTCCGGCCGTTTGATTCTGCCACGGCCGGGCCAATACGGTCAGCGACGCCTTCGTACCAGTCCGGACACGGCACCCAGCGTGGCCGTCGCGGCCAGCGCGTACATGCACACGAGGAGCGCGTCCGAAGAGGTATACGCCCCAGGGGCGCCCAGTGACTCAAGCCGGTTGAGGAAGAGTGCGCCGAACGCCGCGACACCGATCAGCTGACCGAGCTGGGTGACAGTGGCGAGCAGGCCGCTGGCGTCGGCCGCGTCCTCGGGCCGTACGGTGGCGAGGGCCCTGATCAGCGTGGGGCTGAAGGCCAGCGCCAGGCCCACGCCGACGCCCGCGAAGGCCGCGTGCAGCCCGGCTCCGCCGTGGCTCCCGCCGCGCAGCGCCAGGCCCACCCAGGTCACGGACAGGCCGGCGAACAGGAATCCCGCCGGGACCAGGTGGCGTTGCCAGGCGGCCGGCCACTTCCGCCAGGTCAGACCGGCCAACCCGAACACCACGGCGGTCGGCGCGAAGGTCAGCCCTGCCCGCAGGGCGCTGTAGCCGAGGCCGCCCTGGATGTGCAGGGTCAGCGAGAAGAGGAAACCAGCGTTGACCGCCATGACGGCCAGCAGCCGGAAGACCGCGAGGCCGATGCCGGGATGGCGCAGCAGCCTCGGCGCGATCAGCGGCGCCCCGCCGCGCCGGGCGAGCCGGGACTCGTAACCCTGGAACAGGGCGAAGACGACCGCGGCAGCGGTGAGGCACAGCCAGGACCACAGCGGCCAGTGCTCCTCCTGGCCCAGCACGAGCGGCACGGTCAGCAGCGAGACGGCGGCGCCGAGCAGCACCAGGCCGGGCAGGTCGAGGCCGCGCGAGCGTTCCCCGGCCTGGGCGTCGTCACGCGGCAGGACGCGGCTGCCGACGGCCAGCAGTACGGCGCCGAGGGGCACGTTGACGAGGAACACCGGACGCCAGCCGGCGCCGAACAGGTCGGCGCTGACCAGAACACCGCCGAGCACCTGTCCGGCGGCCGCACCGGTGGCCAGGACGGCGGAGTAGGCCCCGAGCGCCCTCGACCGTGCCTCACCGGTGAAGTGACGCTGGATCAGGCTGAGCACCTGCGGGATCATCAGGGCTGACCCGGCGCCCTGCACCAGCCGGAAGGCGATCAACTCGCCCGTTCCGCCGGCCAGTCCGCAGGCCAGCGAGGCGGCTGTGAACACCGCGATCCCTGCGAGGTGGACCCGGCGGTGGCCGAGCCGGTCGCCGAGGCGCGCTCCGGTGATCAGCAGCACGGCGTAGGCGATGGAGTACCCGGCGACCACCAGTTGCAGTCCGGCGCCGCTCGCGTGGAGGTCGGAACCGATCGTGGGTACGGCGACGTTGACGATGAAGACGTCGAGCAGGGCCATGAACTGGGCGGTGAGCACGACCGCGAGAAGCCGGCCGGGGCCGTTGTCAGTGGTGGGGGTCTTACTGGGTGCAGGTCGGATTCCGGGGGCGGGTCCGGGGCCGGCGGGAGTTGTCGTCGTCATGCCTGGAAGCCTGGCGACGGCCGGAAACGGGTGACGAGAGCCCGCTGATGCTGGTACTGAGAGCACCTGGCAGCGGTCGGCTCCGGCCCGATGATGGAGACGGGGGATGTGGGGACCATGACGACGACACAGCGCCGCAGGCCGGAGCTGGCTGCCTTCCTGCGCAGCAGGCGGGCCCGGGTGACGCCGGCCGACGTGGGCATGCCGCCGGGACTGCGGCGCCGGACACCGGGCCTGCGCCGCGAGGAGGTGGCGCAGCTCTCCGGGGTGGGCGTGACCTGGTACACATGGCTCGAGCAGGGCCGCCCGATCAACGCCTCGCCACAGGTCCTGGACGCGGTCGCGCGCACGCTGCGCCTGGACCAGCCGGAGCGGGAGCATCTGTACCGGCTGGCGGGCGTGCCCTACGACCGGGGCGGGGAGGGGCTGCCCCAGCGTGTGGGCCAGGACGTCCAGGAGGTCATCGACGCCCTGGACCCGCGTCCGGCGGTGGTCTACAACTCGCGTTACGACCTCCTCGCCACGAACGCCGCCTACGGCGACCTGTTCCGGATTCCGAGGACGCCGGAGATCGGCGCGGCGAACGCCCTGTGGACGCTCTTCATGGTGTCGGAGGAGGCCTGCCCGGTGGTGCACCCGGAGAGGGAGCTGCCGGTGATGGTGGCCACCCTCCGCTCCGCGTACGGCAGACATGTGGGTGAGCCGGCGTGGGAGGACTTCATACGCAAGCTGTCGGCGGCCAGTGCCAACTTCGCGGAGCTGTGGGCGAGCGGCGAGGTGGTCCCGCCCGGGCCGCGGGGGAAGAGGTTCCGGCATGCCGCGGTGGGCGAGTTGCGGCTGGCCACGCTCTCCCTGTCGATCGACGGCATGGCGGAGTGCCGGATCGTGGTGTACACCCCTGAGGACGCGGACTCGTGGGAGAAGGTGGCACGGCTGCGGGAGCGGCGGCAGCGGCTGTGGCCGCCCTCGGAAGTGGTGTGAGACACACGACAGGGCAGTGGACGCCGTACACGCGGAACAGTCGAACACGCGGCATATGAAAGATCCCGCCCCTGCGGGACGGGATCTTTCATATCGATCTTTGACAACTCAAGAGTGTCGATCCGTGGAGCTAAGGAGAATTGAACTCCTGACCTCCTGCATGCCATGCAGGCGCTCTACCAACTGAGCTATAGCCCCTCGTGCCACGCGGCGGAGCCGCATGGTCTTTCGCCCCGCTCGGCGGGGCGAACAAGAAGAACTTTAGCCTGCGACCTGCCAGAAAGTGAAATCCCGGGTCCGGAGCACCCGCGCGGCCGCTCAGTCGTCGTCGCCGAGGACCGGTTCCGGCAGGGTGCCCGCGTTGTGTTCCAGGAGGCGCCAGCCGCGGGTGCCCTCGCCGAGGACGGACCAGCAGCAGTTGGAGAGACCGCCGAGGCTCTCCCAGTGGTGGGCCTCCAGGCCGAGCAGGCGGCCGATGGTGGTGCGGATCGTGCCGCCGTGACTGACCACGACGAGCGTGCCGTCCACGGGAAGCTTCTCGGCATGGCGGAGCACCACGGGGGCGGCCCGGTCGGCGACCTCCGTCTCCAGCTCGCCACCGCCGCGGCGGACGGGCTCGCCGCGCTTCCAGGCGGCGTACTCCTCGCCGTGACGGGCGATGATCTCCTCGTGGGTCAGCCCCTGCCAGACGCCCGCGTACGTCTCGCGGAGGGCCTCGTCGAGGGTGACCTCCAGGCCGGTGAGCGTGGCCAGCTCGGCGGCCGTGGCGGCGGCGCGCCTGAGGTCGGAGGCGACGATGGCGTCCGGCTTCAACGAGGCGAGCAGGCGCGCGGAGCGGCGGGCCTGACCGATGCCCGTCTCGGTCAGTTCGACGTCCGTGGAGCCCTGGAAGCGGCGCTCCACGTTCCAGGACGTCTGGCCGTGGCGCCACAGGATGATCCGGCGCCCCCGGCCCTTCTTCCCCGTGTCGGTGCCCGCTGCCGTCACCGCAGCTCCCCGCCCAGCTCCGCGTCCAGCTCGGCGGCGTCCTGGGCGGCCTGCAGCCTGGCGTGCTCCTCGGCCTTGCCCCGGGTGGCCTTGGCGTCAGACGGCAGGTCCAGCTCGGGGCAGTCCTTCCACAGCCGCTCCAAGGCGTAGAAGACGCGCTCCTCGCTGTGCTGGACGTGCACCACGATGTCGACGTAGTCCAGGAGGACCCAGCGGGCCTCGCGGTCGCCCTCGCGGCGTACCGGCTTGGCGCCGAGTTCCTTCAGCAGCCGCTCCTCGATCTCGTCGACGATCGACTTGACCTGGCGGTCGTTGGGCGCCGATGCCAGAAGAAAGGCGTCCGTGATCGACAGCACGTCGCTGACGTCGTAGGCGACGATGTCGTGCGCGAGCTTGTCGGCGGCCGCCTGGGCGGCGGTGTTGATGAGTTCCAGAGAGCGGTCCGTGGCGGTCACTACAAGGCTTTCCGTCGGCGGTCAGTGATACCTCAAGGGTCTCACGTACCGCCGACAGCACCCCATGTGATTAATGGAGCACGCTTCGGCTGCCGGGTGTGGCCCACGTCACGAGGACGGCTTGAAGTCCTTGCCGAGCACGACCGAGACGTTCGCGTTGGAGGCGCCCGTGCCCTTCTTGACGGTGCTGGTGGGCAGGCCGAGGGTCTTGGCGACCTCGATGGCGTTCTGCTTGTCGCCGTCGTCGGCGTAGGTCACCCGGGAGGTGGCCTGGGCCGGGCCGGTGCCCGCGTCGACGGAGGTGTAGCCGCCGTTGACGAGGACGACACGGGCCTGCTCGGCGGCGGCCTGGGAACCGGTGGCGTTCTTGATGCCGACCCGGACGGCGTCACCGGCCTGCGGGCTCTTCACGGTGCCACCCAGCAGAGCCCTGACCACGGTGTCTGTGGCCTTCTGGCCGACGGTGCCGTCGGACTGGACCGGCAGCAGTGCGGTCTTGTAGTCGCCTTCTTTGGCGTGGTCCGCGAGCTTGGCCAGGAAGGTGCCGAGATCCTTGTCGGTCAGGGAGGGGTCGAGGATCTGGGCGAGCGTCTGCACGGTGGTCGTCGCGGCCTGCGGGTCGGAGGACATCTTGCGCAGCATCCCCTGCATCACCTGGCCGAACCGCTCGAGCTGGGCGTCCTGGGACTCCCCGGTGGCGCGGTAGGTGGCGTAGGCGACGGCCATCGTGCCGCTGAGGGTCTGGTCCTGCCCCTTGTGCACGAGGGGCGCGCCGCCCTTCTTCTTGGCGTCGGGGTCGGGGACGTCGGCGTTGGTGTCGACCTCGATGTTGCCGACGAGTTCGACGAGGTTCTGCAGGTAGGGGGTGTCGAGGCGCCAGGTGCCCTCGATCCTGGTGCCGAGGACCGAGTCGATGGCGTCGCTGGTGCCGGAGGAGCCGTCGTCGGCGACCGACTTGGCGAGGGTGGTCGTGCTGCCGTCGTCCGAGGTCAGGGCGAGGGAGTTGGGCAGCAGGACGGTGGCGCCCTGCTTGGTGGTGGTGTTGTCGACGAGCAGCGCGGTCGAGGTGCCGCCGCCCTTGGTGTTGTGCAGGTGGACGACGATCACGTCGCGGTTCTGGGCGGTCGCGGCCGTCGCCGTCGTGCCGGACTTGCCGCCGGAGGAGAGGCCGGGCAGCTTGCCCGCGTACCAGAGGTAGCCGACGCCGCCGACCGCCACCAGGGCGAGCGCGACGGCAAGGGCGATGATCCGGCTGCGGGCGCGGCGGCGGGCCTCCTCGCGGCGCTCGGTGCGGTTCTCGGTGAACTTCAGCCAGTCGATGACGTCTTCGGAGTCGCCGTCGGGCTCCTCGACGAAGGCGAACTGCTCGGTGCGGTAGTCGCGGTCGCCGTGCGGCTCCCTCTCGGCGGTCTCGCCGCCTGCGGGCGTGCCGTCGCCGGCGAAGCCGGTCCCGGGCGCGTGCCCCGGGGCACTGTCGGCCGGGCCGGCCTGGTGCGGGATGTAGGCGGTCTGCTCGGTGACGCGCGGCTGCTGACCACTGGTCGCGGACCGGCCGTAGGGGTCGTGGCCGGCGGCGGTCGTGGTGCCGTACGGGGCGTAGGGGTCGTAAGGGGCGGCGGGGTGCTGCCGGCCGGTGTCGTGGGAGGACACGGGCTGCTGGCCACCGGTGTAGGGCCCCACCGACTGCTGGGTGCCGGTCGCGTACGGGTCGTAGCCGTAGCCCTGCTGCTGGTCGGGTTGTGCGCCGTACGGGTCGTAGCCCTGCGGGGTCCGCTGTGCGGGCACCTGTCGGTACACAGGCTGCCCGAACTCGTCGTAGCCGACGAGCTCGTACTGGTCGCCGCCCGCGTATCCGTCGTATCGGTCGTTCACCGGTGCCCCTCTCGGCTCACTCGCCGCGGTACAGCTGCCGTTTGTCGATGTAGCGCACCACGCCGTCCGGCACCAGGTACCAGACGGGTTCGCCCTTGGCGACTCTCGCACGGCAGTCTGTGGACGAGATGGCGAGCGCGGGAACTTCGACGAGCGAGACGCCGCCCTCGGGGAGACCGGGGTCGGCGAGAGTGTGACCGGGGCGCGTGACGCCGATGAAGTGGGCCAGGGAGAACAACTCGTCCGTGTAACGCCAGGTGAGGATCTGGCTGAGCGCGTCGGCGCCGGTGATGAAGAAGAGGTCGGTGTCGGGGTTGAGCGCCTTCAGATCACGGAGTGTGTCCGTGGTGTAGGTCGGGCCGCCGCGGTCGATGTCGATGCGGCTCACCGAGAACTGGGGGTTCTCGGCGGTCGCGATGACCGTCATCAGATAGCGGTCCTCGGCGGGGGTGACGTTGCGGTCGGTCTTCTGCCACGGCTGGCCCGTGGGCACGAACACCACCTCGTCGAGGTGGAACTGGGCGGCGACCTCGCTGGCCGCGACCAGGTGACCGTGGTGGATCGGATCGAACGTTCCGCCCATGACGCCGAGGCGGCGCTTGCCCGGGTTCGACGGCCCACTGCCGGGGCCTGGCCCCGTGCCCTTCGCCGGACCGGTGGGTGTGTGCTGCTCTCCCATGCGTGCGACCCTACCGGCCCGGCCGCCGGGCACCGGCCGACAGGCCCCCGCGAGCGGCCGGGACGGGCTCTTGGCCCCGGCTCAGCGGTCGCGGTTGAAGCGGGTGGTGATCCACAGCAGCAGGAGAAGGATGACGAGGGCGGCCCCGCCCGTCATGAAGGGGCTGATGCTCGCGTGGCGCTCGCCTTCGCCCTCTGCGAGGGTGGCCAACTGGGCAGCGGTGCTGTGGAAGCTCATCTTCGGCAGTACCTATCCGGTGTGGGCGGGATAAAGACGTCGGCTCATCGTATGCGGGCGCGTTCCCGGGCATCACGGCGACTCCGCCGTTGGACGCGGACCACGGGCGCCGGGCAGCCCCGGACGACGGGCGGCTCCGGCCCGCCGGGCGCCCCCGCGCGCCCGGGTCAGTCCTTGCGCCTGTAGCCCCGCAGCAGGAACCAGCCGGTCAGGACGCAGCCGAGGACCATCACGATCAGGACGACTCGGAGCAGGTTGCCCGGGCCCTGTCGGCTGGCGGCCGCCGCTGCCTCGGTGAGCCAGGCGGCGCTGATGTGCTCCATGAGATCGCTCCTTACGGTGTGCTGCCCTGTCACGGTATCTCCGCCTAGGCTGGACTCCGCTTCGGGGGCGCATCACGCGGGCCGCGCACAGCGAGCCATCAGACACATGGGGGAACGCATGCC
The DNA here is from genome assembly GCF_002920635.1 of Streptomyces sp. Ru72. Taxonomy (GTDB): domain Bacteria; phylum Actinomycetota; class Actinomycetes; order Streptomycetales; family Streptomycetaceae; genus Streptomyces. The sequence continues at coordinate 12,131 of NZ_PQSR01000121.1, read as the reverse complement.
CGACGACGGTCAGGGTCACAACGGTCACGAGCACGTGCCGAGCAGGCAGCGCAGGCGGTTTCCGGGGATCTCCTCGCGCGCGTACGAACACCCGGCGGACCGTTCGGCCCTCGTGGCCCTGCGGAAGCTGAGCGGCTTCGACACGGTCTTCAAGGCCCTCAGCGGTCTGCTGCCCGAGCGCAGCCTCAGGCTGCTGTTCCTCTCCGACTCGGTGCGGGTCTCGGATGCGCAGTTCCCCCACCTGAACGACATGCTCCGGGACGCCTGCTACATCCTGGACCTGGAGAAGGTCCCTCCGATGTACGTCACGCAGGACCCGCAGCCGAACGCGATGTGCATCGGCCTCGACGAGCCGATCATCGTCCTGACGACCGGGCTCGTGGAGTTGCTGGACGAGGAGGAGATGCGGGCGGTCGTCGGGCACGAGGTCGGGCACGCGCTCTCGGGCCACTCCGTCTACCGGACCATCCTGCTGTTCCTGACCAACCTCGCGCTCCGGGTCGCCTGGATCCCGCTGGGCAACCTCGCGATCATGGCGATCGTGACCGCGCTGCGGGAGTGGTTCCGCAAGTCGGAGCTTTCGGCCGACCGGGCCGGTCTGCTGGTCGGGCAGGATCTGCAGGCCTCGATGCGCGGGCTGATGAAGATGGCGGGCGGCAACCATCTGCACGAGATGAACGTGGACGCGTTCCTCGAGCAGGCCGAGGAGTACGAGGCCGGGGGCGATCTGCGCGACTCCGTGCTGAAGATCCTCAACGTGCTGCCGCGTACGCACCCCTTCACCACGGTCCGCGCGGCCGAGCTGAAGAAGTGGGCCGCCTCCCGCGACCACCAGCGGATCATGGACGGTCACTACGCACGGCGCAGCGAGGACGGGGACACCTCGGTGTCGGACTCGTTCCGGCAGTCGGCGGCGAGCTACGCGAACGAGGTCAGGCAGTCCAAGGACCCGTTGATGAAGCTGGTCAACGACCTCGCGGGCGGCGCCGGCGATCTCGGCGACCGGGTGCGGCGCGGCTTCGCGGGCTTCGCGGGCAGCGCTCCCAAGGACGCGCCGCGCGAGCCTGACGACAACCACCCGGACGACAGCCACCCGGGGGACGAGAGCCCCTACGGCCACGACTGACGGCCTCCGCCACGGGCGGCCGGGTGTCGGGATGACGGGCCCGGCGGGCGTGCCTACACCTTCGGTTCCGCGCTCGCCGACAACGTGCCGCACAGGGCCGTCGCGCTGCCCGTCGCGAAGGGGTCGGTGCCGGCCGGGCCGCCCGCCTTGGCGGTCTGTCCGGCGAGCAGCGGCCGGAGATGGCTCGCGGTGTCCTCGGCGCAGGCGAGCGGTCCGGCCTGGACGTAGGCGGCGACCAGCTCCGCCTGGTCCAGGCGCAGGTCGTCACGGTCGAAGCGGAAGGTCAGCTGGCGGCGCACGGTGAACAGCGACGCCTTCGCCTTGGCGTCGGAGCCGGCCGGCTTCAGCGCGTACACCACGGTGTGGTCGGCGCTGACCTCCAGCGTGTCGGAGTCGGCCTCGGTGGCCTGGAGCCTGCCCTGGACGCGGATGTTCTGGTCGGCCAGCCGGGCGCGGGCGGGGTCGAAGCGGACCAGCCAGCCGGTGGCCGCGTGCCGCCCGTCCGAGGCCGGGTGGGAGAAGCTCTGGTCGAACTGGTCGAGCTGCTGCGCATCGAGCAGCAGGCGCACCGGGCGCACGGCGCCGCCGGTGAGCACGGCCGGGTCGAGCGAGGAGGCGACCAGGTAGTTCTTCGCATTGGTCAGGGCGGCGTAGACCTGGCTCTCGGAGAAGTGCGCGGTGCGCCGGGCGGCGGGGAAGGTGATCCCCTGGGCGCCGACGCGGAACTGGGCGGCGGGGCTGTGCGCGTACAGCTCCTCGGGGTCCGTGGCGCCGGGTACGGCGGACTGCGGGGCCAGGGGTATCACCGTCATGCGCAGCGGTTCGACGGCCTGGGCCCTGGGCGCCTGGTACGGATGGCGCACGCCCATGTAGATCGCGGTGGCGAAGGCGACGGCTATGAGCAGGACGAGGATCAGCGCCTGTCTGGGCAGTGCGCGGTGCAGGAGCGGGCGCCGGCGCACGGCGGGGGCGTGGTCGGCCATCCGCTCCTGGGCGGAGTACTCCTGCAGGCGGGCAGCCCGGACGAACGACTCGTCGAACACGACGGATCGGTACTCGTCCTCGCCACCGCCGGGAGCACCCTCGGGCAGCCCCTCGGGTGGGTCTCCAGGCCCGCCCATATCTTCAGAGTAGGTCTCCGGGAGCCCCGGTAAACGCCCTGGTACACGACAAGTTCTGACAGGTCCTCACCAGGTTTTCCAACGAGTTTCGAACCTCGTTCGAGACGGTTGCGCGCACAGCCCGTGAGCTTGCCGGACGCCCGGTCCCGGTCCGGGGAGTCAGGGAGTCCGCGGCACCGCTGAGAACGCCGGGGGCGAGTAGTCGGCGGAGGCCGAGGGGCCGGTGCCCGCGCCGGCTTCCTGGCCCTGCTCCAGGCCGGTCGAGGCGGGCGTCGGAACCTGGTCCTGACGCCCGGAGGACCCGCCCCGGTACACCGCCGTGAATGCCAGGGCCACCATGCCGATGCCCATCACGAGGGCGAGCATCCAGGCGACCGGGCGGTGCCAGCGGGCGCCCTTGCCGTAGGGCCTGCCGAACGGGCCCGTGGTGCCGTAGCGGCCGTCCAGGACGTCCATGTCGTCGGGGTCGAGGCCGTGGCCGAAGCCGTCGTCGGGACCGTATCCGTCGTCGTAGCGATCGTCCCGTGCGGCCCTGCCGCGCGCTCGGCGCGCCTCCGCCTCCTGGGCGTCGGCGCGGGCCTGGGCTGCGGCGAGGAGTCTCTCCACGGCCGTAGGCTCGTGGACCACGGCGGCCCGTATCCAGGCCTCGTCGAAGACCGCGGAGGCGAACTCTTCGTCCATCGCTCCGCGGTCGCGGTCGTCGTCGGGCTCCGGGCCGTCAGCGAACGGCGTGCCCCCCACGTCCTCCGGCACGGATCCAGAGTAGACCTGGGGGGTCAATTTGGGCAGACGGTATGGAAATTCATCCACCTGGCGAGACGGTCCCCAGATGGGTGCCGGGAACCGTCACCGCCCTGCCGGAACGAGCGCTCGCTCAGCGCCGGACGTGCCCGTCGCCGGTGACGATGTACTTGGTGCTGGTCAGCTCCGGCAGGCCCATCGGGCCCCTGGCGTGCAGCTTCTGGGTGGAGATCCCGATCTCCGCGCCGAAGCCGAACTGGCCGCCGTCCGTGAAGCGCGTCGAGGCGTTCACGGCGACCGTCGTCGAATCGACCAATTGGGTGAATCGGCGGGCGGCCTGCTGCGAGGTGGTGACGATCGCCTCGGTGTGCCCGGAGCTCCACAGCCGGATGTGCTGCACGGCCTTGTCGAGGGAGTCCACGACCGCGGCGGCGATGTCGTACGACAGGTACTCGGTGTCCCAGTCGTCGGGCGTCGCCTCCACCACCGTGGCCCGGGAGTCCTTGGCGTACGCCATCACGCGCTCGTCGGCGTGCACGGTGACCCCGGCCTCCGCGAGGGCGTCCAGGGCGCGCGGCAGGAACTCGGGGGCGATGTCCTGGTGGACCAGCAGCGTCTCGGCGGCGTTGCAGACGCTGACCCGCTGCGCCTTGGAGTTGATCAGGATGTCGATCGCCATGTCGAGGTCGGCCTGGGCGTCGACGTAGACGTGGCAGTTGCCGGTGCCGGTCTCGATCACCGGGACGGTGGACTCCTCGACCACCGTGCGGATCAGGGAGGCGCCGCCGCGCGGGATGAGCACGTCGACCAGGCCGCGGGCGCGCATCAGCTCGCGCACCGACTCGCGGCTCTCACCGGGCACGAGCTGGACGGCGTCGGCGGGCAGGCCGGCCCCGCCCACGGCGTCGCGCAGCACCCGTACGAGCGCGGCGTTCGACTCGTAGGCGGAGGACGAGCCGCGCAGCAGGACCGCGTTGCCGGACTTCAGACACAGGGCGGCGGCGTCGACGGTCACGTTCGGCCGGGCCTCGTAGATGATCCCGACGACGCCGAGCGGGACGCGGACCTGGCGCAGGTCGATGCCGTTGGGCAGCGTCGAGCCGCGGACGACCTCGCCGACCGGGTCCGGCAGAGCGGCGACGTCCCGGACGTCGGAGGCGATGGCCCGGACCCGCTCGGGGGTGAGCGTGAGCCGGTCGATGATCGCCTCGCTGGTGCCGGCCTCGCGGGCCTTGGCGATGTCCCTGGCGTTGGCCTCGACGATCTCACTCGTGCGGACCTCCAGCGCGTCCGCCATGGCGAGCAGCGCGTCGTCCTTCTCGGACCGCGGCAGCGGCGCGAGGTCTGCGGCGGCGGCCTGGGCACGGTAGGCGGCCTGGGCCACCGGGGACATGGAGTCGTACGGCGAGAGCGTGGTCATGAGGGAAGCGTAGTGCGCCGGACATCCCCGTTCAGGGCTCGTCCCACACACCGAGACGCGCTCAAAACGGGTGAACTCCGACCGGTGTGGCCGGTGGCGGCCCGTACCCCTCGGTGACCCGCTGGTGGTAGGTGTCGCGGTCGACGACCTCCAGGCCGACGATCTCCCAGGGCGGCAGCCCCGCGCTCTGCCGGTGCTCGCCCCACAGGCGCAGCGCGACCGCGGCGGCGTCGTGCAGGTCGCGGGCCTCCTCCCAGTAGCGGATCTCGGCGTGGTCGCACGCGTAGCGGCTGGTCAGCAGGAAGGGGTGGTCGTTGGCCAGCTGTTCGAGGGAGCGCCGCACCTCCTGCAGTGGTGCCTCCTCCCCCGAGACGCTGAGCGTGACGTGCCACAGCCGGGGTGTCTCGCCCGGCTCCTGGTGAGTGTCGGCGGGCTCCTGGTACGCCTGCCCCGCCGGGACGCTGGTCAGCGCGCGCTGCTCGTCGGCCCTGCGCGGGCCGCCGCCCCGGGAGGCACCGGAGGTGCCACCACCGCGGGACGCCGCCCCCGGGCGCACTCGTCTCACGACGGCCTCCTTACGCGGTGCTGTGCGGAATGGGTGCCAGGGACCCGGTCGGTCGACCGGTCCCAGAGACCCAGTGGAGCAGGCCGCGCGGGCCCGTGGGGCGGTTTTGCGGAACGTCCTTCACCTGACGGACCCGCGGGACGGGACTTTCGGCCTCTCGTGGAGGCGCGGAACGCGGGCTCACGGCCTCACGGGTGCAGGACGACCAGGTCGTCCCGGTGGATGACCTCGCGTTCGTAGGCGGGGCCCAGTTCACGCGCCAGTTCCCTGGTCGAGCGGCCGATCAGCCGGGGGATCTCCTTGGCGTCGAAGTTGACGAGCCCGCGCGCGACCGCCCGCCCCTCGCTGTCACGCAGTTCGACGGGGTCCCCCGCGCTGAAGTCGCCCTCGACCGCGGCGATGCCGGCGGGCAGCAGTGACTTGCGGCGTTCGACGACGGCGCGCACGGCCCCGTCGTCGAGGATGAGGGCGCCCTGCGGGGTGGAGGCGTGCTGCAGCCACAGCAGCCGGTCGGCGGAGCGCTTGCCGGTGGGGTGGAAGTACGTGCCGGTGTCGCGGCCCGCGAGGGCGTCGGCTGCGTGCACGGCGGAGGTGAGCACCACGGGGATGCCGGCCGCCGCCGCGATGCGGGCCGCCTCGACCTTGGTGACCATGCCGCCGGTGCCGACGCCGGCCTTGCCCGCGCTGCCGATCTCCACGTGCGCCAGGTCCTCCGGGCCCCGCACCTCCGCTATCCGCGAGGTTCCGGGCCTGCTGGGATCCCCGTCGTAGACGCCGTCCACGTCCGACAGCAGGACCAGCAGGTCGGCGTGGACGAGGTGGGCGACGAGCGCGGCGAGGCGGTCGTTGTCGCCGAAGCGGATCTCGTCGGTGGCGACGGTGTCGTTCTCGTTGACGACCGGCAGCGCGCCCATCGCGAGAAGCTTGTCGAGGGTGCGGGAGGCGTTGCGGTGGTGGGCGCGACGGCTGGTGTCGTCGCCCGTCAGCAGGATCTGGCCGACGCGGATGCCGTAGCGGGCGAAGGAGGCCGTGTAGCGGGCGACCAGGAGGCCCTGGCCGACGCTGGCGGCGGCCTGCTGGCGGGCCAGGTCGCGGGGGCGGCGGCGCAGGCCGAGCGGCGCGAGGCCGGCGGCGATGGCGCCGGAGGAGACGAGGACGACCTCCTTCTCCCCTCCGCTGCGGTGCTTGGCGAGCACGTCGACCAGGGCGTCGACGCGGTCGGCGTCGAGCCCGCCCGCGGCCGTGGTCAGTGAGGAGGAGCCCACCTTGACGACGATCCTGTGGGCCTCTTCCACGGCCTGTCTTGCGCCTGCCACCTGCTGTTCTTCCCCTCGCGCGCGATTCCCGCTCCCGTCCGGCAATCTACGCGAAGACGCACGGGTGCCGCGCACCGGTCCAGGAAGCGGACGGTGACCGAAGCCCCCCGGACCGGTCACCGAGCCGTCACACCGGCCGCAGGGCAGGGCAGCCCCGCGGGCAGCCGGGGACCGACCCTGGCTGCCCGCCGTGCTGTCAGAACGGCTCGAAGTCGTCGAACTCCTGCTGCGCCTCGTCGCGTTCGGCCTGCCGTTCCTTGCGCCGCTGCGCGGCAGGCCGTACGCCCTCGAACCGGTGGTCCTCGCCACGTCGTCCGAGCATCTCGGCGCCGGCCGTCAGCGACGGCTCCCAGTCGAAGACGACCGCGTTGTCCTCGGGTCCGATGGCGACGCCGTCCCCGGCCTTCGCGCCCGCCTTCACCAGCTGTTCCTCGACGCCGAGGCGGTTCAGCCGGTCGGCGAGGTAGCCCACGGCCTCGTCGTTGTTGAAGTCGGTCTGGCGCACCCAGCGCTCCGGCTTCTCACCGCGCACGCGGAAGAGCCCGTCGGCCTCGCGCGTGACGGTGAAGCCCGCGTCGTCGACGGCCTGCGGCCGGATGACGATCCGGGTCGCCTCCTCCTTCGGCTTGGCGGCACGCGCCTTCGCGACCAGGTCGGCCAGGGCGTACGACAGCTCCTTCAGCCCGGTGTGCGCCACCGCGGACACCTCGAAGACGCGGTAGCCGCGGTCCTGGAGGTCGGGCCGCACCATCTCGGCGAGGTCCTTGCCGTCGGGCACGTCGATCTTGTTGAGGACGACGATGCGCGGGCGGTTGTCGAGGCCGCCGTACTGCTTCAGCTCCTCCTCGATGACGTCGAGGTCGGAGACGGGGTCGCGGTCGGACTCCAGCGTGGCCGTGTCCAGCACGTGCACGAGGACGCTGCACCGCTCGACGTGCCGCAGGAACTCCAGGCCCAGCCCCTTGCCCTGGCTGGCGCCCGGGATGAGCCCGGGAACGTCGGCGATGGTGTACACGGTCGAACCCGTGGCGACCACGCCCAGGTTCGGGACGAGGGTGGTGAAGGGGTAGTCGGCGATCTTCGGCTTGGCGGCGGACAGCACGGAGATGAGCGAGGACTTGCCCGCGCTCGGGTAGCCGACGAGCGCCACGTCCGCGACGGTCTTCAGCTCCAGCACGATGTCCTGCACGTCGCCGGGCTCGCCGAGCAGCGCGAAACCGGGCGCCTTGCGGCGCGCCGAGGCCAGCGCCGCGTTACCGAGGCCGCCGCGGCCGCCCTGGGCGGCGATGTACGACGTGCCGTGGCCGACCAGGTCGGCCAGTACGTTGCCCGACTTGTCGAGCACGACCGTGCCGTTCGGGACCGGCAGGACGAGGTCCTGGCCGTCCTTGCCGGAGCGGAAGCCGCCCTCGCCGGGCTTGCCGTTGGTGGCCTTGCGGTGCGGGGAGTGGTGGTAGTCGAGCAGCGTGGTGACCGACTGGTCGACGGTGAGGATGACGTCGCCGCCGCGTCCGCCGTTGCCGCCGTCGGGGCCGCCGAGCGGCTTGAACTTCTCACGGTGGACGGAGGCACAGCCGTGGCCTCCGTTACCCGCGGCGACGTGCAGTTCGACGCGGTCCACGAAGGTGGTCATGGTTCAGTGCCTCCAGAAAACGTACGGGGTGTGTGCTGTCCGACAGCTGTCCAACAAGCGAAAGGCGGACCCGCCTTCCCGACCGGGAAGTGAGGTCCGCCTCGCTGAACGTTCGGTCGTAGCCGTGAATCAGGAGATTCAGGCGACGGGAACGATGTTCACGACCTTGCGGCCACGGTGGGTGCCGAACTGCACCGAACCGGCCTGCAGCGCGAACAGCGTGTCGTCGCCGCCGCGGCCGACGCCCGCGCCCGGGTGGAAGTGGGTGCCGCGCTGGCGGACCAGGATCTCACCCGCGGAGACGACCTGACCGCCGAAGCGCTTCACGCCGAGCCGCTGGGCGTTGGAGTCGCGACCGTTCCGGGTGGACGATGCGCCCTTCTTGTGTGCCATCTGTTCTCAGTCCCTTACTTCGCAGCCGTGGGGATCTCGGTGACCTTGATCGCCGTGTACTGCTGGCGGTGGCCCTGGCGACGGCGGTAACCGGTCTTGTTCTTGTAGCGCAGAATGTCGATCTTCTGGCCCTTGTGGTGGTCCACGACCTCGGCCTGGACCTTGATGCCGGCCAGCACCCACGGGTCGCTGGTCACGGAGTCGCCGTCGACCACGAGCAGGGTCGAGAGCTCGACCGTGTCGCCGACCTTGGCGGTGGAAATCTTGTCAACCTCGACGATGTCGCCGACAGCAACCTTGTGCTGGCGACCACCGCTGCGCACGATCGCGTACACGCGGAACTCACTCTCTCGCTCGGGAACGGCACCCCCGCAGGCCAGCCGCCCTGCGAAACGCGCGAGCGACCTCTCCCGGCCGGTCCTTGCGGCCCGCGTCCGGGAGGAAGAGGTTTACGGGGATGTGGCGCATCAGTGGACACGCCGACGGTCAAGGTTACGGGGCCGGGTCGGGAAGGGTCAAACCGGGTCCTGTCCGCCACTCCCCCACACGACGGCGGCCCGCCCGGAGGGATCCGGGCGGGCCGCCGTCGTGACGGTGCCGTCGCGTCGGAGGGTCAGTCCTCCGTGGTGACCGAGACGGCCGGCTGTGCCGACTGCTCGGCCGCCGCCGTCTTCTTGGCCGCCGCCTTCTTGGCGGTCGTCTTCTTCGCGGCGGTCTTCTTCGCGGCGGTCTTCTTCGCAGCCGTCTTCTTGGTGGCCGCCTTCTTCGCCGTGGCCTTCTTGGCGGTCTTGCGGGCCGCCTTCTTGGCGGGCGCCGCCGCCTCGGGCTCGGCCTCCGCCGGGGCCTCGGTCTGCTCCGCCGGGGCCTCCGCCGCCGACGGGACGACCACGACCGCCGTCTCCTCCGACGACGTCGGTGCCGTGGCCTTGCGGACGGCACGGCGGCGCGGACGGGCCGGGGCGGCGCTCTCCACGGGCGCCTCGGCCGGCTCGGCGACCTGCTCGGCCACGGGCTCGGCCGGGGCCTGGGCCTCGGCCTCCGGCTCCTCGGCGGGCTGCGGCGCGGCCTCAGCGACCGTCACCACGGCCTCGGCGGGCGAACCGGCCGACGCCGACACCCGGCGGGTCGCCCGACGGCGCGCACGGCCCTTGGGCGCGGCCTCCTCCTCGACGGGCGCGGGCGCCTCGACGACCGGGTCCTCGGCCGCCACCGGCTCCGCCTCCGCCTCGGACCGCGACTTCGGCGCACGCTCGTCCGTACGGGACTTCGGCGCCCGCTCCTCGGTCCGCGGGGCACCCGCGGGAGCCGACGCCCGCCGGCTCACCCGGCGCCGCGAACGGCCCCGGGACGCGGCGGCCTCCGCCTCGGCGACGCTGCTGTACAGCTCCTCGTCCGGCGCGACCGAGTCCATCAGCGACTCCGACACGGCCGACTCCGACAGCGCGGCCGCAACCGCGACCTCAGGCTCCTCGGCGACCGTGGCCTCGACGGCCTCCTCGATCTCGGCCTCGGCCGCGACCGCCTCGTGCGTCTCGGGCTCGGCCTCGACGCCGCCCCGGCCGCGCTTCCTGCGCTTGCCGCCGCCGGCCGCGGCCGCCTGGTCCATGTGCACGATCACGCCACGGCCGTTGCAGTGCACACACGTCTCGGAGAACGACTCCAGCAGGCCCTGTCCGACCCGCTTTCGGGTCATCTGGACGAGGCCCAGCGAGGTCACCTCGGCGACCTGGTGCTTCGTGCGGTCCCGGCCCAGGCACTCCAGCAGGCGCCGCAGCACCAGGTCCCGGTTGGACTCCAGCACCATGTCGATGAAGTCGATCACGATGATGCCGCCGAGGTCGCGCAGCCGCAGCTGGCGGACGATCTCCTCGGCCGCCTCCAGGTTGTTCCTGGTGACGGTCTCCTCGAGGTTGCCGCCCTGACCGGTGAACTTGCCGGTGTTGACGTCGATGACGACCATCGCCTCGGTCCGGTCGATCACCAGCGAACCGCCGCTGGGCAGCCACACCTTGCGGTCCAGCGCCTTCGCGAGCTGCTCGTCGATCCGGTACGTGGCGAAGACGTCGACCTCGCTGGTCCACCTCTGCAGGCGCGGCGCGAGGTCCGGCGCGACGTGCGCGACGTATCCGTGGATCGTCTCCCAGGCGTCGTCACCGCTGACGATGACCTTGGAGAAGTCCTCGTTGAAGATGTCGCGCACGACCCGGACGGTCATGTCCGGCTCGCCGTACAGCAGCGTCGGGGCGTTGCCGTTCTTCGACTTCTTCTGGATGTCCTCCCACTGCGCCTGGAGTCGTTCGACGTCACGGCGCAGCTCGTCCTCGCTCGCGCCCTCGGCGGCGGTGCGCACGATGACGCCCGCGTCCTCGGGGACGATCTTCTTGAGGATGGTCTTCAGCCGGGCCCGCTCGGTGTCGGGCAGCTTGCGGCTGATGCCGGTCATCGAGCCCTCGGGGACGTACACGAGGTAACGACCCGGCAGGGAGACCTGGCTGGTCAGGCGGGCACCCTTGTGCCCGATCGGGTCCTTGGTCACCTGGACGAGGACCGACTGGCCGGACTTCAGGGCCGACTCGATGCGGCGCGGGCCGTTCGCCATGCCCAGCGCCTCGAAGTTGACCTCACCGGCGTAGAGCACCGCGTTGCGGCCCTTGCCGATGTCGATGAAGGCGGCCTCCATCGACGGCAGCACGTTCTGGACCTTGCCCAGGTAGACGTTGCCGACGTACGAGGTCGACTGCTCCTTGTTGACGTAGTGCTCGACGAGCACACCGTCCTCGAGGACGCCGATCTGCGTGCGCTCGCCGTTCTGCCGGACGACCATCACACGCTCGACGGCCTCTCGGCGGGCCAGGAACTCGGCCTCGGTGATGATCGGAACGCGGCGGCGGCCCTGCTCGCGGCCCTCCCGGCGGCGCTGCTTCTTCGCCTCCAGACGGGTGGAGCCCTTGATGGACTGCACCTCGTCGGACGGCTCGGCGGCCTTGCGCGGCTCGCGGACCTTGACGACCGTGCGCTCGGGGTCGTCAGGCGTCGGCTCGTTGTCGACGAGCACGTCACCGGCCCGGCGGCGGCGCCGACGGCGGCGACGGCTGGTGCTGCTGGAGGACGCCGTGTCCTCGGCGTGCTCCTGGGCCTCCTCGTCGTCCTCCTCCACCTGCTCGGCCGTGTCCTCGGCGTCCTGCGCGGCCTGCTCGGCGGCGAGTTCCTCGGTCTCCTCGCCGTCCGCGGACTCGCCCTCCGCCTCGGCGGACTCGCCACGGCGACGACGACGGCCACCACGGCGGCGGCGCCGGCGCGAACCGGTCTCCTCGGCCTCCTCGCCCTCGGCGGACTCCTCCGCCTCCTCGGGCTCCTCCACCTCATCGGTGGTCTCCGGGGTCACGGCCACGGGCTCCTCGTCACCGCCCCGGCGGCGACGACGGCGACGCGCACCGGCGGCCTCATCCTCGGTGGCCTCCTCGCGCTCCGCGGCCTCGGCGGCAGCGGCAGCGGCAGCCCGCTCCGGGGTCTGGAACATCGGCTCGGTGAACACCGGCGCCTGGAACACGGGCACGGCGGGCCGCGCGGGCCGCTGCGCGGCCTCGGACGCCTCGTCGGCGCCGGAGGCGGGCCGCGCGGGCTCGGAGAAGCCGCCGGCGGCCCTGCGGACGACGCGACGGCGACGACGCGGGGCGGCCTCCTCGGCGACCGGCTCGGCTTCCGCGGCGGGCTCGGAGGCGGGGGCGTGGGCGCCTTCCTCGACGGCCTCGGCCTTCTCGCTCACCTCGGCCGTCCCGGCGGCCTCGGCCTGCGGGGCCTCGTCGACGGCGCCCT
>NZ_PQSR01000120.1 GCF_002920635.1 Streptomyces sp. Ru72 | reverse complement strand
TAGCTCCCGACGGGCCGTCTCCCCCAAGGACCGGTCGCCGGGCTCGCGCCCCCCGCCTAGCAGGGACCACGCTCCCGGCTCCCAGATGCCAGGGACCTGATCTCGCAGGTGCAGCAAGTACTCGCCGCGGTCGTTGACGATCAGGACCGATGCGTTCTCAGGCTCTGGAATGGAGGAGTCCGAGTCGGGTGGTCCGGTAGTTGCCGGTGCTTCTTCGTGAGCCAAGGCCAACACGTCCCTCAGAGGTCGCGCGGGAGTTCGATGTCGCCCAGCTCAACGACGCAGCGAGTCTACCGAACGCACGTTTTTCAGACGTGCTGAGATCCGCATCAGGAAGGGAGCCGCGGGACGTGCGGGATGCAACGCCCCGGCCGGGCGCTGTTTTGAGCGACAGTGACGTTGGCCGAAACGACGCGACGGGCTGGCTCGTCTGGAAGGGCGTCGCGTACTCATCCCCAGGTGTCGCCGATGACCAAGCCCGGACCGAAGCAGCGAGTGGTGATGGACGCCAGCGGTGGCAGCGGGCCGTCTTCCATCGCGAGTTTGGAGGTGGGCGACTTTCCCCCTCGAACACCCCGATATGGCTCACGCCCCGGTACGCGCGCAGGATCCGTATCCCGCTGCAGCCGGCCTCCACCGCGGTGGCCAGGGCCTCGGTGACGAACCTGGGGGCGCCACGGCTGTCGGCGGACTTGCCCTGCCGCAGCCGGACCGCGGCGATCACCGGCCGCGCGGTCGGGGTGCAGAGCGTGGCCAGCAGCGGGTGCAGGGTCCGTACGCCCTTGAACCTGCCGATCTGCGCACCCTGCTTGGCACGGCCGAACACCCGCTTGTGGGTGGAGTCGATATCGATGAACGTCAGTTGCCCGGCGCCGGGCAGCAGCGGAGTGTGTGCGGCCAGCTCCCGCAGGAACTTCCGGTGCACCGCGTGCAGTTGCAGGACGTGGCCGTGGGTGAAGGAGCGCAGGAACGTGCCCAGTGTGGACGGGGCCCGCACCCCGGCGAAGGCGAGCGGCATCGACCCGTGCCGCAGCCGGTCGGCATCGTCAATACTGTCCGCCCCGGCGCACATCGCCGCCAGCAGTGACATCACCTTCGCTGCCGGTTTCGCCCCGCCGCTGTTGCCCGCGCCCTCGATCCGAACCGCCTCACCGACCAGGCCGGGCAGGCCGAGCCGCTCCGCAAGCCGGACCACCGGCACCAGCCCGGCATGCGCGATCAGATTCGGCTCATCGAAGGCGGCACAGACCACCCCGACGACATGGGAAGATTGCATCTCGCGGGTGCTTTCTCGAACTGGTGCCATTGAACCCTAGACAAGCACGGTGGACTGGACGGCATGGCGCCCGCAGGCCGCCGAGCCCGAGGCGGAAGGGTTGCGGGAGCAGAAGAAGCGCCTGCTGCGGCAACGCCTGTCCGATACTGCGACCGAGATTTCCTGGAGCGCGGCTTCGACGCTGTACGCGTATCAGAGATCGCCCAGGTATGTGGAGTCTCGGAGAAGACGGTCTTCAACTACTTCCCCACCAAGGAATCGCTCATCCTGGACCAGGGTGAGACCACGATGGCCGCCCTGCGTGGGGGCCTGGCCGACACGGACCACTCTCCGGTCGAGGCGGCGCTGCGGATCCTCTCCGGCGAAAGGCGCCGCTCCGACCCGCTGACGCGCTCAGCCACAGATCGCGGGAACAGGGGGAAGAACGGGCGGATCAAAGTGTGGCGTTTCTGCAGGTCAGATGGGGCGAGTCGGGTCGGCATGCGATTCCGGTCAGCGGCGGGCCGGTGCCCGGGCTTCCAACGGCTCGGCTGGATGCCGTACACGCCGGCGGGCCCCGGGCCTGCGGGTGTGCGGCGTCAGCGGGAGTGGCCGAGTTGGGTGAGGGCCAGGTCGAGCATGTCGGCGAAGAAGTCGGCCGCGGTGGTGTCAATGCACAGCGGTGGCTTGATCTTGAGGATGTTGAGGTGGTCCCCGGTTGGCTGGACGATCACGCCGAGGTCGAGCATGCGGTCGCAGAGTTCGGCGGTCTCTTCTGTGGCGGGTTCCAGGCCGACGCGGTCCCGGACGAGTTCGAGGCCAAGGTAGAGGCCCGAGCCGTGGACGGCGCCGATGATGCCGTAGCGGTCGCCCAGTGCCTCGAGCCGGCTTTTCAGATGGCCGCCGACGCGCGCCGCGTTGCCCTGGAGGTCTTCGTCGCGCAGGGTGTCCAGGACGGTGAGGCCCACGATGCTGGAGACGGGGCTGCCGCCGGTGGAGGAGAAGAAGTAGCCCTGGTCGCGGTACCGGTCCGCGACCGCCTTGGACGTGATGACGGCGCCGAGGGGGTGTCCGTTGCCCATGGCCTTGGCGACACAGACGATGTCGGGGACGACCTGCTGCTGCTCGAAGCCCCAGAACCACTGTCCCAGGCGGCCGTATCCGACCTGGACCTCGTCGGCGACGGCGAGGCCGCCGTGACGCCGTACCGCCGCGTACACCTGAGCGAGATAGCCGTCGGGAAGGGCGACTCCCCCGGCGTTGCCGTAGAAGGTCTCGCCGATGAACGCTCCCGCCGGGCGACCTGCAGCGGCCAGTTCGTCGATCACCGCGACGGCCTCGAGTGCGTAGCGCACGGCATCCGGCCCGCGGTGGCGGCCGCGGTAGGAGTTGGGCGAGTCCACGGTGTGCACCCAGCTCGGGCGGGTGGCCAGGGCGTTCGGGTTGTCCTGGAGCGAAGTGGAGACCGCGTCGGAGGCGTACGTCCAGCCGTGGTACGCCTCGCGCAGCGCGACGACGTCGTTCCGGCCGGAGGCCCCGATGGCCAGGCGGAGGCCCAGATCCACCGCTTCCGAACCGGAGTTGACGAGGAACACCGTGTCCAGAGGGTCGGGGAGGAGGGCGGCGAGGCGCTCGGCGAACTCCACCACGGAGGCGTAGTGGAAGCGCGAGTTGGTGTTGAGCCGCCGCAACTGCCGGGAGACCGCCTGCTCGACGCGGGGGTGGGCGTGGCCCAGTGGGGTGACGTTGTTGACGATGTCGAGGTACGACCGGCCGTCGGTGGACAGCAGATGGTGGCGCCAACCACGTTCGATACGCGGAGGGTTGGCGTAGTAGTGCTCCTGCACGGTGGCGAACGCGGCGTCACGCCGGTCGAGCAGGTCCCTCTCGCGCGTACGGTCGGAGTCGGCCGGGAGGCCGAGGAGCGGGGCGGGGTCGGCGGTGAGCGCGAGCCAGCCGGCGGCGTACTCGGGACGGACCAGGCGCGGGGCAGCGGGGCCGTCGGCGTCGCGCAGCGCGACGTGGACCGAGGCGCCGGAGCCGAGGTGGGCGATGTCCTCGCCCGCCTGCACCGTCGCACCGGTGGTGACCACGGGCCGGACCGTGCGGGGGAAGGACAGCGACAGCGCCTGCGCGCCGTAGGTGAGTTCCACGTGTCCCGGCGCCGCAGCGAGGACCTTCCCCGCGGCGGGCACCTGCACCACCGCATCCCGGCCGAGCCAGAGGTCGATTCCGGTGGGCACGGTGGCGGTGGACACCGCCGACAGCGCCGGTGTCCGAGTGAGTCGCGCGTGTGCGTACCGGGTGGCGACGGCGGCCGCTCCGTCCGCGAGCGCGGAGGTCACCAGCCGGGCCTCGGTGCCGGCGTCCATCCAGGCTCCGTGGTCCATGGAATCGGCGTCGGTGGACAGGTCGAGGACGGTGATGTCGTCGGCGACGAGGTCCCGCAGGAGAGGGCGCACCGGCGCACCGGCCTGCACGGTCCGGGCAGGCACGTCGGCCATGCCGGTCGCGTCCCTGATGAGGCGGATCATCACCGGCAGGGGCAGCGAGGCAGCCTGCTCGAATATGCGCCATTCGCGGTCGAGCGCGGCCTTGGCGTATGAGTTGTCCTCGTCGACGGCGGCCTGGTGCCGCCCGCTGGCCACCAGGACGGCGCCGCGCAGGACCACGAGCGGCCACACCGCCTCGGCTTCCTCGGGAGAGAGCGGCCGAACGGTGTGGAAGGCACGGACGGCCGGCAGCACGTGGTGAGGCTCGATACCGTCGTGGTGGAGCATCGACGACAGTGACACGGCGAGTTCGCCGACCGCCCAGCTCGTGGTCACGTCACCGAAGTCGATGACCCCGTCCGGCAGGGGCGGACGGCTGTCGGGACAGCGGATCAGATTGTCGTCGGTGAGGTCCAGGTGCACGGCCTGCGACGGCAGCGTGGCGGCGAGCTCCTGGACATGTGCCCAGGCCTCGGCGGTCGCGGTCCGGACGGCGGTGCGCCGGTCGGGTTCGTCGATGTGCCCGGCGAGCTTGGCGACGACGCGATCGGCGTGCTGCGGGTCCCACTGGAGCACGCGGTCGAGGCCCGGGTGCCGGAAGTCGCGCAGGGCGGTGCTGACCTTTCCGACGATCGTGCCCATGCCCGCCACGCTGCCGGGGGACAGGTGCCGTGGTCCCGAGAACGTGCCGCCGGGCAGGTAGCGCAGCAGGCGCGCGACGGCCGGACCGTTCTCGGTGTCCACCGTCGTGCGCCGCGGGGAGCCGTCAGGGCGGCGCAGGACCGTGGCGACGCGCAGTTCCGGGCGGGCCGAGGCGATCAGGTCGGCTGCCGCGTCCTGGGCTTCGATCTCCACCGTGCCGAAGGCGGGGTTGGCGATCTTCAGAATCGCCGCGGGCGTCCCGTCGTCGGCGTGCAGCAGGAAGTTGGCGTCCTGCTGGCTGCCCAGCGCCTGCGCGCGAGCAGCTGTGCCGAGGAGTTCGGCAGCGATGAGCTCAGCCTCGGCCGGCGCCAAGCGGGGTGCGGGAAGGGCGTCCTCGGTGAAGAAGTCGATCGTGCGGTACTCGTCGTGCAGCATGCGGGGTTCCTCGGCTGGTGAGGGCGAACAGGGCTGGGACTCTCGGATGCCTCAGTCGACGTGCCACAGGAAGCGGTGAGTGTGAATCGCGAAGTAGGGGAAGTTCTCCACGGATGCGACACCCTCGACGGGCCGCACGACGTCGTTGATGAAGTCCAGAAGATCCCGAGGCTGAGGGCACACCACCTCCGCGAACAGGTCGAAGCCGCCGGCCGTCAGGACCGTGTACACGACTTCGTCGTACTGGGACAGTTCATCGGCGACCGCCCGGGGATCGCCGTCGACGCGCAAGCCCAGGAGCGCCATCGTCTGCCGGCCCATCGTCATCGGGTCGGTCACTCCGACGACCTGGACCGCCTTGGTGTCGATCAGCCGCTGCAGCCGGAGCCTCGCGGCCGAGGGCGACAATCCCACCTTCGGACCCAGATCGGCGTAAGGAATCCGGCCGTCGACCTGCAGTTCCCGCAGGATGGCCCGGTCGATGTCGTCCATGCAGCACCTCTCTCCTGCGCGAACGGCAGGCATTGCGCTTACTTCAAGCACAATGCCGGACTCATGCGCTCGATTCAAGCGCGAAGACGATCGAATCGAGCGAATCGCGTGTACGGGTTCCCGTGAGCGCTACAGGGTGATCCGCGGTGTCGCGTACAACCTGGACGTGGACTCATGAGGCCGCGAGGAGGCTGCCTCCAGGAACTCCCTTACGCGGCACATGACTTGCGTCCGGCCCGCGCCGCGCAGGCCGATCGCCACTGGATGGAGAACCCGTCGAGCAGCGCCCGCAGCCGGGCGCCAAAACGGTCCGGGTCGACCGGCCGGAACTCGCCCCTCGACGCCCCCGCCGCCAGCAGTGCCGCCAGGTCGCGGTGCCAGGCGCCCTCGATCGCGGCCTGGCGGTCGCGGGCCGTGTCGTCGGCGTTCTGCGAGCGGTTCCAGACCTCCAGCCACAGGCCGCAAGGGAACGTGCAGCGTCTGCGGCCGGGTCCGCCACGGCCGTCACACCACCGCCCGCGGCGGCGCGTTCCCTTGCATGTCATGCTGGCCACGGCCGATCCGGAAGTGCGATGACTGCGGCGAGATGAAACCCGGGCACAGCACCCGGCCGATCGGCAATCTCTGCTCCGGCTGCTACCAGCGGCGTACCCAGGTGCCCGCTCCTTGCTCGGGCTGTGGGCGTCTTCGGCTCATGGTCGCCCACGCGCCGACGGCCGGGAGGTCTGCCGTGCCTGCTGCGGCATCGACGTCCCCAACTCCTGCTGTTGGCAATGCAAAGCACCGGACGACATCTACGACGATGGCCGCTGCCCCCGCTGCGTCCTCACCGACCGCGTCCACGACCTGCTCAGCCCCGACGGCGGCACCGTCCCAGCGCCGCTCGAACCCTTGGCCGCCGCCCTGACGGACGCCGGCAACCCCTACGGGCGGTCCTCAACTGGCTGCGACGCAGCCGCAGCGCGAAACTCCTCGCCGACCTCGCCTCCCAACAAGGTGAGCTCACCCATGAGGTGCTGGACGCGCTGCCCCAGAGCAGCCCCACACGCCACCTTCGCGGCTTGCTCGTCACGGCCGGCGTTCTCCCGCGCCGAGACGAGAACCTCGCACGCCTGGAACTCCGGCTGGCCAACACCCTCCAACAGCTCCCCCCGCACCAAGCCCGGGTGATCCGGGCGTTCGGGGAGTGGCACGTCATCCGCGACGCCCGCCGGCGCGCGGCCCGCGGCCGCTACACCGCCCTGGCCGTCGACGGCGACATCAGGGACATCAAGGCCGCCGTTGACTTCATGTCCTGGCTGGACACGCACGAAATCGACCTGCAGGACACCACCCAGAGCGACCTCGACCGCTGGCTCGTTGACCACTCTTCCTGCACCGGACGGTCGCCACGTTCATCCAGTGGGCGGTGGCCCGCCACATCACCGGAGAACTCGCCATCTCCCGACCGCCCAAGAAGAACTCTTCCGGGTTCCTGGACGAACAAGACCTCCAGGAGCAGCTCCGGCGCTGCCTGAACGACGGCACCATTCCCCGGGAAGCACGCATCATCGGTGCCCTGGTCAGGCTCTATGCCGTCCCCGTCTCCCGCATCGTCCAACTGACCACCGACCGTTTCCGCCGTGACCAGAACGGCGCCTACCTCACCCTCGACCGCCGCCCCGTGCTCCTGCCGCCGAAGCTGGCCCTCCTTATCGAGGAACAGATCGCCCAGCCCGTGACCGTCGGCACGGGCGACGGAGCCGAGGCGGCGCAGCAGGCTGTCCAGGCGGCTCTCCAGGCCCTTCCCGGTACGCCGGAGCCGGGCTGGACGCCCGAGCAGGAGAAGCAGATCCAGGCGATGGTGCACGAGCTGCGCACGGTCCGGCAGATGGACCGGCCCCGGCCGGCCTGCTGCGTCGGCGACGGCGGCGTTCGTCAACCTGCGGGTCCTCAACCCCGAGACCGCCCACTGGCGACGCGGCATCGAAGCAGCCGTCATCTACAACCGGCACCACGGCGACCTGAGGGTGCCATTCACGTACCGCGTAACCGGCCGCGACGACCAGGAGGCGGAAGCCGAGGGGTGGCCGGCCGCGCTCGCCAGCTTCCCGCTGGGGCAGTGGATCGCCGACGCCAGGCGCGTCGACCGCGTCCTGCAGCTGGCGAAGCTGGGGATGGTCTGGAGCCACTTCGACGTCGCATGGGAGGAGTACCTGGCCGCCGCGCGTGGGTGGGCGGCCGAGGCGGGCCACCTCCCGGCTCCGCTGGATGCCACCTACCAGGGGTACCGGGTGGGCATCTGGTTGAAGAACGCGAGGGCCGCGGCCCAGAGGGCTGCCGAGATCGAGCAGCGACGTGCCCAGGGACTGCCGGTTCAGTCGGTGGCCGGAGCGCCGTCCGAGGAGCGGCGCGAGCAGCTGGAAAAGATCGACCCCTCATGGTGCCCGGCCTGGCCAGTGGAATGGCAGCGCGCCTTCCACCTCGTCCGCCAGCACCTGGACGCCGGCGGCACGCTGCCCGTGTCGCCGGGCGAAGTCGTGCACCAGGGCGAGGACCTCGGCCGGTGGGCACGCTCGGTCCGCCTCGGCTGGGACAAACTCACAGGCGTGCAGCAGTGGATGTGCGAACACGTTCCCGGCATCCAACCCGCGACCGAGAACGAGAAACCCCAGCCACGCCGAACGCAGGCGGATAAGTGGGCCATGAACTACGCGGCCGCCAAACAGTTCTACGAGCGCGAGGGGCACCTGCGGGTACCAAGGAAGCACATCGAGACGATCGCTGGCGAGGACCACGAAGAGCGGCAGATCCGGCTCGGGTCATGGATCGGGAACCAGCGCAGCAGGGCCGCCACGCTGACGCCCGAGCGGATCGAGCAGCTCTCCGCCATCGGCATGCGCTGGACATAACAGTCGCAGACCCGAAAGCTGCTAGGGCCAGTCCGATGAGTCGACCGGGCGGTCCGCTGTGACATCCACGCAGGCCCGTGACCAGTCGAGTTCCCCGGCCGCGTTCAGTTCGGCCAGTAGAATCCGGTGCAGCTGGTCAAAGACGCCGGCCTGCTGCCACCGTTCCAGGCGGCGCCAGCAGGTCTGCCCGGCGCCGAACCCCAGCTCTACCGGCAGCAGTTGCCAGGCTATGTCGTTGTAGAGGACGTACAGGATGCCCTGCAGACACAGTCGGTCGTCCACCGGCCGTGGCCCCGGCGACCGCTCAGGCCAGGGCGGCAGTAACGGCTCGATCAGCGCCCACAAGTCGTCGTCCACGGTCCATGGCTGAGTACTCACAACACCGTGCAGGCCACAGCCCCAGCCACCACTCCTCAGCCGCCACCCGACCCGCCACCAGGAGCACTACCGCCCGCAGATCCAGACAGCACCAGCCAGTCACCGGCATCCGCATAGGCGAGGACGCGTCCGATATGGGGGACTTCTCCCGTCGATGCAGCAGCGCTGGCAGGGTGCCCCCAGGGGTAACGGGAGCGAAATCCGCGTGCCGGGCCGCCCTGGCCCACGGTAGAACCCGTGTTGTGACCGTCTTCTTCTGCACCAAGTGCGGCACCGCGCTCACCGGGGACCTGGCGGCCCTGCCCGCCGTCCCGGACGTCGACGATCCGGACAACGGCCGGGACAAGAAGACTGGGCTGGCCCGCTCCACCGTCCCGCGCGGGCACTATGCCATCGACCCCGACCCGTGGGGCGCGCCCTTCGTCCCGGCCACCGCATCCCGCCAGCACGCCCGCAGCACGGGCCGTGAACTGCTGCGGCCCGACCCCGGGTCCACCGTCCCCACGGGTCCGCGCAACACGGTCGTCGTTCACCCCGACGACGTCCTCCCCCGCCTCGCTCCATTCACCTGCGGGGACAACCAGACTGGCTGCTGCGGCCCCACCGGCGCAGCCGGCCCCAACCTGGCCTGTGCCTGCGGCTCACGCCTGGCCACCTGGGCCGCCGACTGCATGGGCCCCAACGAACTGCACCTCGACCCCGTCCGCGTCCACGCCTGGCATCCCACCCCGGCATGACCGCACGCAACCCGCTGCCATTTTCAGCTGGCGTGTCATGTTCACCAACTTCGCCTGCACATAAGTAGCCGTTGTCGTACCGATCACGGAGGCGGGCGATCGAACGGGGGTTGCGTTCCGTCATTCACCGGCCTCTTCGATGCGCTGGGCGACCACGCTCGCAGCCGTTGCCCGGGGTCGGTTGCTCGTCCGTACGCTGCGCGCAGGATGCCGTGCGGCGGCCGGGGCGGCTTCGGCAGCGTTCGGATCTGGTGTGTTCGCTGGCGCGGCGGCGCCGTGGAGCGGAGCAGGTGAGCCTGTCGGCCGTCCCCGGTGCCTGCCCTGTGCTGCGGTGCCCGGATGGGATGTCCGGGCACCGCTGGACCGGTCCGCCCGCGCGGGCGGACCGGTTCCGGTGTCATGGGCGATGGAAGGGCGTGAGGTTGAGGGTGAAGTCGGCGGTGCCGAGTTCGAGGCGGTGCTGGGGCAGGACGCCGGGTCCGCATGCGGCGCTCCCGACGCCCTGGACGGCGTGGTCGGTGTGCAGGTGCACGAGCGGGCCGGGGGTCAGCTCAGTCTGGTGCCGGGCCACGTCGAGCTGCCGGTCGGTCCAGCGGCGGGCGGAGAGGTGGAAGAGCTCCTCGCCCCGGACGTGGATGGCGTCGGAGCCGTCACTGACCTCGGCCCACCGTACGTCCGCGCGGTTGCCGTTGTCCTGCGGGCGCACGTAGGGCGTCTGCATCTGCTCGACCGTGGTGCGGAACCGTCCGACGCGGACCGCTTGCCGGGAGTCCGGGTAGGCCTCGCCAGGGCCGGCGCCGAACCACTCGACCTGTGACCAGTCGGCGGGGAGCTGCCAGTCGAGACCGATCCGGGCCAGGGAACGGGAGGTGTTGCGGCGCAGAAGTTCCCGGTGCTCTTCGGGCGGCAGGTCGGGGTCCACCATGGTGTCGGCGAAGGCGTCCGCCCGCTCGGGCCAGTGGCCGACCGGTTCGGTGTGCACGTGGAGCCGCAGGCCGGTCCCGTCGCTGGTCCAGCGGTAGGTCGTCAGGTAACCGCAAGGGACGGCGGCGGCGGCGCTGCGGACCACAACGGTCAGACCCTCGGCGTCGGGCGTGACGGAGACCGTGCGGTGGCGCAGCCGGTCCAGGCCGCGTTCCTTCCAGTAGGTGGCGTCGCGCTGGGACCAGCCGCGGTCGTTGTCGGTGGGGGCGCGCCACAGGCCCAGCGTGGGGCCCTGCAGGGGCAGTCCGTCGAGGTCGAGGAGGCTGCCGGTGGCGTGGTCGAACCGGCCGGGCCCGAGCGTGATGAACCCGTCCGCGGCGTGCGGGCTCAGCAGGGGTGCGTGCGAGTGGGCGCGGCCTGGTGCGGAGAGCTGGAGCTGTCCCCAGGCGATGACGTGGCCCTCGGGTGCCCAGTCGGCGGGCTTGGCCAGCTCCGCCTGGACGGTGAGCCACAGTTCACCACCGTCGCCGTCGTCGTCGGCGGCCTGCAGGGCCGGCGCGGGCAGCGGCAGTTCGACGCGGTCCCCCGGGGTCGCCTTCGGCGTCGGCAGTGTGCCTGCGGCGAGTTCGACGCCCTCGCGCGCGAGCGACCAGGTGAAGCGCAGGTGGGAGAGGTCCAGGACCTCGAAGCGGTTCTCGACGCTCAGCGTTCCGGGCTCGCGGCCCGGACTGATGCGGACGGGGGCGATGACCTTGGCGTACTCCAACAGCCCGGGCGAGGGGGTGCCGTCGGGGAAGACCAGGCCGTCGCAGCTGAAGTTGCCGTCGTGCAGGTCCTCGCCGAAGTCACCGCCATACCCGAAGAACTCGCGGCCCTGGGCGTCGCGCGTGCGCAGCGCCTGGTCCATCCACTCCCACACCCAGCCGCCCTGCACCCGCGGGTACTCGTCGAAGAGCTGCGCGTACTCGGCCAGGGCGCCGGGTCCGTTGCCCATCGCGTGGCCGAACTCGGTGAGGAGGAAGGGCATGCGGTTGCGCGGATCGTCGGCCGGGTCGCCGGAGCCGGCGCGCGCCGGGTAATGGATCTCGCCCGGGAGCAGCTGTCCGCGGCCGATGCGGGCGACGGCCGCGGGCGGGCGGTACATCTGGCCGTGGATGTCGGTGTACTCGCCGAGCCGGTCGGCCTCGTAGTGGATCGGGCGGGAGGGGTCGCGTCGGTGTGCCCAGTCGGCCATCGCGCGCAGGTTCTGGCCGTCGCCGGCCTCGTTGCCCAGCGACCACAGGATGATGCTGGGGTGGTTTTTGTCCCGCTCGACCGTGCGCTCGATGCGGTCCAGGTAGGCGCCGCGCCAGCGCGGGTCGTCGGAGGGGTTGCGCTCCCACATCGTGGCGTCGGCGTACTCGAAGCCGTGGGTCTCCAGGTCACATTCGAGCGTCACGTACAGCCCGAGCTCGTCGCACAGATCGAGGAAGGCTGGGTGCGGCGGGTAGTGGGAGGTGCGGACGGCGTTGATGTTGTGACGCTTCATCAGCTCCACGTCGCGGCGCATGGCCTCCGGGGAGAGGGTGCGGCCGTGGTCGGGGTCGAACTCGTGCCGGTTGACGCCGCGCAGCAGGACGCGGCGCCCGTTCACCCGCAAGACGCCGCTCTCGTCGATGGCTATGGTGCGGAAGCCGAACCGGACCCGCACGCGTTCGCTGCCGGTGGCCAGGTGTGCCTCGTAGAGGTGCGGGTCCTCCGCGCTCCAGGGGCGCACTGCCGGGAAACGGAGCTCGCTGTCGGCCGGCTGGTCGTGGATGCCGAGGGCGGGGACGCTGATCCGCACGGGTGCGTCCGTGTCCACGTCCACGCGCAACCGGCCCTCGCCGGTGGCGTCGTCGTAGTCGGCGTGGACGAAGGCGTCCCGGATGCCGCCGGCGGGGCGGGCCAGCAGTGCCACGTCGCGGAAGATGCCCGACAGGCGCCAGGTGTCCTGGTCCTCCAGGTAGGTGCCGGCGGAGAACTGGTGCACCCGCACGGCCAGCACGTTGCGGCCGGGCCGTAGCAGCGCGGTCACGTCGAACTCGGTCGCCAGGCGGCTGCCGTAGGTGACGCCGAGTTCCGTGCCATTGAGCCAGACCCGGGCGCAGGAGTCCACTCCCTCGAAGCGCACTACCACCGGCATGCCCTGCCAGGAGTCCGGCAGGTCGAACACGCGGCGGTAGTCACCGGTCTCGTTCTCCTGTGGGACGAAGGGCGGGTCGAGCGGGATGGGGTAGGCGATGTTGAGGTAGACGGGCCGGCCGTAGCCGCGCAGCTGCCAGTGCGAGGGGACCGGCAGGGCGTCCCAGGAGCCGTCGTCGAACTCCGGGTCCTGGAACCCGTCCGGCTCGGCCCGCAGCGCCGACGAGAACCGGAACGCCCACTGCCCGTTGAGGTCGATCCGGGGGGCGTCGGAGTCCAGGACCGCGCGCGGCGCCAGGCGCCCGCGGCCGGGCGTGAAGTCCTCGAAATAGCGTGCAGGCATGCCAAAGTCCTTCGGACGGGCTCGGGTGATGCGCGCGACCGTACTATCGAAGGCGTGTTGCGGGAAGACGCCCCCGCCACTGCAGTCTCGACGGGCGCGCCGGCCCGGATGCCCGGCTGTTCGGCCTCGATCCCGGCACGCTGCCGTTTGAGCGACGTGGCATCTGGGCCCCCACCGACAAATGCTCTTCGTTCTGACCTACGCAGCCAGGGTGGGGGGAGCTATCTCAGTCATCGCCTGCCCACGCTGCCGGCCCAGCCCATTCACGCCTACGATTCAGCGATCTTGGCCTTGATCTTCGGATCACCGGCCAGCGCCGGCGGCAGGAGGGTCGTGGGATCGAGCTTGGCCGTGAGCAGTTGAGAGGCCGTCACATGGCTGGTCTTGTGGGAAGTCCACCCCACCTCCTTGCCGTTCACCGTCCGCTTGGGGGCGGTACGGAGATCCGCTCCGCGCAGGTCCGCCCCCTCGAGGTCGGCTCCGGTGAGGTCCACGCCCCGCAGGTCTGCATTCTGCAGATCCGCGTCACGCAGTGACGCCCCGTTGAGGGAGGCATCCACGAGGCTTGCCTTCTGCAGTCCGGCTCCGTCGAGATCCGCGCGACTCAAGTCGGCGTTGTCCAACCAGTCCTGACGCAGGTCCGACTCGTTCAGGGCTGCTCCGTTGAGCACCACCCCGACCAGGTAGGACCCGTGGAGGTCCGATCCGGGGAGGTTCGCATTGCTGAGATCCGCTCCGCTGAGGTTGGAGTTCGGCAGATGCGCGGCATCCACCCCGGTGAGGTCCTCTTCGATGGTTCCGCTGCGGCTCGCGCTGCGTACGGCCATGTGTGGCAGGTAGGACTCGCGTAGGTCGACTTCAGAGCTGCCGTCGTGAGCGGGATTGCGGCGCGCCAAGACCTCGAAGGCGGCCTGGACGTCGGCCTCCGGGCGGCCGGCGTATCCTGGGCTCGCCTTACTGCCGGACTGGGAGTGGGCGCGGATGTAGGCACAGAGGACGTCCACGATGGACGCCTGGTCGCGTGGGGAGTCCTTCATGATGCGCTGTAGGGCGTAGATGCCGCCCAGGCGTACGTCGACCGAGGAGTTGCCCAGGTTGTCG
Organism: Streptomyces sp. Ru72; assembly: GCF_002920635.1. GTDB lineage: Bacteria > Actinomycetota > Actinomycetes > Streptomycetales > Streptomycetaceae > Streptomyces. The sequence goes on along the minus strand of NZ_PQSR01000120.1, from coordinate 10,098 downwards.
ATAGCGGCTGTATAGCGGTCGGTGATCTGCCCTTCCCTGGTCGTCTCCGTATCGTTGCGGTTTACCAGCACGCTGATGAGGACCGCTGCGATGGCGGCGATCGCCGTCAGCGTGCTGCCGACCGCAGTGCTGACCACCTCGAGCCGGCGCGTCCAGTCCCGCATCGCCCCTGGTGTGCCGTCGGTGGGCGAATCCGGTGTGGACGGCGGCGTGGCGTCGGCGTCATCGGGACGCAGCGCGTCGTCGGGGTCCCCCGGAGGCGGCGTCTGCGGTGCATCGACATCGGGCTCCGGGCTGGGCTGTCCTGCCCTGGTGGCTGGCGGGGCCGACGTGTCAGGGAGCAGGTTCGCGGGCGGTTCGGCCGGTTGTTGACCGACGGTCCCTATCCGTTGACGCCCCGTCGAAGAGCGAACCGCCCTTCGCCGTTCGGCGATACGGCGAAGTTGCTGCGCTGATCTCCCCGTGCGGAAAGCCCTGGTCGCCATGGCCCCCATTTCACCCGATCATCGCAGTCAGCTGTTGAGCCTTTACAGGTCCCGCACGCATCCTGGAATGATCTTTGACGTACGTGGTCGGCTTCCCCGGCCCCGTGTGGCTAAGGGCTGTCCATGCTGGAGCGCGAGCGCAGTCAGGTTCGTCCGCCGTACGCGGCGAACAGGAGCACGCGGTCCCCCAGCGGCAGGCAGGGTCATGACGGACGACCGTATGCCGTCGAACCGGCCGGAGCTGGGCTGCTCGCCGTACTCCCGCCGTCACGGATGCGGCAGCGTAGTATGCGAGCCAATCCCGGCCGCGTTACAGAAGCCCAGGTGTAGCTCATGCAGCGTCGCGCGACGGCGCTCCTGAGTTCGAGCCCGCTGGCGGCGCAGCGCGGCGAGGTCCCCGAAGGTGGGGGGGTGGGCCGGGGCGGCACCCGGCGCTGCGGGCGGATGCCCTTCTCCTCGGCCCGCACCCGCGCCTCGACCACCTCCCGGTCCGGCTCGGCCATGCGGACCGGCAGCGGCTCTCCCCCGGCCACGAGCGCCCGCAGGCAGTCGACGACCATGCGCTCCCCGTCTGGCAGCGTCTGGTCGTCGAAGCGTTCGAGATGGGAGGAAGGTGAAGACCGGCGACCTCGCGGAGGGCGGCGGTGTACTTGGCGCCGGAGGACCGGACGGCGGCGCGGGCCCGCTTCGCTGCGGTCGACTGCTTCTTCGGCATGACGTCTCTCCAGCCGGACAGACCCACGCTCCTCCGGCCGTACGTCAGGGGCCGCAGAAGGAGAACGAGCGCGCACTCGCAGTGCGCGCAAGTGATCGTCTACGCGGGCCCCTGGAGACCTTGGCCGCCCCCGTCTCGAGGGCTGTCCGCGGCGTGGGCACGGACTGAAGCCCCAGCACTTCGAGGGTCTGCGCGGAGTCGGCGGCGATGGAGTCGACGGTGACGTCGATGGGGCGGTCGGCCTGCAGGGCTGCGTTCAGTGCGCGGCAGTCGTTCGGTTCGACGGCCACGGTGCGGATGCCGTGGTGCTGCGCGGCGGTCGCGACGCCGATGAAGAGGCCGCCGCTGACCTCGACCACGACGGTGTCCAGGTCCGGGATCCGCTGGCGGATCTCCTCGAGCAGGGTGCCGGCTCCGGCCGCGATCAGCGGGTGGTTGTCGGCGTGGGAGGTGAGCGCGTCGGCGATGGCGGCGAGGTCCTCGCAGGCGGCCAGGGCGTCGGCGCACTCCGTCCCGGTCAGCTGTACGTCGACGCCGTAGGAGGGCAACTTGGCGACCTTTACCTGTGGGGCGGTCGTGGACAGGAAGACGGTAGCCGCGATGCCCTGCTGCTGGCGGCCCAGGCGCAGGCCAGACCTGCGTTGCCGCCGGAGGCGATCCTCACCCCGGCTTCGGACAGTGCCGACGTACTGTCGGCGCACGCCCGACCGTGGCCAGTGAGGTACAGCGATACGTCCCTACCCTGATGGTGGTCGTGCGCAGGTCGGAGAGCCGGGTCCACCCGACCGCTCAACTACTCACACTCGAGGAGCCGTCGCCCTCAGCGGACGGTTGCGCCCAGGTAGTCGAGGGCCGCGCGGGCGAATCCCGGTGCGGTACGCGGGCACTGCCAGCGAGCGAGGATCTCGGGCCCGGAGAGGTTCGCGGGTTCGGCCTCCTGGTCCTCGAGTTCATCCAGGTAGAGCTCGGGAAGCAGGTCCTCGGGAAGCAGGTCGTCGAGGGCCTGGTTCACCGGGGAGCTCAGCATCCCCAGACAGGCCGGAAGGTGCTCGAGCACATCGTCCACGTCGACCTCGTACGGATGCCAGCCGTGCGCGCACGTCCTGCCGTCGTCACCGCGCGCGACCCGGCTCAGTACGGCGACGACTTTGTCCTCGACTCCCGGACCGGGGTTGCCGAAGGCCACGTAGGGGGTGAGCATCAGCAGGCCCAGCGTCCAGAACAGCACGGGATCGCCCTCCGACCCCGACGCCGTCGTCTCGAGCTGGCGGGCGCAGCCGCGCACCGTCTCGTCCTTGTCCCCGGCATGGTAGCCGTGCCGGAGCTCCTCCCACCTGCTGAACAGCGGCTGCCAGTTGTCCGGCACAGGTATGACCGTCGACACGCCTTCGTGTTCCCTTCGCGAGGTCCCGGCTCCACGGCCATTGGATCACACGGGCTTGCCCCGTCGCCCAAGGACCGCCGCAACACCCGGCCCGCAGAACCCTGATCGCCCAGGCGCGCCGGACGGCTGACTCCTCCCCCGGCGGACGCACCATCGACGCCCTCACCGCGTGCACGCGATCAATCGAGGTTCAAGGATCGGTTCTCAGGGTGCGGGACCGTCAAGGGCGCTCTCGACCGCGCCGGTGGTGATCGGCGACCCGTTGTGGAGCGTCGGTGTCGTAGTGAAGCTGGTCAAGCGGGCCGGTCAGGTAGCAGCGGCAGGCCTCGCGCCGCGAGGCTGACAGCTGTTCCCGCTCCGCCTGGGCGGCCTTCTCAGCGGCGGCGCGAACGGCGTGGCCCGAGAGGATTGCGGTCAGACGGTCAGCCGCCCAGGGCCTCGGCCTCGGTGGTGCCGGGTTTGTGGAAGGCATGGGGGCGGTCCAGACGTATTCGGCGACGTGCACGAAGTCCAGCAGGACGTGCTTGACGCCGCGTCGGCCGGGCGCAGCGCTGAGGTCGTCTTCTCCGCTCGGCTGCCTGAAGCTCAGGGAACCGGCCAGCGCCGCGATCACCGTCTTCTTCGACCGCTGAATGAAGCCGGGCCCGCCACCACGGGGGGAGCGACGGGCCCAACGTGATCAACGGTGCCACACTGTCCGCAGTCCGCGCAGCCGCTTCAGGAAGCGGCCGTGTCGACACGCTCGGGCGGGCATCGACTGCCGCGGTGGCGTCAGCGCCCGCCCGGCTGTTCAGTTCAGGCCCAGTTTGGCCAGGGCCGTGGTCCAGTCGCTGGCGAGGGCCTGCTGGGCGGCAGCGAGGGTGACCTTGCCGTCGCGGACCGCAGTGTGACCGAGACGGGCGGCCGGATCCCCTTCGTGTACCCGCCCTTGCGGCAGATCGTCGACTTCAGGTTCTGCTGGGTTACGGCCGGCGAGGTGGCTCTGGGGTGCACTTGGGATCCCGAAGCGGCTCACCCTGCTCGTACCGGTAGTGGCAACTGCCCGCCGACGGCTGTTGCTGCACCGTGTACGTCGTCTGCGGCCCCGCACCCACCGGGATCTTCGTCGTACCTGCTGGTACAGCACTCCCCGACGACCCCGCCGCTGACGCTCCGCCCTTCCCCGAGACGTCCGAACCGGAGTGCGAACCGGAGGAACAGCCCGCCAGCAGCAGGAAGGAGAGCAGCACCGGCGGCACGGCACGGCGAACAGAACCGTAACGACCCCTCACGAACGAGCGACGACTGAGCACATGCTCCCCCACCAGGCGCGAAGTTGCGCATACGCGCACTGCAAGAGGCAGTGTCCCGGCCAAAAGGGGCAGTTCAACGTCTTGCACAGTCGCGGCGGTGGAGCCTTCCCCGGCGGCGCCGGTGCGACGCGACCGGAGTGCCGGGTGGGGCTACAGCGGCGTGCCCGGCTGTGTCTCCGGATGCCGGACGACCTGTCGCAGCCGCCTGGGCATCCTGGGCATGGGCGCATCCCTGGCCCTGACAGCGTGGCTTGTCATGTGGCTCCTGGTCACCGTGTTCACCGTCGCGCTGATCGCGGTCGGTGCCAGGGCCGGGCCGCACCCGTCGGCCGGCACTCACCGCGCTCGTCCTCGTGACCAGCGTTGTCCTGCTGACGGCACTGTCCTGGCCGTCCTGAGACCAGCCCAGGACAACGTCAGTGGGGCCGGTGGTGGAGGTCGGCCCGCACGCGGTGAAGATGCCCATCAGCAGCCCACCCAGTCAAGCAGAGGGGCGCCGCCTGGTGCCGCCGCCGCTGCCGTTCAGCGGGATCAGAGTTTCCAGATGAGCGCCTTTGACCCAGGAACCCAGCAGGTCGCGGTGCATAGCCACGATGTCCTGGCGCAGTGCCAGGCCCAGTGCGGCCTTCGTGAACGTGCGGCAGGTGGTGACGAACAAGGCGACGTCCGCGCCGTGCTCGAGACGAGCGGTGCCGACGAACTTCTGCATGTCCTGAGACGACACGCTCCGGTGCGGCGCGTACTTCTTGCACTGGACGACCAGTTTGCGGCCGTCGGCCAGGTAACCGACGACGTCCGCGCCCAGATCGCCGCTCTTGCCGCTGACGACGACCTTCGTGCAGCCGTCTCGCCGGCAAAGCTCCGCGATGTACGTCTCGAATTCCTGCCACGACAAGGCGTCGACCGCGGCCATGGACAATTCGCGCGCTCGGGCCTCTTCCTGTGCCCGCCACGCGCGGTCCTGGCCGACCGCGTGACGGTGCGCCCGCAGCAGCGCCCAGCCGGCCCCGCCCAACACGGCCGCGGCGAGTACGGCCACCAGGATGGGCCACACCATCGACCAGTGCCCGGCGACCCACAGCACTGCGGCCAACGCCGCCACCGCACCCCAGCCCTGCAGTTGCCTGCGGGTCCGCTTCTTCAAGCGCAGGCGCCGTCGACGTGCGGCCATCACTCCCCCGCTCCCCGGACGCGTGATCCGCAATGGGCGCCGACGGGCCCCATCCGGCCCGCGCACGCGCGAGGGGTCATCGGCTGGCCCGTGTGACGCCGCTCGCAAGCTGCCCCAGAATGTTCAAGATCCCCTGACCGGCCGGAGTGGGGGCGATCAGCACTCCCAGCGCCAGGACGATAACGACGGTCAGCTTCTCGTCGAAGCGACTACGGGCCTCCGTACGCCGCCGCAGCCGCCAGACGACGATGACTGCGAGCAGCACCGCCACGTTGATGGTCACCAACGGCCCCGACCTCCCCACCGACCGGCCTTCACCCCACGGACGGCTGGATGCCGCCGCCAACTTTCTTGTGTAGCGGCGTCTTGACGATGTTGGAGGCGGGTTGCAGACGAATGGCACAAAGCCATCGGACCTGGCCGAATAGCACGCGATGGATCAGTCGTGGGATGTGCACAGTGCCTTCCGCCAGCGCGCTCCCCGGCTGGCTGACGTTCGAAGAGGGCGGCTGCAGACGCCGACGGGATTCGAACCCGCGGATGAGGAGGGAGAGGGCCCGCCCGGGCCTCTGACCGCGTTCCGCTGATGAGGATTCCTGAATTTGGCTCTGGCCGCGGTTTCGTGATGCGGCCGGTCAGTGGTGACGCTCTTCAAGGATGTTGTTGTCCTCATCGGAGAGTTCGAGGCTGTGCTGCCAGCCGATCCTGGCGAGGAGCCTCGTCAGGTCATCGATCCGCTGCGGGTCGATGACGCCGTTGATCAAGGTCGTCCCGTCGTCGCTCTTGTCGATTTCGACACGGCACCAAGCGGTCTCGGCTTCAAAGGAGTGCCAGGAGGCTGACCGTGTCCTCCAGCCAAGTGCGCCCAAGCGAGATGCCACTTGGGCGGGATCGATGCTGCCTCTGATGATGCCGCAGATGTTGTTTGCCATGTCTGCCAGAGCAGCATCGAGCGGCTCGTCGCTGTGATCGCTGGTAGGTATGCCCACCTGCGTAAGTATCGGGTATTCCACGTTCCTGACTGGGTGAGGATGCGGGTTCGGAGGAGTGCGAACGAAGCCCGGCCATACATCGCTCGCTTGAGCGTTCTCACCCGGCTCACATGCCCTTCAACGACGCCGGAACTCCACGGCAGGGTGAGGCCGGCGGTGACGGCTTCGAGGTCCTGGCGGAGGAAGCCGGCGAAGCCCTGCATCGGCTTCGGCGCGTCCTGCTCGGCCTGGCGGATCCACTCCAGCAGCAGGTAGCCGCGCCGGTGACGCACGAGGTCGGCGAAGACGCGGGCCAGGTCGCAGGCCCGGGTGATGTCCGGGCAGGCGAGCCGGACCTCCAGCAACCGCCGGTCCTGGCTCTCGGTCAGGGTCTCGCGGGGCCGCATGATCCAGGAGGTGATCTTGCGAGGACTAGGGATGTCGGCCCGGACCGGCTCGGCGGTGCCCACCCGCAGGGCGGCAAGGTGTTTGCGGACGACCTGGCGGCTGCCGCGGTAGCCGCCAGGTCGTCCGCACCTGCGTCAGCTCAGACTTCCGCACCCGCACCCTGCGGCGACACCTCGACGGCACCGTCGCCGCCGCTCTGGAGAGCCAGAACCTGCTGTGGTGTTCGGCCAGCAAGCTCACCCGGCCCTTCCGGCTGCCGCCAGTGCAGATCAGCCGAGCCGCACCGGTGCCGCAGACCCAGCGCCTGGAGCTGATCGGCTGCCTTCTCACCGACCCGCGCCTGCCTCTGCGGGGCCCGAGTCGTGGGGAGCATCGTCCTGCTCTACGCCCAGCCGCTCAGCCGCGTCGTCCGCCTCATCCTGGACGACGTCACCCGTGCCGAACAGCAGACCCTTCTCCGGCTGGGCGAGCCGCCGTCCCCTGTTCCCGAGCCGCTCGCGGAACTCCTGTTCCGCTGGATCGACAGCCGGGACAACATGAACCGCGACCAATCACGCCTGCCGGTGGCTGTTTCCCGGCCGTCGAGCTGGGCAACCGCTGCATCCCGACGTCCTTGCGGCCCTACTCAACGACCTCGGCATCCCCACCACCGCCGGCCGCACCGCCGCGATCCGGCAGCACGTGCTGGAGATGCCCGCTCCGGTCGTTGCGGTATCACCGGGTTACCACGGCCAAGCTGGCCTCCGAGGCCGGAGGCGCCTGGAGCCGATACGCCACTGGCGGTCACCACCAGGCTGGACACCACCGGGGAGCTGACGACAGCTGTCTCGCTGAACCTAACTGCGGCAACCACAGTGGCGGTAGTGCAGCGACATACCCGATGATCGGCTCCATGGATGTCGTTGTTCAACGCGTACGCACGTCATGGACGAAGGCGTCCCGGGGCGGAGCCGGGGCCGCCGCGCGAAACGCAGCCCCCACAGTGTTCCCACTCCCCCTTGGCCTGCAGTCCGGCCTGCACGAGGTCGTCATGCAGGAGTCCGACGCATTCAGACCGAAGATGTCTGAGCAGGACCTGTCGGATCCCGGCCTGGTTCTTCGCGAGGCCGACGGCCTGCTACAAGTCCATCCACCAGAGACAACGATCTTCAGCATGCCACGACGCAACCGCCGCCCTCCGGCGGTCCGACTCGCCCCCGGGCAGTGGCTGCAATGGCAGATCAACTACCGGTTCGTCGGCACCAGGGGCGGGCCGTGGTCATACCGACTCGATACGTTCAACATCTCCTATGGCCTCGCCTCTCCCGAGGTCTTTTTCGGCACACCACCGACACGCAGCGTCGACGAGCGCGGCTTCCTGCGCTGAACCGTGAGGACGCTGGGAGGGTCACAGAGGGTTGTCATCAGAGGAGGAAAGTCCCTCAGGATCTGACGACAGTTGAATAGGCGAGCTCACCAGTACCGAGGCCGGGAACCCATGGCGGCAGCCTTGCGGACGGCCGGCCGCTACTTCCAGGGCCTTTCCCCCGCATGCTCACCACAACCAGCATCTGCTGCGATGCCTGCTCCGCTGGGCGATGAAGGGCAGAGCGGCCGGGTTCTGCTGGGGGGCCGCTGGCTCATGGGACGACGGGCTGGGCGGTCACCGGTGCGATGCAGAACTGGCGAGCACCGCTCAGTGTGGTGGTCAGTTTCCGTTGGGTCGCCTGACTGTCGAGGCGCACGTCGAGGGCGCCGGGGAGTGTGCTGTGGGCCCGCAGGCCCGTGGGCAGCCGTGAGGCGTCGAGACCGTCGCGCCTGGCGATGAGAATGCCGAGCTCGTGACGACTGAGGGCGTCGGGCCCTGCAAGATGATGGATGCCGGACGCGTCGCACGAGGCCAGCTCCAGAAGGGCGGCGGCAAGGTCTTCGACGTGCACTGGGCAGCGGATGTCGTCGGTGAACAGGACGCCGTCACGGGTGCCGGCGGCGAGTTCGTGCACGGCGCGCTCATGTACGGAACGCCCGTGGCCGATGATCAGCGACGTGCGGGCGACAACGGCCTCTGGGTGCACGGTCAGAACTCCGGTCTCCGCAGCCGCTTTCGCTGCCCCGTACGGGGTGACGGGGTCAGGGAGGCAGGTCTCGTCGTAGTGGACTTGGGCGCCGGAGAACACTGCGTCGCTGGAGACGTGGACCAGGCGGCTTCCGTGCTTCGCCGCGGCCATCGCGAGCCGGATGGGGCCGTCCGCCGTAACTGCCCAGTCGGCCTTGTGGCTGGATGCGTTGACGACGAGATGGGGACTCACTTCCGCCATGACGGCGTCCAGGCCTCCCGCGTCCCGCAGATCGAGGCGATGCCACAGGGCCTGGGAGGCGTCGTCAGGCTTGGTCGCGTGGTACGTGGCGGCACGTTGGCGCCGCCGCCGGCGCCGCCCATGCCGGCGAACAGGTCGTCCTGTCCGTACGCGGCGGCCTTCTTCAGCGGCACGACCGCGTCGACTGCCATCTCATGCACGGCTGCAAGGCCCTTGCGGGTGTGCCCGAGTGAGTCGAACGCGCCGGCCTTGATGAGTGAGTCGATGGCCCGCTTGTTCAGCGCGGGCAGGTCGACCTTGTCGAGGAAGTCCTGGAACGACGTGAACTTCCCCTTGGACTTGCGTGCGGTGATGATCGCCTCGATCACGTTCTCGCCGACGCTGAGCACCGAGAGCAGGCCGAAGCGGACGTCGTCACCGACGGCCGCGAACTCGGCCAGGGATTCGTTGACGTCGGGCGCAAGGACGGTGACGCCGAGCTTGCGGGCGTCGGCCAGGTAGACGCCGGCCTTGTCCTTGTCATCGCCGACGGAAGTGAGCAGGGCGGCCATGTACTCGGCCGGGTAGTTTGCCTTCAGGTACGCGGTCCAGTAGGAGACGAGGCCGTATCCGGCGGTGTGGGACTTGTTGAAGGCGTAGCCGGAGAACGGGAGCATGACGTCCCAGATCGCCTTGGTGGCTTCTTCCGAGTAGCCGTTGCCGGTCATACCGGTGTGGAAGTACTTCCACTCGGCGGCCAGGACCTCGGGCTTCTTCTTGCCCATCGCGCGGCGCAGCATGTCGGCGCCGCCGAGGGTGTGTCCGGCGAGGGTCCGGGCGATGGCCATGATCTGCTCTTGGAAGATGAGCAGGTGGTGGGTGCTGCCCAGGATCGGGTCGAGGACTTCCTTCAGTTCCGGGTGGATGGGGTCGGGGTCCTGCTCTCGGTGGTGCGTCTGTGGACGCGGACGGACGGGGCCGCGGTTGCCCGCGGCCCCGTGCTGAATACGACCCGGATCAGGACGTGGTCACCGCGACGTCGTCGTGGTGCCGGTGGCCCACAGTGCGCCGCCCTTGCCGGTGCCGCCGGTGCTCTTGTACACGACCAGGTTGCCGTCGTTCTGCATGACGGCGTACGCACCGGTGTTGTGGTAGGTGCCGGTGGACCACAGGGCGCCGCCCTTGCCGGGACCCCCGGTGCTCGTGTAGACGACGAAGTTGCCGTCCGTCTGCATCACCGCATACGCACCCGGGTGGCCGTAGCTTCGGCTCGACCAGATCGCGGCGCCGTCACGGCGGCGGTACATCACGAGATTGCCGTCCGGCTGCATGACCAGGCGGGTGTAGGTGCCCTGCGTCCACCATCCGGGCTTGAGGGTGGTGCCGGATCGGATGG
>NZ_PQSR01000119.1 GCF_002920635.1 Streptomyces sp. Ru72 | reverse complement strand
GACGGTCTTCTCCTCATCGGTGAGCCACTTGGCGCTGCGCGGGCCGTTGTCGAGGTAGAACAGCGTGATCACGCCGATGACGGCCGCGGGGATCGCCTCCAGCAGGAACATCCACTGCCAGCCCTGCCAGCCGTTCAGGCCCTGGAACCGGTCCATGATCCAGCCGGAGAGGGGGTTGCCGAAGATGCCGGCCACGGGGATGGCCGACATGAAGAGCGCGATCACCCGGGCGCGGCGGTGTGACGGGAACCAGTAGGTGCAGTAGAGGATCACCCCCGGATAGAACCCCGCCTCGGCGGCACCGAGAAGGAACCTGAGCACGTAGAACGTCGCCTCGTTGGTGACGAACATGGAGGCCGCGGACACCAGGCCCCAGCTGATCATGATCCGGGCGATCCAGGTGCGGGCGCCGACGCGTTGCAGTATCAGGTTCGAGGGGACCTCGAACAGGAAGTAGCCGATGAAGAACAGGCCGGCACCGAGGCCGTACGCCGCGTCGCCGATCCCGAGCTGGGCGGACATCTGGAGCTTGGCGAAGCCGACGTTGACCCGGTCCAGATAGGAGACGACGTAGCAGAGCATGAGGAAGGGGACGATGCGTCCGGTGACCTTGCGGAAGACGGCGTTCTCACCGGCGAGGCCGGAGAGGCCGGTCGCCGTCGTCGTGGGCATGGGCATGAGCGGAATCCTTCGTGCGGCTCGGGGGATTCTTCGACGGGGGAAGGGCTGGTCACCAGGCGGCGCCGAAGGTGTTCCTCAGTTCGGCGATCGCGTCGGCGGGCAGCGGCTCGGGTCGACGGTCGGTCAGGAGCCAGAGACGTGCCGTCTCCTCGAGTTCTTCCAGGACGGCGAGGGCGGTGGCCGCGTCGGGGCCCCAGACCACGGGGCCCAGCCGGTCGAGCAGAACGGCCCTGATGGGCGTGCGGCTCGCTGCTCGTTCGGCGATACGGGCGGTCACCAGGTCGGCCACACGGGGGTCGCCGGGCCGGTGGTAGGGGATGAGCGGGACGTGCCCGACCTTCATCACGTAGTAGGGAGTGATGGGCGGGAGCACGTCGTTCCTGCTCCACACGCCGGCCAGGGTGAGTGCGACCAGGTGCGTGGAGTGGGTGTGGATGACGAACCGCGCCGTCGGGTCGGAGGCACAGATGCGTCGGTGGAGCATCAGGGTCTTGCTGGCACGGTCGCCGGCGATCTGCTCGCCGGCGGCATCGACCAGTGCGAGGCGGTGGGGTTCGAGGAAGCCCAGCGCGGCGTCGGTGGGAGTGATCAGATGGCGGTCGCCGACCCTGGCGCTGATGTTGCCCGCGCTGGCGTGGACGTAGCCCCGGGCGAACAGGCTCGTGCCCACCCGGACGATTTCGTCACGTGCCGTGTCGACCACGTCGTCCACCTCGTCGACGGTCGCGTCGCGTGCCCTGTCGCCCACGGTCTCCAAGGGCTGCGTCATGAGGTCTCCCGGTCCAGGAGGGCGAATGAGGAGGTGAAGAAGTCGGGGGCCCCGAAGTTGCCGGACTTCAGGGTGATGTGGAGCGTGTCCCCGCCAGGAAGGGTGGCGGCGCACCACGGCACACCGGGGTCGATCTGCGGTCCGATCCGCAGTCCGGTGATGCCGAGCGCCTGGACGACCGCTCCGGAGGTCTCGCCGCCTGCGACGACGAGCCGCCGGACGCCCAGTTCCACGAGCCCCTGCGCCACGCGGGCCAGGGTCTGCTCCACGAGCTCACCGGCCTCGGCGGCGCCGAGTCGGCCCTGGACGGCACGCACGGTGTCGGGTGACTCGGTGGAGTAGACGAGGACCGGCCCGTCGGCCAGGTGCCTCTCGGCGAACGTCAGGGCCTCGCCGGCCACGTCCTCGCCGGCTGCGACGCGCAACGGGTCCACGCTGAACGCGGGTCGGCCGCCGCGCAGGAACTGAAGCACCTGGTGGTTCGTGGCGACGGACACCGATCCGGAGACGACGGCCGCGTGGCCGCCGGGCGCCGGCAGCTGTGCCGCGGCGCGGGACGGCTTGAACCCCCAGTTCGCGGGCAGACCGATCGCCAGGCCCGAGCCCGCGGTCACCAGGGGCAGCCCTCGGACCGCCGCGCCCAGCCGCAGGAGGTCGTCGTTGGAGACGGCGTCGACGACGGCCATCCCGAAGCCGTCCTCGCGCAGAGCCTCGATGCGGGCCCGGATCGACGGGACGCCGCCGGCGACGACCGTGTGGTCGATGAGGCCGACCGGTCGCGTGGTCTGCGCGCCGAGGACCGAGACCAGGTTGGAGTCGGTCATCGGGGTGAGGGGGTGGTGGCGCATGCCGCTCTCGCTGAGCAGCACGTCGCCGACGAAGAGATGGCCCTTGAAGACCGTGCGGCCGTTGTCGGGGAACGCGGGCGTGGCGACGGTGAAGTCGGTACCCAGTGCGTCCATCAGGGCCTCGGTGACCGGCCCGATGTTGCCGGCGGGTGTCGAGTCGAAGGTGGAGCAGTACTTGAAGTAGATCTGTTCGGCTCCCGCGGACCGCAGCCAGGCGAGCGCCCGGAGGGAGGCCTCGACGGCTTCGCCTGCCGGGACGGTCCGCGACTTGAGCGCGATGACCACGGCGTCCGCGTCCATCGCCTCCTGGGTGCCGCACTGCGGTACGTCGATCAGCTGGACCACGCGCATGCCCGCGTGCACCAGGTTGTTGGCCAGGTCCGTGGCGCCGGTGAAGTCGTCGGCGACGCAGCCGAGTCGGATCGCCATGTCAGACCTCCGTCGCCTCGGGCAGGACGACCCCCGGGAAGATCTTGATGACCGCGCTGTCGTCCTCGCCCCCGAGACCGGACGCCGATGCCTGGAGGAACATCTGGTGGGCGGTGGCGGCGAGGGGGAGCGGAAACCGCTCCGGTCTGGCGGAGTCCAGCACGATCCCCAGGTCCTTGACGAAGATGTCGACCGCGGAGAGGGGCGTGTAGTCACCGGCGAGGACGTGCGCCATGCGGTTCTCGAACATCCACGAGTTGCCGGCGCTGTGAGTGATCACCTCGTAGAGCGCCTCGGCAGGGACACCCGCCTTGATGCCCAGGGCCATCGCCTCGGCGGCCGCCGCGATGTGCACACCCGCGAGCAGCTGATTCACGATCTTGACCTTCGAGCCGAGCCCGGCGCGGTCCCCCAGGCGGTAGACCGTGCTGCTCATCGCCTCGAGCACAGGGTCGGCGACCGCGTAGGCCGCGTCCGCGCCGGAGGTCATCATGGTGAGCTCGCCGGCCGCCGCGCGCGCGGCGCCACCGGAGACGGGGGCGTCCAGGTAGAGCACGCCCTTCTCATCCAGACGCGCCTCGAGCTCGGCGGACCAGGCGGGGTCCACCGTCGAGCACATCACGAAGACAGCGCCCGGGCGGAGCCGGTCGGCCGCCCCGGCGGCGCCGAACAGTACCGACTCGACCTGCGCAGCGTTGACCACCACGCCGACCAGGACGTCGACGGCGGCCGCCAGATCGCCGGCGGAGGCGAATGCCGTGCCGCCGTCACGGGCGAAGGCCTCCGCCACGTCCGATCGCAGGTCGTGGACCCCCACGTCGTAGCCCGCGTTCCGCAGGCTGCGGGCCATCCCGAGACCCATGGCTCCGAGTCCCACCACGCCCACGCGCGGCAGTCGGAGATCGTCCTGGTCCTTCATGCTCATCCTCGTCCTGCTGTGCCGTCCGGTGTGTCGATCACCCCGGGCTCGTCAGGTCATATGATGACCTGAGTGCACAGTTTGGGATCCTGTGATGTACGTCACGTGCGGCGGTGGCCGAGTCGGCGGGCGCGAGGTCGAGGGATGGCGCGACCGTTCAAGCTCGGCCATATCGGACGCGGCGCGGTTTTTCACCCTGATCGGTCGCGGCGACGTGAGCCAGGCGCCGCACGCCGACAGGTCAGGTGGGGTGGTGCAGTCTCACGCTCTCGCCGGGCGCACCGAATCCCGGATCACCAGCTGGGTGCTCAGCACGACGTGGTCGTCGGACGCGAAACCCACGTCCCGTTCCAGGGCGAGGCGTACGGCGGTGCGGCCCAGCTCCTCGTACGGAACGCGGACCGTGGTGAGCGGCGGGGTCAGGTCGGTCGCGAAGGGGACGTCGTCGAAGCCGACAAGGGAGACATCGCGCGGGACGCGCAGACCGGCCTCCCGCAGGGCGGCCAGCGCGCCCAGGGCGACCATGTCGGAGCCCGCGAAGACCGCCGTGAACTCCGCTTTTGAGCGCAGCGCGTCACGGGTGCGCAGGTAGCCCGACTTCCGGGTGTAGTCCCCGAAGGTGTCCAGCTCCTCGGCGTACGCGGTGCCGTGGGCGCGCAGGGCGTCCCGGTAGCCGAGGTGGCGCTCCTCCGCGCTGCTGAAGCCGGGCGCACCGCCGAGGAAGAGGACGCGCCGATGGCCTGCCGTGAGCAAGTGAGCGGTGGCCTGGAAGGCGCCGCCGCGATTGTCGTAGTCCACGACCGTCGCCGGGACACCCTCGGGCAGGGGCGGTCGGCCGCAGAGCACCAGCCGCGATCCCGCGGAGTCCAGCGCCTTGGCGTAACCGGCCATCCGGCGGTGGTAGGCGTCGTCCGCCACTGTGCCGCCGACGAGGATGACCGCCGCGGCGTGTTGTTCCCGCATCAGCTGGACGAGGTCGTCCTCCCGGTCCGTGTCGCCCTTGGTGGAGCAGACCAGGCTGAGGCGGCCCCGGCTGCCGGCCTCCTGTTCCACTCCGGCGGCCACATGGGCGAGGGACGGGCCCGTGATGTCCTTGAGGACGAGGGCGATGGGGCCGGCGACGCGTCCGGAGAGCGCCTTGGCGTGGACGTTCACGACGTAGTGGAGGGAGTCGACGGCAGCCATGACTCGCTCCCTGGTTTCCGCGGACACCGGATAGTTGCCCGCCAGCGTCCGGGAAACGGTTGCTACGGAGACACCGGCCCTGGCTGCGACGTCCCGGATCGTGCTCGGCCTGTCCGCCGACCTGCTGCTCCGCTTCGCCTTCCTCGCTCCACGGCTGCTCGGCGGCCCCTCTTCCTTGTCCGTCACGGGTCCGACGTTACTGCATCGGCTGCGTCCCACCGGCTCGCAGGCGGAAACGCGCTGGGCTGCAGACCGGTATACGTTTTCTCCCGCAACGGCACTCCTTCCGCGGTCGGCGCCGCCCCGCCGATCGCCGCCGTTGCAGCCATCCCGCCCGGATCGGGCGCTGTCGACCGGATCGGCCCGGCGCACCGCATGCGCGAGCGGTGATCCCGGGCAGAACAGCGCCAGTTCGTCCACGGCGGTGCTCCCGAGCCGCTCCGGTTCGTTGCCGAGCGAGCCGGTGATGTGCGGGGTCGAGGCGGGCGTTCGGCTTTCGTGCAGGGGCCACTCCGCGGGCAGCGGCCCCCGTTCCGTCATGTCGAGCACGGCGCTGAGCCGTCCGCCGTTCAACGCGTCCTGACGGGCCCGGAGTTCGGAAGAGCCCGGGCAGGTGCACCGGGTTGATGCGGCGGACCCGGCGAGGGGCGGCGCGCCATGGCAGTCATCTCCCGCCGGGGGGAGAGAAGTGCAGTAAACGTATTCGACGTCGTGAGACAGATCTGGCGGCCGGTCACTGGTCGCGGGGGACCATCCGTCCGTTGTCTCCCCGCTTCGTCGAATCGAAGCGTCTGAAGAAGTCGCAGGTGGACGGGGCGTTTTGGTGATCTGAAGGAGAGCTTGACGAAACGCGCAAGTCCCGTCCCCTTGCGGAAGACCGCTCAGGAGTCCTACGGTCCCACAGCAAACGGTTACACAACATATGGCCGTCCCTCTCGCTGTCCCCTCCAGCCGCCCGCGCCCTTCTCCCTGTCGCCGGCGCTGTCCAGCCCTTCCCGGAGGACCGATGAGCACCATTCGCACGAGAGCCGTGGCCGGCGCGGCTGCCGCCGTCTCCCTGTCCCTCGTCCTGGCAGCCTGCGGCGGCGGTGGTGACACCGACTCGGCGGGCAAGACCACCAAGGGCGATGTGAAGCTGGAGTTCTGGAGCTGGACGGACGGCATCCAGGACCAGGTCGAGGTCTGGAACAAGGAACACCCCGAGACCCAGGTGACGTTCGTCAACGCAGCCGGCGACACCGTCTACCAGAAGCTGCGCGCCGCGATCACCTCCGGCAACGCCCCCTGCCTGTCCAAGATGGACGGGATGAACCTGGCGAACTTCGCCGCCGACGGCCTGCTCACCGACATCACGAAGGTCGCCGGACCGTACAGGTCCCGCTACACCACCCCGGCCTGGAACGCGGTCAGCCCGGGCGGCATCACCTACGGCATCCCCACCGGCTCCTCGCCGCTGTTCACCGCCTACCGTGCCGACCTGTTCCAGAGGTACGGCATCAAGGCGCCCACCACCTGGGACGACGTGATCGCCGCGGGCAAGGCGGTGCAGAAGAAGGACAAGAGCGTCAAGATCTTCAACATGGCGGGCGAGGACCCGAGCACCCTGGTCGACCTGTCCTGGCAGGCCGGGGCCCAGTGGTACAAGGTGGACGGCGACCACTGGCAGATCGGCTTCACCACCCCGCAGGCCCTGAAGGCCGGCGACATCGTCCAGCAGCTCGTGGACGACGACCTCGCCTCCAACGCCTCCTACCAGGACCCGGGCGTCTTCAAGACCTGGGACCTCGGCAAGACCATCATGATGACGACCTCCACCTGGCAGCTGCCGATCTACGACACCAACTTCCCCAAGTCCAGGGGAGAGTGGCAGCTCGCCGACGCGCCGGTCTTCGACCCCGCCAAGCCGCAGACCTCCAGCAACTTCGACGTCACCGCCGTCCTCAAGGGCTGCAGGTACCCCGACCGCGCCGCCCAGTTCGCCGCCTGGCTGTCCAGCAGTAAGGAGTCGTTGGCCGCGCTGACCGACCCGAGGTCCAAGTCCGGCCTCTTCCCGGCGGTCAAGGACGTCTCGCCGTACGTCGGCAAGATCATCCCGACCGAGATGTTCAACGGGAGGTCCGACAGCGCGAAGGTGATCACCACGGCTGCCTCCCGGGTCGGTGAGCAGTGGCAGTACGGGCCGGACTACGCCGCCATGTACTCCGAGATGCAGAAGCAGTGGGGCCAGGTCATGAAGAAGCAGCTCACCGTCAAGGACATGCTGACGCACCTTCAGGACTGGGTGCTGGCCGACCTGAAGAAGAAGGGCGTCAAGGCCGTCGCCGCCGGCTGACCCGATCGCGCGATCCGCCCGAGGACCCGCCCGGCCGCCGGCCGCGGCTCCGTCCCCGCCCCTCACCTGGAGAGTCACCCGTGTCCACCCTGACGCGACCATCCGCGGTCGCCACCGACGCTCCGGCCCGGCGGACCTCCCCCCGCCGGGCCGGGAAGCGGGGAGCCTACAAGGGTCTGCTGTTCATGCTGCCCTTCCTCATCGGGTTCCTCGCCACCTACGTCCTGCCGATCGCCTACGCCTTCGGCCAGAGCCTGCACGAGAAGAAGAGCAGCGGCATCGGCTTCGGCCCGACCAGGGTCGTCTTCACGGGCTTCGCCAACTTCTCGGCGATCCTCTCGGACGGCACCTTCTGGGCCGGCGTGCTGCGCACGCTGCTCTTCGGCAGTGTGCAGATCGTGGTGATGCTCGGCATCTCGCTGGTGCTGGCCCTTCTCCTGGACGGTGTCGCGGCGCGGGCGGTGCGCTTCTTCCGCGCGGGCCTCCTCGTCCCGTACGTCATCCCGGGCGTGGTCTCCACGCTGATCTGGCTGTTCCTGTACAGCCCGACCGCCAGCCCGATCCTCGACGTGGCCGATCGCGTGGGCGCGCACTTCACCTTCTTCGGCGGCCTCAACACGTACCTCTCGCTGGGGAATCTGCTCACCTGGCAGGGCATCGGCTTCAACATGATCCTGATCTCCGCCTCGCTGCAGGCGCTGCCGCGCGAGCTGTACGAGGCGGCCCGGCTCGACGGGGCGAAGGAGTGGCGCATCGCCTGGTCCGTCAAGGTGCCGAACATCACCGGGATCCTCGTCCTGACCGGCATGTTCTCCCTGATCGGCCGGCTCCAGCTGTTCGCCGAGCCGCTGTTCCTGCGGTACGTGGCACCGGAGTCGATCAGCACGAACTTCACGCCGATGCTGGAGATCTTCGACCGCGCGTTCAAGACCGGGGACTTCCAGTACGCCGCCGCCGAATCCCTGGTTCTCGCCGTGGTCACCGGCATCCTCGCCTTCGTCTTCTACCGCGTCACGCACAGGAGGATGTCATGAGCAGTGCCACCGCCGTCCGTGCCACCACGGTCGCCCGTTCTCCCAAGGCCGCCGACGGCTCGGGCGGCGGCGTGCGTCCGAGCCGCCGTGCGATCGCACTGACCACCGGCCTGCTGATCGTCTTCCTGCTCTACTCCCTGGCGCCCACCTGGTTCCTGCTGGTCGCCTCGACCAAGAGCCAGACGGACCTGTACTCCACCTTCGGCCTGTGGTTCTCCTCCGACCACTTCGCCGGCAACATGCGGGCGGTCTGGGACTACCACGACGGCGTGTTCGGCCGCTGGATCCTCAACTCCGTCCTGTACTCCACCGCCGGTGCCGCGGGCTCGACACTGATCTCCCTCGCCGCCGGATACGGCCTGGCCAAGTACGATTTCCGCGGCCGAGGCCCGCTGTTCGGGGTCATCGTCGGTGCCTCGCTGCTGCCGAGCACCCTGCTGGCCTTCCCGCTGTACCTGGTCTTCGCCCAGACCGGGTTGACGAACACCGTCTGGGCGGTGCTGATCCCCTACTTCATCAACCCTTTCGGGGTCTACCTCGGCAAGGTCTACGCCGACACCTCGGTGCCCGCCGAGTTGATGGAGGCGGCGCGCATCGACGGCGCGAGCGAAACGCGGATCTTCCTCTCGGTCGCGCTGCGGCTGATGCGCACCGGCGGCATCACGATCTTCATGCTCGACTTCGTCAACATCTGGAACAACTTCTTCCTGCCGCTGTTCATGCTCAACGGCGAGCGCAGCTTCCCCGTCACCCTCGGCCTGTTCTCCTGGGTGCAACAGGCGCAGACCTCACGCGACATGAACACCCTCGTCCTCACCGGATCCCTGTTGTCGATCATCCCGCTGGCGGTCTTCATGTTCGCGCTCCAGAAGTACTGGCGCAGCGGAATCCTCATGGGCAGCCTCAAGTAAAGGACTCAGAGCCGTGTCCCACGCCCCCGCACGCCGCGACGTGCTGAAGTACGCCGGAACGGCCGGTGCCGCCGTCGCAGTCCTCGGTCTGCCGTCGGCCCCGACGGCCGCCGCCGCAACCCCCGACGTCCCTCCCGGTCGACGCGATCCCGCCCCCTTGGACATCGTTGTCTTCGGCGACCCGGACTCCGAGACCGCGCACAACCTCACCGCTACCCTCTCCGACAGGATCACCGGCGGCCTCGGCCAGAGCGCACGCGTCCTCAACCCGACCAGTCCGGCGTCGTATTGGGGCGGCTCGCTCAAGTTCGACGTCGCCGTCTGCCCGGCCGGCACCACGTACGTCACGGTCCGGCTGTGGGGCGACGACTACGACAACAGCTCCGAGGAGGCCGCGTCCGGCACCAACATGTGGCGGCTGCAACTGTTCTGCGAGGGCAAGCAGGTCGGCCACGAGGACCAGGGCGCGGTCGACAGCCTCGACATCCTCGACACCGCGCCGCGCACTCCGGGCCGCTTCTTCTTCCACACCCTGCCGCTGCCGGAGAAGATGACCGCTGGCAAGGACAAGGTGACGCTGGAGATCCGCGCCATGGGCCGCATCTGGTCCTACGGCCAGAACCAGGCCCAGCTCTACTACAAGATGACCACTCCGTCGCGTGGCATCTACCGCCTCTACACCCACACCGACCCGTACTTCGTGCCGCCCAAGGGCGAGGCCCAGGGCACCGCGCCCGAGCCGCAGACCCGCAGCGGCGGCGAGGAGGTCCTGGACGCCATCAAGGCGCGGGTGCAGAAGGATCAGAAGAACCTCCTCACCACCGCCGACCCGGCCACCATGGACGGCTGGGCCATGCAGTCGCTGGCCGAGGGCTATCTGTGGTCCGGCAGCCCCGCCCACCAGAACCCGCAGGCGCTGGACCGCGTGCTCCAGGCCATCGACGGCCGCTACATGGCGTGGAAGTCCGACGCCACTGTCATGACCGGCTCCGACCAGCAGTGGCAGGGCTTCGGCCGGGTCGGCCTGGTGCTGGCCCTGCTCTGGGAGCACCTCGGCGACCGCCTGAACGAACAGGTCACCGGATCGCCGTACGCCATCGCCAACCCCGGCTTCGAATCGGGGACGGACACTCCCACCTCCTGGCAGATGCCCGGCTGGGCCTCCGCGGGCGGCGGCACCTGGGCCCGCGACACGACGGTCTCCCGCTCCGGCTCCGCCTCGCTCAAGCTCCAGGTCACCACCACGAGCGGCTACAGCTACGTCAACTCCACCCCGAGAACCCGCATAGCTCAGGGCACGTACAGATACGGCGCCTGGATCAGGACCGACGCCGTCACGGGTGCCGGCGCCCACATCGACCCGCTGTTCTTCGACGCGAGCGGCAAGCTGGTCGGCAGCGACCACAAGGTGTACGCGAGCAAGGGCACCCACGACTGGGAGTACGTCGAGTTCGTCTTCGCCACCCCGGCAGGCGCCACCCAGATGGAGATGCACCTGCGCCTGTCCGGCCCCGGCACCGCCTGGTTCGACGACGTCACCCTGGTCGCCCCCGGTGGCACGACCACGCCCGTGCCGCCGGTGCGCAAGGACGCGTACGCCGACATGCTCAAGTCCAGCCGTGACTACTGGCGGCAGCACTTCCCGCACTACAGCAACCAGTCCCAGATCTGCGCCATCGGCATCTACCAGACCAACCGGGGCCTGAAGCTCCTTGCCCCCGGCCTGGCCCTGCCGGAGGACAAGGCCCGCGACTACATGTACCAGTCGATCGGCCTCAAGCCCTACCTGGGGCCCGAGGACGCCGACGGCAACCCGACCAAGCCGCTCGGCGAGAGCTATTACCAGGTCACCAAGGCCGGCCTGACCCGCGAACTCGGCTATGTCGGCAGCTACGGCGAGGTGATGGACTGGCTCGTGATGATGTACGAGTCCGTCACCCGCGGCTACGGCGGCCAGGACGCCCCCGAACTGCGAGAGCAGATGGTGACGATGACCAAGGCGCGCGGTCGGTTCCGGGTCGTCGACGTCGACAAGGACCACTGCCGGATCTCCCGCCTCGAGACCGTCATCGGCTGGCGCAACGAGGTCTACCCCGGCGAGATCGCGTACGCCTCCCGTACGGCCTGGGACTCCAACCCCGTCATGACGGCAGCCGTGTTCAAGGACCCGGAGATCGTCGGCTGGACACAGGAGATGGTCGCCGACGGGCAGCTCTACCCGCAGCTCCACCTCCAGGCCACTCACACCTGGACCCGGGTGGGCCTGAACGCTCTGCGGTTCCTCTCGCGCGACTGGGACGAGTTCCAGTCCCTGCCCGCCCGGCCCGCCGGGATCCCGACTGCCTGGGACCAGCCCGACTTCGTCGTCACCGACGAGGACAACGGCTGCATAGCCGTCAAGAACGGGCGGGAACTCCTCTTCGCCTCCCTCTACTTCCGCGCCCGCCAGGGCGTGAACGACTACGCCCGCATCCACCACGTCACCCCCGTCGACCAGCGCTCCGCCACGATCCGGGAACGCTCCGCGGGCACCACCGACGCCACCTTCACCGCCCGCGACTGGATCCTGTGGGACTACGCCATCAACGACCCGGGCGCCTCCCACCTCCCGCCCGGCGGCTTCCCGCCGCCCGGCGACACCCTCCACCAGGCGCTGGCCGGCGACGTCTACCACCTCGCGCCCGTCCCCGACGACGTCCCCGACCCCACCCTCGGCGTCCACTTCGACGGCGTCGAGACCATGCTCGTCGGCCGTGCCCCCTTCTATCTCTGCGAGTACGGCGACTACCTCATCGCCATGAACACCAGCACCGACAAGACAGCCACCCTGCCCGCCCGTCAGGAGTTCGGCCCGGCCCGCGACCTCGCCACCGGCAGGACCGTCGGCGCCGGCGAGCGCCCGAAGCTGGGACCGCGCAGCACGCTCGTCCTGTACCGGGGCTGACGTGTTCATTCTGGACCGGGGCTGATCCGCCCGGCGGGCCGGTGCGGCACGGGGGACCGCACCGGCCCGCCCACGCACTCCGGTCCGCGCCCCGCACCCACACTCGCGATTGCGCACTCACACGAACCAGGCGTACGCGACCCACCGCGAACGGAGCACCTGATGGACCACCTCCGCCTGTTCCGCACCGACCTCGGCCCCGCCGGTGCCCCGGCCCTGCTCCTCGTGCACGGCTGGGGCGGAGACGGCAGGGAGTGGTCCCCGCACGCCGAGGCCCTGGCCGGCCGGTTCCGGGTCGTCGTACCGGATCTGCGCGGGCACGGCCGGTCGCCGGTGCCGGACGAGGGCAACACACCGGTCGCGATGGCCGACGACCTGGCCGCACTCATCGACTCCCTGGGCACCGGTCCGGTGGTCGCCGTCGGGCACTCCATGGGCGGCCAGGTGGTCAACCTGCTGGCCGTACGCCATCCCGCCCACGTCCGATCGGTGGTCGCCCTCGATCCCGCGCACGGCGCGCACGGCGCCGAGGTGGAGGGGATTCCGGCCCGGCTCGCCGCGTACCGGGAACACGGGGCGCGCGCGGCTGCCGAGTTCGTGGCCGCAGCGTTCGCTCCGGGCGCCCGTCCGGGCCTGCGCATTGGTCATGTCCGCGCCATGCTGGGCACGCCCGACCACGTCATCGCCCAGGCGTACGCGGGCATGTACACCGACCGGGGCGCGGTCGGCGTCCGCCCGCACAGCGAGGCGTACCTCCGCCTGCGCACCCGGCCGGCGCTCACCGTATGGACCTCCGAGGAGGCGGCGATCTGGGAGCGCGGCACGCTGCACGTGCCGGGGTCCCGCGTGGAGCACTGGCCTGACTCCGGCCACTATCTGCACGAGGAACACGTCGACCGCACCGTCGGGCTCATCGAGGACTGGGCGAAGGCGGCAACCGCCTGAGATCAGCTCGGCTTCAGGATGATCGCCTGGCCTCCCGCGCCGGCCATGGCAACGTCGAGCGTGGACTCCGAGGTCACGGTCCGAGTGCTGACCATGACCGGGGTCTGGTACGGGTTGGTGCCCGGCGTGCCGTCGGCGTAGACGGTCGCGGTGTAGGTGCCGCCACCGAGGAAGGACAGCGGGATCGACAGGGTCCGCGACGTCTCGTTGGTCATCGCTCCGAGGTACCAGGTGTCGCCGTTGCGGCGGGCGACCGCCACGTACTCGCCGATGGATCCCGCCAGGGTCCTGCTCTCGTCCCAGGTGGTGGGGATGGCGTTGAACCAGGGCAGCCCGGGCCAGTTGGCCGGGTTGGAGTACTTCGAAGGCTTGTCGTACCAGAAGAGGAAGTTCAGCGGCTGGTAGTAGACCGCCGCCATCGCCATCTGATGGGCGTTGGTCGTCGTGTCGCGCGACTGGCCGTAGCAGATGGTGTAATCCATCGGGCCGCCGATGTTGCGCGCGAAGGGCAGCGTCACGTTGTGTGTGGCGGTCGGGAAGTGCTCGTTGCCCCGGACGCCCTCCAGGCTGATGAAGTTCGGGTACGTGCGCTCGTAGCCGAACGGCCGGACGTCGTCGTGCATGTCGATCAGCAACCGGTACTCGGCGGCCGTCTGCGCCCAGCCGGTGACCTGGTTCGTCATCGCCTGGGTGCCGTCGTTGATGAATCCGAGCTTGATGCCCGCGACGCCCCAGCTCTTGTAGAGGCCGAACAGCGAGTCCGCGTCGGTCAGCGCGAGCCGGTTGACGTAGAGGAAGACCCCGATGCCCTTGCTCGTCGCGTACGAGACGACGGTCGGCAGGTCGATGGCGGCGATCGGCTTCGTCGCGTCGGGGGTGGAGAACTCGGGCCCGTACCAGCCGGCGTCGTACTCGATGTACTGCAGGCCGCGTGCCACGGCGAAGTCGACGCCCGCGAGGCCGGCGGCGGTGGTGAGCTCGCAGCGGAAGACCTTGCCGGGCTTGATCCACGAGGTGTCGGTGAGTGCGCTGGGCGGCGCCAGGTTGAGTACGAGCTCGGCGTTGTCGACCAGTTCCGCGTGGGTGGAGCCGATCACCACCGCGCGCCAGGGTGTGGCGAAGGGGGTGGTGACGGTGGAGTCGGTCGCGACCGGTCCGGTGCCGCGGGCGGTGTGCTCCATGAGGAAGGCGGCCAGGGTGTTGGGCTGCCCGGGTACCGAACCGAGCATCAGCCGTGGGAAGTCGATCCGTGAGGACTCGCAGACGCAGGCGATGAGCTCGCCGGAGAGGGTCGCGGTCAGGGGCAGGTCGGTCAGGGGACCGCTGTCCGTGCCGGAGGTGCCGGTGACGGGGATGGAATCCGGTGCCACCGGGTTGTAGACGTCCTCGTCGCGGGCGCTGTAGACGGTGGTCCCGTCGGGGAAGGCGAACGTCGTCAGTTCGTCCGAGACGGTGGCGGTGCCGGTGTCGAGCAGGACGTAGCGCAGCGCGACGCCGGTCTTGTAGGCGCGGATCTGGACGCCGAAGCGGAGCCCGGAGGCGGTGTCCTCGAGGTTCCAGCGCTGCTCCTGGTAGTGGTCGGTGACGGTCGCGTTGCGCCCGTACACCGGGGACCAGGTGGTGTGGAGGGTCCAGTGCTGGTTCCGGGTCACGGTCACATGGCTGCCGAGGACGGTCCCGTCGCTGAGCCTGAGGCCCAGGGCGGAGGTGTCGATCACCGTCCTGCCGTCGTGCTGGGCGGACCACCGCAGCGCTCCGTCCACCACCGACATCGTGATGGAGTTGCCGCCCATGCGCGCGGTCGCGCTGACCGATTCCTCCGCCGCGTAGGCGGGCCGCGTGGCGCCGATCCCCGCCGCCAGCCCGACGGTGACGGCCGCGCCCTTGAGCACCCCCCGACGGGTCAGCGCCCCCGAGCGGCCGGCTCTGTCTGCGGTGGGCTCCACCTGGGCGCCGGACATTCTCATCGTCAGGGACCTCTCCGTTGAAGGGTGCGTCGTCTGGGTGCGGCCTTGATCCGAGCGAAAGGTGTAGTAAGCGTTTTCCGATGAACGTTGTACGTGCTGATGCGAGGGTGGGTCAAGACCTGCGGAGCCGGCGCCTCGGGCCGGAGTGTCGGAGGCGGAGGGCGAGGACGGCAGCATCGAGGCACCCGGCGCGGTCGGCACGGGCCCCGGCGAGCCGCTCACCGATCGCCACCCGGGTGGCCGGGCGACCGCACGGTCACCGCGCCGGTGCGGGAAACGGGATGAGCGGGCACCAGGACCGCCCCGTGGGTCGAAGCGACGCGAGACATCGGCGGCTGCGTCGCCGCCCGCGGTCGGTTACGTTGATAAAGCCTGGTCAGAGCGCAGTGACAAGCCGTAGCCCACCGGGGATGCACCATGACCGGCCTGACCGTCGTTCTCCTGCTGGTGGTCCTGGCCACAGCCGTGGCGACCGGTGCGCGGCGCTGGAGCCTGCCGGCCCCCTCGCTGCTCGTCGTCGCCGGTCTCGTCGTCGGGCTGATGCCGTGGGTTCCCGAGGTGAGCCTGCCGCCTCACACGATCAACGTGCTGGTGCTGCCGCCACTGCTCTTCGCCTCGGCCGGGGAGATCTCCGTCCGCGACCTGCGCACCGTGTGGCGGCCCGTGACCGGCCTGGTCTTCGGCCTGGTCCTCGCCTCGGCCGTCGCCGTCGGGTACGTCGCCCGAGCGATCACCCCGCTGACCGCCGCGACCGCGTTCATCCTCGGCTCGGTCCTGGCCAGCACCGACCCCGTGGCCGTGACCGCGCTCGGCCGGCGCCTGTCCCTCCCACCGCGCGTGCAGGCCATGGTGCAGGCGGAAAGCCTGTTCAACGACGCGACGTCCCTGGTCCTGTACAAGGTCGCCGTGGCCACCGCGGTTTCCGGCAGCGCCGTCAGCCTGTCCGGCACCGTCGAGCAGTTCCTGATCCTCGCAGGCGGAGGAGTCCTCATCGGCGCGGCGGTCGCCGCCGTGGTGACCCTCATCCGCCGACGGACCGAGGACCCCATGCTGGACACCGTCATCGCATTGGTCACTCCCTACGCCTCGTACGTCATCGCCGAGCAATCGCACGCCTCGGGCGTGACCGCCGTCATCGTGTCCGGCGTCGTGCTCGGGAGCACCGGTCACAAGCTCAGCAACGCCCCCATCCGCCTCCAGGTCCACGCCGTCTACGACACCGTGGCCTTCCTGCTGGAGAGCGTCGTCTTCGCCCTCATCGGCCTGGAGCTCCCCTCCGCCGTCCGTCATCTCGCGCACGACGAGCGCGGCTGGCCTCTGTGGGTGCCGGTGATCGCCTTCACCGTGCTGGCGATCCGCCTGCTGTGGGTCTTCCCGCTGTCCGCCCTGATGCAGCACCGGCACGGCGAGGGCGACCGTCGTCTCTCCTGGCGCGTTCCGGCCGTCATGTCCTGGGCAGGCACCCGAGGCGTCATGCCGCTGGCCGCCACGCTCTCCATCCCCCTGACCACCGACGCGGGGAATCCGCTGCCGCACCGGGCGCTCATCCTCACGCTCACCACCGGAACCGTCGTGCTCACTCTCGTGTTCCAGGGGTTCACCCTCGCCTCGGTCGTCCGCCGCTCCGGCATCGCCCTGGAGCCGGAGCACACCGCCCGCGAGGAGGCCCGTACCCGCCGGCACATCGCCCACGCCGCCCTCGAGGAGCTCAAACAGCTCGGCGATCTCGATCAGCTCGCCGAACTGGGTGCCGCCGCCGAGGCCGCCCTGAAACAGGCCCGTCGCCATCTGGAAGCGCGTATCCATCAGGTCGAAGACGCCGACTACAGCGACCCGGACGCCCGTCCTGCCGACGTCTACCGCGAGATACGCCGGACACTCATCGCGATCGAGGCGGCCGAGCTCCAGCGCCTCTACCAAGCCAACAAGATCAGCAACGCTACCCGGCGCCGGATCCAGCACGAACTCGACCTCGAGGAAGCCAGTCTCCGCGACCGCGGCTGACGGCCGGTCCCGGTAACCCGCTCCTGCGCGGCTGAGGACGACCGGTGCGCCGACGCCTGCCCCCGGCCGGCGCCGGCCACCACTATGGACCCGTTGCGCTCGCAGGTCGTCGCAGCCGATGCCAGACTGACGACGTGGCCGTCATGTCACTCTCAGACGGCACGTTGCGGGCGCAGAGCGCCGGCGCCCGCATCGTCGCCGTCTGCCCTCGGCGGGCCTGAGCCTGCCGGTACACGTGGCATGGTGAGGACGCCGGGTAGCGCCGTGCGCAGTCAGGGAGGCGCCCGTGCCCGCTGGACGACCTGTCCTGTCGACGACGTCGCCGAGGGCCCCGCCGCCGTACGGCGCAGCCGTCGTACGGCGCAGCCGTGCTCACGTGCGCTGCCGGGCCGACGACTCCGGACCCGCTCCGGACCCGGGACTTGTCCCGACCGGGACCGTCTCCGGACCGGGAGCCGTCCGGACCCGGGCCTGTCTCCGGACCGGGATTCGTCCCGACCCGGGGCCTGTCTCCGGACCGGGATTCGTCCCGACCCGGGACCTGTGGAAACCTGCCGGTTCCGAGGCCGCCCTCAGCTGAGGACCTGATCAGGCCTCGCCCCGGTGGGAAGGCCCAGGGAGGTCTCCCGCATGAAGACCTGCATACGGAACGCCGTCCTCGCTGCGACCGCGGTGTCGGTGGCCGTCGCTCTCGCGGCCTGTGGGCAGGGAGGCGGGCACGCCGTCGGCGGCGGGAACGGTCCGAGCATCGGACTGCTGCTGCCGGATGCGGTCACGCCCCGCTGGGAGACGAACGACAGGCCCCTGCTGGAGAAGAAGATCAAGGAGTTGTGCGGCGACTGCACGGTCGAACACGCCAACGCCCGGGGCGATGTGGCCACCCAGCAGCAGCAGGTCGACTCCATGATCACCAGAAGGGTCGATGCGCTGGTGCTCGTGGCGGTCGATGCCAGGGCGCTCAGTTCCGCGGTCCAGAAGGCGGAGCAGGCGGGTATCCCGGTGATCGCCTACGACCGCCTCTCCGAAGGCCCCATCGCGGGCTACGTCTCCTTCAACGGTCAGGAGGTCGGCAGGCTCCAGGCCAGGGCGCTCCTGCAAGCCATGCATGACCGAGGGCACGGCGACGAGATCGTCATGATCAACGGCGACCCGACCGACCCCAACGCCGTCGCGTTCAAGGAGGGAGCCCTGTCGGTGCTCAGAGGCAAGGTCAAGATCGGCAAGATGTTCGACACGCCCATGTGGCGGTCGGACCTCGCCAACATGAGCATGTCGGGAGCCATCGCGGACCTGGGCGCCGACCACATCGACGGTGTCTACTCCGCGAACGACGCCCTCGCCTCCGGCATCATCTCCTCCCTCAGAGCGAACAAGATCAGCCCACTGCCCCCGGTCACGGGCCAGGACGCGGACCTCGGTGCCGTCCGGCGCATCGTCGACGGCGAGCAGTACATGACTGTCTGGAAGCCGCACCCGCCCGAGGCCGGCGCGGGCGCCGCCATGGCTGTGGCCGCCGCCCGCGGCGAGAACCTCGACCGTATGGCCACCGGGAAGGTGAGCAACCGCAGCGAGAAGGCGGTTCCGGCGGTTCTGCTCACCCCGGTGGCCGTGACCGTCGACAACATCAAGGACACCCTTGTGAAAGGCGGGGTGTACACGATCGAACAGATCTGCATTCCCCGATTCAGGGCGGCCTGCGACAAGGCCGGACTCACCGGATAGGCCGAACAGGGCCGGACGGGCGACCGAAAGGCCGAACGGGCGGCCGAACAGGCCGAACGGGTCGTACGGCCGGACGAGGCGAGCCGTTCACCACGGCCGGGCCCGGGAAGGAGATGGTTTCCGTGCCGGCTCAACCCCTGCTGGCACTGCACGGCGTCTGCAAGCGCTTCGGCGTCGTCCAGGTCCTCACCGACATCGAACTGGAGGTTCGCGCCGGCGAGGTCGTGGCGCTCCTGGGCGACAACGGGGCCGGCAAGTCCACTCTGGTCAAGGTGATCTCCGGCGTCGCACCCGCGGACACGGGCGTCATCGAGTGGGAGGGCCGGCCGGTGCAGATCAGGCGTCCCCACGACGCCAGGGGACTCGGCATCGCCACCGTCTACCAGGACCTCGCCCTGTGCGGGAATCTCGACGTCGTCGGCAACCTGTTCCTGGGGCGCGAGATCCGAAGGTTCGGATTCCTCGACGAAGTGGAGATGGAACGCTGTACCCGGGACCTGCTCAAGCGCCTGGCGACCGGCCTGGCCGATCTCCGCTCCCCGGTCGTCTCCCTGTCCAGCGGCCAGCGGCAGATGGTCGCCATCGCTCGCTCGCTCCTCGGCGACCCGCGGCTGCTCCTCCTGGACGAGCCGACGGCATCCCTCGGCTTCCAGCAGACCGCCGAGGTCCTGGAGCTCGTCGACCAACTGCGTGACCGCGGCATGGGAGTACTGCTCATCAGTCACAACATGGCCGACGTCAAAGCTCTCGCAGACCGGGCCGCGGTGCTGCGACTGGGCCGCAACAACGGCTTCTTCAACGTGAACACCGCGTCTCAGGAAGAGATCATCTCCTCCATCACCGGGGCCACGGAGAACGTTCCCCATCGGGTGGCCCACCGGGAGGTGGACTGGTGAAAGAGAGCCGCAAGAGGGCAGACGACACGCGGGCCGCCCCCGCCGCCCCCCGTCAGCCGCAGCCCGGGCGGAAGATCGTCCCTGTGCTCGCGGGCTGGGCCGCCGCGTCCCGGCGCAGGTTCATCGCCGGTGAACTGGGCTCCCTCCCGGTCATCCTCGTGCTCGCCGCGGTGTGGATCGTCTTCCAGTCCCTCAATCCCAACTTCCTCTCCCCTCGGAACCTGTCGAACCTCAGTGTCGACATCGTGGGTACGGGCCTGATCGCGGTCGGCATCGTCTTCGTGCTGCTGATCGGCGAGCTGGACCTGTCGGTCGGCTCGATCAGCGGCCTCGCGGCGGCCGTCTTCGCCGTACTGAACGTCAACAACGGCATGCCCGAATGGCTGGCCGTCATCCTCGCCGTCCTCACGGGCACGGCGGCGGGGACCATCCAGGGCTTCTCCGTCGCCCGGACCCGCGTACCCGCGTTCGTGGTCACGCTGGCGGGACTGCTGACCTGGAACGGCGTGATGCTCTACATCCTCGGCACCACCGGCACCATCGACCTCAACCAGAACGGTCTCGTCGCCCAGCTGACCAGCTACTACTTCGGCAACCACAGCGTCGCCTACGGTGTGGCGGCGTTCGGCGCCGGCCTGCTCTTCCTCATCTCCTACCGGGACAGGCGGCGCCGACGCGCCCTCGACCTGCCGCACCGCTCGCTCGCGGAGATCGGGGTACGCACGGGAGCACTCGCGGTGGTCGCGTTCGGCGCCGCGTACGTACTCAATCGGTTCCAGGGTCTGCCGCTGGCCCTCCTGATCTTCGTGGTCATCACGGCCGGCCTGGACGTCCTCCTGCGCGGCACGCACTACGGACGGCAGGTCTACGCACTCGGCGGCGGCATCGAGGCGGCCCGCCGCGCCAGTCTCAGCGTGGGCTGGGTACAGACCGCGGTGCTGGCGGTCTCGGGCACGATGGCCGCGATCGGCGGACTGTTCCTCGCCTCACGGATCACCTCCGTGAGCCAGTCCTCCGGCTCGGGCGTCCTGCTGCTCAACGCCATCGCGGCCGCGGTCATCGGCGGCACCAGCCTGTTCGGCGGACGCGGCACCACCTGGTCCGCGGTGCTGGGCGCGCTCATCATCCAGTCGATCTCCTCGGGCATGGCGATCACGGGCATCCCGGTCGCCGTCCAGTTCGTGATCACCGGCGGAGTCCTGTTCGCCGCCGCGGTCATCGACGCACTGTCGCGACGCTCGCAGGAGACGCACGGGCGGGCGTGAGCGGCAGACAGCGCGCGGGCACGTAAACGGATAAGACTCACGCCATTCGTTTACGTCGTCAACGAATCATTCCATTGATGGGCTGACGTCGGCCTGTGTACGGTGGCTCGTATGGCAGACACACCCGCCTCCTCGGGCAGTCCCTTGGTCACCGGCTCCGAGATCGCTCGGCTAGCGGGCGTCACCCGGGCCGCGGTCTCGAACTGGAGGCGGCGGTACGACGACTTCCCCGCTCCGGCGGGCGGCGGCGTGAACAGCCCGCTTTTCGACCTGGCCGAGGTGCAGGCGTGGCTGGACAAGCAGCGCAAGGGACGAGACCTCTCGGACGAGGTGCAACTGTGGCAGGCCCTGCGCAGTGCCTACGGCGATGAGATGATCGCCGGTGTCGCTGATGTCGCGCAGTTCGTTGCCGACCCGGAGCAGGCGGCCCCGGACGCGCTGCCCGAGGATGCCGTTCGAGTGGTGCGCGGCATGGTCGAGAGCCGTTCGGCGGGGGACGTGGTGAACGCGCTGGCTGAGCGCTTCACCGAATCCGTGCGGAGGGCAGGATCGGACCAGGTCACCTCGCCGCGGATCGTCCGCGCCGTGAGGCACTTCGCCGGTGAGGTGGAGGTGGGTGCGACACTCTTCGACCCCGCGTGCGGTATAGGCACCCTACTGCTCGCGGTCGGACCCCAGCAGGGGCCGAGGCGGTGCGGACAGGAGTTCGACGTCCGTAGCGCCAGGTACGCGCAGCTGCGAGCCGATCTCACCAGGCGTACCCGCGTCGATATCGTCACTGGCGACTCCCTTCGCGACGACCGATGGACGGACCTCAAGGCGGACTTGGTGGTGTGCGATCCGCCCGTCGGTGACACCGACTGGGGGCGCGAGGACCTGCTGCTCGACTCCCGCTGGGAGCTCGGCACGCCTTCGCGCGCCGAGGGAGAGCTGGCCTGGTTGCAGCACGCGTACGCACACACCGCACCCGGTGGCCGCGTCCTCATGGTCATGCCCGCCTCGGTCGCGTACCGCAAGGCGGGCCGCCGCATCCGCGGGGAACTCGTGCGGCGCGGCATCCTCACCCAAGTCACCGCGCTGCCGCCGGGCTCGGCGGTGTCGCACTCGCTGCCTGTGCATCTTTGGCACCTGCGCCGCCCGCAGTCACCCCGTGACGCCGCCGCCAGTGTGCGCATGGTCGACCTGACCGCGAACGACCCGGACGGCTCGCTGGACCCACGGCCCGATCAAGCGGCTGACATCTCTCTGATCGAGCTTCTCGACGACATGGTGGACCTGACTCCGGGGCGCCACGTGGAGGGATCGCATCGCGACTATGTCGCTGAATACCAGGAGCGGCAGAGGGAGTTGGCCGCTCTGGTCCGGCTCCTGGCCGAGCCCCTTCCGACACTGAGGGCGGGCAGCGGACCGAGCACCCTGGATGGTTCCTCCGTCAGTGTCGCCGACCTCGCGCGGGCCGGGCTCGTCGAGTACGGCGATCCGGAGCCGGTCTCAGCCAGCGACCAGCTGGACACCGACTTTCTCCAGGGCTTCCTGCGCAGCGCGGCCAATACTCGCCGCTCCACGAGCGCCAGCGGTACCTTCCGGCTCGACGGCAAGGGGGCCCGGGTCCCGCAGATGGACATCGCTGAGCAGCGGCGGTACGGGACCGCGTTCCGCGCCCTTCAGGAGTTCGAGGAGCGGGCGAGGAGATTGGCGGAGCTCAGCCGGCAGGCCGCGGCCCTGGCGCGGGACGGCCTCTGTAACGGCGCTTTGGCGCCGGACGACTGACGAACCGAACCTTCTGGCGTCGTCAGGGCCGCTACGTCACGTCGCCGGTGGTACGAACGAGCTGGCCGTCCCGCTCCACGACACCGCGAGCGCTTCCCGGGCTCGCGTGCAGGCGACGAACACCAGGCACCGCTCGCGCAGCAGGTCGGACTCGTGCTGGAGTGCGTCCACCGAGGCGGGTGTCACCTCGCGCGCGAACGGCACCGCGCTCGCCGTCACCCCCAGCACGGCGACGCAGCGGAATTCGAGCCCCTTCATCGCATGCATGGTGGCCAGACGCACCCCGTCGACGTCCGGCCCGGGATTGTCTCGGACTCGGACCACCGGCACCCTCGCGGCAATGAGTTTGTCGTAAGCCTTGTCGAGCAGCACGTTGAAGCGGGCGCACACACCTATCTCGGAGGGGCGGATGCCCTGCGCGATCCACCCCTCCACGCGCTCGATGAGGGCAGCCACCTCCGCCTGCTCCGAGCCGTACCCGTCCACCTGCGGTCTGCGGCCGTGCAGCAGCGAGCGGTAGCCGGCCAGCGTGTCACTGCCCTCACCGCCCAGGTCGTCGACCGATACAGGGCTGAGTATCCCCGTCGACCACGCGAGGATCTCTTCGGTGCTGCGGTAGTTGATGCGCAGGCGGTGGGTGCGTCCGGTGACCGAGATGCCCAGTGACCCGAGGGAGACCTTGGAGTCGTAGATCCGCTGGTGCGGGTCGCCCGTGATGAACAGGTCGTCGCTGCCGGGTGCCACCGCGCCGCGCAGGACGCGCCACTGGGCCGGGTGGAGATCCTGCGCCTCGTCGACCACCACATGGTCGTGCGTGGGCGTCGAGGCGGCCAACAGCTCGGCGGCCCGTGAACACACCTTCAGGTGCGTGGTGGCCCTCTGCTCGCGCAGCAACGACTCGAACAGCTCGACCGCGGGCCACAGTTGGTCCCGCTTGGCCGGCGACAGTGCGCTGCCCCGGCCGCGGCGGGTCGCCGCGCGGTACGCGTCCAGGCTGCGCAGGTCCTGGGCCAGGATCACGTGCCGGTACTCCTGCGCCAGGAACTGCTCGGTCCACGGCAGCCCGAGCTTCTTGACGACCCGCTGCCACAGCTGCCGTTCCTCCCGGTCGTTGATGGGGCAGGGGGCCTTGCCGTCGAGGCGGGTCACGATGCCGTGTGCATAGGCGTTGACCGTCGTCACCTCGACGCGCGCGAGCAGCGACTCGTCCCCGTCGAGCAGGAGAGAGAGGTTCTCGCGCAGCGAGGCAGCCAGCGCGTTGGTGTAGGTGGTCAGCAGCACCCGGGCGTCGGGCGAGCGACTGAGCAGGTGCTTCACCCGGTGCAGCGCCGCGACCGTCTTGCCGGTTCCCGGACCACCCGTGACCTGGACCGGTCCGCCGTACGACACCCGGTAGGCGACCCGGCGCTGCGAGGGGTGCAGGAACACCCGCCAGGCCGCGAACGGCTTCTCCAGGATGTCGGCGAGCTCCTCGGGGCCGGTGACCAGCGTGATGCGGCTCGTGGTGTTGGCGATCGCCACGGCGAGGCTCTCGTCCGGATCAGGACCGGCATCGACGGGACGCCGCACGGCGACCACATCCCGGTAGACCTCCTCCGGGATGAACCCTTCGGCGAGGTACTGCAACACCTCGAACTGGTCCTCCGGCAGCAGCGTCCCGAACGCCTCCAGCTGCGCCTTGTCCACGATGGTGCGGACGGCACGCAGCACCTGATCGTCGATGCCGAGTTCGCGCAGCACAGTGTCCGAGTAGGCGGCGAACAAAAGGGAATCGGCGGCAGCCGCCGCCTTCTCCAGTTGGGGGGTCAGCTGCTCGATCGCCACCACGTTGCGCACCTCGAGCGCCC
>NZ_PQSR01000118.1 GCF_002920635.1 Streptomyces sp. Ru72 | reverse complement strand
GGGCTCGATCCGGCGGACGTCGACTACGTCGAGGCGCACGGCTCAGGCTCGCCCTCGCTGGACCCCCTGGAACTGACCGCGCTGGGCCGGGTCCTGGGCGAGGGGCGCCCGGCGGACCGGCCGCTGCTCGTCGGCTCGGTCAAGACGAACATCGGGCATGCGGAGGCCGCCGGCGGCCTGGCCGGGCTGATCAAGGCGGTGCTCTGCCTCGAGCACGGGCAGGTGCCCGCCAGCCTGCACCTGTCGAAGCCGAACCCCGAGGTGGCCTGGGACGAGCTGCCGCTGGTGGTGCCGACCGGGCTCGTCGACCTTCCCGAGACGGGCCGGCCGGTCGTCGCCGGCGTCTCCGGGCAGGGCTCCTCGGCGCTCAACGCCCACGTGGTGATCCGCAGCCCCGCCCCGGCCGAAGCACCCGCCGCGCCCCGCACCGCGCGAGGTTTGGCGCCTGCGGGCGCCGCGCGCCCCACGCCGTACGTCCTGGTGCTCTCGGCGCGCAGCGACGCCGCCCTGGAGGCACTCGCCCGGTCGTACGCCGACCACCTCTCCCCGGGCGGTGCGGGAGCCGCGTACTCCGTGCGGGACATCTGCTACAGCGCGGCCACCCGTCGGCAGCACCATGAGCACCGGCTCGCGGTCGTCGGGGCGAGCCACGAGGAGCTGGTGGCCGGCCTGACCGGCTCCCCGGGGCTGGGCGGCAGACCGCTGTCGGCCGTCGCCGAGCGCTACCGGAGGGGCGAGGACGTGGACTGGGAGGCGGTGTTCGGCGAACCGGGCCGCTTCGTCCCGCTGCCCACGTACCCGTGGCAGACCAAGCGGTACTGGCCGGGCGAGGAGCACGACGACGACGGTGGGGACCTGGCGTCCTGGGTGCTGCGCGAGCACGCCCGCACCGGCTTCGACGACGCGTCCACGCTCACCGACATCGGCATCGACTCCCTGGCCAAGCTGCGGATCATCGTCGAGCTGTCCAAGCGGTCCAGCCAGGAGGTCGACCCCGAGGAGTTCGGCAGGCTGCGCACCGTGGGCGAGCTGCGCCGGTGGACGCGCGACCTGGAGGCGGCCGCCCGATGAGCCACCCGGAGACCGCGTACGCCTGGTTCGCCCGCTCCGCCGACACCTACGGCGAGGACGCCGTCGCGCTGGAGGTGGACGAGGACCGGCTCACCTATGCGCAGTTGCGCGACCTGGCGGAACGGCTGGCCGCCCGGCTGGTCCTCGCGGCGGGCGGCAACCCGCCGCGCCGCGTGGGCCTGCTGGCGAGCCGTTCGGTGACCGCGTACGCCGGGTATCTCGCGATCCTGCGGGCCGGCGCGACCGTCGTCCCCCTCAACCCCGAGCATCCCTCGGCCCGCACGGCCGAGATCGTGAAGGCCGCCGAGGTGGAGGTCGTGCTGGCCGACACCGCCGGGGCGGGTACCGACCAGGGGGTGCCCGTCCTCACCGTGGGGCCCGACGAGCAGGCGGCCCTGTCGAAGGGGCCCGCACCCGAACTGCCGTATCCGGCGACCGGCCCCGACGACATCGCGTACATCATCTTCACGTCCGGGTCGACCGGCACCCCCAAGGGCGTGCCTGTCCCGCACCGCAACATCGCGACCTACCTCGCCCAGGTCGCGCCGCGGTACGACATCGCACCCGGCAGCCGGCTGTCGCAGTGCTTCGAGCTGACCTTCGACGGCTCCGTGCACGATCTGTTCGTCGCCTGGGCGGGCGGCGGCACCCTCGTGGTGCCGCGCCGCAGCCAGCTGCTGTCCCCGGTGAAGACCGTCAACTCCCTGCGCCTGACCCACTGGTTCTCGGTGCCGTCGCTGGTCTCCTTCGCCTCCCGCCTCGGCACCCTGAAACCCGGCAGCATGCCCACCCTGCGGTGGAGCGTCTTCGGCGGCGAACCACTCACCCTGGACGCGGCCCGTCAGTGGCGGGCCGCCGCGCCCGGCAGCCGTCTGGAGGTGCTGTACGGGCCGACCGAACTCACCATCTCCTGCACGGCGTACCGGTTCCCGGACGATCCGGCGTCGTGGCCCGACACCCCGAACGGCACCGCTCCGATCGGCACCGGGTATCCGGTCCTCGACCTGCTGCTGATCGACGAGGACGGCCGGCCCGCGGACAGCGGAGAGCTGTGCGTGCGCGGGCCGTTGCGGTTCCCCGGCTACCTGGACCCGGCGAACAACTCCGGACGCTTCCTGGACCCGGACGGCCGGCCCGGCGCCGACGAGCCGCTCACCGACCGGCACTGGTACCGCACCGGGGACCGGGTCGCGATGCGCGACGGGCAACTGGTCCACCTCGGCCGCACCGACCAGCAGGTGAAGATCCGCGGGCACCGGATCGAACTCGGGGAGATCGAGGCCATGGTGCGGCAGCAGCCAGGGGTACGGGACGCGGTCGTCCTCGCGATGCCCGCGCCCGACGGCGAGCCGGAGCTCCATGCCGCGGTCAGCGGCGACGGCTGCACGCCCGACGGGCTGTTCGAGGCGCTGGGCGAGCGGCTGCCGCCGTACATGCTGCCCCGCCGCATCGCCGTCCTCGATCAACTGCCGCTGAACGCCAATGGCAAGATCGACCGGCGGGCCCTGCTCGACGACCTCGGACGCTCCCGCTGAAGCACGCCGCTTCGGGTCACGTCACCGCAACACCCCCTTCCCCGACGTCTGTTGTGAGGCAACCCAGATGTACGACGCCATCGTGGTAGGCGCCCGTTGCGCCGGTGCGCCCACCGCCATGCTGCTCGCCCGCGCGGGGTACCGGGTGGTCCTGCTCGACAAGGCGCCCTCCGGCACGGACACCCTCTCCACCCATCTCATCCACCAGCCCGGGGTGGCGACGCTCGCCCGCTGGGGGCT
Source organism: Streptomyces sp. Ru72 (assembly GCF_002920635.1). Taxonomy (GTDB): domain Bacteria; phylum Actinomycetota; class Actinomycetes; order Streptomycetales; family Streptomycetaceae; genus Streptomyces. The sequence goes on along the minus strand of NZ_PQSR01000118.1, from coordinate 21,937 downwards.
GCTGGACGCACTGCGCGCCTCGGGGTGCCCGCCCTTGGACCGCGTGGTCTACGAGGTCGCCGACATCCGCCTGGAAGGGTGCGCCCGGGGCGTGGAAGGGCAGCGGGCGGCGTTCGCACCGCGCCGCCATGTCCTGGACGCCCTCCTCGTGGAAGCGGCGGCCGCGGCGGGCGTCGAGGTGCGCCACCACTGCCGGGTGACCGGACTGCTGCGCGACTCCAGCGGGCGGGTCGTGGGGGTGAAGGGACGTCGGGGGGAACATTCCTTCACCGAACGCGCACATCTGGTGATCGGCGCGGACGGTATGCGTTCCACCGTCGCCCGCCTCGCCCAGGCGCCGTACACCGTGGAGGACCCGCGGCTGACCTGCGCCTACTACACGTACTGGGCGGACGTCCCGGCCACCCTGGAGCTGTACGAGCGGCCGGGCAGCTGGGTGGCGGCCGTGGCCACCAACGACGCGGCGACGCTGGTCCTCGCCTACTTCCCGCAGTCCCGCTTCGAGGAGATACGCACCGACGCCCGGCGGGCCTACCTGGAACAGATCCGCACCACCGCGCCCGGCCTGTACGAGCGGCTCGCGGGCAAGGAGCCCCTGGAGCGGCTGCGCGGCACCGGTGACCAGCAGAACTTCTTCCGGCAGGCCGCCGGGCCCGGCTGGGTCCTGGTGGGCGACGCGGGGCACCACAAGGACTCCATCACCGCGCGCGGGATCAGCGACGCCTTCCTCCAGGCCGATGCGCTGGCCCGCAGGCTGGAGGGCCGGCTCGGCGGCGACCCGGACGGACTCGACGCCGCTCTGCGGGATTTCGCCAAGGAACGGGACGAAGTACTCACCCCGGGCTACGAGTCCACGCTCGGCGTGGCTCAACTCACACCGCACGAACAGCGACTGTCCCTGCTGCGCGCCGTACAGAGGGATGCGGAACTGACCGCGATCTATTTCGACATGGTGGCCGGAATCGAGACGGCGGGCGCCCTCTACACCCCGAAACTTCTGGCTCTGCTGTGATATGTCCCCCCGCATCCGCCCGGACGGCGACAGCAGCCAATTCGGTGAACGCACCTGGCAACTCACGTATGAAAGCGGTTAGTTGCCCTAAGCGGAAGCTGACGCTGCGCCATGATCCTGATACGGTTCAGCCTGATCGCCGACTCCGATGACGGTGAGGTCAAGTCGCCGCGCCGGGCGCAATCCGGCACTCGCACCGTCCCAACCGAACCAGTGCTTCGCTGCCGTACGAGGAATCAGATGCCAGGCACCCGCGACCGGCGGACGCGTCATCGGTCCGCCCCGCGCAGATCTCTCCGATTCTCGTTCGTCCTGCCCTTCGTCGTGCCCGCCGTCTGCCTGACCGGACTGTGGGGGTACACGGCGGCCGGTCTCGTCGACGAGCACGTCCAGTTGCAGGCCGACGCGGACCACGACACGTCGGCCGCCCGGCCTGCCCAGGCGGTGCTCTCCGCCCTGCAGAACGAGCGCCGTCTGACCGCCGTCTGGCAGGCGAGCCGCACCGGCGCCGCGCGCAGTGATCTCGAGGCCGCCCGCAAGAGGACCGACGCGGCCCTCACCGCCTACCGCGGCTCCTCCGGCCTGGACTCCTCGACGCTGCGACGCCGGGCGAAGTCGCTCGACGACGCGCTGACCGCGCTGGCCGACCGCCGTCAGGCGATCGACGCCCGCTCCCTGTCCACCGCCGACGCCTTCCAGTACTTCACCGACAGCATCGCCCAGGGCGTGTCGCTGGTGACCGCCGCCGTCCGCAGCGACAACGGGTCCCTCGCGCGGGGCGGCACCGCGACGGTCTCCCTGGTGCAGATCACGGAGATGCTCTCGCGCCAGGACGCCCTGCTGTCCGGTGCCCTGCCCTCCGGGCGCATACCGGCGACGGCCCGCGCCCAGTTCGCGGAGTACCTGGCGCTCCAGCGGGAGTTCAGCGCGGGCTTGACCGCCCGTGACCTGCCCGCGGGGGCGGCCGCCGGCTACACGCAGATCACCGACGGCGCGCAGTGGACGACGCTGGGCACGCTCGGCGACTCCTTGGCGTCCGCCCAGGGCACGTCGCTGCCTTCGAAGGCGTCGACATGGCCGGACACCGCGAGCGGTGTCCTCGGCGATCTGCAGTCGCTGGGCGCGGACTCCGTGCGGGGGCTCGCGGACGACGCCTCGGACCGGGCCGACGAGCTGCTGCTGGGCATGCTTCTGGGCACCGCCGCCACCCTGGCCGCACTGGCCGGCGGCGCGGTACTCGCGTTGCGCGCCCGGCGCGCGACGCTCGGCCGGGTGTCGGAACTCGAGGCGCGGGCCGAGGAACTGTCCCGTGCGCTCCCCCAGTTGCTGGCCCGTATCGAGCGCGGCGAGCACGTGGACGTGGCCGTCCTCGGCCCGCAGGATCGCCAGGCCGGCGACGAGCTGGAACGGCTGGCCGTGGCCATCGACCGGCTGGGCCGGGTCGCCGCGGACACCGCGCTGCGTCAGTCGAGGGGCCGCGAGGGCACCGAGAAGGTCTTCGCACAGCTGATCCGGCGCACCCAGATCCTGATCCACCGTCTGATCTCGCTCCTGGACGACCTGGAGCGCAAGCACGAGGACTCCGACCTGCTGAAGGACATCTTCAAGGTCGACCACCTCGCGACCCGCGTGCGACGGCACGCGGAGAACCTGGTGATCCTCAGCGGCTCCCCGCGGAGCCGCCGGATGACCGCGCCCGTCTCCATCACCGACGTGATGCGCAGTGCGGTCGCGGAGACCGAGCAGTACACGCGTGTGAAGGTGAAGAACCTGCCCGCGGAGCGGCGTGTCGCCCTGGCGGGCCGGGCCGTCGCGGACGTCACGCACCTGCTCGCCGAGCTGATCGAGAACGGCACGAGCTTCTCCCCACCGGACACCCAGGTGTTCGTCAGCGCCACCAAGGTGGCCAAGGGGCTGGCCATCCATGTCGAGGACCACGGACTCGGCATGCCGCCCGACAAGATGGCATACGCCAACGAGCTGCTCGCCCATCCGCCGAAGCTGGACATGACGTCCCTGGGCGAGGACCCGCGTCTCGGCCACTTCGTGGTCGCCCGGCTCGCCGAGCGGCACAAGATCAAGGTGGAGCTGCGCGACTCCGTCTACGGCGGCACACTCGTCGTCGTCCTGCTGCCCTCGGAGCTGCTGGAGGAACTCCAGTCGCCGGTCCTCGACCAGCTCAGGTCGGCGGCCTCGGCCGGCAACGCGCTGCAGAGCGAGCCCCGGGCCGAGGACAGGGTGCTCGCGGGCGCGGCCGTGGGAGCCGCCGGAAGCGTGACCGCGCCGGTGGTCGTGGGAGCGGACGTGCTCACGCACTCCCGCATCGCGGACCACAGCGGCTTTCCCGAGTACGGAGGTGCAGGTCTGTTGCCGCCCGTGTCGGAACACCCGGTACCCCCTTCCGAGCCGGACCGGTGGGCCACGCCCCAGCAGGCGGCCCCGGCCCCACGGGCGACGGCTTCCGAGGCCGGGCCCGGGTACACCGGGCAGCCGGCCGGGTACGGCGGGCCGGCGTCCGAGTACGCCGGGCCGTCGGTCGAGTACCCCGGGCAGCCGGCCCAGTACTCCCGGCCTGCGACCGGCTACGGCCGGTCGCAGGCCGGGCCACAGCCCGAGCAGCACCGACCGCAGGCCGGACCCCCGCCGGGTCGGCACCGGCCCCAAGCCGGGCCCCCGCTCGGACGCGAGCCCGGCACGGGGCGAACCGCGCCCGCCGGGGCGTCCGCGCCCGACGCGGCGCGCCCGCTGACGACGCCCCCGGTGCTGCCACAGCGGACCCGGGGAGCCAGCCTCGCGCAGCAGCTGCGCAGGGAGGCAGCACAAAGCCAGGGCCGATCCGAGGGTGAAGAGGACAACGGCGTCGTCTCCCCGGAAGCGTCGGCGCGCGCGATGATCGCCATTCAGCAGGGGCTGAAGCGGGCCCGGATGTCCGATCCGGACGGGCCGGCCGGCGCGGAGGGCCGACCGCAGGATCCGGGGGACCCCGGTGCCAATCGACTGTGAGGGAACGTTGAGCAATGACTGAGCAGGTACATCCCGGGCCGCAGCTGGACTGGCTCCTCGACGGCCTGGTGGACCGGATCCCGGAGATCCGCTGCGCCATCGTGCTGTCCGGGGACGGCCTCCTCATCGGCAAGTCGAAGGACCTGCGCCGTGACGACGCCGAGCACCTGTCGGCGGTGGGCTCGGGCATGCACAGCCTGGCCCGGGGCGCCGCGCGCCACTTCCACGGTGGGGAGGTCCAGCAGACGGTCATCCAGATGGAGAGGGCGTTCCTGTTCGTCACGGCCGCGGGCAGGGGCGCCCGGCTGGCCGCGATCGCCTCGGAGGAAGTGGATGTGGGGATGATGGCCTTCGAGATGGGCACGCTCGTCAAGCAGGTCGGCCAGTACATGAGCGCCGCGCCTCGCGTCCAGACACCGTCCGGCGGTCTTATTCAGGATGCGTGAACCGCGGTGGCTCGACGGTGCGGAGGCCGGGCGTCATTTACGGCCGTACGCCATCACGGGCGGGCGCACCCGCCACAGTCAGTACACGTTCACACTGATCACGCTGGTCGTCTCGCGGTCCCAGGCCGAGTCGGAGTACGAGTACCTGGAGCCGGAGTCGGTCCAGATCCTCGAGCTGTGCCGGGACCGCGCGGTGGCGGTCGCAGAGATCGCCGCGCACCTGGACCTGCCGGTGAGCGTGGTGAAGATCCTGTGCGGGGATCTGCTCAACGCCTCGCTCATCATCGTCCAGTCGCCGCCAGGGCAGGACGAGCAGCCGAGTGTGGAAATCATCGAAAGGGTGATGGATGGTATCCGTCAGCTCTGAGCCGGTCCTGCCCACCGCGCTGAAGATCCTCATCGCGGGCGGTTTCGGCGTGGGCAAGACCACCATGGTGGGCTCGGTGAGCGAGGTGCCCCCACTGGAGACCGAGGAGCGCATGACCGAGGCGAGCCTCGGGGTCGACGACCTGACCGGTGTGGAGGGCAAGTCGTCCACGACGGTCGCCATGGACTTCGGCCGCATCACCATCGCCCCGGAGCTGGTGCTGTACCTGTTCGGCACGCCAGGGCAGGACCGCTTCTGGTTCATGTGGGACGACCTGGCGACGGGCGCGCTCGCGGCGGTGGTCCTCGCCGACACCCGCCGCCTGGACGCCTCGTTCGCCTCGATCGACTTCTTCGAGGCGCGGGAGATCCCGTTCGCGGTGGGCGTCAACTGTTTCGACGGGCGCCGGGACTGCACCGCAGAGCAGGTGCGGGCGGCGCTGGACCTGGACCCGTCCACACCGGTGCTCCTGTGCGACGTACGGAACCGCAACTCCAGCAAGGCGGTTCTGCTGGCGGTCCTGGAGGCGGCCCGGGCCCGGGCGGCGGCCCGTCTGACCCCCATGGGCGGCTGACGCCCGCGGCCACTCGCTCGGGCCCGCTCAGCCCGCGAAGAAGGTGTCCACCCGCGCGGTGAAGTGCTCGGGGTCGTCCAGCCACGGGTAGTGCCCGGCTCCCGGCTGGACCGTGAACTCGGCCCTCGGGAAGAACTCGGTGACCCGGCGGGCGAGTTCGGGCCGGGGACCGCCGTCGAGTTCGCCCGCGTACACGAGGACGGGCGCGGTGAGGCGGGCGAGCGCGGCCAGGGTGGCGGGCGGGTCGAAGGCCGCGTCGGAGAGGAAGACGTCGGCCGCCGCGTCGTCGGCCTGCCCCGCCCGGTCCGCGACGTGCTCCTGCGCCGCAGCGTCCCACCGTCCGTAGAAGAAGGGTATGAAGACCGGGTCGAAGTCGCCGTCGCCCTTCAGCCAGGCCTCGAACGCCGGGAAGGCCTCCTCGTACCAGGGCTCGCCCTCGCGCAACCGTGCCGCCTCGAGCCGGTCCGCGGCCGTGGCGGGCATCCCGAGCGCCCAGGGTGTGACGGTGATCAGGGCGAGCCGGGCGACGCGCTCCGGGTACCGGGCAGCGTGGAGCAGGGCCAGGCTGCCGCCCGCCGAGTGCGCGAGGATGTCCATGCGTTCCAGGCCGAGGTGCTCGCGCAGCGCCTCCACGTCGTCGACCAGTCGGTCGCAGCGGTACGTGTCCGGGTCCGCCGGCACGGCCGAGAGCCCGGTCCCGCGCAGATCGAGCAGTACCAGCCGCCGCCGTTCGTCGAGCCCGCCGAGGTCCCCGAGGTACGCGGAGGCCCGCATCGGTCCACCGGGCAGCACGACGAGCGGTTCCCCCTCTCCGCGCAGGTGGTAGGCGAGTCGGGTCCCGTCGTACGCGTCGAAGGTCGGCATGTGGCTGATCTTCGGGGCGGGGTGGGCTTCGCCGCAAGAAAGTTACGGCCTGGCTCTTGCCTCCGGCCGGGCGGGCTGGATTACTGATCCTCGGCATCTACCGAATGATCGGTCGACCGGTTCGTGACGATTGCTTGTGATTGCTAGGGAGGCGTCCCCATGGCACACGCTCGGGGTCTGCTGGACGCGGGGGAACGGCTCGACGCCCAGGCGCTGCGGGCCCTGCAACTGGAGCGGCTGCGGGCCTCGCTGCGACACGCCTACGAGCACGTTCCCTTCTACCGGGAGTCCTTCGACAAGGCGGGGGTGCGGCCGGAGGACTGCCGTACGCTCGCGGATCTCGCCCGGTTCCCGTTCACCGTGAAGGCGGACCTCCGGGAGCACTACCCGTACGGCATGTTCGCCGCGCCCAGGGAGCGGATCCGCCGCATCCACGCCTCCAGCGGCACCACCGGACGTCCCACGGTCGTCGGGTACACCGACAACGACCTGTCGATGTGGGCCGACATGGTGGCCCGGTCCATCCGCGCGGCGGGCGGCCGGCCCGGCGACACGGTCCATGTGGCGTACGGCTACGGCCTGTTCACCGGTGGCCTCGGCGCGCACTACGGCGCCGAACGCCTCGGCTGTACGGTGATCCCCGCCTCCGGCGGCATGACGGCCCGCCAGGTGCAGCTGATCCAGGACCTCCGGCCCGGGGTCATCATGGTCACCCCCTCGTACATGCTCACCCTGCTGGACGAGTTCGAGCGCCAGGGCGTCGATCCGCGCACCACCTCCCTGCGCGTCGGCATCTTCGGAGCCGAGCCGTGGACCGAGGAGATGCGGCGCGAGATCGAGGAGCGGCTCGCGATCGACGCCGTGGACATCTACGGGCTGTCGGAGGTCGTCGGCCCGGGTGTGGCGCAGGAGTGCGTCGAGACCAAGGACGGCCTGCACGTCTGGGAGGACCACTTCTACCCGGAGATCGTCGATCCGGTCACCGGCGAGGTACTGCCGGACGGTGAGGAGGGCGAGCTGGTCTTCACCTCCCTCACCAAGGAGGCCATGCCCGTGATCCGCTACCGGACGCGGGACCTCACCCGGCTGCTGCCCGGCACGGCGCGCGTCTTCCGCCGCATCGAGAAGATCACCGGGCGCAGCGACGACATGGTCATCCTGCGCGGGGTCAACCTCTTCCCCACGCAGATCGAGGAGATCGTGCTGCGCACCCCGGGCGTGGCGCCGCACTTCCAGCTCCGGCTCACCCGCGAGGGCCGGCTCGACGCGCTCACCGTGCGGGCCGAGGCCCGGCCCGGCGCCACCCCGGAGCAGCGTGAGACGGCGGCGCTCGCCATCGCGGCGGCCGTGAAGGACGGGATCGGTGTCTCGGTGGGGGTCGAGATCGTCGAACCGGAGTCCCTGGAGCGATCCGTGGGCAAGATCAGGCGGATCGTGGACCTGCGGCCGCGCTGACCGCTCGTCAGCCCCCGAACCGGTCCCGCAGCTCCCGCTTGAGGATCTTCCCGCTCGCGTTGCGCGGCAACTCGTCCACGAACAGCACCCGCTTGGGCGCCTTGAAGTGTGGCAGCTTCTCGCGCACGTGGTCGATCAGTTCGGCCTCGGTCACCTCGCCGCGCGGTACGACGACCGCGGTGACCGCCTCGATCCACCGCTCGTCGGGCAGGCCGATCACCGCTGCCTCGGCGACCCGTTCGTGGGTGTAGAGGGCGTCCTCGACCTGCCGCGAAGCCACCAGCACACCGCCGGAGTTGATGACGTCCTTCACCCGGTCGACGATGGTGAAATACCCCTCGGCGTCCCGCACGGCGAGGTCCCCGGAGTGGAACCAGCCGTCGCGGAACGCCTCGGCACTCTCCTCCGGCTTCTCCCAGTAGCCCTCGCACAGTTGCGGTGACCGGTAGACGATCTCTCCCGGTTCCCCGTCGGGCACGTCCTTGCCGGACTCGTCGACGAGCTTCGCCTCCACGAACAGCACCGGACGCCCGCACGAGTCCATGCGTCCCTTGTGCTCGTAGGGCCCGAGGACCGTGGCGAGCGGGCCGATCTCGCTCTGCCCGAAGCAGTTGTAGAACGCGAGCTTCGGCAGCCGCTCCTTCAGTCGCTCCAGGACGGGCACCGGCATGATCGAGGCGCCGTAGTAGGCCTTGCGCAGGCCGCTGAGGTCGCGGGTGGCGAAGTCGGGGCGGTTGGCCAGTCGGATCCAGACCGTGGGCGGCGCGAACAGGCTGTCGGCGCGGCCCGCCTCGATGAGGTCGAAGAGCCGGTCGCCGTCGGGCGCGTCCAGGATGACGTTCTCCGCGCCGACGGCGAGATAGGGCAGCAGGAAGACGTGCATCTGCGCCGAGTGGTAGAGCGGCAGGGCGTGCACCGGCCGGTCGCCCGCGCTCAGGTCGAGTGCGGTGATCGCGCTCAGGTACTCGTGCACCAGGGCGCGGTGCGTCATCATCGCGCCCTTGGGCAGCGCGGTCGTGCCGGAGGTGTACAGCAGTTGCACCAGGTCCTCGGCGCGCGGTTCCTCGCCGTCGTACGGCTCGGTGGCGGCCAGCCGCGTGAGCAACGAGTCGTCCGCGTCGCGCAGCGGCAGCCGCCGCACGCGCTGCGGGAGGTTCCCCGCGAGGTCGGGGTCCGTGAGGACGAGGGAGCAGCCGGACTGGTCGACGATGTACTCCAGGTCGTCGCCGGTCAGGTTCTGGTTCACCGGCACGTGCACCAGTCCGGCGCGGGCGCAGGCCAGGAAGGCGATCAGATAGGCGTCGGAGTTGTGGCCCAGGGCGCCGACCCGGTCGCCGGGGGCGAGCCCGGCCTCCCGCAGCACCCGGGCGGCGCGCGAGACGGCGTCGTCGAGTTCCGCGTAGGTCCACGACCGGTCGGCGTAGCGGATGGCCACCCTCGCCGGGGTGCGCCGGGCACTGCGCCGCAGGGTGCCGTCGACCGTGACGCTTCGTCCCGCCGTCATGTCCCGCTCCTTCGTGTCCGGCCCTGGCGCGATCCTCGCCGGGCATGCGGGACAGGTCAAGCAGCCGTCACACGGGGCGGGGGCGTGCTCGGCCCCGAGTCGCTTGCTCAGCTCCGTCTGCAGGGGCGCAGGATGCCGCAGCGGCCCAGAGGACGGAAGAGGTCTTCTGATGACCCGTCAGGTTTTCAAGCGGCTCCGGCTCCGGTTCACGGCAGCGCCTCCCCGAGGTCCTCGAGCACCGCCATCGCCGCGTTGTGCCCGGGCACGCCGCTCACGCCGCCGCCGCGCACCGCGCCCGAGCCGCACAGCAGGACGTTCGCGTGCGGGGTCTCCACGCCCCAGCGGCCCGTGCCTTCCTGCGCGTACGGCCAGGCCAGTTCGCGGTGGAAGATGTTGCCGCCCGGCAGCCGCAGGTCGCGCTCCAGGTCGAGGGGGGACCTGGCCTCGATGCAGGCGCGCCCGTCCGCGTCGGTGGCCAGGCAGCTCTCCACCGGCTCGGCGAGGTGGGCGTCCAGCTGCGCCAGCGTCGACTTCAGCAGTTCCTCACGTACGGCTTCGTTGTCCTCCTCGAAGAGCCGGGCGGGGGTGTGCAGGCCGAAGAGGGTGAGGGTCTGGTAGCCGCGCTCGACGAGGTCGGGGCCGAGGATGGTGGGGTCGGTGAGCGAGTGGCAGTAGATCTCGGAGGGTGGCGCGGCGGGCAGTGAACCGGCGGCGGCCTGGGCGTGGGCCGCGGCCAGTTGCTCGTATCCCTCGGCGATGTGGAAGGTGCCGGAGAACGCCTCGCGCGGGTCGACGCCGGTGTCGCGCAGCGCGGGCAGCCGGGTGAGCAGCATGTTCACCTTCAGCTGGGCACCCTCGGCCGGGGCCGGCGGGGTGTCGCCGGTGAGCCGGGCCAGCTCCTGCGGGGAGGCGTTCACCAGGACGTGCCGTGCGGAGACGGTGCCCTGCCCCTCCGCGCTCCGGTAGGTGACCTCGGCGGCGCGCCCGTCGGTGTCGATCCGCACCACCTCGCGTCCGGTGGCGACGACCGCCCCGGCGGCGCGCGCGGCCGTGGCGAGCGCGTCGGTCAGGGCGCCCATGCCGCCGACGGGGACGTCCCAGGCGCCGGTGCCGCCGCCGATGACGTGGTAGAGGAAGCAGCGGTTCTGCTTCAGGGAGCTGTCGTGGGCGTCGGCGAAGGTGCCGATGAGCGCGTCGGTGAGGACGACTCCGCGGACCAGGTCGTCGGTGAAGCGGGCCTCGATCGCGGCGCCGATCGGCTCCTCGAACAGGGCCTGCCACGCCTCCTCGTCGTCGATGCGGCGGCGCAGGTCGTCACGGGTGGGCAGCGGCTCGGTGAGCGTCGGGAACACCCGCTGGGCCACCCGCCCGGTCATGCCGTAGAAGCGCTGCCAGGCCTCGAACTCGCGGTCGGAGCCGGTGAGCCGGGCGAACGCCTCCCGGGTGCGCCGCTCGCCACCGCCGACGAGCAGCCCCGTCGGGCGCCCGTGGCGCTCGACGGGGGTGTACGAGGAGACGGTGCGCGCCCGCACGCGGAAGTCCAGCCCCAGGTCCCGCACGATCTTCCGGGGCAGCAGGCTGACCAGGTAGGAGTAGCGCGACAGCCGCGCGTCGACCCCGGCGAACGGGCGCGTGGACACGGCGGCGCCGCCGGTGTGGTCCAGCCGCTCCAGCACGAGCACGGACCGCCCGGCCCGGGCCAGATAGGCGGCGGCCACGAGGCCGTTGTGGCCGCCGCCGACGATCACGGCGTCGTACCCCTCGTGTCTCTGGTTTCCCTCGTGTCCTTCGCGTGCAGGCATGCTTCTTCGTAGCACGCGAAGATCCGGATCGGCCAGAGACGGGCCGGGCGGTGGCGGATCAGCCGACGTGCCCGCCGACCTTGTACGGTGCGGGCCGTGCGCCGGGGCCGAGCCGGGCCATGGCGCGCAGAACGTGCTTCGGGGGCAGTTGCCAGCGCAGGCGTGCGGGGATGCGGCGCAGCAGGGTGCCGGTCAGGCGCAGCCGCCGGGTGACCACCCCGGGGCTCGGGACCGGGCGGCCGTAGAGTTCGTGGGCGTACGGGGGCAGGGCGGCGTACGCCAGGTTCGCCACCCGCCGCCACAGCAGGGCGCGCGCCGGGACCAGCAGCGGGTGGACCGGCGGGCGCCGCAGGAAGTCGTCCACCTCGAGGGCCTCGGGCCCGGCGGCGAGTTCGGGTCGTACCTTCTCGAAGTACGCGGCCAGCTCGGCCTGGTCCGCGGGGACCCTCTCGGGGTCGAGCCCCACGAGGACGGCCGCGGCCCGGTTCTCACGGACGTACCGGTCGGCCTGCGCCTCGGTGAGCCGGAACCCCGAGCGGCGCAGGACGTGGAGGTAGGAGTCGATCTCGGCACAGTGCACCCACAGCAGCAACCCGGGCTCGTCGACCGCGTACCGCTCGCCGGTGACGGGGTCCGTGGCGCCGAGCATGCCGTGGATCTTCCGCACCCGCGCCGCGAGCCGCTCGGCGGCCTCGGTGGTGCCGTACGTCGTCGTCCCGACGAAGTTCGCGGTGCGCATCAGCCGGCCCCAGGCGTCGCGGCGGAAGTCCGAGTTCTGCAGGACACCGCGCACGGTGGGCGGGTGCAGGGCCTGGAGGTAGAGCGCGCGGATGCCGGCGACCCACATCATCGGGTCGGCGTGCATCTGCCAGGTCACCGAGGAGGGCCCGTAGAACCCCGGATCCGCGTCCACGCGGCCAGTGTGACCTCGTCCGCCGGGCTCCATCAACCCACCGTCCCCCGCGGTACGCCGGCTCGGCGACCGGGCCGGCCGTGCCGACATGTCAGCACGGCCGGCCTGATCCGGACGACAGGCCCCGGGCCTCAGTGCACCGCCTGCTTCACGAGTGCGCCGATCCTCGCCTCGTCGGCGGCTGTCAGCTGCTTCAGGGCGTAGGAAGCCGGCCACATGGTGCCGTCATCGAGGTTGGCCTTGTCACTGAAGCCGAACGTCGCATAGCGGGACTTGAACTTCTCCGCGCTCTGGAAGAAGCAGACGACCTTGCCGTCCAGGGCGTACGCCGGCATCCCGTACCAGAGCTTCGGGGCGAGCTCCGGTGCGCTCTCCTTGACGACGGCGTGGATCCGTTCGGCCATGACCCGGTCCGACTCCTGCATCTCGGCGATCCTCGCGAGCACGGCGGCCTCGTCCTCCGCCGCCTTGGCGGCCTTCGCCCCGCGGCGCGAGGACGTCCTCAGCTCCTTGGCGCGCTCCTTCATCGCGGCTCGTTCCTCGTCCGTGAATCCCTCGGCCGCGGTGTCGGTCGTGGCGATGCTCTCGGCGGGCTTCTGCGTACGCGTCACAGCGAGTTCCTCCCCGTGTACGGATGGATGGGTACATCTTCATGCCGGCCGGGTCCGGCAGCGACGGTTCTTCGAGTGCCGGACGGTCATCCCCACGCGCCGGCGATCTGGCGGGTCGTGGCGTTGAGCCGGTTGAACAGGTTGGTGACGCCGATCATCAGGATGATCGCGGCCAGCTGCTTCTCGTCGAAGTAGGTGGCGGCGGCGTCCCAGACCTCGTCGCTCACCGCGTCGGGACGGTCGGCCAGCCGCGTCGCGGCCTCGGCCAGCGCGAGCGCCGCCCGCTCCTCCTCGGTGAAGTACGGGGCCTCCCTCCATGCGGCGACCGTGGCCAGGCGCTCGTCGCTCACCCCGGCCTTGCGGGCGGTCTTCGCGCCGCCGTCGACACAGGCGCTGCAACCGTTGATCTGGCTGACCCGCAGATGCACCAGCTCCAGCGTCTGCCCGTCCACGCCACCGGAGTGCACGGCCTTGAAGAGCTGCTGAATGGGCTGCATGGCGTCGGACAGCACGACGGCGGGGTTCTGCATGCGCGACTGCATGTCTGCTCCTCGTTTCGATCCGGCGCCCCGCTGTCGTCGGGGCGTGACTCCATGACAGCCCTCACGGCGCGCCACGACCATGGAGGTGGGACGCCGTGGGACACCTGAAACACCCTTGACCTGCGGTGACTTGCCCGGCGAGACTTCTGCCGCCATGGGACGGAAGGCGGGGGAACGGTGGACGTACAGGAACGGGCGGCGGCGAACGACCCGCAGGAGGAGCTGGCGGCCCGGCTGCGCCTGCTGCAGGAACGGTCCGGACGCGGCGTACGGGCCCTCGCGCGGGACAGCGGCCTCAGCTCCTCGTCGCTCTCGCGCTACCTCAACGGTCAGACCGTGCCGCCGTGGCCCGCGGTGGTCGCCCTGTGCCGTCTCGTCAAGCGCGACCCGCGCCCCCTGCGTCCCCTGTGGGAGCGGACCTCCAACCCGCTGCCGGCGCCCCCGAAAAGCACCCGCCAGGGCCGGCCGCGGCCCCGCAACGACCTGCCGCGCGACGTGCCCGACTTCACCGGACGCGAGGAGCAGCTGGCCGCCGTGTTCGCCGCGGTGGAGAGCCATCGGGCCGTCTGTGTCGACGGCATGGCGGGCGTCGGCAAGACCTGCCTCGCGGTGCACGCCGCGCACCGGCTCGCCGCCGGCTTCCCGGACGCGCAGCTCTACGTGGACCTGCACGGGTTCACCGAGGGCCGGCCCCCGCTCGACCCCGACTCCGCACTGCGCATGCTGCTCGGCGCGCTCGACGTCCCGTCCGAGCGGGTCCCGCAGGAGGGCCTCGAGCAACTGGCCGCCTGCTGGCGGTCGGAGCTGGCCCACCGACGGGTCGTCGTGGTCCTCGACAACGCCGCCGACGCCGAGCAGGTGCGCCCGCTGCTGCCGGGGGCCGGCCCCTCCGTGGCCCTCGTCACGAGCCGCAACCGGCTGCTCGGGCTGGACGAGGTGCCTCCGGTCTCGCTCGACGTGCTGAGCCCGCAGGAGAGCGCGGAGCTGCTGGCCCGCGCCAGCGGCGAGCCCGGCGGGCGCGACGGCCGGCTGGCCCGCGACCCGGAGTCCGCCGCCGAGGTGCTGCGGCTGTGCGGCCATCTGCCGCTCGCCCTGCGGCTGGCCGGGGCACGGCTGCGGCACCGGCCCGGCTGGACCGCGGGCGTCCTCGTCCAGCGGCTGGCCCAGGGCGCGAGCGAGTTCGACGCCGCCCTCGCCATGTCGGTACGGCAGCTGAAACGGTCCCACGCCCGCCTGTTCCGGCTGCTGGGCCTGCTGCCCGGGGAGTCCTTCGACGAGTACGTGGCGGCGGCGCTGGCGGACGTACCGCTGCACACCGCGCAGGAGATGCTGGAGGACCTGCTCGACGCGCACCTCGTCCAGCAGCCGGTGACGGGCCGCTACCGGCTGCACGACCTGGTGCACCAGTACGCGCGCCGGGCCGCGGCGGAGCACGGCTCCAAGGCCGATCGCGAGCGGGCCCTCGGCCGGGTGCTGGACTACTACGTGCACGCCGCGGCCGCGGCGGACGCCGCGATGCCGTTCCTGTCGCCCGGACGGGCCGCCTCCGCGGGCCGGCCACCGGCCGAGCTGCCGCGGTTCGCGGACAAGAACGCGGCCTTCGCCTGGTTCGTCACGGAGTACGCCAACCTGATCGCCGCCTTCGAGACGGCGGCCGCCATCGGGGCCGACCCGCACGTGTGCGAGCTGCCGCGGTTCCTGCGGGCCTACTTCGCACGCCGCTGCGGCACGACACATCTCAACGTCCTCTTCGAGAGGTCGCTTGCCGCGGCCGAGCGCCTCGGCGACCCGCTCCAACTGGCCGAGGCTCACAGCGATCTGGGCTTCGCGCGCTACAACGCGGGCCGGCTGGCGGAGGCGTCAGCCGCGTACGAGGCGGCCGGAGCCCTGGTGTCCCGGGCGGGGGACGGGCGTGCGGAAGCCGAGCTGGCCCTGCGCCGCGGCTATCTCAGCTGGGACACCGGGCACGTCGAGGAGCCGCTCGAACTCTTCCGGCTGGCAGGGAAGTTGTACGAGCAGGCCGGGTGCCCGGCGGGCGCCGCCGACGCGGCCGCGGCGGAAGCGTGGGCGATGCTGCAGCTGGGGCACCGTGAGGAGGCGGCGCAGCGGTCACGGGAGGTGCTGGGCCTCCCGCACACGGATCCCGCGTGGCCGCCCGCTCTGACGGCCCGGATCACGCTCGGCGTGGCCATCGCCCGCGAGGAACCCGACGAGGCGGTGGAGCATCTGCGCCGTGCGCTGGCGGTGGCCCGCGACGACGGGCACCTGCACAACCAGGCGTGGTGCCTGAACTGCCTGGGCGTGGCACTGCGGCAGATGGGCCGGTACGAGGAGGCGCTGGCCTGCCACAAGGAGGCGTTCGCACTGCTCGAGGAGCTGTTCGAGGAGCACTGGAAGATCCATTTCCTCAACGGCTATGCCGAGACCTGCCGGCTCGCGGGCCTCCCCGAGGAGGCCCTGCGGCTGCACCGCCAGGCGCTGGAGCTGGCCCCAAGACTGGGGAACCGGCCCGAGGAGGTGCTGGCCCACGAGGGCATCGCGACCGTGCTCGACGCGACGGATCCGGCGAGGGCCGCCGAGCACCGTGCGGCGGGGCAGGCACTCCTTGGCGGGGTCGGCCCCCGGGCTTAGAGCCCCGGCGGACGACAGGCCGAGCCGGTTTCCCGGGTGGTACCCGTGTGCCGCCTGCCGGGGCGAAGGCCGTCTTACAGAACGGCGACGGTCTCCTGGTTGGCGTAGCTGAACCCGTCGTTGTCGAAGTAGAAGACGGTGACCTTGACCTTGTCCCCCTTCTCGAAGTGCGAACCCGCGGCCGGGCGCAGGGCGACCTGCGCGATGTGGCTGTCGTAGTCGCAGACGAGCTTGTCCTTCTTGATGGTCCCCGCGGCGATCGACTCGTCGCGGGTGCCGCGGAGCGTCGTCGCGTTGGCCACGAGCTGGTGGTCCATGCCGACGTCGCAGGAGTAGGTGACCTTCACCTGCAGGCCCGGAGCATGGAGCGACACCTTGTCGATGGCCAGCAGGTTGGCCTTCGCCGCCGCCGAGGGCGCGCCCGCCAGGACGCCCGCACCGACCAGGAGAGCGGTGGCCGCCGTTCCGGCGAGGCGTCGCCGGAGAGTGGATGACTGCACGGTTTCTTCCTTCCCCCTTACGCGGTCACCCTTGGTCGAGGCGTTGGAGAAGTCTCCAACTGAGCGGATGACCGCGGAAGTTGATCGATTTCCGATCTGGATGTTACGTGTTCTTTGAGCGCTATGGCGTCGGATGCCAGTTCTGAGGTGCGTCCTGGCTCCTCATCCCTCGGTCGCCACCTCGGGCGGCAGGTTGAACGGCGTGACCACCTGGATCGGCGACGGAAGACCGGGTCCCTCCTCGGGCAGGGCCCCGTGTGCCCGCATGACCGTCTGGCAGGCGCGGCGCATGTCCTGGCGCAGGTCGTGGTGGAGTACGGCGGAGACGCGGCGCTCCCGCAGCAGACGGGTGTTGTCACGGTCGAGGTCGTGCGCGACGAAGACGGCCGGTACGCGGCCGAGTGCGGCGAATGCCTCGACGGTCGCCGCGTTGCCGCCGCCGATGGAGTAGACGGCGTTGATGTCCGGGTCCTGTTCCAGCGCGGCCAGGACCAGCTCCCGCTGGGTGGCGTCCAGGCCGTCGCTGTCGGTGACCTCGACCACGGTGCGGTCGGGGCAGGTCATCCGCAGCGCGCCGCGGAAACCCATCTCGCGTTCCTCCTCGCCACGGAAGAAGCCCCGGCTGATGGTGACCAGCACATGGCCCGGGCGGTCCCCCAGCCACTGGTCGACGAGGTACGCGGCGGTGGCTCCCGCGGCGCGGTTGTCGATGCCGACGTAGGCGCGGCGTGCACTGCCCGGCAGGTCCGTCACCAGGGTGACCACGGGGATCCCGGCCGCGACCAGCCGGCCTACGGCGCCGGTGATCTCGGGCAGGTCCGGGGCCTTGAGGATCACCCCCTGGGTGCCACGCCGGGCGATCCGGTCGAGGACGCGGACGAGTTCCGCGGGCGGGCAGGTCTCGCGGAAGTGGAAGCGGGAGCGGACGACCGCCGGGTGCAGTGAGGGCAGTTCGGCCTCCAGGGCGTCGCGCACCGCGGTGGAGAACCGGGCCGGGGTCTGCATCACTATGTCGATCATGAAGGTGCGGCCGCCGATGCGGACCTGCGTCCGCTGCCGGTCCAGGTCCCTGATCGCCTGGTGCACCTCGCGCGCCGTGCTCTCCCGTACTCCGCCCCGGTGGTTGAGGACTCGGTCGACGGTGGCCTGGCTCAGTCCGGCCTGCCGGGCGATCTCGCGGATCGTGTACGGGTGTCCCATGGCTGTTCCCGGAAGTGGAGGAGGCGGTGGAGGTTGGATGGCTGTGATGATGGATTTTTGATGGCCCCCTGATTGTTGATTGAAGGTCCCGGGTTCACAAGACTGGCCGAAACGACGGCACTGCGAAGGGACTCCGCGATGGCTCTCACCACCGCCGGACCCGGGATCTGGCTGCGCGAGGAGGACTGCGACCTCGACGCCTTCCGCTCCCTGGTCGACGAGCGCACCGATCCGGCCGCATACCCGCTCGCCGACGGGATCGACCAGAACGTCCTCGTGTACGACAGCGACAGGCTGCGGGCCGCCGGGCCGGAGCAGGTACGGACGGAGTGGGTGCGTGCCCTGCTGGACGGGCCCGGGATCGTGGTGCTCAAGCGCGCGTTCCCCGACCTCGACGTGGTGGACCGTGCGAGCGCCGTCTTCACCGCATTGATCGAGCGGGAACGCGCGGCGGGCACCGCCCGCGGTGACCACTTCGCCGAGCCCGGCGCCAACGACCGGGTGTGGAACGCGCTCGACAAGATGGCCGCCCACGATCCGGTGACGTTCGCCGACTACTACGGCAACGACATGCTGGCGCTGATCGCGGGGGCCTGGCTCGGCCCCGGCTACCAGATCACCTCGCAGATCAACCAGGTCAACCCGGGCGGCGCGGCGCAGAGCGTGCACCGCGACTATCACCTCGGGTTCCTGGGTCAGGAGCAGGCGGCCCGCTACCCGGCCCACGTCCACCGGCTCTCCCCCGTGCTCACCCTGCAGGGCGCGGTGGCGCACTGCGACATGCCCGTGGAGTCGGGACCCACGCTGTACCTGCCGCACTCGCAGAAGTACGAGCCCGGCTATCTGGCCTGGCGGCGACCGGAGTTCGTCGCGTACTTCGACGAGCACCACGTCCAGCTGCCCCTTCAGAAGGGCGACGCGGTCTTCTTCAACCCCGCGCTCTTCCACGCCGCCGGGCACAACCGCTCCGCGGACATCCGGCGGATGGCGAACCTGCTGCAGATCTCCTCCGCCTTCGGCCGCGCCATGGAGAGCGTCGACCGCGAGGCGGTGTCGAACGCGGTGTATCCGGTGCTGCTGAGGCGCAAGGCCGAGGGCGCCGACGAGGACTGGCTGCGCCGGGTGGTCGCCGCCTGCGCCGAGGGCTATCCGTTCCCGACCAATCTGGATCTGGACCCGCCGGTCGACGGGCTGGCACCGCCCTCGCAGGCGGACATGGTGTGGCGGGCCGTGACCGAGGACTGGAGCCCGGAGCGGCTGCGGCAGGAACTGCGCGCGGGCGCCGAGCGCCGGCGGATCTGAGAGGGAAACACATGGGACTGCTTCAGGACAAGGTCGTCCTCGTCAACGGCGGGAGCCAGGGTGTCGGCGCCGGTGTCGTCCGGGCGGCCCTGCGGGAAGGGGCGCGCGTGGTCTTCACCGGGCGCCGGGCCGACGCAGGCGAGGAGTTCGCGAAGGAGACCGGCGCCGTCTTCGTACGGGCGGACCTCGCGGATCCGGCCGAGGCGCGCAGCAGCGTGGAACAGGTCGTGGCCCTGTGCGGCAGGATCGACTGCCTGGTGAACGCGGCCGGGCTCACCTCGCGGGGTTCGCTGCTCGACACCACGCCGGAACTCTTCGACGCGCACATCGCGATCAATCTGCGGGCGCCGTTCTTCGCGATGCAGGCGGCCGTGCGGAACATGGTGGACCGCGGGGCGCCCGGCACCATCGTCAACATCATCACTTCCTCGGCCCACGGCGGGCAGCCGTTCCTCGCCCCGTACGTCGCCGCCAAGGCCGGTCTGATGGGGCTCACCCGCAACGCCGCGCACGCACACCGCTGGGACCGCATCCGGATCAACGGTCTGAACATCGGCTGGACGGACACCGAGGGCGAGGACGCGATCCAGCGCGCCTTCCACGGCGCCGGGGACGACTGGCGTGAGAAGGCGGCCGAGGCCGTGCCGATGGGCAGGCTCGGGCAGGTCGACGAGATCGCCGACTTCGCCGTCTTCCTGCTCTCCGACCGCAGCGGCGTGGTGACCGGTTCGGTGATCGACTGGGACCAGATCGTCTTCGGCGGACTCGACTGAATTCTCAGCCCTCATCCCGTCGGCTGTCGCACATCGTTCATTGGAGCAACTTCTCATGCGTATCGGCATCCTGGGCCTCGGACGGATCGGCGCCTTCCACGCCGCCACCCTCGCCGCGCTGGACACGGTGGACTCCCTGGTGGTGACCGACCCCGTGACCGCGGCCACCGCGTCGGCGGCGGAGCGCTTCGGGGCGAAGGCGGTCGACTCTCCCGAGGCGCTGTTCGCCGCCGGCGTCGACGGCGTCGTGATCGCCGCGGCCACGGACGCCCACCCGGCGCTGATCCTCGCCGCCGTCGAGGCGGGCGTCCCCGTCTTCTGCGAGAAGCCGGTGGCGAAGACCGTCGAGGAGAGCCTGCGCGTGCTGCGCGCCGTGCGGGACAGCGGCGTCGAGGTGCACATCGGGTACAACCGGCGTTTCGACGCGGGCTGTGTCGCCGCGCGCGAGGCGGTCCTCGCCGGTGAGCTCGGCCCGCTGCACACCGTGCGCTCCACGACCCTGGACCCGGCGCCGCCGCCGGAGGCGTACATCGCGGTCTCCGGGGGCATCTTCCGTGACTGCTCCGTGCACGACTTCGACATCGTGCGCTGGGTGACCGGGCGGGAGGTCACCGAGGTGTACGCGGCCGGCGGCAACCGCGGCGCGGAGTACATCGCCGCCGCCGGTGACGTCGACACCGCCTCCGCACTCCTCACCCTGGACGACGGCACCCTCGCCGTGATCTCCAACTCCCGGCACAACGCGCGCGGCTACGACGTACGTCTGGAGCTGCACGGCATGAAGGACAGCATCGCCGTGGGCCTGGAGGACAAGCTGCCACTGCGGTCCGTCGAACCGGGCGCCACCTTCCCGGGCGGAACCCCGCACCACTTCTTCATGGACCGCTTCACGGACGCCTACCGCGCCGAACTCGCCGCCTTCACCGAGGTGGTGGCGGGCACGAGGCCCTCACCGTGTACGGTGGCCGACGCCATCGAGGCGAGCTGGGTCGCCGAAGCCTGCACGCTGTCGCTGGCCGAGCACCGGCCGGTGCGGATGGACGAGGTGCGCCACGGGATGGACGAGGTGAAGTGAGGCATGGGCGAATCGCTGCGGATCGGGCTGCTGGGAGCGGCCCGCATCACCGAGTTCGCGCTCGTGGCCCCGGCCCGCGCGGGCGGACACCGTCTGGTCGCGGTGGCCGCCCGTGACCGGAACCGGGCACAGGCGTTCGCCGATGCCCACGGCGTGGAGCGGGTCGTCGGCTCGTACGCCGATCTCGTCTCCGACCCCGAGGTCGACGTCGTCTACAACCCGCTCGCCAACGGTCTGCACGGCCCCTGGAACCTGGCGGCGCTGAAGGCGGGCAAGCATGTGCTGAGCGAGAAGCCGTCGGCGAGCAACGCCGAGGAGGCGGCCGAGGTGCGCGACGCCGCGTCGACGGCGGGCACGGTGTTCATGGAGGGCTTCCACTACCTCTTCCACCCCGTCACCCGGCGGCTGCACGAACTGCTCGCCACCGGGGAACTCGGCGAACTGCGGCACGTGGAGACCGTGGTGGCCATGCCCCCGCCGCCAAAGGACGACGTGCGCTGGTCGCTCGCGCTGGCCGGCGGCGCCGTGATGGACCTGGGCTGCTATGCCCTGCACGCCCAGCGGATGCTCGCACCGTGGGCCGGCGGCGCCCCCGAGGTGGTCTCGGCGCGCGGTGGGGAACGGCCGCAGGCTCCGGGCGTCGACGCCTGGCTGGACGCGGAGCTGGCCTTCCCCGGCGGCGCCACCGGAACCGCGCGCTGCTCCATGGTGCACGGCGCCTGGCAGGCGACGTGCCGGCTGGTCGGCACCCGGGGCGAGGCCGTGGCGCTCGACTTCGTGCTGCCGCACCAGGACGACCGGGTCGTGGTGCGCACGGACAGCGGCGAACGGACGGAGGAGCTGGGACGCACGTCCTCGTACACCTACCAGCTCGAGGCGTTCGCGGCCCGGGTGCGGGGCGGACAGCCGCTGCCTCCCCCGGACTCCGTCGGCGGGTACCCTCCTCTCACTCCGCTGGACGCGGACGACGCGCTGGCGACGATGCGGCTCATCGACACCGCCTATGAGAAGGCCGGGTTCACGCCCCGGCCGCGCAGCTGACGTGCCCGGCTGTGACCGGGCTCGCTAGTTGGCACCAGGCCACGTTCACGACCTGCACTGATACCAAGTAGCTTCGGCAATCGGAGCCGCAGAGTCAGCGAAATAGTTGGCACTTTGGTACAGCGCAGGTCATGAGGCGTGCGTCGCCATAGCGGGGCCAGAAACCGGAACTCGTACTTCCAGACAATTCTCTTGGAAGGAGTGAAATGGGGCCATCTCGGCGGGGGGTGGGGTCAGTGGGCGGGCGTGCGGCCCGTCAGTGGTGCGGGGCGGCGATGGCGGCGAGATGCGTGCCAGGGCGGACGGAGAGTCCGTTCATGCC
>NZ_PQSR01000117.1 GCF_002920635.1 Streptomyces sp. Ru72 | reverse complement strand
CCCCGGGCGGGCAGGGGCCGCTGGCCAGCAGGGGGGTGCCGGAGACCGGCGCGGGCGTGGGGGCGGTACCGAAGTTGACGGCGCAGACCAGGTCGTCGCCGCGTACGAAGGCGAGGACGCCGGGCGGGGTGTCCAGCCAGCGCATCGTGCCCTCGCCCAACTGCGGGAGTGAGGAGCGCAGTTGGAGGCCGTCGCGGTACAGGTGCCAGAAGGAGCGGGTGTCGGCGACGGCGCGGTCGGTGGCGTGCTCGGCGAACCACTCCGGTTGCGGCAGCCAGGGCCTGGCCCCCTCGGCGCCGGAGGTGAAGCCGAACGGGGAGGCCTGCCCGGACCACGGCAGCGGCACCCGGCAGCCGTCGCGGATCCGGGCGCGGCTCCCGGTGCGGCGGAAGATCGGGTCGGTGAGCACGTCGTCGGGCAGGTCGACGACCTCGGGCAGGCCGAGCTCCTCGCCCTGGTAGATGTACGCGGCTCCGGGCAGCGCCAGCATCAGCAGCGCGGCGGCGCGGGCGCGGGCGGCACCGAGGCCGCTGCCCTGCGGGGTGGGTTCGCCGTAGCGGGTGACGGTGCGGACCTGGTCGTGGTTGTTGAGGACCCAGGTGACCGTCGAGCCCGTGCCCGCGATGTCCTGCATGGCCTCGGAGATCACCTTGCGGAAGGCCTCGGGGTCCCAGGGGGCGCTGAGCAGGTCGAAGAAGAAGGCCTGGTGCAGCTCGTCCGGGCGGACGTACTTGGCGTGCTCGCGGGCGGTCGGCACCGAGACCTCGCCGACCAGGAGGCGTTCACGGCCGTCGCGTGCCGTGTACTCCTCGCACACCGATCGCCAGTGGCGCCACACGTCGTGCACCTCGGGCTGGTTCCAGGCGAGCGGGTTGACCGAGTCGCGGGTGCGGGCGTCGGCCTCGGGGTCCGGGGAGTCGGGAAGCTCCGGGTGCTTGAACAGGCCGGCGGCGACGTCGATGCGGAAGCCGTCGACGCCGCGGTGCAGCCAGAAGCGCAGCACCCGGTCGAACTCGGCGGGTACCTCCGGGTTGCGCCAGTTCCAGTCGGGCTGCTCGGGCGTGAACATGTGCAGGTACCACTGGCCGGGGCGGCCGTCCGCCTCCGTGACGCGGGTCCAGGCCGGGCCGCCGAACATGGCGTGCCAGTTGTTGGGCGGCTCGGAGCCGTCGGGCCCGCGGCCGTCGGCGAAGTGGAAGCGGGCGCGGGCCGGGCTGCCGGGCGGCGAGGCGAGGGCCTCGCGGAACCACGGGTGCTCGCTGGAGCAGTGGTTGGGGACGACGTCCAGGAGCACCTTGATGCCCAGCCGCCGGGCGGCCGCCGTGAGCAGGTCGAACTCGGCGAGGTCGCCGAAGAGCGGGTCGACGTCGCAGTAGTCGGAGACGTCGTACCCGTGGTCGTGCTGCGGGGAGGGGTAGAAGGGGCTCAGCCAGATCCCGTCGACGCCGAGCTTCTTCAGGTACGGCAGGCCGGCCCTGACGCCGGCCAGATCGCCGATGCCGTCGCCGGTGCTGTCCAGGAAGCTGCGGACGTACACCTGGTAGATCACTGCGTCGCGCCACCAGCGACGGGTGTCGATGTGCTTGGGACTCACCCCGTTGACCTGTCTGTGCGTGCTAACGGTTATGCATGCATGTTAGGTAGACGTTTCACGAGGGTGTCAACGAACGGTACGGAAGCTACTGGGAAGTTGGGGCACAAAATCCGGACTTATCAGGGCACCGAGATGCCAGATGAGACGTCCGCGTTACCTAACAAGTAACTAGCGATGGGAGATGGCGGCCAGCTCGCGCGCCAGGCGTCGCACTGCCGACTCGGGCGTCTCCTGCCCCGTCAGCGCGTCGTGCACCACCGCCTGCACCGCCAGGCTGACCTGGTCGTAGCGCGGGCTCTTGGGGCGCGGTGCGGCCGCGAGCACGGCGGCGCGCAGGGTCGGCAGATACGGGAACTGCCGTACGAGTTCGGGGTCGTCGTAGAGGGCGGCGCGCACGGGCGGCAGCGCGCCGCGGGTGAGCACCTGGCGCTGGACGCCCTCGCCGGTGAGGTAGGCGATCAGACGCGCGGCCGACTCCGGGTGGCGCGCATGGGTGTTGACGGCCAGGTTGGAGCCGCCGAGAACACTCGTCCCCGGCCCGTCGGGCCCCGGCAGCGGGACGGCGCCGACCCTCCCGGACACCTTGGATCCCGGGGCGGAGGCGGCGACGTACGCGTACGGCCAGTTGCGCAGGAAGAGCAGCCGGCCGTCCTGGAAGGCCTGCTTGGACTCCTCCTCCTTGTAGGTCAGCGCCTCCTTGGGTATCCACCCCTCGCGGACGCCCCGGGCGAGGAATCCGATCCCCTCGCGCGCCGCGTCGGAGTTGACGGTGACGCGGGCACCCTCGTCGCCGAGGATGGTGCCGCCCGCCGAGTACACGGCCTCGGCCGCGTTGACGGTGAGGCCCTCATAGGGCAGGAACTGGCCCGCATAGCCGCCGAGCCCGTACTTGGGCGCGATGGTCTTCGCGTCGTGCTCCAGCTCTGCCCAGGTGCGCGGCGGCGGCACGCCCTCCTTGGCAAGGATGTCCTTGCGGTAGAGGAGAAGCCCGGCATTCGTGACATACGGGACGGCGTACAGCTGTCCGTCGTAGGTGGCCGTGTCGACGACCGGCGGCAAAAAGGTCTTCAGCGGGAACCGGTCGCGCGGCAGCGGGCGGATCCAGCCGGCCGCCGCGAACTCGGAGGTCCAGGCGACGTCGATGTTCAGGACGTCGAACCGGCTGCGGTCGCCGCCGCGCAGGTCGGTGGTCATCTGCGCATGCGTCTCGTCCGCGGAGTCCGGCAGCTCGACGAGGGTGACCCTCTCGCCGGGATGGGTGCGGTTCCAGCCCTGAAGGAGCGGGCCCAGATAGCCGGTGAGATCTCCCGCGGTGGCCAGGGTGAGTGGGCCGCGGCCCCCGCCACTCCCCTCGTCGGCGCGGGCTCCGGAAGCCACGTAACCGGTCATGACCACGGCGAGGACGAGGAGGCACCTACCGGCGGCGCGTATCCACCGCATAGGTTCCTCCCTGTACACACGCACATGGCTCCGGGCACCCTCGCCCAGGAGTCAGAGGCCATGTATACCTGTTAGGTATGGGCGATACTAGGGCCTGGAGCACATTGTGAGCAGACAGGAGGACAGCACGAGTGCGCCTGCCCCTCCTGGCACTCCTCGCGCGCGGCCCCGCCCACGGCTACGAGCTCAAGCAGGACCTTGAGCAAGTGCTGGGCTCCGCGTACCCTCAGCCGAACGTCGGCCAGATCTACGTCACCCTCGGCCGCCTCGAGAAGTCGGGACTGATCGAGGGCGAGGACGTCGAGCAGTCCAGCCGGCCCAACAAGAAGGTCTACCACCTCACAGACGCCGGGCGGGAGGCGCTGCACGCCTGGTTCGAGGAGACCGAGGACGAGCCGCGGGTACGGGACGAGTTCT
The DNA here is from genome assembly GCF_002920635.1 of Streptomyces sp. Ru72. Lineage (GTDB taxonomy): Bacteria > Actinomycetota > Actinomycetes > Streptomycetales > Streptomycetaceae > Streptomyces. Next base: position 21,366 of record NZ_PQSR01000117.1, on the reverse strand, counting down.
TCATGAAGCTGGCGCTCGCCCCGCGGACCGGTCTCGCCGACCAGATCGCCCTGATCAACAAGCAGCGGCGCCAGTACCTCAACACCATGCGCGACCTGTCGAGACTGGCCGCCGCCGAAGACCGCGACAACCGTATCGCCCATCTGCTGATCGAGGGCGCGATGCTGCACCTGCAGGCCGACCTCGACTGGCTGGAGCGGTGCCAGGAGGAACTGGAGGAGCCGGAATGAGCGAGCGCCCCACTCCTCTGCTGCGCGCCGAGGGCCTGGTCAAGACCCACTACGGCGAGGGAGCCCCGGCGCACGCCGTGCGCGGGGTCGATCTCAGTCTGTCGCAGGGTGAGTTCGTGGCGGTCACCGGCCCGTCCGGCGCCGGGAAGTCGACGCTGCTGCACCTGCTCGGCGGGTTGCAGCGACCCGACGGCGGCAGCATCTGGCTGGACGGCGAGCGCACCGACTCCTACAGCGAGGCCCGCTGGGCCGTGGAGCGCCGGAAGCGCATCGGGATCGTCTTCCAGTTCTTCAACCTGGTCTCCGACCTGTCGGTCGCGGACAACGTGGAGCTGCCCGCCCTGCTCGCCGGTGTGCCGCCGAAGCAGGCGCGGGCCGAGCGGGAGGCGTTGCTGGCCGAGCTGGGCCTGACCGGCAAGGAGCGCAGCATGCCGGGCGAGCTGTCCGGCGGCGAGCAGCAGCGGGTGGCTCTCGCCCGCGCCCTGGTCAACCATCCGCCGCTGCTGCTCGCCGACGAGCCCGCGGGCAGCCTCGACAGCAAGGGCACCCGCGAGGTGATGCGGCTGCTGTCACGCTTCCACCAGCGCGGGCAGAGCATCGTACTCGTCACCCATGACGCCCGGCTGGCGAGCGCCGCCGACCGCGTCATCAGCTTCTTCGACGGGCGGATCGTCGACGACGCGGAGCTGGACGCCACACCGCCGCGCCGGGCCGGGACCGCCGGTGTGGCCGGCGTGCTGGAGTTGAAGGACTGAGTGCGGTGTACGACCACCTGACGTACTCGGGTGCCCTCCCAGGAACCGGGGGCTGAAGCCCGTGCGAGCCACCCTGCGCTGGGCGCACTCCGATCTGCGCACACACCGCGGCGAGGCGCTGTTCATGGTGCTCGCCACCGCCGGCATCGTCGCCTCCCTGCTGCTGGCCACGGCCCTGTTCGGGTACGCCACCAACCCCTGGCAGCGCGTCTTCACGCAGGCGCGCGGCGCGCACGTGTGGATCCACACCGCCCGCTCCGCCGACGCGACCGTCCTCGCCCACCTGGACGGCGTCGAATCCGTCGCCGGGCCCTACCCGACCGAGTCCGCGACCCTCGCCTCCCGAGGCACCCGCGCCTCCGTCGAGCTGCGTGCCACCCCCGGGCAGCCCTCCGTCGGCCGGCCGCTGCTCACCTCGGGACACTGGCTGGATCCCGCCGACCCGGGCGGCGTGGTGCTGGAGAGCCGGCTCGCCCGGGCACTGCTGGCCGAGCCCGGGGACACGCTGACGGTGGCCGGTACGGCCCGGACGCTGACCGTGGCCGGTATCGCGGACAGCGCCGAGCCCCGCTACCGCCCCGGTGAACAGCCCGGACTCGTCTGGGCCCTGCCGTCAGCCGTGCGCGATGCCGGCGGAGAGGTGACCGGGCTGCGCCTGTCCGACCCCGACGACACGGACTACGCCGTCCAGCGTGCCGTCACCGTCCTCGGAGCCGGCGCGGTCACCGAGGTCTCCACCTGGCAGCAGGCGCGGGCCGAGGCGCAGGGCGACAGCCGGCTGCTGGGGCAGGTCCTCGGTCTGTTCGGTCTGGGGGCGCTGGTGGCTGCCGGGTTCGCCGTGCACGGGGCGATCGGCACCCGGGTGCGAGGGCATCTGCGGGACATCTCGGTACTGAAGGCGATCGGCTTCACACCCGGCCAGGTCGTCCGCGTCTTCCTCCTCCAGCATGTGGCCTACGCCCTGATCGGCGCGGTGGCCGCGGCCGCGCTCACCCAGGGGCTGGGCCGCCGGATCCCAGGGCGCTTCGGGGACGCGGTCGGCGTGTGGCAGGGTCTGCCGGGACACACCGTGGCGCTGTTCGCGGTCCCGGCCGCAGCGGTGCTCTTCATCGCCGCCACCACCGGGCTCGCGGCCTGGCGGGCGGGACGGGTGCCTCCGGTGCCGGTGCCGCGGCCCGCGGCGCCGGCGGCCGGAGGTCTGACGGCCCTGGCGCGCGGCGCGCTAGGTCTGCGGCTGCCCCCCGCGCTGGTCCTGGGCTGGCACCGGGCGTTCGCACGCCGCCCCCGGTCCCTGGCCACGGTCGCCCGGCTCGCCCTGCCGCTGCTGCTGATCGTGGTGGCGATGAGCGCGTGGACCACCATCGACCGCTTCCACTCGAGGCCCGACGAGGTCGGCCTCGCCGCCGCCCTGACCGTGCGCCCCGACAGCGGTCTCGGCGATGCGGCCACGCACGCCCTGCTGGAACGCGACCGGCAGGTCGCCGACGCCTACCCGGGCGTCGAGGTGGCCGCCCTGGTGCCGGGCCAGACGGCCACCATCGCACTGCGGGGCCTGGGCACCCGCGAGAACCCCTACCCCTACGCTCTCGCCGAGGGCCGTCCCGCGCGGGGCCCCGACGAGGCCGTGGCCGGGCAGGGGCTGCTCGACCTGCTGGACGTGCGGGTCGGCGACTGGGTCCGGATGACGGTGGGCGACCAGCCGCAGATCCTGCACATCGTGGGCCGCAGCATCGAACCGGAGAACGCCGGCCGGGTCATCTCAACCTCGCTCGACACCCTGCGCGACAACGACCCGGGCCTGCGTCCCACCCTCTACGAGCTCCGGCTGCGCCCGGGCGCCGATCCCCACCAGGTCGCCGGCGACCTGGCCAGGGCCGCCGACGGACACCTGGACGTGCACCCGGTGGCGAACCCGGCGGACGGTCTCTCACCGCTGCGCGGAGTCGTCGCAGGACTGATCGCCGTACTCGCGCTCATCGGGATCGTCGAACTGCTGACCGCGATCGGCGGTACCGTCCGCGAAGGCGAACGGGACCTCCTGGCGCTCAAGGCGATCGGCCTGTCCCCACGGCAGATCACCGCGATCACGGTCACGGCCACCGCCTGCACCGCCCTGGCCGCGGTGGTCATCGGTACGGCGCTGGGTCTGCCCCTCGCCCACTGGCTGATCGACGCCCAGGGCCGCTCCAGCGGCATAGGCGCCGGGCTGGCCCGGGGCCCCTCCCCCGTCCTCCTGCTGCTGTTCGGGGCCGCGGCCGTGGCGGGAGCCGCCTCGCTCGCCGCCCTGCCCGCGGCCCGCGCGGCCCGCCGCCGGCTCGCGGACACGTTGAGCGCGGTGGCCTGAGCACGCCGCCCCGAGCGGGGAGCCGGGGGCGGACGGTCGTGCCGCCCGCCCCGCCGTGGCTCTAACGACCGCGCCATTCCCGGTACTGGGCGACCAGGGCCTTGCTGGACTCGTCCAGGCCCGGTACTTCGGCGCCCTCGGTCAGCGCGGGCTCGACGCGCTTGGCGAGGACCTTGCCCAGCTCCACGCCCCACTGGTCGAAGGAGTCGATGTTCCAGATCGCGCCCTGGACGAACACCTTGTGCTCGTAGAGAGCGATGAGCTGGCCGAGGACCGACGGGGTCAGCTCCCTGGCGAGGATGGTGGTGGTCGGGTGGTCGCCCTTGAAGGTCTTGTGGGCCACCAGTTCCTCGGGCACTCCCTCCGCGCGCACCTCGTCCGGCGTCTTGCCGAAGGCCAGCGCCTGGGTCTGGGCGAAGAAGTTCGCCATCAGCAGGTCGTGCTGCGCCTTCAGCTCGTCGGAGAGCTCGGCGACCGGCTCGGCGAAGCCGATGAAGTCGGCCGGGATCAGCTTGGTGCCCTGGTGGATGAGCTGGTAGTAGGCGTGCTGCCCGTTGGTTCCCGGGGTGCCCCAGACGACGGGACCGGTCTGCCATTCGACCTCGCGCCCGTCCCGGCCGACGTACTTGCCGTTGGACTCCATGTCCAGCTGCTGGAGATACGCGGTGAACTTGGACAGGTAGTGCGAGTAGGGCAGCACGGCGTGCGACTGGGCGTCGTGGAAGTTGCCGTACCAGATGCCCAACAGGCCGAGCAGCAGCGGCACGTTGGACTCGGCGGGCGCGGTCCTGAAGTGCTCGTCGACGGTGCGGAAGCCGTCGAGCATCTCCCGGAAGCGGTCCGGGCCGATGGCGATCATCAGGGACAGGCCGATCGCCGAGTCGTAGGAGTACCGGCCCCCGACCCAGTCCCAGAACTCGAACATATTGGCCGTGTCGATGCCGAACTCCTCGACCTTCCCGGCATTCGTCGACAGTGCCACGAAGTGCTTCGCGACCGCCTCCTGGCCGGCTTTCAGCTCGCCCAGGAGCCACTTGCGGGCCGAGGTCGCGTTGGTGATCGTCTCGATCGTGGTGAACGTCTTGGAGGCGACGATGAACAGCGTCTCCGCCGGGTCCAGGTCCCGCACCGCCTCGTGCAGGTCGGCACCGTCCACGTTCGACACGAACCGGAACGTCAGATCGCGGTCGGTGTAGGCGCGCAGCGCCTCGTACGCCATCGCGGGACCCAGGTCGGAGCCGCCGATGCCGATGTTGACGACGTTCTTGATGCGCTTGCCGGTGTGGCCGGTCCACTCGCCGGAGCGGACCCGGCCCGCGAAGTCGGTCATCTGGTCGAGCACCGCGTGCACCTTGGGCACCACGTTCTCGCCGTCGACCTCGATCACCGCGTCCCGGGGGGCGCGCAGGGCGGTGTGCAGGACCGCGCGGTTCTCGGTGGTGTTGATCTTCTCGCCGCGGAACATGGCGTCCCTGAGGCCGAAGACGTCCCGCGCGGCGGCCAGCTCGCGCAGCAGCCGCAGCGTCTCGTCGGTGACCAGGTGCTTGGAGTAGTCGACGTGCAGATCACCGACCTGGAGGGCGTACCCGCTGCCGCGGCCAGGGTCCGCCGCGAACAACTCGCGCAGCCGCACCTCGCCGAGCTCCTCGCGGTGCTTGGCCAGAGCGGTCCACTCGGGCGTCTGGTTGAGCCTGGTACGGCTGTCTGCGTTCATCTGAGAGTTCAGCCTTCTTCCTTGCCTGTGCTGCTGCGTAGCTCGCCCCGCTGCCGGTCCCAACCTAATTGATCCCGGTGCGGCCTGACCTCTTGTCACGCCGTCCTGCGGGGCAACAACAGGTACGTCCGCCTTGCGCGCGAGTGTCAACGAGGTGACGGCGAGCGCGAAGAGCGCGGCGGTGAGCAGCGCCGGCCCGTTCAGGCCGTATGTCCCTGCCACGGCTCCGCCGAGCAGGGCGCCGAGCGGGGCGCCCGACGTGGAGGCGGTGCGGAAGGCGGCTGCGATACGGCCCACCATGGTCTCGGGGCTGCGGTTCTGCATCAGGGTGACCTGGTTGACATTCCACACCATGCCCATGGCGCCGAACAGCAGCATGCCAGCGAGCAGCGCTCCTGTGTGGCGGACGGTTCCGATGAGCAGCAGGCACGCCGTCTGGACGCAGCCGGCGACGAGCAGGGCGCGCAGGCGTCCGGTGCGGTGGGCGATCCACTGGGCGGCGAATCCACCGATGAGGCTGCCTGCCGAGTACGCCGTCATCGCGGCCGCGTATCCGGCGTCGCCCGCGTGCAGCCAGCGAGTCACGTGCAGCACCAGCGTGGCGATCAGGGCGCCCATGCCGATGTTGCACAGCAGCGTGGCGAGGCAGGCCGCGCGCAGCACCCGGTCCTGCCACAGGGCACGCAGCCCGTCGCCGATCTCGGCACGCAGGGTGCTGCCGGACGGGCGCGGCTCCCGAGCTGCCGACTTCGTCCGCAGGGAGGCGACCAGGGCGGCTGCCAGCAGGAAGGTGCCCGCGTCGGCCGTGAAGGGCATGAACGCTCCGGCCGCCAGGAGCAGCGGCACGAACGGGCCCGCCAGCAGACCGCCCGCGAGCTGCTGTCCGGTCATGAGCCGGGCATTGGCGCTGCCCAGGGCCTCGCGGTCGACCAGGCAGGGCAACAGGGCCGTGGAAGCGTTGTCGAAGAGGGTCTGGAGGGTGGTGAGCGTGAAGGCGAGGAGCAGGAGCAGCGGGATCGAGGCGTACCCGAGCCCCACGGCGAGCGCGAAGGCCGCGACGAGCAGTCCGCGCACGGTGTCCACGGCCCACATCGCCCGCCGCTGGTCCACCCGGTCGGCCACGGCCCCGCCGAGCAGGCCGAACAGCATCCACGGGACGTAGCCGCAGGCGGTGACCGAGGCGACGACGAGCGGTTCGTCCGTGAGCCGCACGGCGAGCAGGGGCAGCGCGGCCGTCCGTAGCGCGTCCCCGAACCGGGAGACCACGGCAGCGGTCCACAGCCGCCCGAATCCTCCACGCCACGCGGGCCGCCGTAGGGTGCCCGCCACCTCGACCGTTGCCATCGTCCCCCCTCACGATTCGTCGATGCACAAACCGTAGAGGGCACCACTGACAATCGGGCTGAGCTGCGGAAACAGGCCGCTGGGGACTCCGGAGCACACCTGGGCGCGGGGCTGCCCCGGCCGCACGAGGCGCCGGGCCGCGGCCCGTGCCGGGCCGGGCCGGCGACACGCGCACCGCGGTACCGAACGCCACCGGCCAGGTGCCCGCAGGCACCCGGCCGGTTCAACTCCTAGATTTCCCCCCGCAGTTTGGCGAGCGCCTCGGCGAGGATCGCCTCGCCGTCCGCGTCGCTGCGCCGCTCCCGTACATACGCGAGGTGCGTCTTGTACGGCTCGGTGCGCGGCGGGTCCGGCGGGTTGTCCCGGTCCTGTCCGGCCGGGAAGCCGCAGCGGGGGCAGTCCCAGGTGTCGGGAACCTGCGCGTCGCTGGCGAAGCTCGGCTGCGTCTCGTGCCCGTTGGAGCACCAGAAGGAGATGCGCAGACGCGGCGCGGACTCGCCGCGCTCGGCCTCGCCCATCGGCCCCGCCCCGACCCGGCTTCCTCGGATCGCGTTGCCACTTGCCACGGTCGTAACTCCCTGCGTGATGGTGCCGCGAAGCGAGTCGGCGTTTCGCTTCGCTGCGAGCGCCTCAGTCTACGTAAGGCCCAACGCGCGTCCAGTGATGGGAGTTACCCCCGCCCCCAGACGCAAGCCCCATGATAGGCCGGGTCCGAAGACCCGTACCGAACATGGGGCGTTACGTGCTCTATATGCGTTTTGTGCGGCCTGCCGATACCGGCCGACGCTAGTGGTTGGTCTTCATCAGGATGCCGAGCACCACGATGCAGGCGAGCCAGAGCAGACCGATCACGATGGTGATCCGGTCGAGGTTGCGCTCGGCGACCGACGAGCCGCCGACGGAGGACTGCATGCCGCCACCGAACATGTCGGAGAGGCCGCCGCCCTTCCCCTTGTGCATCAGCACCAGCAGCATCAGCAGCAGGCTGAAGACGATCAGGGCGATCGAGAACCCCAAAACCACGGCTGGACCAACTTCCTCGGATTCGGATGGACGACGGGGGCAGGATGGCGGACCACCTTGCCCCCGCAAGAGTACGACGGATCGCCCCCCGGAAGCACTTACTGGTCGCGGAAGCGGACGATCTTGACGAACTCGTCGGCATCGAGCGAGGCGCCGCCGACCAGCGCGCCGTCGATGTCCGGCTTCGCCATGATCTCTGCGACGTTGCCGGACTTCACCGAGCCGCCGTACTGGATGCGGACCATGCCGGCGGCGTCGTGCGTGTACAGCTCGGCGATCTTGGCGCGGATGGCGGCGCAGACCTCCTGGGCGTCCTCGGCGCCGCAGACCTTGCCGGTGCCGATGGCCCAGACGGGCTCGTAGGCGATCACGATGGACTCGGCCTGCTCGGCCGGGATGTCCTTCAGGCCGCCCTCGACCTGGGCGAGCGTGTGGGTGACGTGCTCGCCCGCCTCGCGGACCTCCAGCTCCTCACCGACGCACAGGATCGGGGTCAGGCCGTGCTTGTAGGCGGCCTTGACCTTGGCGTTCACAAGATCGTCGCTCTCGCCGTGGTACTGGCGGCGCTCGGAGTGCCCGATCACCACGTAGGTGCACTTCAGCTTGGCCAGCATCGAGCCCGAGATCTCGCCGGTGTAGGCACCGGAGTCGTGCGCCGAGAGGTCCTGGGCGCCGTACTTGATCTTGAGCTTGTCCCCGTCGACCAGGGTCTGTACGGAGCGCAGGTCGGTGAAGGGCGGCAGGACGGCGACCTCGACGGCCTCGTAGTCCTTGTCCGCCAGGGCGAAGGCGAGCTTCTGGACGTGGGCGATGGCCTCGAGGTGGTTGAGGTTCATCTTCCAGTTGCCCGCCATCAGCGGCGTGCGGGTGCTCAAGGTTCAGTCCTCCAGTGCGGCGAGGCCGGGGAGCGTCTTGCCCTCGAGGTACTCGAGGGAGGCGCCGCCACCGGTCGAGATGTGACCGAATGCCGATTCGTCGAATCCCAGGATGCGGACGGCCGCGGCGGAGTCGCCGCCGCCGACCACGGTGAAGCCCTGGGAGTCGACGAGGGCCTGGGCGACCGCCTTGGTGCCCTCGGCGAAGTCGGGGTGCTCGAAGACGCCCATCGGGCCGTTCCAGAAGACGGTGGCCGCGTCGGCGAGCTTCGAGGCATACAGCTTGCGGGTCTGAGGACCGATGTCCAGACCCTCCTGGTCGGCCGGGATCGCGTCCGCGGCGACGGCGGTGGGGTTGGCCGGGGCCTTGGTCTTCAGGTCCGGGAAGTCGGGAGAGACGAGGGCGTCGACGGGCAGGACCAGCTCGACGCCGGTCTTCTCGGCGCGCTCGAGGTATTCCTGGACGGCCGGGATCTGGTCCTCCTGCAGCAGCGACTTGCCGACCTCGTAGCCCTTGGCCTTGAGGAAGGTGTACGCCATGCCGCCGCCGATGAGGAGACGGTCGGCCTTGGAGAGCAGCTGGTCGATGACCGCCAGCTTGTCGGAGACCTTGGCGCCGCCGAGAGCGACGACGTAGGGCCGCTGGACGTCCTCGGTGAGCTTCTTCAGGACGCCGACCTCGGTGGCGATGAGGTAGCCGGCGTAGTGCGGCAGCCGGGCCGGGAGGTCGTAGACGGAGGCGTGCTTGCGGTGGACGGCGCCGAAGCCGTCACTCACGTACACATCGGCGAGGGCGGCGAGCCGGTCCGCGAACTCGCCTCGCTCGGTGTCGTCCTTGGACGTCTCGCCGGGGTTGAAGCGCAGGTTCTCGATGACCGCGACCTGACCCGGCTGGAGGCCGTCGACCGCGTCGTGGGCGGCGGGACCGACGGTGTCCTGGGCGAACGCCACGGGCGCCCCGAGGAGTTCACCGAGGCGCTCGGCGGCGGGCAGCAGGGAGAAGGCCGGGTCCGGGGCGCCCTTGGGGCGGCCCAGGTGGGAGGCTACGACCACCTTGGCGCCCGCCTCGGCGAGGGCCTTGACGGTGGGCAGGACGGCACGGATGCGGCCGTCGTCGGTGATGAGGCCGTCGGCGAGCGGCACGTTGAGGTCGGCGCGGACGAAGACCCGCTTGTTGTCCACGCCTTCGGAGAGAAGTTCGTCGATCGTCTTCATGGGTCGGACTCCTGGGGAAAGCTCTTGATCGTACGAGGGCTGATCGATCCGGACGGCCGGTCCGGGCCGATCGGTCCGTGGGCGCGCCGGGGCCCGCCGCACGTGCGTCAGGGCTCGGGCAGCGCGACCGTGCGCTGCCCGAGCCCTGCTACCGCATGGGATGCCTGCTTGGAGCGATCAGAGCTGGTTGCCGACGAAGACCGTCAGGTCGACGAGGCGGTTGGAGTAGCCCCACTCGTTGTCGTACCAACCGATGACCTTCACGTTCTTGCCCTCCTGGACCATGGTCAGGGAGGAGTCGAAGGTGCAGGACGCCGGGGCGTTGACGATGTCGGAGGAGACGATCTGGTCCTCGGTGTAGTCGAGGAGACCCTTGAGCTCGCCCTCGGCGGCCTTCTGGAAGGCGGCGTTGACCTCTTCCTTGGTGACCTCGCGGGAGAGCTCCACGACCAGGTCGGTGACCGAGCCGGTCGGGACCGGGACGCGCATGGCGATGCCGTCCAGCTTGCCCTTGAGCTGCGGCAGGACCAGCGCGGTGGCCTTCGCGGCACCCGTGGTGGTCGGGATGATGTTCTCGGCGGCGGCACGGGCGCGGCGCAGGTCCTTGTGCGGGAAGTCCAGGATGCGCTGGTCGTTCGTGTACGCGTGCACCGTCGTCATCAGACCCTTGACGATGCCGAAGTTCTCGTCGAGGACCTTCGCCATCGGCGCCACACAGTTGGTGGTGCAGGAGGCGTTGGAGATGACGTGGTGGTTCGCCGGGTCGTACTTGTCCTGGTTGACACCCATCACGATGGTGATGTCCTCGTCCTTGGCCGGGGCCGAGATGAGGACCTTCTTGGCGCCACCGGCGAGGTGCTTGGCGGCGTCTTCCTTCTTGGTGAAGATGCCGGTCGACTCGATGACGATGTCGACGCCCAGCTCACCCCACGGGATGTCGGCGGGGTTGCGCTCGGACAGGACCTTGATGGTCTTGCCGCCGACGGTGATGGTGTCCTCGGTGTGGGACACCTCCTCCTTGAGGCGGCCGAGGATGGTGTCGTACTTCAGCAGGTGAGCGGTGGTCGCGGTGTCACCCAGGTCGTTGACAGCCACGATCTCGATGTCTGCACCCTGCTCCAGCAGCGCGCGGAAGTAGTTACGACCGATGCGGCCAAAGCCGTTGATGCCTACGCGGATCGTCACGAACCGATCTCCTCGTTGGTACGCCGGGTTCGACGCCGGCGAGCTGTATGGGATGTCCCCGACCGCCTACGACCCTACCTCCCTGAGGCAGCCGTGGTGACATCGAGATGCCTCATACACGGCAGGGCGGTCCGTACCCGCCAGTAGGGGTACGGACCGCCCGGGCACGACGGCCCCGTCACTCGTTCCGGCGACATGGGACCAACTGCCGTTGACTACCGGCCGTCAGAGGCCGAGCGCGTTGAGTGCCTTGCCGATCAGGGCCGTCCGGCCGCCCGCGGAGGTCAGGTGCTCCAGGCCGAAGCCGAGCAGCACCGTACGGTCCGTGGTGACCGCTCCGTAAGTGCTGAACAGGGTTCCGGTGCGAGCCCAGTCCTTGAGGACGGCCGGACTGCCGGCGGGCGGTCCCGCCACGCGCCAGGCCCCGAGGGACGTCTCGAAGCCCTCCGTCTCGACGGCCGAGCCGCCGACGACGAGCGAGGCCTCGTCGGCGAGGACGCCGTGGCCGCCGGTGCCCGGGTCGGTGATGTAGCTCAGCGAGACCTCGACCGTCTTCCCCGCGTACGCGCTCAGGTCGAAGCTCACCTGTTGCCAGCCGTTGGACGCGCCGGTCAGGCTGTGCCACGCGCCGGTGGTGCCTTTCGCGCCGCAGCCGCCCGACGCCACGGTCAGATAGTGCTTGAGCCAGGGGTGCTCGCCCACCAGGAACCCGGCGTCGCAGTCCGCGGGCACGGCGTCGCTCGTGGCGCCGCCGGCCTCCGGCAGCGTGGTCCAGTCGTCGGCCCCGACGGTGTGGACCTCGACCACGGCGTGGTCGTAGCCCGGTTCGGTGTCCCACAGCAGCCGGGTGCGCAGGGCGGGTGTGTCGGCCGCGCTCACCCTTGTGAGGTCGACGGTGCGGGTGAGCCGCTTGTAGGCGTTGTCGGTGTGCGCGGCCGCGGCCATGTACGAGCCCGCGTAGGGCTGGTAGGGGTTGGCCGCCCCGGTGAACAGGCCCGCCCCCGCACTGGCGAACTGCGGGTACTTGTCCGCGGGCAGTTCTTCGGAGGTGACGCCGTACGCCCCGGCCTTGTCCAGCGGGTTGCCGGGCGCGTCGCCGAGGCCTGCGGTGACGCCGCCGAGCTTGCCGGAGCCGGCGAATCCGGTGACCCCCGGCGCCGTCGTACGCGAGTAGGCGCCGAGGTAGTACTGACTGAAGTCGTCCGAGAGGTTGCCGCCGCCGAGGTCGACGGTGCCGCCTGCCTGCTCCCCGGCCTCGATCAGCTTGCCGCCCTCGTTGAGGTAGGCGCGCAGCTGGAGCTGGGTGGCGTTGCCGGGGACGCTCGCGCCCGTGTAGTGGACGACCGCCTTGAAGTGGTGGAGCACCCCGAGCGCGTCGGGCGCGCCCTGGGTGGCGACGTCCCAGACGATCGCCTTGCGGCCCGCCGCCTTCAAGGCGTCCACATAGGCCTGGGCCTGGGTGGCCTTGACTCCCTCCTCGGCGACGACGAGGACGTCCGCCTTGGGCCGCTCGGCCACGGTGTAGGTGAAGTGCTTGCCGGACGTCTTCCGCCCGCCGCGGGTCTCGCCGGTGAACCAGACCTCGACCTTGTCGCCGGGGTGGCCGCCTCGGACCTTGGCCCGGTACTCGTCGAAGTAGAGGTTGTCGTCGCCCCCGTAGGTCTTTCCGCCCTTCCAGGGCCTGAGCGCCCGGGCCTCGACGCGGCCGCCGTTGACTCGGTACTTCAGCTCCTTGTCGCGTACGGACTTGCGTACGACGACGGAGACCTCCTGGTCCGCGCCGCGCGCGTAGGAGGTGGAGAACGTCGCCGGGGTGAAGTCGGGCGCGTCGATGCCGACCGAGGAGGACGGCCGGTCCGGGTGGGAGGCGGTCTCGGCGACGGAGAGCGCGAACGGGATGTTCCTCTGGAACTCCTGCTGGATCAGCTTCTCGTCATCGGGGAAGTTGAAGACGGACTGGCAGTCGGCGGCGTTCCAGGCGTCGTTCGGGTCGATGCCGGACGCGGTCTGGCAGGTAGACATCTCGGGGGTGAACATCGCCATGCCGTTGACGTTGGACGCGTGGCCGTCCGCCTCGCCGTTGGTCGTGTACAGCTCCGAGGACACCTGCGAGCGGTAGCCGGGGATCGCGGGTTTGTCCGGGGTACCGGCGAGCGCCTTGTAGAGGACGTCGTCGGGGGTCGGGGTCGCCACCTGCCAGCCGACGCCGTAGAGAAGCAGTTCGGCGGCGGAGTGGTAGTTGATGCCGTACCTGAATCCGATGCGCTTCTCGAACCTGTCGAGCGCCCGGGTCTCGGGCTCGGACTGGGGGCTCGCGCCGCGGTAGGTCTCGCTGGTGGGCAGGGGGGTACGAACCCTCGTCGTCGTAGCCCCACTTGTAGGCGAAGTTGCGGTTGAGGTCGACTCCGTCACCGACGCCGATCACTCCGTCGCCGTTGACGTCCCTCAGGTTCTTGCGCCACAGACGGGTGTCCGGGTCCTTGAACGTGTAGTCGTAGCCGTCCGGGTTGGCCGACAGGACGAACCACAGTTCGGTGGAGTCGACGATCTTCTTGATGCGCTTGTCCGTGGCGTAGTGGTCCAGGTAGTGGTGCATCAGCCGGCGAGTCATCTCCGGAGTGATCCACTCGCGTGCGTGCTGGTTGGACATGTACAGCACGGAGGGCTTCGAGCCGTCCCTGGACTTCCTCGCGTTCTTGGTCAGTTTGACCGCGAGAATGTCCTGGCCGTTGATCGTCTTGCCGATGGAGACGACCTTGGTGAGAGCGGGGTGGGCCTGACCCGTTCTGCCGATCTCTTCCTTCAGACCGCCGCTTCCGCTGTACGGGCGGAACACGCCCTGGGCCGCGTTCTCGACGCGCGTCTCGGCCTTCGCCGACAGTGCGTGCTCGGTGAGGCGGAGGCCCTGCTTCCTGAGCTTCCCGGCCTGCCGGTCGGTGAGGTAGACCTCGACGGTGCTCCTGCCGCTGCCGGTCACCCGCTCGCCGAGTTCATGACCGTCCTGGCCCGCCTCGAGCAGCAGGGGTATCTGCTTCTGGGTCACCTCGGCGTGGAAGACCCTGACCTCCTCCGGGTCGGGTGGGGAGGACGTCCCGCTCTGTGCCTGGGCGATGGGTGCGAGGCCCGCTCCACCGAGCAGGAGTGTGCCGACAGCGAGGATCGATCTCGCTCTGTGTCTCATGGATCCCCCTAGCGATGGTTCGCCACAGCGGCGAATCAGGTGCCAGGCTCATGACAATCCATGATCGAGTCAAGGGCGCATCAAGGACGGACAAAGGCCGGTGACGACGCCTCAAGTGCGCGTCGCCACCGGCCCGTCGGGCTTACGGAGTCACCCGACCATGTTGTCCGCCATCTCCTCCGTGAGATTGGACTCCGTGCCCGGGATGCCGAGGTCCGCGGCACGCTTGTCGGCCATCGCCAGCAGTCGGCGGATACGGCCCGCGACCGCGTCCTTCGTGAGCGGCGGGTCGGCGAGGGCGCCCAGTTCTTCCAGCGATGCCTGCTTGTGCTCCATGCGCAGTCGGCCCGCGGCCGCGAGGTGCTCGGGCACCTCGTCGCCGAGGATCTCCAGGGCACGCGCCACCCGTGCGCCGGCGGCGACCGCGGCGCGGGCCGAGCGGCGCAGGTTGGCGTCGTCGAAGTTGGCGAGGCGGTTGGCCGTGGCGCGGACCTCGCGGCGCATCCGCCGCTCCTCCCAGGCCAGCACGGACTCGTGCGCGCCGAGGCGGGTGAGCAGGGCGCCGATCGCGTCGCCGTCCCGTACGACCACCCGGTCCACGCCGCGCACCTCGCGGGCCTTCGCGGCGATCGACAGCCGCCGGGCGGCACCCACCAGGGCGAGCGCGGCCTCGGGGCCGGGGCAGGTGACCTCCAGGGACGACGAGCGGCCGGGCTCCGTCAGCGAGCCGTGCGCCAGGAACGCGCCGCGCCAGGCCGCCTCCGCGTCACAGGTGGCCCCGGAGACCACCTGCGGGGGCAGACCGCGGATCGGGCGGCCCCGGCCGTCGACGAGGCCGGTCTGCCGGGCCAGCTGGTCACCGCCCGCGACCACCCGCACGACGTAGCGGGAGCCGCGTCGCAGACCGCCGGGCGCCATCACGATCAGCTCGGAGCTGTGGCCGAAGATCTCCAGGATGTCCCGCTTGAGCCGCCGGGCCGCCATCGCGGTGTCCAGCTCCGCCTCGATCACGATGCGGCCGCTGACCAGGTGGAGTCCGCCCGCGAACCGCAGGATCGCCGAGACCTCCGCTTTCCTGCAGCAGGTCCGGGTGACGGGAAGCCGGGAGATCTCGTCCTTCACCGCTGCCGTCATCGCCATGGGCCGATCCTTCCATGCATCCGAAAAATACGGTCGTACGCGGCGGCCAACAGCTCCGGGTCGTGCCGCGGGGTTCCGTCGGTCCGGGCCACCGGGGCCAGCTCGACCGCGGCACCGAACCGCTGGGCGGCCTCGGTCAGCAAGGCACGGTCGAGCACGGCGGCCTGGTCGGCCAACACCACATCCAGGGCGAGTTTAGGGGCGTGTCGTCCCAAAACCTCCAAATGACGCTGCGGGGAGAAGCCCTCGGTCTCTCCGGGCTGCGGGGCGAGGTTCAGGGAGAGGACCCGGCGCGCCTTCGTCTCGACGAGGGCGTCCAGGAGTTCGGGCACGAGCAGATGCGGGATCACCGAGGAGAACCAGGACCCGGGCCCGAGCACCACCCAGTCGGCGTCCAGGACCGCTTCCACGGCCTCCGGGACGGCGGGCGGGTCGTTCGGCACCAGGTGCACGGACTGCACCTCGCCCGGGGTGAGCGCGACGGTCGCCTGTCCCCGTACGGTGTCGATCTCGTCCGGGCGCTCCGGGTCGTGGCCCTTGACCAGCGCCTGGAGCTCCAGTGGCACGGCGGACATGGGCAGCACCCGGCCATGGGCGCCCAGCAGCCTGCCCACCAGGTCCAGGGCCTGAACGTGGTCGCCGAGCTGCTCCCACAGGGCCACGATCAGCAGGTTGCCGACCGCGTGGTCGTGCAGGTCGCCCTTTGACTGGAAGCGGTGCTGGATGACGCGGGACCAGGTCTGGCCCCAGTCGTCGTCACCGCACAGCGCGGCCAGCGCCTTGCGCAGGTCCCCGGGCGGGAGTACGCCCAGTTCGTCACGCAGACGCCCGCTGGAGCCGCCGTCGTCGGCGACGGTGACGACGGCGGTGAGGTCGCCGGTGATCCGGCGCAGTGCGGCGAGCGAGGCGGACAGGCCCATGCCGCCGCCGAGGGCGACCACCTTCGGCTGGGCGCCACGGCGGCGCGCCCGGCCGCCACGGCCCTCGGGCACCACTCGGCGCAGCCTGCTCAGCCGCGGAGTACGTCCGGTCACTCGCGCCCCATGTCCCGGTGCACGACCACGGTCTCCACTCCTTCGGCGGCCAGGCGGGCGGCCAGCTTCTCCGACATGGCGACGGAGCGGTGCTTGCCGCCGGTGCAGCCGATGGCAATGGTCACGTAGCGCTTGCCCTCGCGGCGGTACCCGGCCGCGATCAGCCGCAGCAGCTCGGCGTAGCGGTCGAGGAACTCCTTGGCGCCGGGCTGGTTGAAGACATAGGCGGCCACCTCCTCGTTGAGGCCGGTGTAGGGGCGCAGCTCCGGGACCCAGTGCGGGTTGGGCAGGAAGCGCATGTCGGCGACGAGGTCGGCGTCGACCGGGAGGCCGTACTTGAAGCCGAAGGACATCACGGTGGCCCTCAGCTCGGGCTCCTCCTCGCCCGCGAACTGGGCGTCCATCTTGGCGCGCAGCTCGTGCACGTTCAGGCTGGAGGTGTCTATCACCAGGTCGGCGTCGCCCCGCAGCTCGCGCAGCAGCTCGCGCTCGGCGGCGATGCCGTCGACGATGCGGCCGTCGCCCTGGAGGGGGTGCGGACGGCGCACGGACTCGAAACGGCGCACCAGGGCCTCGTCGGAGGACTCCAGGAAGACGATCCTCCGGGTGACGTTCTTCGCCTCCAGGTCGGCCAGGGACTCGCGGAGGTTGTCGAAGAAGCGGCGGCCTCGGACGTCGACGACGACCGCGATCCGGGCGACGTTGCCCTGGGAGCGCGCGCCCAGCTCCACCATGGTGGGGATCAGGGCGGGCGGCAGGTTGTCGACGACGAACCAGCCGAGGTCCTCCAGACACTTGGCGGCCGTCGAACGGCCGGCGCCGGACATGCCGGAGATGATCACCAACTCGGGGATCGCCGCCTCGGGGATCCCGGCCGTTTCACTGCCCGTACTCACCTGTGCTCCGTTGTCCTGGGCGGCCTGCTGCCGCCCTTGGTCCTCGCCCGACTCCCTGCGGTCCGGGCGATCCGGCCGGTTCAGCTCCGGTCGTTCTTCTGCGTGCTGGTCGTGCTCGGTCATGTCTCCTGCCCCCGTCGCTCGTGCGGGGCGCCCGTGGACACGGGTTCCCCGGAGGAACCCCCCGTCGTAACGGGTTCCTCCTCCTCCATGATCTCTCCAGTCGCCATGTTGACGGCGGGTGCGGCCGGGGTCGCCTGGGCGAGGGCCACGGCGATGGTCTCGGCGGTCTTGCGGCCGATGCCGGGAACCTCCTGAATCTGGTCGACTGTCGCGGAACGCAGTCGCTTCACCGAGCCGAAGTGCTTGATGAGCGCCTGCTTGCGGGTCTCGCCGAGGCCCGGCACGTCGTCCAGGGGGCTCGACCTGAGGCGCCTGGTCCGCTTGCTGCGCTGGTAGGTGATCGCGAAGCGGTGCGCCTCGTCCCGGACCCGCTGGAGAAGGTAGAGACCCTCGCTGGTGCGGGGCAGGACCACCGGGTCCTCCTCGTCCGGCAGCCACACCTCCTCCAACCGCTTAGCGAGGCCGCACACGGCTATGTCGTCGATGCCGAGCTCGTCCAGGGCCCGCCGGGCCGCGGCGACCTGCGGCTGCCCGCCGTCGACGACGACGAGCTGCGGCGGGTAGGCGAACCGCTTGGGCCGCCCGTCGTCCTCGGTGAGCGCCTCGCCGTCCGCCCACTCCCCGGTCTTCTCCTTCTCGGCCAGGTAGCGCCGGAAGCGGCGGGTGATCACCTCGTGCATGGACCGGACGTCGTCCTGGCCCGCGAAGCCCTTGATCTGGAAGCGGCGGTACTCGCTCTTGCGCTGCAGCCCGTCCTCGAAGACGACCATGGAGGCCACGACGTCCTCGCCCTGAAGGTGCGAGATGTCGTAGCACTCGATCCTGAGGGGGGCGCTCTCCAGGTCGAGGGCGCCGGCGATCTCCTCCAGGGCACGCGAGCGCGTGGTCAGGTCGGAGGCGCGCTTGGTCTTGTGCAGTGCGAGCGCCTGCTGGGCGTTGCGCTGCACGGTCTCCATCAGTGCCTTCTTGTCGCCGCGCTGCGGGATGCGCAGCGACACGTTCGACCCGCGTCGGCCGGTGAGCCAGTCCTGGACGGGCTCTATCGGATCGGGCAACGCCGGGACGAGGACCTCCTTGGGCACCGAGTCGCCCGTCTCGTCGCCGTAGAGCTGCTGTAGGGCGTGCTCGACGAGGGCGCCGGTGGTGATCTCCTCGACCTTGTCGGTGACCCAGCCGCGCTGGCCGCGCACGCGCCCGCCGCGCACGTGGAAGATCTGCACGGCTGCTTCGAGTTCGTCCTCGGCGACCGCGATGAGGTCGGCGTCGGTCGCGTCCGTGAGCACGACCGCGTTCTTCTCCATGGCCTTTTTCAAGGCCTCTATGTCGTCGCGCAGTCGGGCGGCCCGCTCGTACTCCATCTCCTCGGCCGCCTCCATCATCTGCTTCTCCAGACGACGGAGGTAGGTCCCCGTGCGGCCGGCCATGAAGTCGCAGAACTCCTCCGCCAGTTCGCCGTGGTCCTCGGGGGAGATCCGGCCCACACAGGGCGCGGAGCACTTGCCGATGTAGCCGAGCAGGCAGGGGCGGCCGGTGCGGGCCGCGTTCTTGAAGACGCCGGCCGAGCAGGTGCGCACGGGGAAGACGCGCAGCAGCAGGTCCACGGTGTCGCGGATCGCCCAGGCATGCGAGTACGGCCCGAAGTACCGCACGCCCTTGCGCTTCTGGCCGCGCATCACCTGCACCCGCGGGAACTCCTCGTTCATCGTCACCGCGAGATACGGGTAGCTCTTGTCGTCGCGGTACTTGACGTTGAACCGGGGGTCGAACTCCTTGATCCAGGTGTACTCCAGCTGCAGGGCCTCGACCTCCGTGGACACCACGGTCCACTCCACGGACGCGGCCGTGGTGACCATGGTGCGGGTGCGCGGGTGGAGGTTCGCCAGGTCCTGGAAGTAGTTCGCCAGGCGCTGACGCAGGCTTTTCGCCTTTCCGACGTAGATCACCCGGCGGTGCTCGTCACGGAACCGGTAGACCCCGGGAGAGTCCGGGATCTCTCCTGGCTTGGGGCGGTAGCTGGAGGGGTCGGCCATGTCTCACACCCTACTGGCGGGGGCCGACAGCGCGGCGCCCCTGTGGACAGCAGCAGGGGCGCCGGAGGCCGGCTCGACCGGGACGTCTCGGCTGTCCGGCCGCCCCACCGGCGGCGGTCCGCCTCGCGACCCGCCGGGGCCGCCCACGGCCGTCGGCGGGCGGCGCCCGGCCCGCCCGGAACGCCGTGGCACGTCGGGCACCCTCCGCTGCCGCGCAGCCACCCTCGGTCCCACGACCGGGGTTCGCGCCCGTCCCACCGAACGCATTCCGGACACCGCCCGGTGAGGAGCCGCCATCAGGTGTTGTCGGGGCTTGGTCAACACGCTTCAATGCGGGGAAACTTCGGGCCGCGAACGGAGAGGTTCGCTTGTGAACGAGCCTCGCACGCCCCGGGCGCCCCGGCACGACCTGCGCACGGTCTGACCAGCCGTCGCGCACATTCACAGAAAGGCCCCCCTGTATGCGGCACGGCACACAGCATGCGGACGTCGTCCCGGTGGAGTTGGAGGCGGCTCTGCGCGGCGGCCCCTTCCACGTCGCACTGCGCGCCGCGATCGCTGCCCGAGGACTGCCGCTGCAGCGCGTGCAGCACCACCTGTCGCGGCACGGGGTCAGGGTCGGAGTGACGAGCCTGAGCTACTGGCAGCAGGGCGCGCGCCGCCCTCAGCGGCCGGAGTCCCTGCGCGCGGTGCGCGCCCTGGAGGAGATCCTTCAGCTGCCGGACGAGTCCCTGATCCGGCTGCTCGCCACCTCCGACGAGCAGCCGGGCCCGGACCGTCCCGCAGGCCGTTCGTACCGGGCCCTGGTGGAGGCCTCCGGCGTCCTGGAACAGCTCCTCGCCGAGCTGGAGGCACCGCTCGACGACGGACTGCTCGCCATCGGCCACCACGACCGCGTGCGCATAGGATCACGCCGGGAACTGCTGGCGCGGGAGTCGCACCACATCGTGCGCGCCCACCGGGACGGCGTGGACCGCTACATCGCCGTTCACCACGGCGATCCGGGATGCGCCCCCGAGCGGATCGCGGTGCACGCCCTCGAGAACTGCCGCACGGGACGTGTGCGCCGGCACCACGACACCGGCCTGCTGGTCGCCGAGCTGCTCTTCGACACGCGGCTCCACTCCGGCGATACGTTCCTCTTCCGCTACGCCTTCGAGGACGGCACCGCGGGCATCTCCTGCGAACACGTCCGACGGTTCCGCGTGCCGGGCGGGCAGTACGCGCTCCAGGTGCGCTTCGACGAGACGGCGCTGCCGGTGCGCTGCCACCGGTTCACCCAGCAGTCCGAGGCCGCCCCGCGCAGCGGCCTCCAGGAGCTGCGGCCGAGCGGGCTGCACCACTCGGTGCACCTGGTGGAGCCGCGGGTCCGGTCAGGGATCGTGGGGATCTGCTGGGACTGGGACTGACCGTGGCCGGGTGAGCGTCTCAGGCCGCCGGGCCCGCCACGATCCTGCCGTTCTTCACCTGGACGGGCAGTTCGTGCAGCGGCTCGGTGGCCGGGGCCTGCACCACCTTGCCGGTGAGGGCGTCGAACTCGCTCCCGTGGCAGGGGCAGACGAGTGTCGTCCCGGAGAGTTTGTTGATGGGGCACCCGGCGTGTGTGCAGATCGTGCTGTACGCCTTCAGGGAGCCGTCCGCCGCGCGGCTCACCACCACGTTCTCGTTCCGGTACAGCTTCGCGCCACCCTTGGGGACCTCGCTGTCGGCACCCAGCGCGACCGGTGCGGTGGGGGTCGCGTCCGGTGCCGTCGCGCCCTCTCCGACCGCCGAACAGGCCGCGAGGCCGAGCCCGGCGACCGGGGTGAGCGCCGCCCCGCGCAGGACGGTGCGACGGGTCGCCGAGGGACGGCTGGGCATGGCATCTCCACTGGTCGGGGCTGGCCCTGCCGGGGCGGCGCGGGCACACCGACGATAGCGGCACCGACCATTCCGTTTTCGGCCGGGTCGCAGTGCCTGCGCACGGGGACCCGCACCGCCGGGGCGGCAGCCATGCCACAGGAACCGAGGCGACGAGCCCGACGCCGGTGCGGGCCGGAGCATGCCGAAGCGACGTAAACGCTTGCGCAAGCGTTTACGTCGGGCGCCGAATGGGATACGTTCACCGCCGGACGGCCTGAGAGGGAAAGACCGCCGAGGAGGGGACCCGATGGCAACCATGGCCGATGTCGCACGGAGTGCGGGCGTGTCCGTAGCGACCGTCTCGCACGTCCTCAACGGCACCCGTCCGGTACTGCCCCGCACCCGCCAGGCCGTGCTGGACGCCATCGACGAGCT